>DASSBG010000014.1:0-38397 GCA_035699085.1 Rhodanobacteraceae bacterium
GGGGGCGAGTCCATACATAGGTTGGCGGTGAGCCGCAGGCGAACCCCAACATCGCGGCGGCGATGCCGCGGTTGTCGCGCAAACTCGCGTCGGCACAAGCGCGAGCATGGCGTTGCGGAGGTCGCTGTTGGCGCGGCGGCCGCAACCATGGCGTGTCGGGATTCGCTTCGCTCACCGCCAACCTGCGGCGGAGCCGCTGCCGCCGCGCCTCTCACCGATCCCGAATCACCGATCCCCGCACTCCCGCTACACTGCGCGCGTGTACGCCCAGTGCCCGCAATGCCTGACGATCTTCACGCTCGATGCGGCGACCATTGCGCTGGCCCACGGCGTGGTCGGCTGCGGCGAGTGCGGCGCCACGTTTGATGTCACGGCAACGCTTTGCGACACGCTGCCGGAGGAGCCGTTCGAGACGCTGCCGTTGAACAATCCCGGCGCATCGCCGCCGCTGCTGCTGTCGGCGGTGCCACATGCCGCGCCGCCGCAGTCGGGGCTGTTCGAGGGCGTGCCATCGGAGTGGGGCGTCCGTGACGGTCGCGACGCCAGCGCCGAGGCGGACGCGCCACCCACGCTCGACACGGCGATGCAGCGGATCGCGTCAGCCGGATCCGCCGGCGCCACGGCACTGCCCGGCGAGGCGCCAGCCCACGACATGCCGGAGGCCGAGCGTGGCACCGGCGCGACGGACGAAGCCCGCGGCTTCGACGTGCGCGACGACGACGATCTCGAGCCGCTCGACGAGCCACCCGAATTCGACCCGACCAATCGCCGCTACGGCATGGAAGCACTGGCCGAACTGGACGACGATACCGACGCCGCCGTCGGCGACGACACCGGCGGTGACGCCGACGCCTCCCCCGATGCGGCGCCCTTCCGCCGCCGCCCGCGCCGCCGCAGCTGGCTTGGCAACCGCTGGGTCCTCGGCTGCCTGCTGCTGGCCGTGTGCCTGGTGGCGCAACTGGCCTGGGCAAAGCGCGCGGCGCTGGCGCGCGATCCGCACACGGGGCCGCTGCTGCGCCAGTTCTGCGCCGCGCTGCACCTGCCGCCACCGTTGGCCAGCGACCTGTCGCGGCTGTCGCTGGTGTCGCGCGACGTGCGCCGTCATCCCTCTGCGGCAAACGCCCTGATGATCTCGGCCACGCTGCGCAACGACGCGCCCTTCGCGCAGCCGTATCCGGTGATCGTGATCACGCTGTCGAACCTCGACGACCGCCGCATCGCGATGCGCCGCTTCCGGCCGAGCGAGTACGTGCGCGACGCCGAGGTGCGCCGCGCGGGCATCGCCCCCGGCGCGCAGACCGCGGTGGTGTTCGAGGTTGCGGACCCCGGCCAGGACGCGGTGGCCTTCCGCTTCGCCTTCCAGTGACCGGCGCCGTGGCGGCCGCGTTCGAAGCGGCACCGGCGGCACTTAAAAAACGCGCGCGCCGGCGTTACACTGCCGCCTCGCGCAGCCGCCTCGGGGGCAAGCAGACCATGCTGGCGGCGCGGCCACCTGTCTCGACCTGGGATCTCGCCACGTGAATGCCGTCAGCAGCCTGTCCCGCGAGCCCGACGTCGGTGACACCACGCGGGAACCGCTGCTCAGCGAACGCGTCAGCCGCAGTGTGCGTCGCTACCTTGCCGACCTTGACGACGCGCCGTGCGACGAGGGCCTCTACGCGCTGGTGATGCGCGAAGTGGAGCGGCCACTGTTGGTCGAGGTGATGAACTGGCACAACGGCAACCAGAGCCGCGCGGCCAGCACGCTTGGCATCAACCGCGCGACGCTGCGCAAGAAGCTGGCGCAGCACGGCCTCGCCTGAGGACCAGCCATGTTCGACGAGCCCTTGGCGCCGATCCGCCGCGCGCTGCTGAGCGTGTCCGACAAGACCGGCTTGGCCGAACTGGCCGCCGGGCTGGACGCGCTGGGCGTCGAGCTGATTTCCACCGGCGGTACCGCGCGCGCCATCCGCGAGGCCGGCATCGAGGTGCGCGACGTCAGCGACGTCACCGGCTTTCCGGAAATGATGGACGGCCGGCTGAAAACGCTGCACCCCAGGATCCACGGCGGGCTGCTTGGCCGCGAGCCGCAGGACGATGCCGCGATGCACGAGCAGGGCATCGCGCCGATCGACCTGCTGGTGGTCAACCTCTACCCCTTCGAGCAAACCGTGGCGCGGCCCGATTGCAGCCTGGCCGAGGCCATCGAGCAGATCGACATCGGCGGCCCGGCGATGCTGCGTGCCGCGGCCAAGAACCACGCGCGGGTGACGGTGATCGTCGACCCCGCCGACTACGCGCCGCTGCTCGACACGCTTGGCGCGCATGAAGGCACGACCGCGGCGCAACGCCTGGCTTACGCGGCCAAGGCCTTTGCCTGCACCGCGCATTACGACGGCGTCATCGCCGACTGGCTGGGCGCGCGCAGCGAGAGTGATGCCGTGGCCTCGCCGATGGGACCGGTGCTGCACCTGTCGCTGCATCGCGCGCAGGCGCTGCGCTACGGCGAAAACCCGCACCAGTCGGCCGCGCTGTACGTTGAGGCCGATGCGCCGGCCGGCAGCGTGGCGACGGCGCGCTTGCTGGCCGGCAAGCCGCTCAGCTTCAACAACCTCGCCGACGCCGACGCCGCGCTGGAATGCGTGCAGGCCTTCGCCAAGACGCCGGCCTGCGTCATCGTCAAGCATGGCAACCCGTGTGGCGTGGCGCTGGGCGAGTCGATCGCGCAGGCCTACGCCCGCGCGCTGGCCTGCGACCCGACCTCGGCGTTTGGCGGCATCGTCGCCTTCAACCGGGCGCTGGACGGCGAGACGGCGCGCGCCATGCAAAAGCAGTTCGTCGAGGTGGTGGTGGCGCCCGAGATCGACGACGGCGCGCTGCAGGCGTTTGCGCGCAAGCCGAACGTGCGTCTCCTCGCCTGCGGCCAGTGGCCTGAGCAGCCGGCTCCGGCGCGCCATTACAAGCGCATCACCGGCGCGCTGCTGGTGCAGGATGCCGACCGCGACACGCTGCTGGTCGACGACCTCAAGCTGGTGAGCCGGCGGGTGCCGGACGCCGAGGAACTGCGCGACCTGCTGTTTGCCTGGCATGTCGCGATGTTCGTCAAGTCCAACGCCATCGTCATTGCCCGCGACGGCGCCACCATCGGCATCGGCGCCGGCCAGACCAGCCGCGTGACCAGCGCGCAGGTGGCCGTGATGAAGGCCGCCGAGGCGGGCCTCGAGACGGCTGGCGGGGTGATGGCCTCCGACGCCTTCTTTCCCTTCCGCGACGGCATCGACCGAGCCGCCGAGGCGGGCATCCGCGCCGTCATCCAGCCGGGCGGCTCACGCCGCGACGACGAGGTCATCGCCGCCGCCGACGAGCACGGCATGGCGATGGTGCTGACGGGGCTGCGGCATTTTCGGCATTGAAGCGGGGACCGGGGACCGGGAACAGCCGCGGTTGCGGCCGTGTGCAAGATCTGCATCGTCCCGCATTCGCAGGTTGGCGGTGAGCCGCAGGCGAACCCCAACATCGCGGCGACGATGCCGGGGTCAATGCGCGATCGGGGTTTCGGCACAAGCGCAGGCAATGCGCGGGCAAGCGCGCTACTGGCGCGGCGAGCGCGGGCATGGCGTGTTGGGGTTCGCGTCGCTCACCGCCAACCTACCGCTCCGCCCGGTTGCACGTTAGCCATTCGCGTCGCCGCTTTCGTTTGGCGGTGAGCCGCAGGCGAACCCCAACATCCGGGCGACGATGCCACGGTCGTCGCGGAAACTCGCGTCGGCACAAGCGCCGGCAATGCGCGGGCAAGCGCGCTACTGGCGCGGCGAGCGCGGGCATGGCGTGTTGGGGTTCGCTTCGCTCACCGCCAACCTACCGCGCCAGCGGAGCCGCCGCCTTCACCAATCCCCGATCTTCAATCCCGGTATTCAGCGTGTTGGGGTTCGCTTCGCTTACCGCCAACCTACCGCGCCAGCGGGCCGCTGCTTTCACCAATCACCAATCCCCAATCCCGGCATTCAGTCCCACTGGTAGAGGGTGTAGTAGACCGGTGCGACGGGGCCCTGGTGCGGGTCCGGTTCGAGGCGGCCGTCGCCGTTGGTGTCGAGGAAGGTTTGGGTGACGCCGTGGGCGGGCGTGATGCGGATCATGTAGATGCGGCCATTGTGCCGGTATTCCTGCACCGTCGCGCCCTGTTCCTGGCGCACGGTGACGGTCGGTACGGGGTCGCCATTGGCGTCGCGCGGGCCGGGCAACGGCGGAATGCTGACCGCGGGTGCCGGCTGCACGCCGGGGTCGTCCATGCCCGGTGGCGGCAGGGCTTCCGGGCCGGTGTAGGGGGAGACGGGCCTGCTGGCGCAGGCGGCCAGCGCCAGCGCGGCGACGGATGGAACGATCAGGCACCAGCGTGTCATGCACCTACCCCTGCGTCGCGGCATCGAGGGTCACGATAGCAGACGCATGCGACAATGCCGGCCATGCCCAAGCTGACGCTTATTGACGGTTCAAGCTACCTGTTCCGCGCCTATCACGCGTTGCCGCCGCTGAGCAATGCGGCGGGCGAGCCGACCGGCGCGCTGTACGGCGTCATCAGCATGTTGCGCGCCATTTTGGCCGCTCCGCCGGACTACATCGCCTTCGTCTGCGACGCGCCCGGCCCGACCTTTCGCCACGAGATGGCCGCCGACTACAAGGCCAACCGGCCGCCCATGCCGGACGACCTGCGCGCCCAGGTGCAGCCCATGCTGACGATGGTCGAGGCGCTGGGCCTGCCGCTGCTCTGCGTCGAGGGCGTCGAGGCGGACGACGTCATCGGCACGCTCACCCGGCAGGCCGTGGCCAAGGGTATCGAGGTCGAGATCTCGACCAGCGACAAGGACTTCGCCCAGATGGTCGGTCCGGGCGTGGCGCTGGTGAATACCATGACCCGCACCCGCATGGACGAGGCCGGCGTGGTCGCAAAGTTCGGCGTGCGGCCGGAGCAGATCATCGATTTCCTGGCCCTGACCGGCGACAAGATCGACAACGTGCGTGGCGTAGACAAG
Source organism: Rhodanobacteraceae bacterium (assembly GCA_035699085.1). Lineage (GTDB taxonomy): Bacteria > Pseudomonadota > Gammaproteobacteria > Xanthomonadales > Rhodanobacteraceae > DASSBG01. Next base: position 5,010 of record DASSBG010000014.1, read on the forward strand.
TGCGGGCCCAAGACCGCCGCCAAGTGGCTCGGCCAGTACGAGACGCTGGACGCGCTGATGACGAACGCCCACGCCATCGGCGGCAAGATCGGCGAAAACCTGCGCGCGGCGCTGGACTACCTGCCGCTGTCGCGCGAACTGGTGACGATCAAGACCGACGTGGCGCTGGAGGTCGCGCCGGAGGCCCTGAAGCTGCGCGAGCCGGCGCGCGAGCAACTGCGCGAACTGTACACGCGCTACGGCTTCAGCACCGAATTGAAGCGGCTGGACGGCAACGCCCCCGCACCCGCGCCGCGCCCGGCCGCCACGCCGGCCGCGCCGATGCCCGCGCCGCCACCGATCCTGGCGCCGCAGGCCGGGCACGCCAACGCCGGCCACTACGAGCAGGTGCTGACGCCGGCGCAACTGCAGGACTGGCTGGCGCGCCTGCGCCGCGCCGAGCTGATCGCCTTCGACACCGCCGCGGACACTGCCGACCCGATGCTGGGGCAGCTGGTGGGTCTGGCCTTTGCGGTCGAGGCCGGCAGCGCCTGCTACATACCGCTGCGGCACGACTACCCCGGCGCGCCGCGGCAGCTGGACCGCGAATCGGTGCTCGACGCGCTGCGCCCGCTGCTCGAGGACGAGACGCGGCCCAAGCTCAGCCAGCGGGCCAAGTTCAACATCAACGTGCTGGCCAGGCATGGCGTGGCCGTGCGCGGCGTGCGCCACGACACCATGCTCGAGTCCTACGTGCTCAACCCGACCGGCAGCCGCCATGAACTGGACGCGCTGGCCGAGCGCCACCTGGGCTACCAGACGGTGGCGCTGGCCGACGTGGCCGGCAAGGGCGCCAAACAGCTCGGCTTCAACCAGGTCGACCTCGACAGCGCGACCCGCTACGCCGCCGAGCAGGCCGACATCACGCTGCGCCTGCACCAGGCGCTGTGGCCGACGCTGGGCGAGCAGCCGGGCCTGCGCACGCTCTACAGCGAGCTCGAACTGCCGCTGCTGCCGGTGCTGGCGCGCATCGAGCGGCGCGGTGTGCTGGTCGACGCCGGGGCGCTGCAGCAGCAGAGCGCGGACCTGGGCGCGCGCATGCTGCAACTGCGTGCCGAGGCCTTCGAACTGGCCGGCCACGAGTTCAACCTCGACTCGCCCAAGCAGCTGCAGGCGGTGCTGTTCGACGAGCTGGGCCTGCCGGCGGCGGTCAAGACGCCCAAGGGCCAGCCCTCGACCAACGAGGAGGCGCTGGCCGCCATCGCCGACCAGCACGCGCTGCCGCAGCGGCTGCTGGACTACCGCGCCTGCGCCAAGCTGCGTTCGACCTACACCGACAAGCTGCCGCTGATGATCAACCCGGCCACCGGCCGCGTGCACACCTGCTACCACCAGGCGGTCGCCGCCACCGGGCGGCTGTCGTCCAGCGACCCGAACCTGCAGAACATCCCTGTGCGCAGCGCCGACGGCAGGCGCATCCGCCAGGCTTTCGTGGCACCGCCGGGCTGGCTCGTGATGGCCGCGGACTACTCGCAGATCGAGCTGCGGATCATGGCCCACCTGTCCGGCGACGCCGGCCTGCTCGGCGCCTTCAACAGCGGCATCGACATCCACCGCGCCACCGCCGCCGAGGTGCTGGGCATCGCCCCGGATGCCGTCGACGCCAACCAGCGGCGCGCGGCGAAGGCAGTCAACTTCGGCTTGATGTACGGCATGAGCGCCTTCGGACTGGCTCGCAACCTCGGCATTTCACGTGGCGAGGCCTCGGATTACATCGGCCGCTACTTCAGCCGTTACCCCGGCGTGCGTGCCTTCATGGACGCCACCCGCGAGCAGGCCCGCGACAACGGCTACGTCGACACCTTGTTCGGCCGCCGGCTGTACCTGCCGGAGCTCGCCTCGCGCAACGGTGCCCGCCGCGCCGGCGCCGAGCGCGCGGCCATCAACGCGCCGATGCAGGGCAGCGCGGCCGACATCATCAAGCGGGCCATGCTGGCGGTAGACGCCTGGCTTGCGGATCGCCACGACGCCCACATGTTGATGCAGGTGCACGACGAACTGGTGTTCGAGGTGCGTGAGGAGGCGGTCGAGGCGATCCGCGAGGGCGTGCGCCAGCGGATGGTGGCGGCGGCGGAACTGGCGGTGCCGCTGGTGGTCGATATTGGCGTCGGCGCCAACTGGGACGTGGCCCATTGAGGCGCCGGCGCCAGCCGATGAACGAAACGTAAATCCGCCCGAAATTGCCATTTGAACTTTTCCACCCCGGCCCCATCTAATGCTTCGGACGCACGCAACGGCGTCCGGCTCACTCACCTCCCTGAGTGAACCCCGGGAAGCGGATCCCTCCCCAGATCTGTTTCCTCGCCCCGAGAGCTCCCCCCTAGCTCTCGGGGCACTTTCATTTTTGGGCTCCCGAAAATGCCTCAACCGGCCATCCTGAACGGGTGTTCCGCAGCCGTTCACGCCCCGGCCCCCTCGACCTGCGTATGATCGGTGGCGAGTCCACCCGCCAAGGAAGCAACATGCGCATCGTCTTGATTGTCATCGGCGTCATCCTGCTGGCTCTCGGCATCTGGGTCACGGTCGGCGCAGCGTCGTACAGCGACACCGACACCGTGGTGAAAGTCGGCTCGGCCGAATTGAATGCGACCCACGACGAAGCCGTGCCCAAGTGGCTCGGGATCGCAGGGATCGTGGTCGGCGGGCTGCTGGTGGTCGGCGGCGCCGCCACCGGCCGCAAGAGCTAAGCCCTCGCGAAACCCCGCAGCGTGCCGCGCCCGCGCGGGCACGCTGCGGGCGGGTGACGGCGCGAGTGCAAGCATGGTGTGTTGGGGTTCGCTTCGCTCACCGCCAACCTACAGACGCCGCGGCCGCGCGTCGCCTGTCTCCAGTCGCCTGCGCAGCGGGACAGGTTGAAACCGCCTTGCGGCGTCAGGTCCCGCCGGCCGGCCTCGCTACAATGGCCGGCCGATGGACGTATCCCACCTGCTCGATTCCCTCAATGCCGCCCAACGCGAGGCGGTCAGCGCGCCGCCGGGCCACTACCTGGTGTTGGCCGGCGCCGGCTCGGGCAAGACGCGCGTCCTGACCCACCGCATCGCCTGGCTGGTGGAGGTGGAGCGGGTTTCGCCATGGTCGATCCTGGCGGTGACCTTCACCAACAAGGCCGCCGGCGAGATGCGCGCGCGGCTGGGCAGCCTGATGCCCGGCGGCATGCGCGGCCTCAGCGTCGGCACCTTCCACGGCATCGCCCACCGCCTGCTGCGCCAGCACTGGCGCGAGGCGAACCTGCCGGAAACCTTCCAGATCCTGGACGCCGACGACCAGCGGCGCATGGTCAAGCGCATCGCCACCGGCCTTGGCGTCGACGAAGCGCGCTACCCCGCGCGCCAGGCCGTGTGGCAGATCAATTCGTGGAAGGACGAGGGCAAGCGCGCCGCCAGCCTCGATTACCGCCAGCATCCCGCCACGCGCACCTGGATCGAGATCTACGCTGCCTACGAGGACGCTTGCCAGCGCGCCGGGCTGGTTGATTTTGCCGAGCTGCTGCTGCGCGCGCACGAGCTGTGGCTGAAGGACGACGCGTTGCTGCGCCACTACCGCGAGCGCTGGCGGCACCTGCTGATCGACGAGTTCCAGGACACCAACACCTTGCAGTACGCCTGGATCCGCGTGCTGGCCGGCGACAGCGGCAAGACCTTCGTGGTCGGCGACGACGACCAGGCCATCTACGGCTGGCGCGGGGCCAAGGTCGAGAACATGCAGGCCTACCTGCGCGACTTCCCCGGCACGCGAACCATCCGCCTGGAACAGAACTACCGCTCGACCGCCACCATCCTCAAGGCCGCCAACGCGGTGATCGACCGCAACGGTTCGCGGCTGGGCAAGAATCTCTGGACCGATGGCGCCGATGGCGAACGCATCGCCCTCTACGCCGCCTACAACGAACAGGACGAGGCGCGTTTCGTCATCGAACACCTGCGCGAGCACCTCGCCGCCGAGGGCCGGGCCAACGACTGCGCGATCCTTTACCGCTCCAACGCGCAATCGCGCAACTTCGAGGAGCAGCTCAACCAGTACCGGCTGCCCTACCGCGTCTACGGTGGCCTGCGTTATTTCGACCGCGCCGAGATCCGCGACGTGCTGGCCTACCTGCGCCTCGGCGCCAACCACAGCGACGATGCCGCGTTCGAACGGGCCGTCAACACGCCGCCGCGCGGCATCGGCGAGCGCACGCTCGCGGTGTTGCGCCAGCGCGCCCGCCGCGACCAGCTGCCACTGTGGGACGCGGCGCTGGCCGAGCTGGCCGGCGACACGCTGGCCGCGCGCGCCAAGGGCGCGGTAAAGGCGTTTCTGGCGCTGGTCGGTGAGTTGGGCGGAAACGCAGGGGCCGCGACCCTTGAAGAACCGGGTCCCGCAGCCTCGCCGGCTACGCTTCCGACAGCGCACGCCGGAGCCGCATCGCCTGAGTCCGCGTCGCCGCCGGACACCCCCGATCCCCGGTCCCCGGTCCCCGGTCCCCATCATCAACTCACGCTGTCCGAGCAAGTCGACCACGTCATCGCCGTCAGCGGCCTGCGCGAGTATCACGAGCGCGACAGCCGCGGCGGCGGTGAGGCGCGGGTGGAGAACATCGACGAGCTGGTCAACGTCGCCGAACGCTTCGAGCGGACGCCGGAGGATGCCGAGGCGGGGCTCGACGAGCTCAGCGCCTTTCTCGCCCACGCGGCGCTGGAAGCCGGCGAGGGCCAGGGCGAAGCCTGGGAAGACTGCGTGCAGCTGATGACGCTGCATTCGGCCAAGGGCCTGGAGTTTCCGATCGTCTTCCTGGTCGGCATGGAAGAAGGGCTGTTCCCCAGCCAGCGCTCGATCGAGGACGAGGGCCGGCTGGAGGAGGAACGCCGGCTGGCCTACGTCGGCATCACCCGCGCGCGCGAACGGCTGGTGCTCAGCTACGCCGAGGCGCGCCGGCTGCACGGCACGGCGATGCTCTGCCGCCCGTCACGCTTCCTCGGCGAGATCCCCGCCGAGCTGCTGGACGAGGTGCGCCCGCGGGTGCAGGTCAGCCGGCCGGTCTACCGCGACGCGCTGCAGGATGCGCCGGCGCATGGCGGCCTGCAGCTCGGCCAGCGCGTGCAGCACGCGAAGTTCGGCGACGGCGTGGTGGTCGCCGCCGAGGGCGCCGGCGAGCACGCCCGCGTGCAGGTCCACTTCGAGAACGACGGCGCCAAGTGGCTGGTGCTGGCGTACGCGAACCTCACCCCAATCTGACCGGGACCCGGGAAAAACCGGGGTCAGAGTGCACTTTCCAACGCGGCCCGGAATCGACCGACGACACCGGCGGGAAAGTGCACTCTGACCCCGGTTTCCGGGCCGGTCCCGGCTTTCACCCCACCGCCGCCATGAAGATCGTGCAGAGCATCTCCATCCCCTCGCGGTCGTCGTCGTCGAAGCGGCCGGCGCGCGGGCTGTCGACGTCCCAGACGCCGAGCAGGCGGCCGTCGGCGCGGTGCAGCGGCACCACCACCTCGGAGCGCGACTGCGGGTCGCAGAAGATGTGGTTCGGGTGCGCGGTGACGTCGGCGACGACCTGGCTCTCGCCGCTGGCCGCGGCTTCGCCGCAAACGCCCTTGCCCAGCGCGATGCGGATGCAGGCGGGGCGGCCCTGGAACGGCCCGACCACCAGCTCCGTGCCGTCGAACAGATAGAAACCGGCCCAGTTGATCTCCGGCAGTGCGTGGTACACCAGCGCGGCGAAATTGGCGGCGTTGGCGATCAGATCGCGCTCGCCTTCGAGCAGGCCGCGCACCTGCGGCGCCAGCTCGGCGTACTGGCTGGCCTTGTCGGTGGCGGTGGTGGCGTGACTGTGGAACATGGGCGGGGGCCGCGGCGGAAACCCGTATTATGATCGCGCCATGCCGCCAAGCGAAACGACCAGGCAGTTGCAGGCACGCCAGGAGCGAACCGAAAGCGAGCGGCTGGACAATTTCGTCGACGGCGCCTTCGCTTTCGCCGTCACGCTGCTGGTGATCAGCGGCAGCTCGTTCCCGCACGACATCGATTCGCTGCTGGTCGCCATTGGCGGCGTGCCCGCCTTCGCCGCCTGCTTCGCCCAGCTCGCGGTCTTCTGGTACGGCCACGTGCGCTGGCGCGAGAAGGCGCAAACATCGGACCGCACCAGCCTGCTGCTGTCGCTGCTGCTGGTGTTCTTCGCGCTGATCTTCGTTTACCCGCTGCACATGGTCTTCGCCAGCTTCTTCCACTCGATCAGTGGGGGCGCGCTGCCAATGGATTTCGTCTTCGACCACAGCAGCATGCACGACATGAAGGCGCTGTTCGTGATCTACGGCCTGGCCTACACCTGCATGGCGGGCACGCTGGCGTTGCTGTTCCGCCACGGCATGCGCCACGCAGTGGCATTGGCGCCCGCAGGGCGCGTCAAGGCCGGCGTGCACATGCTGGCCTGGGCCTACGGAGCCGCCATCGGCCTGCTGTCGGCGGCCATCGCGCTGGCGGTCCCCGCGAACGGCAGCGACTGGATGATCTCGCTGGCCGGTTTCAGTTACGTGTTGCTGGGCGGCATGGGCCCGCTGCTCGGCCGTTACCGGGTGCATCTGCAGGCACGTCTGGCGACATGAGCGCGGCCGGGGTGTTTGTCGCCGGCACCGACACCGAGGTCGGCAAGACCTTCGTTGCCTGCGCACTGCTGCGGGCGCTGCGGGAACGCGGCCTGCGCGCCAGCGGCATGAAACCGGTGGCCAGCGGCAGCGAGCCGGCGCCGGACGGGCTGCGCAACCCGGATGCGCTCGCACTGCTCGAGGCCAGCGACCCGCGCCCCGACTACGCCACCTGCAACCCCTTCGCCTTTGCCGAACCGGTGTCGCCGCACCTGGCCGCGCCAGCGCATGCCCTCGAGGTCACGCTGGCCCCGATCGAGGCCGCCTACGCACGGCTGGCGGCGCAGGCCGACGTGGTGGTGGTTGAAGGCGTCGGTGGCTGGCAGGCGCCGCTCAGCCCGCGGCTGCTGGCTTCGGCCTTGCCGCAGGCGCTGCGATTGCCGGTGGTCCTGGTGGTCGGCTTGCGGCTGGGCTGCCTGAACCACGCCCAACTCAGCGCCCGTGCCATCCTCGCCGATGGCTGCCCGCTGCTCGGCTGGGTCGCCAACCGCATCGATGCCGGGATGCTGCGGCCGGACGACAACCTCGCCGCGCTGCGCGCGCTGCTGCCGGCGCCCTGCCTGGGCGTCGTGCCCGCCGCCGCCGATGCGGCGCAGGCCACCGCGGCGCTGGCCGAGGCGGCACGTGCCGTCGCGAATGGCGCTGGCACCGCCGCGCCGGCCGGATTATCTTAGCGGTCCCACCCACCGCTGCCGCCGAGGACTCCCATGCAGCGTACTTCCGAGCGCTTCTACTTCCGCATCGAGGACCTCGCCCACGCCCAGGGCGAATACAGCGACCTGGCCTTCGAGGGCACTTCGCCGGCGCAGTTTGCCGCGGAGTTCCAGCGTGGCCTGCGCGAGCCCGACCTGTTCCGCCGCTGGCGCAAGAAGCAGCCTGATCCCGAGGCGGTGCCGGAATCGCTGGCGCCGTTCGACCCGGACGCCACCGTGGTCGCCAGTGCCGCCGACATGCACACCGACGTCGAGGTCACCACCAACCTTACCCATCGCGTGGTCGCGCACCGGCTGACGCTGCTGGTGGGGCGCGGCTGGACGTTGCGCGACGTGCGCCTGGTTTGATCGCGGGGCGGTTTCCGCTATCGTGATCCGTTCGACAGCGGCCGCCGCGCGGCCGCGCGTCGCTTCCGTGTCCACCGCCTTGGAAAGCCGCCCATGTCCACACTTCGTTACCTCGTTCCCCTCGCCGCGCTCGGCCTGGCCGCGTGTTCGGCCTCGCAGCCGAAAGCCGCGACGCCCGACGCCGCGCTGTCGACTGCAAGCGCTGCCACCACGAGCCCCGCCGTGACCTCCACCGCCGCCCACGTCAACCCGTTCTTTGCCGAGAGCACGCTGCCGTTCCAGGCGCCGCCGTTCGACAAGATTGAGGACAGCGACTACCAGCCGGCGATCGAGAAGGGCATGCGCGAGCGGCTCGCCGAAGTCGAGAAGATCGCCAACAACCCGGAGCCGCCGACCTTCCAGAACACCTACGTGGCACTGGAGAAGACCGGCGCGCTGCTCGACCGCGCCATGCACGCCTTCAACGTGGTGACCAGTGCCAACACCAACCCCACACTGCAGAAGGTGCAGGAAGAGGAAGCGCCGAAACTGGCCGCCAACCAGGACGCGGTCTACCTCAACGAAAAGCTGTTCAAGCGCCTGCAGGCGGTTTACCAGAAGCGCGACCAGCTCGACCTCGACCCGGAGTCGCTGCGCCTGGTGAACGTGGTCTATGACCAGTTCGTGCACCACGGCGCCAAGCTCTCCGACGCCGACAAGGCCAGGCTGAAGCAGCTCAACAAGCAGGAGTCGACGCTCAGCGCGCAGTTCGTCAACAAGCTGCTGGCCGCGACCAAGGCCGGCGCGCTGGTGGTGGACGACAAGAGCAAGCTGGCCGGCCTCAGCGACGCCCAGCTGGCGGCCGCCGCCGAGGCCGCCAAGGCCCGCCGCCTGGACGGCAAGTGGGTGATCCCGCTGCAGAACACCACCCAGCAGCCGTTGCTCAGCACGCTCAGCGACCGCGCCACACGCAAGGCGCTGTTCGAGGCGTCCTGGAACCGTGCCGAGCACGGTGGCGACAACGACACCCGCAAGACCATCGAGCAGCTCGCCGAGGTCCGCGCCGACCAGGCCAAGCTGCTCGGCTACCCCAACTATGCCGCCTGGAAGCTGGTCAACCAGATGGCCAAGACGCCGGAGACGGCGATCAAGTTCATGCACGAGCTGGGGCCGGCCGCCGTCGCACGCGCCAAGGCCGAGGCCAAGGACATCCAGGCGGCCATCGACGCCAGCGGCAAGCACTTCAAGCTGCAGCCCTGGGACTGGGAGTTCTACGCCGAGAAGGTGCGCAAGGCCAAGTACGATCTCGACGAGGACCAGATCAAGCCCTACTTCGAGCTCAATGACGTGCTGGAGAACGGCGTGTTCTACGCCGCGCACCAGCTCTACGGCATCAGTTTCAAGGAGCGGCACGACCTGCCGGTGTGGCAGGACGACGTGCGCGTGTTCGAGGTGGATGACGCCGACGGCTCGCCGATCGGCCTGTTCTACTGCGACTATTTCAAGCGCGACAACAAGGGCGGCGGCGCCTGGATGGACAACCTCGTCACCCAGACCACGCTGCTCGGCCAGAAGCCGGTGATCTACAACGTCGCCAACTTCCCCAAGCCGGCGCCGGGCCAGCCCGCGTTGCTGAGCTGGGACGACGTGACCACCATGTTCCACGAGTTCGGCCATGCGCTGCACGGCTTCTTCGCCAACCAGCAGTACCCGACGCTCTCGGGTACCAACACGGCGCGCGACTTCGTCGAGTTCCCGTCGCAGTTCAACGAGCACTGGGCTTCCAACCCCGAGGTGTTCGCGCACTTCGCCAAGCACTACAAGACCGGCGAGCCGATGCCCAAGGCGCTGGTCGAGAAGATGCGCAAGGCCGGCAAGTTCAACATGGGCTACGACATGACCGAGCTGGTCGCCGCCGCGATGCTCGACATGGACTGGCACACGCTGCCGGCCAGCGCGCCGCTGAAGGATGCCGACAAGTTCGAGAAGGCCTCGCTGAAGAAGGACCACATCGATCTCAGCTACGTGCCGCCGCGCTACCGCTCCAGCTACTTCATGCACATCTGGGGCAACGGCTACGCGGCCGGCTACTACGCCTACCTGTGGACCGAGATGCTGGCCGACGACGCCTTCGAGTGGTTCAAGGAGCACGGTGGCCTGACCCGCGAGAATGGCCAGCGCTTCCGCGACATGATCCTGTCGCGTGGCAACACCGAAGATCTGGCGAAGATGTACAAGGAATGGCGCGGCCGCGCGCCGAGCATCGAGCCGATGCTGGTCGACCGTGGCCTGAAGCCGGCGGCGGACGGCAAGTAGGCCCAGCCATCCCATTCGCAGCACCCCGGCGGCCCGCCCAGCGCGGGCCGCTTTTTTTGTGCCGGGATTCGGGAGTCGACTCGCGGTCGGCAGCTGCGCCGCGGGTCATGCTGCCGACTGCGTCGGCTGTTGGGGTTCGCTTCGCTCACCGCCAACCTACGATGCATCGGGGCTTCGATAGGCTGTGCGGCCGCTCGCTGCGTCCTGCGCCCTGCCGCTAATAGGCGAACTCGCGGAACACCGGGTCGACGCTGCCCTTCCACGGTCCGCGGAACAGCTCCAGCTTGCGCTCGGCCGGCGTCTGGCCGGCCTCGATGATCTCCAGCAGCGTGTCGAGGTAGATGGTCTCGTCGGCGTCGTTGCGGTTGAGCCGCGCGCGCCGTTGCAAGCCGTGGGCGGCGATGCGCACGGCCTGGCGGGCAAGATCGAGCACCGTGCCGCCGCGGAACGGCAGCTTCAGTGCCTGCCGCGGCACGCCGTCGCGCAGCGCATGCCGCTCCGCCATGGAGAAGTCGCGCACCAGGTCCCAGGCGGCATCCAGCGCCTCGTCGTCGTAGAGCAGCCCCACCCAGAACGCCGGCAGCGCACACAGCCGGTGCCACGGCCCGCCGTCGGCACCGCGCATCTCCAGGAAGCGCTTCAGGCGCACCTCCGGAAAGGCCGTGGTCAGGTGGTCCGACCAGTCGCTCATGGTCGGGCGCTCGCCCGGCAGGACGGGCAACCTCCCTGCGAGGAAATCGTGGAAGCTCAGGCCGGCGGCGTCGATGTATTCGTCGCCGCGGCAGACAAAGTACATCGGCACGTCGAGGATGTAGTCGACGTAGCGCTCGAAGCCGAAACCGTCCTCGAAGACGAAGTCGAGCATGCCGGTGCGGTCGGGGTCGGTGTCGGTCCAGATGTGCGAGCGGTAGCTGAGGTAGCCGTTCGGCTGGCCCTCGGTGAAGGGCGAGTCGGCGAACAGTGCGGTGGCGATCGGCTGCAGCGCCAGCGCCACGCGAAACTTCTTCACCATGTCGGCTTCGTTGGCAAAGTCGAGGTTGACCTGCACGGTGCAGGTGCGGGTCATCATGTCCAGGCCGAGCCCACCGCGCAGCGGCATGTAGCGGCGCATGATGGCGTAGCGGCCCTTGGGCATCCACGGCATCTCGTCACGCCGCCACTTGGGCTGGAACCCCATGCCGAGGAAGCCGAGGTCAAGCCGCTCGGCCACCTGGCGCACGCAGTCGAGATGGTCGTGAACCTCGGCGCAGGTGGCGTGGATGTCGGCCAGTGGCGCACCCGACAGCTCCAGCTGCCCCGCCGGCTCCAGCGTCACCGAGGCGCCATTGCGGCTCAAGGCCAGGGGCAGGCCGTGCTCCTCGACCAGGGTCCAGCCGCAACCACTGGCCATGCCCTCGAGCAGCGCGCGAATGCCGCGCTCGCCTTCGTAGGTTGGCGGGCGCAGGTCGTCGAGACGGAAGCCGAACTTTTCGTGCTCGGTGCCGATGCGCCAGTCGGCCGGTGGCTTGGCGCCCTGCGCCAGGTCGTCGATCAGCTGCGCGCGATGTTCGATCGGCGTGGCGTTCGGGGCACTGGCAATCGACACGGCGGTTCCTCGCGCAAACTGGCAACGAAATGGGGGCGACGGCGCTGGAACAAAAGCGCCGCCGGTGCTTCGTCAGCGGGCGGCCTGCGGCTGCAGGAAGGCGCCCGCGCCCTGGTCCAGGAGGTCGCGCGCCAATTGCTCGCCCAGGGCCGCCGCGGCGTCACGTCGGCCTTGGCCGCGGGTGCGCAGCAGCCTGCCACTGGCCACATCGCCGACCAGCGCGTGCAGGGTCAATGCGTCGTCCTCGACCGCGCACCAGGCGCCGACCGGCACCGTGCAGCTGCCACCGAGCGCGCGGTTGAGGGCGCGCTCGGCGCGGGCCGCGACGCGGGTGTCGGCGTCGTCCAGCGCCCGTGCCAGCGCCGCAACGCGCGGATCATCCTCGCGGCACTCGATGGCGATGGCCGCCTGGCCAGGCGCCGGCAGCCAGTCCGGTGGCGCCAGCCGCGCACGGATGCGCTCGCCAAGGTCCAGCCGCTGCAGGCCGGCGACCGCCAGCACGATGGCGTCGTAGTCGCCGCGGTCGAGCTTGGCCAGGCGCGTGTTGACGTTGCCGCGCAGGTCGCGAACCTCCAGATCCGGGCGGGCCGCGCGCAGCTGCGCGCTGCGCCGCAGCGAGGAGGTGCCGACGCGGGCGCCGCGCGGCAGTTCGGGCAGGCCGGCGTGCCCGTTGCTTACGAAGGCATCGGCGGAATCGGCGCGTTCGAGGATTGCGGCCAGCGCGAAGCCGGGCTCCAGGTCGGCCGGCACGTCCTTGAGCGAATGCACGGCGACGTCCGCGGCGCCGTCCGCCATCGCCCGCTCCAGTTCCTTGAGGAACAGGCCCTTGCCGCCGACCTCGGCCAATGAGCGATCCTGCAGCTCGTCGCCGCGGGTCGACATCGGCAGCAGCTCGACCTGCAGCCCGCGATGCACCGCGCGCAGCCGCGCCGCCACGTGCTCGGCCTGCCACAGCGCCAAGGCGCTGCGGCGGGTGGCAATGCGAAGGACGGCGTCATCGTACATGGGCGCGGGCCGACTCGGAAAACCGCCATTGTAGGGCCGGTTTCAACCCGCCGGCTCCCGTGGATGGTGCGGCGGGCGCGCCGGGTGGTGCGGGCGTCGGCGGGGCAGCGGCTTCCAGTCGGCAGCGGGGCTGCTGGCGCGGCGGGTTGGAAGCCTCTACAGCCACACTGGAACGGGCGCGAGCGCTCCGCGCCATGGCGGGTTGAAAACCCGCCCTACGGGACGCGCAGGAGACGGCGGATGGCCGGCAGGTTGCGGCGGCTGACCTCGGGCTGCTCGTCGCTGCCGGCCAGCAGCGCCACCACCCGGCCATCGGCCAGCGTCTTGATGCCGCGCAGGCGCTCGCGCGGCACCAGGCAGCCGCGGTGCAGGCGCAGCAGGCGCTGCGGAAACTGCTGCTCCAGCGTGCGCAGTGAATCCTCCAGCAGGGCGCGGCCGCGCGCATGCAGCACTGCCACGTACTTGTCCTCGGCCAGAAGGCAATGCACGTCGTCCAGCGCAATGCGGGTTTCCTCACCGCCGAGACGCGCATGAAGGAAGGCGCGCGGCGACTGGCGCTGCGCGGCCAACAGGCCGGCGACGCGCTCCAGCGCCCGGCGCAGGCGGTCCAGGCGCACGGGCTTGAGCAGGTAATCGGCGGCGCGCACGTCGTAGGCATCGACCGCATGCGCCTCGAAGGCGGTGCAGAACACCACCTGCGGCGCGTTCGGCAGCGCCGCGAGCCGGCGCGCCAGTTGCAGGCCGTCCAGCCCGGGCATGCGGATGTCCAGCAGCAGCAGTTCCGGCTGCAGCCCGGTGCAGGCCTCCAGCGCCGCCTCGGCGTCACCGACGCTGGCAACCACCTCGGCGCCCTCGCACTGCGCCAGCAGCGCCGCCAGCCGCGCGCGCGCCAGCGGCTCGTCGTCGGCCAGCACGATCCTCATGCCGGCGCTCCGGGCGCATGCGCCGCGTCGTCGTCAGGCAGGCGCACCACCACCCGGTAGCGGTCGCCGCGCACGTCGGTCTCGAGTGCGCCGCGGGTGCCGAAGTGGTAGCCGATGCGCCGCCTGACATTGTCCTGCGCATGGCCGTGGCCGGAGCGGTCGGCACCGGTCGGCAGCGGGTTGTCGATCACGACGCGCACCTCGCCGGCGGTGCGCCGCACCGCCAGGCGCACCAGCCCGCCCTCGCGGTAGCCGTGGATGCCGTGGTGCACCGCGTTCTCCACCAACGGCTGCAGCAACAGGCGCGGCAGGCGCAGTGCCGCTGGCGCCTCGGCCGTGTCCAGCTCGACCTGCAGCCGTTCGCCGAGCCGCAGCTGCTCGATCGCCAGGTAGCGCTCGACCAGCTCCAGCTCTTCGCCTAGCGTGCCCGGCTGGTCGTCGGCGCCGAGCGCGGCACGGAACAGCTCGGACAGGTTCTCGATGGTCGCCTCGGCGGCATCGGCGTCGACCCGCACCAAAGCCGCCACCGTATTCATGCTGTTGAAAAGGAAGTGCGGACGGATGCGCGCCTGCAGCGCCTCGACCTGCGCGCGCGCCGCCGCCTGCAGGCGCTCCTGGTACTGCGCAAGCACGTAAAAGTAGCGCAGCAGCGCGGCGCCGATCAGCGCAGCGACGGCGCCGTTGCCCGCGACGAAACGCGTCAGTCCGACGCTGGTCATGCGCGTGCCGAGGCGCTGGTCCAGCCAGGCCACGACCGCGCTGGCCAGCGCCACCACCAGCACGATCAGCAGCCAAACTGCAGCGTAGGCCGCCAGCGGTGGCAGGCGTTGCAGCCCACGGCGCAGGGCGCAGAGGCAACCGCCCGTCAGCAGTGCAAGCCAGACCGCGAACAGCGTCGCCAGCGCAAACTCGTTGAGGTTGAGGCTGCTGCCCGGCGCCAGCAGCGCCACCACCACCACGATCGCCGCCAGCACCAGCATCGCGAACAGCACCGGCAGCCCGCAGAAGTCGGGCAGGCGCGTGCGTGGCGCAACGGCATGGTCGGCTGGCGTGGACACTCGGCACTCCCCGGCAACACGGTGCGCCCAGTATGCCGCGGCGGAGTCGAGATTCGGGGTTCCGTGCTTCGACCAGGCGCGGTCCCGCAGGTGGGATTTCAAGCGGCGAGACCGATTGTCGGTCGCGCGGCGAGAATCCGTATGCCTCCATGAAGCCTCCGAACAAGCGACGCGCAACTCACGCGCGGCGACGAAGGCGCGGCTGCCTCAGGATGCGAAAAAGGACACAAGCATGAATCCACGATCAAACGGCGGTGTTGCGCTGGAGCTGTCCGCCGCACTAATGGCATTGGCCAGCGTGTGGTCGCTGCCAGCAGCAAGCATGCCGTCGGGGGTCATTGCCCGGCGCGCGGCGATGGGACTCGCGGCTGGTGGTGATCACACCTGCTCGATCGAATATGTGGGTGGAGTCCGATGCTGGGGCGACAACACCTATGGCCAGATCGGCGACAACAGCACCGAAAATCGCCATGTGCCCGTCGAGTTGCCGCTGCGGGGAGTGCAAGTGGCAGCCGGCCTCGACTTCAGTTGCGTGCTGCAGAAGGAAGGCACGGCGGAATGCTGGGGGCACAACCAACTCGGCCAACTCGGCGACGGCACCACCGACGATCACCTGACGTCGACCCCGCTGCCCACGCTGCAACACATCGCAGCGATCAGCGCCGGCGCCTACCATGCATGCGCCTTGCACAGCGCCGGTGAGGTGATTTGCTGGGGCAACAATACCTACGGCGAGTTGGGCCGTGGCGGCAGCGGCGGCTTTTCGCCTGCGCCCGCACCGGTTCCCGCGCTGAGCAGCGGCGTGGTGGCGCTGTCCATGGGCTACAACCACAGTTGCGCCCTGAAGGACGATGGTTCGGTCTGGTGCTGGGGCCGCAACGCCGACGGACAACTTGGAAACGGCAGCAACAGCGATTCAAGCAGCCCGGTACGCGTGGCGCTGGCCACCAAGGCGGCCGCGATCGCAGCGGGGGCATACCACACCTGCGCCCTCAGCACGCATGGCGTCGTGTATTGCTGGGGCGACAATGCCTTCGGGGAGCTGGGCGGCGGCTCGCTGCTCCCGAGCTCACGCAACGTGCCCGAGCCGGTGGTCGGCCTGGGCGGGCCGGTTCGGCTGCTGGCCAGCGGCGGCTATCACAGCTGCGCGGTGGACGGCGAAGGCCAGACCCAGTGCTGGGGCAGCAACGACTGGGGCGAGCTGGGAAATCCCTCCACGGCCGCCAGCGAGATGCCCCGGCCGGTGCCGGTACTTGGCCTGCCGGACGAGAGCCGGCAGCTCGCCCTGGGCGCCCGGCACACGTGCGCGGTCACCGCGGTCGGCGCGGTGACCTGCTGGGGTCGCGGTGCCGAGGGACAGCGCGGCAACGCCAGCGACAAGAGCGGCGATGTTCCCGACGGCGTGCATGGGTTCGCGCCGCTGGATGCCGTGGCGATCAGCAGCGGCAGCGGCCTGCACACCTGTGCCGTGACCGCGCAAGGTGGCTTGACCTGCTGGGGAAAGAACCAGTTCGGCCAACTCGGCGACGACACCATGGCCACGCGCTACTACCCGACGACCCCATTCGGCTTGTCCGCGTTCGGGGCGGTGATCGCGGTGGCCGCGGGTGGCTCGCACAGCTGCGCACTGCAGCAGTCCGGCGGCGACCGCATCGTCACCTGCTGGGGGCACAACGCGTCTGGCCAGCTGGGCGACGGCACCACCAGTGACCGAGCGCGCCGCGGTCCGGTGATCGGCTTGGCCGATGCGGTCGCGGTGACCGCAGGGGCAAACTTTACTTGCGCACTCACTGGCACGGGCGGAGTGAAGTGTTGGGGCGCCAACGGCGCGGGTGCACTGGGGGATGGCACCGGCACGGACCGCACCACGCCGGTGTCCGTGTCCGGTATCGATACTGCCGTGGCAGTAACGGCCGGCTACGTACACGCCTGCGCCGTTCTTGCCAATGGTCATGTGGAGTGCTGGGGCTCGAACTACTACGGTCAGCTCGGCGACGGCACCGTGATCGACCGGCTCGCTCCCGTTGAGGTGACAGGCATCGCCAGCGCAGTCGCAGTCGCTGCGGGGGCGGACCACAGCTGCGCGCTGCTCGCCGACGGCAGCGTCGACTGCTGGGGTCACAACGGCGGCGGGCAATTGGGCAACGGCACAACTGACGACTCGCTGGTTCCGGTTCCGGTGCAGCAATTGGGTGGCACGGCCCTGGCCATCGACGCGGGACGACTGCACACCTGCGCCGTCATGGCGAGTGGCGAGGTCAAATGCTGGGGCCGCAACGATGACGGCCAGCTGGGAAATTTCCTCACGACCCGCAGTCTTTACCCCGACAGGATGGAAGCGCTGTCCGGCGCCGCGCTCTCCGTGGCTGCCGGCGACATACAGACGTGCGTGCTGATGGCGACCGGGACGATCCGTTGTGCCGGCCGCAATGCCGAGGGCGAACTCGGCACCGGCGAGGCAACGGACGACATGGTGTACGCGGTCGCGACGAGCTACCAGGGGCAGTCCGCCGATTTCGTGGTGCCTGAGAACCTCGGTCCGGACACCTCGATAGTGCTCGGCGGACACACCAGTGTCGGTCGCCTGCTGTATTTTTATTCCACCACGGCGGACATCTGTACGATCACCGACGACAGGGTCCTGACGGTGCACGCGGCAACGGGCAGTGGCGTGTGCGGCATCGTCACCGACAGTTCCGCCGGTGGCGATGTCATCTGGCCATCCACGCCCTTGCACTGGATCCGCATCGGCGACCGCATCTTCGATGATGCCTTCGAGTGACGGCCCGGCAGCCGAGCACCGCAGGGCCGCTTTCTTCAAATCGCGAATCGCCCATCGCGGCTTTCGAGGCGGCGCCGGCATGGCTGGATCCGGGACTGGCGGGACGTGCCGATCGTTGTGTTCGGCGGGTTGAAACCCGCCTTACGGGCCGCGAGCCCCGAATCCCCGATCACAATCCGGCGTTCAGGCCAATCCCGAATCCCCGATCACGAATCCCGGCGTCCAAGCCAATCCCGGCTTTCCAGCCATGCGCGCAGCTCGGCGATCTCCTCGGCGCAAACCTGGTGGGCCATGGCGTATTCGTGCCAGTCGACGGCGTAGTCCAGGCCGCGCAGCCAGTCCCGCGACATGCGTCCCAGCGTGATGGGGACTACCGGGTCGGCGCTGCCGTGGCCCCAGAAGATCGGCGTGGCGGCATTGCCGGCGCTGCGCTCGCTGGCCAGCGCTTCGTGCAGCGGCAGGTAGGTGGACAGCGCCACCACGCCGGCCAGCCGCTCGCGATGGCGCAGCCCCGCGCTGAGCGCGATGGCGCCGCCCTGCGAGAAGCCGACCAGCATGATCGACGCCGCCGCCACCCCGCGCTCGATCTCGCGCGCGATCAGCGCCTCCACCTGCGCCATCGACTGGCGGATGCCCTCGGCGTCCTGCTTCGAGGCGATCTCCACGCCGAGGATGTCGTACCAGGCGCGCATGGCCATGCCGCCGTTGATGGTCACCGGCCGGGTCGGCGCATGCGGGAACACAAAGCGCAGCGGCGGCCAGCCAGGCGCCACCAGCTCGGGCACGATCGGCTCGAAATCGTGGCCGTCGGCGCCCAGCCCGTGCAACCAGATGATGCTGCGCGCCGGCGACGGGCCGGTCTCGTGCTCAACCGTTGGCAGCAGCGGCATGGCGTACCCTCGTCAGTCCCTGGCCAGTCCCAGCTCGCCGGCAAAGAAGGTCAGCGCCAGCGCCGTGTTGCCGACCCGCTGCGCGAAGGGCGCGCCGATGCCGTGGCCGGCGTTCATGCGGGTCAGCAGCAGCACCGGCTGGCCCGAGGTGGTGGCGTGCTGCAGGGCCGCGGCGAATTTGCGCGACTGCCATGGCGCCACCCGCGGGTCGTTGGCGCCAGTGATCATCAGCACCGCCGGATATGGCGTCTTCGGCTCGACGTTCTGCAGCGGCGAGTAGGCCAGCGTGGCCTTGAACTGTGCCGGGTCCTGCACCGTGCCGTATTCGCTGACGTTGTAGGCGCCGTTGGCAAAGTCGGTCTCGTGGCGGATGACGTCGTAGATGCCCACCGACGAGACCACCGCGCGGAACGCCCGCGGATGCTGGGTCAGCTCGGCGCCCATCAGCAGGCCGCCATTGCTGCCGCCCATGATGCCGAGGTGCTCGCGGTCGGTCCAGCCGGCCTGCTCCAGCGCCTTGGCGGCGGCGAAGAAGTCGTCGAAAACGTTCTGCTTGTGCAGCATCTGGCCTTGCGCATGCCAGTCCTGACCGTATTCGTTGCCGCCGCGCAGCGTGGCGAAGGCGTAGACGCCACCGCGCTCCAGCCAGGCGAGGCTGGCGCCGACGAAGTGCGGCGCGATCGGGATGTCGAAGCCGCCGTAGCCGTAGAGGATGGTCGGCCGCTTGCCGTTTGGCGTAATGCCCTTCACGTAGAGCACGGTGACCGGCACGCGGGTGCCGTCGCTGGAGGTGCCCTGGACGCGCTGCACGCGCACCTTGGAGTAATCCGCTGCCGGCTTGACCTCGAACACGGTCTTCAGCGCGCCGCTGGCGGCATCGTAGCTGGCCCAGCGCGAGGGCAACGTCCAGCCGCCGTAGCTGATCAGCGCCCGGCGCTGGCCGGCGGCGCTGGCAATGGCGCCTACGCCGATGCCATGGGTGGGCAAGGGGACGCGCCGCACCTGCCTGCCGCGGGCGTCGTACTGCTCGACCCACCAGTCCGTGCCCCAGCTGCGCGTGACCAGGAAACCATCGGCGATCGGATGGATGCCCTGCAGTGCGCCCCGGTCGCTCTGCCCCAGCACCTGCGTCGCGTGTCCCTTGGCATCGACAGCGAGCACACGGCCGTGCGGTGCGCCGGCGAACGCTTCGACCAGCAGGCGCGGGCCGACCCAGGCGGCGCCGCGCACGTTGGCGTCGCGGCCCATCAAACGCGTCCATCCATCGCCGTGTCGCAGGAACACCTCGGCCGAGCCGCCGTCGCCGATGTACGCCAGCACCGCGAGCTGCTTCGCGTCCGGCGAGGTCAGCAGCCGGTACTCGGCGACGCGCGAATAGTCCTTGCCGAACACCACGCGGTCCTCCGAGGCCCGTTGCCCGACCACGTGGTGGACCAGCGCGGCGTTGAACTGCTTGACCTTCGCGCCGTGCGCCGGCGGCGGGAAGCGCACGTAGGTGAAGCCTTTTTCGTCGGCGTCCCAGGCCAGCCCCTGCGGGGTGGTGCCGCCGCCGGCCCAGGCCAGGCGGTCGTCCAGGCGTTTGCCTGTCTTCACGTCGAGGAGGTGGATGGTGGTCAGTTCGCTGCCGCCTTCGGCCGTACCGTAGGCGACGGTGCGGCCGCTGGGGGACGGCCAGTAACCGGTGATCGCGGTGCCGCCGCCCTTGGCATTGAGGTCGACCAGGACCCGTGCCGTGCCGTCCGGCCAAGGCTGCGCCATCAGCACCGGCTGCGGCTGCGGCGGCGTTTCCTGCAGGTAGAACAGCATGTCGCCAGCCAGCTTCGGCGACGAGCGCGTGGTCGAAGTGATGGCCAGCTCGCGCACCCGCTTGCTCAGCGCCTCGCCCAGCGACATCGAGGCCATCACCTTTTCCGTGTAGGCGTTCTGGGCCTTGATCCAGGCCTGCACCGGCTCGGCGTTGGCATCCTCCAGCCAGCGGTACGGATCGGCGACCTTGACGCCGTGCAGCGTGGTGGAGGCGGCGTGACGTGGCGTCGGCGGCGGAGCGGCCGCTTCGTGCCGCGTGACGGCCAGGGAACCCGCCGGCACCGGCGCAGGCAGTGGCTGCCCGTGGGCGAGGGCGGCGGCGCAGAGGACGGTCAGGGCGAGGGCGGCTGGAAGGGCGCGGCACATGGCGGCAACTCGGCGATGGCGAAGCAGGCAGGGTAACGCCAGGCGCCGGCGCCGGCACCTGACGAACGGCACCCCGGGGCGCCATGGCCGACGGGGAGCCGCTATGCTGGAGGCTTTCGTTCCCGGAGAAACCGCATGCGCATGCTCGTCGCCGGCCTTGCCGCACTGCTCAGCGTTGCCGTGGCCCCCGCCAAGGCCGACCAGCCCGCGGTCGCGCAGCCGACCCTGACGCTGGAGCAGATCATGGCCAATCCGGACTGGATCGGGCCGGCGGTGGAGAGTCCCTACTCGAGCACGGACGGCAAGGCGCTCTACTACCGCCTGAAGCGCGACGGCAGCGAGATCCGCGACCTGTACCGCGTCGACCTCGAGAGCGGCAAGACCAGCCGGCTTTCAGGCGGCGAGCTGGCCGGGGCCGACGGCCCGCCGCTGTTCGATGCCAGCCACGCGCACGCCGCCTTCGTGCGCCACGGCGACGTGTTCGTGCGCCGGCTGGCCGACGGCTCGCTGCGCCAGGTCACGCGCACGCCGCGGCGCGAGAGCCACCTGCAGTGGAGCGCCGACGGCCAGGCGTTGCAGTACCGCAGCGGCACGCAGTGGTTCAGCTTCAGCCTCGCCAGCGGCTTGGCGATGCCGGTGGCGACGCTGAAAACCGAGGACGCGCCGGACGCCGACGAGGCCGACGCGCTGGGCCGCCTGCAGCTGCACCTGTTCAAGACGCTGCGCAAGGTCAAGCACGAGAGCGACCAGGAGCGCGCGCACGCCAAGGCCCTGGCCAGCGCCGACGCGACGCGCGCGGCGGAGCCGTTCTGGCTGGGCAAGGACCGCAGCATCGACGAGACCGCGCTGTCGCCGGACGGCCGCTGGATGCTGGTCGCCACCGAGGCTGACAAGTACGCCCGGGGCGAGAAGCCGCAAATCACCCACTATGTCACCGACAGCGGCTATCCGACGCATGAGCCCGCACGGCCCTACGTCGGCCGCAACGACCCGGCGCCGCAGGCGCTGCTGCTGCTGGACCTGCGCAAACACGCGCAGTACGCGCTGTCGCTGGACGCCCTGCCGGGCATCCACCAGGACCCGCTCAAGGCGCTGCGCGCGAAGCAGCAGGCCGCGCTGCGCAAGGCCGGTCACACCGCCGAGGCCGAGGCGCTGGACGCGCCGAAGACGCGCGCCGTACGCCTGTCCGAGGACATCGGCTCGCCAATCGTCTGGAGCGACGATGGCAAGGCCGCCGCCATCGAATTGCGCAGCGTCGACAACAAGGACCGCTGGATTGTCTCGGTCGACCTCGGCAATCACAGCCTGAATACGCAGGACCGGCTGCACGACGAGGCGTGGATCAGCTGGAACTTCAACGATTTCGGCTTCCTGCCGCGCAGCCACACGCTGTGGTATCTGAGCGAGGCCAGCGGCTATTCGCAGCTCTACACGAAGCCGCTGGGTGGCGCCGCGCGCCAGCTCACCTCTGGCCGGTTCGAAGTCAGCCATCCGGAGGTTTCCGCCGACGGCCGCTGGTTCTATCTGCGCAGCAACGCGCAGGCGCCGTGGGCCTACGACGTCTACCGGGTGCCCGCCGCGGGCGGCACGCTTGAGCGTGTGACGCACTACGAAGGCATGGACAGTTTCGAGCTGTCGCCGGATGGCAGCCAGCTGGCGGTGCTGCATTCGTCGGCCTACGTGCCCTCGCAGCTGGCCGTGGTGGGCAGCGGCGGCGGCACCGCGCGGGAACTGACCGACACCCGCACGGCGGCGTACAAGGCCATCGACTGGGTGCAGCCGCAGATCGTCAGGATTCCATCCAGCCACGGCGCCGGCGCCATCTACGCCAAGTTCTACAAGCCGGCCGACTACGACGCCAGCGTCGCCCACCCGGCGGTGCTGTTCGTGCACGGCGCCGGTTACCTGCAGGACGTGACCGCCGGCTGGTCGTACTACTTCCGCGAGCAGATGTTCAACAACCTGTTGCTGCAGGAAGGCTACGTGGTGCTGGACATGGACTACCGCGCCTCCGAAGGCTATGGCCGCGACTGGCGCACCGCGATTTACCGCCAGATGGGCCATCCCGAGCTTGAGGATCTTCTGGACGGCAAGGCCTGGCTGGTTGCCAACCAGCACGCCGACCCGAAGCGCGTGGGCATCTACGGCGGCAGCTACGGCGGCTTCATGACGCTGATGGCCCTGCTGCGCGCGCCGGGCGAGTTTGCCGCCGGCGCCGCGCTGCGGCCGGTCACCGACTGGACCAGCTACAACGACGTCTACACCTCCGACATCCTCAACGATCCGCAGATCGACCCGCAGGCCTATGCCACCAGTTCACCGATCGAATTCGCCGCCGGCCTGGCCGACCCGTTGCTGATCGAGCACGGCCTGATCGACGACAACGTGATGGCCAGCGACTCGATTCGCCTCTACCAGCGCTTCATCGAGTTGCACAAGAAGGATTTCTGGCTGTCGCTGTACCCGATGGAGCGGCATGGCTTCGTCCACGCCGACTCCTGGCACGACGAGTACCGGCGCATCCACGACCTCTTCACGCGCTACCTGACGGGGAACGCGGGCAAGTAGCGATGGCCTTGTTGCCCCCCATTCCCGCCCGGCGCGCCGTCCGGCCCGCTACGCCCTCCCGGACAGGGCGATGAGCGGACCCGCCGCGGCGACAACCGGCGCCGCCGCGGCGGCCAAGGTACCGGCGGTCACGCTGGGCTTCTGGATCATCAAGGTGCTGGCGACCACGCTGGGCGAGACCGGCGGCGATGCGGTGTCGATGTCGATGGGCCTCGGCTACCTGGTTGCCACCGGGATCTTCCTGGTGGTGTTCGTCGCAGCGGTCTTCGCCCAGGTCGGCGTGCGCCGGTTCCACCCGTTGCCGTACTGGTTCGCGATCATTGCGTCGACCACCGTGGGTACCACGCTGGCGGACTTCGCCGATCGCTCGATCGGCATCGGCTACCTGGGCGGTTCGAGCCTGCTCCTGGCCCTGCTGCTGGCATCGCTGTTCACCTGGTACCGCACGCTCGGCTCGGTGGCGGTCGGCTCGGTCGATGGCCGAAGGCCGGAGCTGTTCTACTGGGTGACGATCATGTTT
The DNA here is from genome assembly GCA_035699085.1 of Rhodanobacteraceae bacterium. Lineage (GTDB taxonomy): Bacteria > Pseudomonadota > Gammaproteobacteria > Xanthomonadales > Rhodanobacteraceae > DASSBG01. The sequence continues at coordinate 28,525 of DASSBG010000014.1, forward strand.
TCCCAGACGCTTGGCACGGCGCTCGGCGACTGGACCGCCGACAGCGCCGGCCTCGGCTACGATGGCGCGGCGCTGATCTTCGGTGGCCTGCTGGTGCTGGTGGCGCTGGCCTCGCAGCTCACCCGCATCTCGCGGGCCGTACTGTTCTGGACTGCCTTCGTCCTGACCCGGCCGCTGGGCGCGGTGGTGGGCGACCTGATCGACAAGCCGGTCGCAGAGGGCGGCCTGGCGCTCAGCCGCTACGCCGCCAGCCTGGTGCTGGTGGCAGCCATCGTGCTGTGCGTGCTGGTGTTCCCGCAACGGCCGGCGCGCAGCGCCCACTGAACGACGGGCACCCGCGGCAAGCCGCGCCGCGCTCTACACCGTGAGCCGCCGCCGGGCCTTGCGCCCGTGTGGCGGACGCATCCGCCGTGCGCGCACGTCATTCGCGCGCATGCGGCACAGGGTCCCGGCGGCGTCGGCCGCGGCAGCATGTGCCGACCTGAACAGGTCAAGGCGGTTCGCCGGACGCCGTGCGCGGCCGGTCGCGATGGCTTGCGCGTGGGTTTGTGGCGGCGGCTGAACGGGTGCGTCAGCAAGCGTTCATTTTCTGCTGACGCGTCCCATGCACTCGACCGCCTCACGCGCATTTGCGCGTTTCCCCGCATGGGGCTTCAGGTTGCGGCGGTTCCGGCGTGCCGCTTACGCCGTCGCAGCAGCGGCGCGAGCAGCCGAAGGCGCGCCAGAGCGCCATTTGCAACCGATGTGCAGGGCTTGACCGGCGCGGGGCGCGGGTGCAGCTTGGCGGCAAACCATGGACTGGACTCGTGCCCACGCAATCGCAATCTGAACGCGGCGGGCTGTGGACAGCCATTGGTCGACTTTTTGCACGACCGCTCGACCCTGCAGGGGACAAAACTTGAATACACGCACCAAGACGCGGCAGCCCGCTCTCTCGCCGATGCCGGCCGCCGTCTCGACCGATGATCCCTTGCACATGCTGCTGGCCGCCATGCAGGCGGTGCAGCGCGGCGACTTTACGGTGCGCGTCAACAGCGATCTGGACGGCCTGAATGGCAAGCTGGCCGACGCCTTCAACGACATTGTCGACGCCAACCAGCGCATGGCTCGCGAGCTCGAGCGCATCGGCCACGGCGTCGGCAAGCAGGGCAAGACCCGCCAGCGCATCTCGCTGGTGGGCCGCGGCGGCGCGTGGGAAGGCATGGAGCGCTCGGTCAACGACCTGATCGACGACCTGATCTGGCCGACCACCGAGGTGACCCGCGCGATTGCCGCGGTGGCCAAGGGCGACCTGACCCGGACCATGGCGCTGGAGTTCGAGGGCCGGCCGCTGGAGGGCGCCTTCCTGCGCACGGCGACCATCGTCAACACCATGATCGAGCAGCTCAGCGTGTTCAGCTCGGAGGTCACGCGCGTGGCCCGCGAGGTCGGCACCGAGGGCAAGCTCGGCGGCCAGGCCAAGGTGCGCGGCGTCAGCGGCGTGTGGCGCGAGTTGACCGAGTCGGTCAACCAGATGGCCTCCAACCTCACCGCGCAGGTGCGCAACATCGCCGAGGTCACCATCGCGGTGGCCAACGGCGACCTGTCGCGCAAGATCACGGTGGACGTGCGCGGCGAGATACTGCAGCTCAAGGAGACCATCAACACCATGGTCGACCAGTTGCGCTCGTTCGCCTCGGAGGTGACGCGCGTGGCCCGCGAGGTCGGCACCGATGGCAAGCTCGGCGGCCAGGCGGTGGTGCCCGGCATGGCCGGCACATGGAAGGACTTGACCGATTCGGTCAACGCCATGGCCACCAACCTCACCTCGCAGGTGCGCAACATCGCCGAGGTGACCACGGCAGTGGCGCGCGGCGACCTGTCGCGCAAGATCACGGTGGACGTGAAGGGCGAGATCCGCGCACTGAAAGACACCATCAACACCATGGTCGACCAGCTCAACGGCTTCTCCGCCGAAGTGACGCGCGTGGCGCGCGAGGTCGGCACCGAGGGCAAGCTTGGCGGCCAGGCGCAGGTCGAGGGCGTCAGCGGCGTGTGGAAGGAGCTGACCGACAACGTCAACTCCATGGCCTCCAACCTCACCGGTCAGGTGCGCAACATCGCCGAGGTGGCGACCGCCATCGCCCGCGGCGACCTGTCGCGCAAGATCACGGTGGACGTGCGCGGCGAGCTGCTTGACCTGAAGGAAACGCTCAACACCATGGTCGAGCAGCTGCGCTCGTTCGCCGCCGAGGTGACCCGCGTGGCGCGCGAGGTCGGCACCGAGGGCAACCTTGGCGGTCAGGCGGACGTGCCCGGCGTCGCCGGCACCTGGAAGGACCTGACTGATCACGTCAACTCGATGGCGTCCAACCTCACCGCGCAGGTGCGCAACATCGCCGAGGTGACCACCGCCGTGGCGCGCGGCGACCTGTCGCGCAAGATCACGGTGGACGTGCGCGGCGAAATCCTTGAGCTGAAGAACACCATCAACACCATGGTCGACCAGCTCAACAGCTTCGCCGCCGAGGTCACGCGCGTGGCGCGCGAGGTCGGCACCGAGGGCGAGCTGGGCGGCCAGGCCGCGGTGCCCGGCGTGGCCGGCACCTGGAAGGACCTGACCGACTCGGTCAACGCCATGGCCTCCAACCTCACCACCCAGGTGCGCAACATCGCCGAGGTGGCGACCGCGGTGGCGCGGGGCGACCTGTCGCGCAAGATCACGGTGGACGTCAAGGGCGAGATCCTGGCGCTGAAGAACACCCTGAACACGATGGTCGACCAGCTCAACGGTTTTGCCGCCGAGGTGACGCGCGTGGCGCGCGAGGTCGGCACCGAGGGCAAGCTGGGCGGCCAGGCCAAGGTCAGCGGCGTCAGCGGCGTGTGGGAGGAGCTGACCGACAACGTCAACTCCATGGCCACCAACCTCACCACCCAGGTGCGCAACATTGCCGAGGTGACCACGGCGGTGGCGCGCGGCGACCTGTCGCGCAAGATCGCGGTCGACGTCAAGGGCGAAATCCTGGAGCTGAAGAACACCATCAACACCATGGTCGACCAGCTCAACAGCTTCGCCGCCGAGGTGACGCGCATGTCGCGCGAGGTCGGCACCGAGGGCAAGCTCGGCGGCCAGGCCATCGTGCCGGGCGTCGCCGGCATCTGGAAGGACCTGACCGACAACGTCAACTCGATGGCGTCCAACCTGACCACCCAGGTGCGCAACATCGCCGAGGTCGCGACCGCGGTGGCGCGCGGCGACTTGTCGCGCAAGATCGCGGTCGATGCCAAGGGCGAGATCCTGGAGCTGAAAAGCACCATCAACACCATGGTCGACCAGCTCAACAGCTTCTCGGCCGAGGTCACCCGCGTGGCCCGCGAGGTCGGCACCGAGGGCAACCTCGGCGGCCAGGCGGTGGTGCCGGGCGTCGCCGGCACGTGGAAGGACCTGACCGACAACGTCAACTCGATGGCCTCCAACCTCACCACCCAGGTGCGCGGCATTGCCAAGGTGGTGACCGCGGTGGCGACCGGCGACCTCAGCAAGAAACTGACGGTGGAGGCCAAGGGCGAGATCGCTTCGCTGGCCGACACCATCAACAGCATGACCGACACGCTGGCGATCTTCGCCGACCAGGTGACCACCGTGGCCCGCGAGGTCGGCGTCGAGGGCCGGCTGGGCGGGCAGGCCAAGGTGCCGGGCACGGCCGGCATCTGGAAGGACCTCACCGCCAACGTCAACCGGCTGGCCGCCAACCTGACGACCCAGGTGCGCGCCATTGCCGAGGTCGCGACCGCGGTGACCCAGGGCGACCTGACGCGCTCCATCCAGGTGGACGTGCGCGGCGAGGTGGCCGACCTCAAGAACAACATCAACGCCATGATCGGCAACCTGCGCGGCACTACCGAGCGCAACCGCGAGCAGGACTGGCTGAAGACCAACCTGGCCAAGTTCAGCGACATGATGCAGGGCCAGCGCGACCTGATCACGCTCGGCCACATGCTGCTTTCGGAGCTGGCGCCGCTGGTCAACGCGCAGCAGGGCCTGATCTACGTGGTCGACAACGACACCGGCGCCCAGCGCCTGCGCCGCCTGGCCGGTTACGCCGACGCCAACCACCCGGCGCCCGACCACGAGATCGGCTTCGGCGAGGGCCTGATCGGCCAGTGCGCCGCGCAGCGCCAGCTGATCCTGCTGAAGGACGTGCCGACCAAGGCGGTGCAGATCCGCTCCGGCCTGGTCAAGGCGCGGCCGCGCAGCGTCATCGTGCTGCCGGTGCTGTTCGAGGGCGAGGTCAAGGCGGTGATCGAGCTGGCCTCGCTCGGCGACTTCACCGAGACCCATCGCGCCTTCCTCGAGCAGCTCACCGGCAGCGTCGGCATCGTGCTCAACACCATCTCGGCCACCATGCGCACCGAGCGCCTGCTGACCCAGTCGCAGCAGCTGGCCGGCGACCTGCAGGCGCAGCAGAAGGAGCTGCAGAAGACCAACGAGGAGCTGGCGCTGAAGGCCAAGCTGCTGGCCGAGCAGAAGGCCGAGGTCGAGCGCAAGAACCAGGAGATCGAGCACGCCCGCCGCGCGGTCGAGGAGAAGGCCGCGGAACTGGCCATGACGTCACGTTACAAGTCGGAATTCCTTGCCAACATGTCGCACGAGCTGCGCACGCCGCTCAACAGCATCCTGATCCTCGGCCAGCAACTGGCGGACAACCCGGACGAAAACCTCAGCGAGCGCCAGGTGGATTTTGCCCGCACCATCCATGCCGCCGGTACGGACCTCTTGAACCTCATCAGCGACATCCTCGACCTGTCCAAGATCGAGTCAGGCACCGTCACGGTGGAAAGCGAGGAAATCGCCTTCGCCGACCTGCGCGGCATGATCGAGCGCAGCTTCACGCACGAGGCGGAGCGCCGCGGACTCGGCTTCTCGGTCGAGTTCGACGAGTCGCTGGGCCGTGCGCTCAATACCGACCCGAAGCGCCTGCTGCAGGTGGTCAACAACCTGCTCTCGAACGCGTTCAAGTTCACCGAGAAGGGCAGCGTGCGCCTGCACGCGACGGTGGCGAGCGGCGGCTGGTCGCGCAACCACCCGGTGCTGCGCAAGGCGCCGGTGGTGGTGGCCATCGCGGTCGAGGACACCGGCATCGGCATTTCGCCGGAGAAGCAGAAGATCGTGTTCGAGGCATTCCAGCAGGCCGACGCCGGCACCGCGCGCAAATACGGCGGCACCGGCCTGGGCCTTGCCATCAGCCGCGAACTCTCCGGCCTGCTCGGCGGCGAGATCCGCCTGCGCAGCCGGCCCGGCGCCGGCAGCACCTTCACGCTGTACATCCCGCTGAACTACATCCCGCCGCCGGCCCGGCCCGGCGCCGGCAGCCACGCGCCGGCCGACGTGCGGCCGACGCCGCTGCTCAACGGCCCGCCGCTGCACCCGACCGAGCAGATCGATGACGACCGCGCCGTCGCCAAGCCCGGCGAGCCGACGCTGCTGATCATCGAGGACGACCGCCACTACGCCGGCGTGCTGCGGGACCTGGCCCGCGCCAGCGGGCTGCGCGCGCTGGTGGCGATGTCGGGCGCCGAGGGCCTGCGGCTGGCCCAGCACCACCAGCCCACCGCCGTCAGCCTGGACATCTTCCTGCCCGACATGCTGGGCTGGACGGTGCTGGCGCGGCTGAAGCAGATGCAGGAAACGCGGCACATCCCGGTGCAGATCATCACGGTGGAGGAAGAGCGCCACCACTCGATGGAGCGCGGCGCTTTCGCCTGCCTGACCAAGCCGGCCACCACCGAGGCCATCGAGGCCTCGCTCGATCGCATCAAGCAGTTCGCACTGCGCCCGGTGAAGAAGCTGCTGGTTGTCGAGGACGACAAGAACGCGCGCAAGAGCATCGTCGAGCTGATCGACCACGAGGACGTCGAGATCACCCCGGCGGCGACCGGCGCCGACGCGCTGGCCAAGATCCGCGGCGGCGGCTTCGACTGCGTTGTGCTGGATCTGCGCCTGCCCGACATCAACGGCTTCGATCTGCTTGAACGGCTCAAGGAGGACACCGGCGGCAGCGACGTGCCGATCGTGGTGTTCACCGGCAAGGACTTGTCGACGGAAGAGGAGGAGCGGCTGCTGAAGGTTGCCCGCAGCATCATCGTCAAGGGCGTGCAGTCGCCCGAGCGGTTGCTCGACGAGACCGCGTTGTTCCTGCACCGGGTGATCGGCAACCTGCCGCCGGCCAAGCGCGACATGCTGCAGACGCTGTACGAGTCCGACGCCTCGCTGGCCAACAAGAAGGTGCTGGTGGTCGACGACGATGTGCGCAACATCTTCGCCATCAGCAGTATCCTTGAACGCCGCGGCATGCAGGTGCTGACCGCCGAGAACGGCCAGGACGCGATCCGCCAGGTAGAGTCGCAGGGCGACATGGCGATGGTCTTGATGGACATCATGATGCCGGGCATGGACGGCTACGACACCATCCGCGCCATCCGCGCCAAACCCGAGCTGCGCTCGCTGCCGATCATCGCGCTGACCGCCAAGGCGATGAAGGGCGACCGCGAGAAGTGCATCGAGGCGGGCGCCTCGGATTACGTCGCCAAGCCGGTGCATACCGAGCAGTTGCTGTCCCTGCTGCGCCAGTGGTTGCATCGATGAGCGAAGCCTTCGACCCCGGCGAGCGCGCCAATGTCCTGCTGGTGGACGACCACCCTGCGCGCCTGCTGAGCTACCGGGCGATACTCGACCCGCTGGGCGAGAACCTCATCGAGGTCGCCTCCGGCACCGATGCCCTGCGCAACGTCATGGACACCGACTTTGCGGTGATCCTGCTCGACGTCAACATGCCCGAGATGGACGGCTTCGAGACCGCCAGCCTGATCCACCAGCACCCGCGCTTCGAGAAGACGCCGATCATCTTCGTCTCGGCGGTCAACGTCACCGACATGGATCGCCTGCGCGGCTACAAGCTCGGCGCGGTCGACTACGTGATGGTGCCGATCATCCCCGAGATCCTGCGCGGCAAGGTGGCGGTGCTGTGCGAACTGTTCCGCAAGCGCCGCGAGCTGCAGCGGCTCAACGACAGCCTCGCCGACACCAACGCGCAGCTGGCCCGAACCTACGAGGCACTGAAGGTCGAGCGCGAGCGCGAGGTGCACAAGCTCAACCAGGCGCTGACCGAGAGCAACATCAAGCTGGCGACCAGCAACCGGGAGCTGAAGAGCGAAGTGCTCGAACGACGCCGCATCGAGGAGCGCCTGCGCGAGGCCGACCGGCGCAAGGACGAGTTCCTGGCGACACTGGCGCACGAGCTGCGCAATCCGCTGGCGCCAATCCAGGGCGCGCTCAACGTGCAGCGGCTGGAGCGTGCCGGCAAGCCGGGTGGCGACGACACCCTGTACACGATCGTCGACCGGCAGACGCGGCAACTGGTGCGCATGGTCGACGACCTGCTCGACGTTTCTCGCATCACCCGTGGCCGCCTCGACTTGCGCCTGGAACGCGCCGAACTGCGCGAGATACTCGCCGGCGCCGTCGAGACCGCAAAGCCGCTGATCGACGAGGGCAACCACCCGCTGGAGCTTGACCTGCCCGAGGAGCCGGTGGTGCTGCAGGCCGATCCCCACCGCTTGACGCAGGTGTTCGGCAACCTGCTCAACAACGCCTGCAAGTTTTCCGACCCCGGCGGCGTCATCGGCGTGAAGGTGACTGTCGCCGGCGACTCGGTGGAGGTGGCGATCCGTGATGCAGGGCTGGGGCTGACATCGGAGCAGGTGCAATTCATCTTCGAGCTGTTCGCCCAGGCCGACACCTCGCTGGAGCGGCCGCACAGCGGCCTCGGCATCGGCCTGACCCTGTCGCGGCGGCTGATCGAGATGCACGGTGGCCAGATTGCCGCAAGCAGCGACGGCCTCGGCGAGGGCAGCACCTTCACCGTGACGCTGCCGCTGCACGCCGCTGCCGCTGCTCCCGAACCGGCGCCCGCTGCGCCGGCGCCTGCAGCGCCGCAGCTGCAGCCGGGCGTCGGGCTGCGCGTGATGGTGGTCGACGACAACCGCGACTCGGCCGACATGCTGGCCATGTCGCTGAAAATCATGGGCCACGAGGTGCGCACGCTTTACGACCCGCTGGCGGTGCTCGGCGCCTGCGCGGAATTCGAGCCGCAATTGATGATCATGGACGTCGGCATGCCCGAGCTCAATGGCTTCGCGCTGGCCGAGCGCCTGCGCGCGCGCGCCTGGCGCGTGCAGCCGCCGCGGCTGGTGGCGCTGACCGGCTGGGGCCAGCACGAGGACCGGCGGCGCTCACTGGAAGCCGGCTTTGCCGACCATCTGGTCAAGCCCGCAAACCTCGAGACCATCGAACGCGTGTGCAGCGATGCACTGGCGTACTGGCAGGCGAACTCGCCGCCTCCTCCTGAAGAAGAATCAAGCAATCCATGACCGCTGACCTCTCCGCTGTATTCGAAAGCCTGCCCTCGCCGGCGTGGCTGCTGCGCGCCAACGAGCCGCACCACTGGCACTGCAACCGCCCCGCCATGCTGCTGCCGGGCGCGGGCCAGCGGCCGCGGATAGAGCGGGCGGCGCTGGCCGCGCTGTTCGATTTCACCCGCGACGGCGGCCAGGCGCTGGCGGAGCGGCTGGACGCGCTGCTGGCCGGTGCCGCCAGCCAGGGCTTCAGGGCGCCGCTGGCGCAGTCGCCGGAGACCGGCTACGACTTCGTCGCCCACGCCCTGGATGGCGAAGGCGGCCGCGGCGTGCTGCTGATCGCCAGCCGCGCCGCCGATGCCCTGGCGCCGCCCGTTACCGACTGGTGGCGCGGCGTCCGCCACGACCTGCGCGGGCCGATCACTCCGCTGCGCATGGCCCTGCATCTGGTGCGCAGCGGGCGCGTCGGCGCCGACGACCTCGCCCGCACCATGACCATGGCCGACCGCCAGGTGGACCTGCTGCTGGCCACCAGCGACGATGTCGCCGACATGCTGGCGCTGCAATACGGCCAGTTGCAGCTGCGCCTGTTGCCTCTCGACCTGCGCCAGGCGCTGGACAAACTGGATCACAACCAGGGGCTGGCCGACGCGCTGGCACACCGCGGCCATGCGCTGCAGCGCGTGGCACCTGCGCAGCCGGTCATGGCACGCATCGACAGCCTGCGGCTGCAGCAGCTGCTTGAACACCTGCTGCGCGCCTTTGCGCGCCGGGCCGCCAAAGACGCGCCGATCGAGCTGACGCTGGGGAGCCGCGATGGCGAAGCCCGGCTCACCATCGGCGGCGCCGAGGCGCAGCTTGGCGACGACAAGGGGCTGCGCTACATCGCCGAGGGCGCCGATCCCGGGGCCGTGCCCGGGGGCCTTGGCATGCAGCCGCTGCTGATGCGCGAGATCGCGCTGCGCCATGAGCTCATCATCGACATTGTCCCGGCCCAGGGCCAACTGCGCCTGCGCATGCCGCTCGCGCCGGACGACAACGACGCCGCCGACAGCAACGCCGCCGACCCTGCCGCCTGCACCGCCCGGCCGTAGGGGGCCGGGATTCGGGGTTGGAGCCGGGATTCGGGATTGGCGCGCGCGCGCGCACCGCGGCCTCGTCGGCGTGCTGTTGGGGTTCGCCTGCGGCTCACCGCCAACCTGCGAACCCGACGGCGCACGCAGGCGACGCAAACACCGCGGTGCACGCCAGGCGGTAATCACATGGACTCGCCCCCGGCGCATTAGGCATCTGGTGCCAGCGGTGGTGAGATGTCACTTCCACCGAAAATTGCCGGGAGCGAGCCCATGAACAAGGTTACGACGATCGGGATTGATTTGGCCAAACACGTGTTTCAAATTGCGGCAGCGGATCGGCGCGGCGCCGAGCTGTGGCAAAAGCGTCTGCAGTCGAGGGCGGCGTTTCAGGATTTCATCGCGA
>DASSBG010000015.1:0-65097 GCA_035699085.1 Rhodanobacteraceae bacterium
CGTGGTCATATCTGACCACCTCGACGAGGCCTTATACATAGACGCAGCCGGTATTTCGCTGCCGAAAAGCAGAGGTTGACAGTGGGGGCGAGTCCATACATAGGTTGGCGGTGAGCGAAGCGAACCCCAACACGCCATGCCGGCGCTCGCGCCGTCACCAACGCATCCGACGCTCGCCATGGCGCACGCAGGCGACGCAAACACCGCGGTGCACGCCAGGCGGTAGGTTGGCGGTGAGCGAAGCGAACCCCAACACGTCATGCGGCGCTCGCGCCGTCACCAACGACCTCGCGCCGTCAACAACGGCCTTGGGTCCGTCATGCGCGACACGCGCGAGCGTGCCATTGCGTCGCCGGGAGCGCGGCCGCCGCGCGACAAGCACGGCATCGTCGGCGGGATGTTGGGGTTCGCCTGCGGCTCACCGCCAACCTACAGAAGCGGCGGCGCTGGGCGAAGCCGCGCGGCGAGGCCGCTGGCGCGATGGACGGGGGTGGCGAGCGCAGCATTGAGGGCGTCGTCGCCGCCCCAGAGTTCGATGGCGCGGCGGGCGCGGGAGGCGCCGGTGTAGAGCAACTGGCGCGAGAGGATGCGGTTGTCGGCATCGGGTGGCAGCAGCAAGGCGACGTGCTGGTATTCGGAGCCCTGGCTCTTGTGGATGGTGACGGCGAAGGCGCCCTGGTGCTCGGGCAGGCTGCCCGGCGCGAAGCGCACGGCGCGGCGTGCGCCGCCGTGGCTGGCGTCATTGGTGCCCGCGGTGCTTGCGCCCGTCGAGCCGGCCGCGGCGGTGGCCTCGAACCAGACGCCGAGCTGGCCGTCCTCGTCGGCCAGGCACAGGCCGACGTCGCCGTTGAACAGGCCGGCGGCGTAATCGTTGCGGGTGATCATGACCGCGCGCCCGGCGTACCAGGTGGTGTCGCCGTCGTCGCCGGCGAAGTCGGCCACGTCGTCGCCGCTGCCGCGCAGGCGTTGCTCGATGCGCGCGTTGACCTCCACCGAGCCGAAGTCGGTTTCGCGCAGCGCGCACAGCAGCTGGCGCTGGCGCAGCGCATCCAGTGCCTTCAGCACGAGGTCATGACGCTGCGCCGGTACCGGTGCGAAGGCGCCGGCGTCGCGCAGCAGCTGGCGCAGCCGCCCGCACCACTGCTCCAGCGCGGCCCGCAGCGCCGCCTGCGAGGCGACCTCGCGGCGGGTGGCCGCGGTGCCGGCGCCGCGCCAGGCGTCGGCAAAGGCAGCCGCGTCACCGGCAAGGATCGCCGCATTGACAGGCACCAGCGACACGTCGGCGCGGAAGCAATGCTGCAGCCGCACCAGCGCCGGCGAGTCCTGCGCCTCCAGCGCACCGACCAGGTCCAGCAGCACCGAACCGGTGGCGACCGAGGTGAGCTGATCTGCGTCGCCCACCAGCACCAGCGTTGCGTCCGCCGGCAGCGCGTCGAGCAGCGCGCGCAGCAGCGCCAGGTCGATCATCGAGGCCTCGTCGACCACCACGATGTCGGCCGGCAGGCGGTTGTCGCGATGGAAGCGGAAGCCGCTGTGGCCGCGGCTGCCGAGCAGGCGGTGCAGCGTGCTGGCCTCGGCGCGCAGGGCGCAGTCGAGCTGCGGCTGCCAGTCGGCCGGCAACGGCTGCTCGGGATCCGCGCGCAGGCGCTCGGCGCCCTCGCGCAGCGACTGCGACAGGCGCTGCGCCGCCTTGCCGGTGGGCGCGCCCAGCCGGATCACCGGCTCGCGCTCGCGGCGCGCCGCGCGATCCCGCGCCAGCATCAGCAGCATGCGCAGCACCGTGGTGGTCTTGCCGGTGCCGGGGCCGCCTGTCAGCACGAACAGGCGCTTGCCAAGCACCTGCGCCACCGCGCGCCGCTGCGGCTGCACGTCATCGCCCGCGTCGCCATTGAACAGCGCGTCGAGTGCCGCATCCACCGCCTCGCCGGGCGCCGACGCCGGCGGCTCGAGGCGCCCCGCGATGGCGGCGGCCACGGCGCATTCGTGCAGGTAGTTGCGGCGCAGGTAGAAGAACTCGCCGCTGACGACAAACGGCGTGTCAAAACCGGGGTCAGAGTGCACTTTCTCGCTGCCGTTGCCGACCAGCGCCTCGCCCGCCAGTGCGGCACGCTCGTCGGCACTGAGCGGCGGCATGCCGTGGTGCCCGCCGGCGAGCGGCAGCGCGCTGTCGCCGTTGCCCTCTGCCAGGCTGGCCCAGCCGGCAACGCGCGCCAGCAGCGGCGAGCCGCCGTGGATGCGCACCCAGCGCGCCACCGCGCGGTCCAGCGCACGCCAGTCCTCGGGCCAGGGCTGCGCGCCGGGCAGCGGGCGGAAGTGGTAGCCGTTGGTCTGCGCGTTCACGGCCGCGCTCCTTCGCCGCGCAGCGCCGCCCCCGCGGCATCGAGCAGCGAATCAGGGAAGCGGTGGCGCCAGATGCCGGCCTTCGGCGCAAGGCCGGCGGCGCGCACGAACAGGTATATGCATTCACCCAGATGATCGCTGCGCCGGTAGGCCTCCCCCAGCCGCTGCGTGAGATAGCGGTCGACCGCCAGCGTGTAGAGCAGTGCCTGGAAGCGGTAGTGGTGCTGGTCCATCGCCCGGCGCAGCGCGTCGTCCTGGTAGGCGTCGAGGTTGTCACCGAGGTGGTTGCCCTTGTAGTCGAGCACGTGGAACCGCCCACCGTGCTGGAACACCAAGTCGATCTTGCCGTTCATCAGGCCGCTGAGCCGCTGGCGGCTGCGCGGCACCAAGTCCGGCTCGCCATGCTGCGCGCAGGCGGCGCGCAGTGCCGGCATCGAGACACGCTCGAGCACGAAGTTGAATTCCATTTCGGCGCGCTGGTCGGCGGCGCTCACGTCGGCGAGCCGCAGGTCTTCCGCGCCGGCAAGGCCCAGCGGTGCCTCGAGCGCGCCCTGCAGGCGCTGCGCCAGCCGCGTGGCCAGCGTCGACGGCTCGACGTCCCTGCGGCGCACGCCGGCTTCGACCAGGCACTGCTCGACCAGCGGCTGCTGCGCGGTCAGCGGCTGGCCGACGGCGCGTTGCTCGAAGATTGCGTGCACGGCATTGCCGAAGTCGGTGCCGCGCACGGCGGCCAGCGCCTGCAATGCGGCGTGCGGTGCGGCGTCGGTGGCGATTGCGGTTGCGATCGCGGCCGTGGTGGCGTCGGCGGCAGCGAGCTTGTCGGCTTCGTCGCGTGCATGCTCGGCCTCGTCGTCGGCCGCCGCCTCGTCCTCGACGCCGAGCGGCTGGTAGCGGGTCAGCGTGGAGAAGCTGTGCCGGCCTGGCAGCGGCCCTGGTGCGCGCGGCGGCATCGGGCGCGCGCGGCGCTCGCCGGGTTCTGACGCCGGTGGCTGCCAGGCTTGCGTCGGTCGCGCGTCCCATGGCTCGTCGCTCCAGCAGATCTGCGGCGTGGCGGCGGCGAGTTCGTCGCTGCCGCGCGCCGGCTGCATGCGCTCGAGGATCACGTCCAGTGCGCTGCGTTCGGTGCCGGTGGTGCAGACCGTCGCGCCGGCCTTCTTGGCTCGCGCCGGCGCCAAGGCGTAAAGATGGCAGGCATGGATGGCGCGCGTCAGGGCCACGTAGAGCACGCGAAAGCGCTCGTCCTGCAGGTCCAGGCATTCCCGCTGGCGCGCCTCGGCCGAAATGTCGGCGACGCGCCGGCCGGTGTTCGGGTCGCTGACGGTGTGGATGTCGCCTTTCTTGATCTGCAGTTCCTTGTGCGCCCACATCAGCGGCAGGAACACGATGTTGAATTCCAGGCCCTTGCTGGCGTGCAGCGTCATCAGCCGCACGCGCGGGCCGTCCGACTCGATGCGCAGCTGCAGCGCGTCGGCGGCGTCCTCGCTGTCGTTGCCGCGCGCCTCGCGGCAGTCGGCCAGCCAAGCCAGCAGCTCCTCCTCGCCCACCACCTCGCCGCTGTGTTCCTGCAGCAATTCGCCCATGTGGCGCAGGTCGGTCAGCACGCGCTCGCCGGCGCGGGTGGCGAGGTAGCGCGTGGCCAGCCGGCCGCTCAATGCCTCGACCACCGACTGCACGCCGCGCCGGCGCCAGGCGGCGTGCCAGCGGCGGAACACCTCGGTGACCGGCTGCCAGCTGGCGACGTCGTCGCCCCAGGCCTGCAGCTGGCTGAAGCTGGCGCCCCAGAGCCGCGTCGCGGCGGCGGCGCGCAGGGCGCCGAGCTGGTCATGGTGGACCACCGCGTGCAGCACCACCTGCAGTTCGCGCGCGGTGTCGGTCAGGAACACGCTGCTGCGGCTGGAGGTGACGCAGGGCACGCCGCGCGCCGTCAGCAGGTTGCGCAGTTCGCTGACCTGCGCGTTGGCCGGCAGCAGCACGGCGATGTCGGCCGGCGTCACCGGCTTGCCGCCGATGCTGTGGGTGCCGTCGCGCAGCATGCCGGCGATCTCGTCGGCGCACAGCGTCAGCGCCAGCGTGCGCCGCTCGGGCACCGCGTCCGGCGGCGTTTTGCAGTAGCGGATCACCAGCGGCTGGTCGCAGGGTTTGCCATCGAGGTGGTACGGCTTTGCTTCGCGGCGGCCGCTGGCGGTCACCGGCTGGTAGCGGATCGGCTGTGTCTCCTCGGCACCGAGCGCCGCGCCGCCGACGGCATAGAACTGGTTGAAAGCGGCGACCAGCGCCGGCGACGAGCGGTAGTTCACCTTCAGCGTGAGGCGGTCGCCGCTGTCCGCACGCCCGGCGGCGCGCTGGTAGGCGTGGATGTCGCCGCCGCGGAAGCGGTAGATGGCCTGCTTGGGGTCGCCGATCATCAGCAGGCGGCCGCGCGGCGCGCCGTCGGCGTCGCTGTAGATGGCGTCGAGGATGCCGTACTGCAGGCCGTCGGTGTCCTGGAATTCGTCGACCAGCGCCACCGGCCAGGCCGCGCACAGCGCGTCGGCCAGCGGTCGTTCGCCGGTGGCCGAGGCCGATTCGCGCTGCAGCGCCTCGGAGACCAACTGCAGCAGGCCATCGAAACTCAGCTGGTGGCGCGCCTGCAGGCGTACGCGAAGCGCCTGCCGCGCGACCGCGGTGACCTCGCGCCAGAAATCCAGCACCGGCCCCTCCTCGACCCGCGCCAGCAGCGTCATGGCGCGGCGGGCGAAGTCGAGCACGGTGGCCACTTCGGCGTCTGCCTGATGGGCCTTCGCCAGTCCCGTGCGCTTCCCGACCCCGTCGAACAAACTTCGACCCTTGGCCTCCATGCAACGCGAACCGTCCTCGATGCAGGCGGCAAGCGCCAGCAGGCCGCGGCACAGCCTCGTGTTGGAGCCAAAACAGCCGGCGACCCTGCGCAGGCGAGGTACCCACGACGTTGGCAGCTCCGCCTCCAGGTCGGTCGGTCCCACCGCGGCCACTTCGACGTCGGGCTTGAGGCACTCGCCCAGCCGGCGTTGCAGCTTCACGCGATCGAGGTCCGGCAGCAGCTGGCGTTGCTGCTCGACCAGCGGGTCGCTGTCGTCGCCTTGCTGCAGCCGCCGCCAGAGATCGCCGATCACTTCCTCGCGCAACGCGTCGTCGGCGATCAGCTCGCCCATCACGAAGGGCGCGCCGCAGGCGAACGGGTGGTCGGCGAGGATGCGCCGGCAGAGGCTGTGCAGGGTCAGGATCGGCGCCAGGTCGAGCTCGGCCAGCGCCAGGCGCAGGCGCTGCAGGTCAGCCGCGCGTACCGTGGCGTTCGTCGCCCAGCGCGACTGCAGCCACTGCACGTCCAGGCTCTCCGCCTGCGAGTCAGCCGCCGTGGCGTCAGGCACCTGGCGCAGCGCCCACTGCAGCTTGCCGCGCAGGCGCTCGCGCAGTTCGGCGGCGGCAGGATTGGTGAAGGTGGTGACCACGATCTGGCGCGGCGACAGGCCGCGCTCCAGCAGCAGCCTCAGATAGAGGACGGCGATGGTCCAGGTCTTGCCGGTGCCGGCGCTGGCCTCGATCAGGCTGCGGCCGCCGTCGGCGAGACTGAGCTCGCGCCAGTCGGCGGGCACGGGCGCTTTCGCCGCGTTCGCGGCTTTGCCCTTGGCCTTGCCGCGGGTGCTGCTGCGCGGGCCCCCGGTGACGGCGCTCACGCTACGGCCTCCAGGCGCGGGGGCTGAAGCCGGATGCAGTCCTGCAGTTCGGCGGCAAAGGTTCGCAGCGCGATCAGCTCGTCGCTGCCGAGGCCAAAGTCCGCGTCGCCGGCCAGCAGCCGCGCGTAGCCGGGAGCGTAGTCGCGCTCGCCTCGGCTGTGGTCGCCGCCGGCCCAGGCGTCCGCCGCGGCGTCCGGTTTCGGCTCGCCGTTTACCCCCGGCGCGATGCTGTACCAGGCGGTCTTTGGGAAGTACCACTTCGGCGTGCCCTGTGCCTCGATCCACCAGTCGAGCAGCCGCACGATGCGCTGCTCCAGGTCGCCGAGCAGCGTCGTGCGCGCCGCCGCGCCAGCTTGCAGCAGCACGCCGTCCCAGCCGTTGATGCCGTCCTGCCACGGCGTGCCGCCATGCAGCAGCACATGCAGGCGAACCGCCGGCAGCGTGCCGCCGGCGCGCGCGCTCTGCAGGCGCAGCAGCGCCCAGTCGAGGAACATCGGCAGGCGGTAGCGAAAATCGACGTCGGCTTCCTTTTTCAGCTTGCCCTTCCTGCCGGAAACCGTGCGCATGACCAGCCACTGAGCGCCATCGTGGGCCGGATACACCTGCTCGACCTGGCCGGTCAGGCGCCGGCCGTCCAGCAGCAGGTCGATGTCGTGGTTCGCCTGTATCGGCGTGGCGCCGAGGCCGGGCAGCTTGCGCGCCTGCTCCAGCATCGCGTTGGCGACGGTGCACTCGTCGGTCCAGGCCTTCAGGCCCGGTGCGCCCGGCGCCAGCAGCCCGCCCAGCCGCAGCCATTCCGGCGGCTTCGTGAGATCAAGCTCCGCCGTGCCGTTCGCCAGCGCCTCGAAGAACACCCGCTTCGCCACCGTCGCCATCGGCGGCAGTTTGGCGTCCAGCGGCTCCTCCTGCGGCAGGCGGTCATCATCCAGCGCGTCCAGCCGCACGTGCATGCGGCCGCGCAACAGTTGCTGCGCCGGGTTCTTGTACCAGGCCTTGACCTCGCGCAGCGGGATGGGCGGATCGATGGCCACCGGCCGGACCTGCCTCAGGTCGAGGAACGGCGGCACCGCGGCGTCGCGGCCGTCGCCCCGCATGGCGGCGAAGCGCGCCTCGTGGGAGAACAGCCGCGGGTCGGCACCGTCGAAGTAGCGCGCGTCGAAGGGCTGCAACGGATGCTTCACTCGCCAGGGCCGGTCGATCTCGCCGTCGTCCGGGTCGAGGCCGGCGGCGAGATCCAGCGCCGCCAGCAGCTCGGCCAGCGGCGCCGCAGGGTTGCGCGCCTTGCCGTCGTGCACGCCCTCGCCAACGTGGCTCAGGTGCAGGCGCGCGCGCGCCGACATCAGCGTCTCCAGGAACAGGTAGCGGTCGTCGCTGCGCACGTCGCGGTCGCCCAGCCGGCGGAAGCGGGCCATCAGGTCCAGGCCGCTGTCGCTGGTGGCGCGCGGGAAGGCACCGTCGTCGAGGCCGAGCACCGCCACCACCTTGAAGGGGATGGCGCGCTGCGGAACCATGCCGCAGAAGGTGATGCCACCCATCAGGAAGCGCTGGCGCTCCGGGGCGGATTCGATGCGCTCGACCAGCAGGTCGCGCACCACCGCGTAGTGCAGCGTCGGGTCCTCGCCGGCGCCGGCCGGTTCGCTTGCGAGGGCGCGGACGAAGCGCAGCAGCATGGCGTGCGCCTCGCGCGCCGCGGCGTCGGTGGGGTCGATGCGGAACAGCGCTTCGACGCTGCGCTCCAGTTGCGCGGCCCATTCGCTGGCCGGCAGGCGCTGGTCGGCCAGCGAGCACAGGCGCTGCAGCTCGCCGAGCAGCTGGTCGAGCGCGCCGAGCTGCTCGGCCGCCGGCCCGTCGATGCCGGTGAGCGGCGCCAGTGCGCTGCCGTCGGCCAGGTGCACGGGTGCCTGCCGATCGTCGTCGGCGGCATCGGCCATCAGGTAGCCGGCGAGCAGGCGGTCCATGGCCCAGCCGAAGCCGTGCTCGGCGATCGGCGGCACGCCGAAGCGCTGGCGGAACGGCCCGTCCAGCGCCCAAGCCACGCGGCTGCGGCGCAGCCAGTCGGCAAGCTCTTCAATGCCGGCGGCGTCCAGCCCCAGGCGCCGCGCGATCTCCGGCACCGCCAGCAGGTCGACCACTTCCGGCGCACTGATGCGCGCTGCGGGCAGGTCGAGCAGGCGGCGGAAGGCGCCGAACAGCGGGTGGCTGCTGGCCACCGCGATGTCGGCGAGGTGGTAGGGCAGCGGGTTGCGGCCGTCGCCGGGCGCGCCGAACACCGAGGGGATCAGCGGCACGTAAGCCTGGATGTTGGGCGCCATCACGACGATGTCCGACGGCCGGATCGGCTGACCGTCGGCGTCGGCTGAGGCCAGCGCATCCAGCAACTGGTCGCGCAGCACCTCCAGCTCGCGCAGCCGTGTGTGGCAGGCGTGCACGCGCAGCGAGGCGTCGGCGCGCTCGGCCGCGTCGTCGGACGCCAGCGGATGCTCCATCAGGCCAAAATCCAGCGCGCGGATGCTTTGCTGCACGCGCGCCAGGCGATCGGCCGGCTTGCCGGCCTGCAGGTCCTGCCAGTGGCGCACGTCCTCCAGCACGTCGCCGTCGCCCTCGGCGCCGGCCAGCGCCAGCATGAAGTGCTGGCCCATGCGGCCCCAGCTGGCCAGCAGCGGGTGGCCCTGCTCGACCCAGTAGTCGTCGCCGTGCTCGGCGATGCGCGCCAGTTCCTGCGCGCGTTCCGATCGCAACCTGGCCAGCGTGTCGCCGAGGCCGCCCCAGTACTGCCGGCAGGGATCGGGAACGTACAGGGCCACCAACCGGCGCGTGCTCCAGGCGCGCAGCACGGCCAGTTCCGAGGGCGCGAGGTGGCTGGTGCCGAAGACGTGCAGGGTTTCGTCGCCGGTCTCGCCGATGTCGGTCTGCAGCTGCGCGATCAAGGCCTGGACGACGTCGCCGCGGTGCGCGCCAAGGCGCTTCTGCAGGCGGCGCCACAGCGGCGCCAGCAGCTCGCGCTCGGTGGCGGCCGCGAGCGCGTCGCCGCTGCCGCGGGCCGCCGCCGAGTGGTTGCCGCGCTCCCACGCCTGCAGCCAGTCCGGGCGGTAGACGAGGTATTGCGAATACAGGCCGGCCAGGCGGTCGGCAAGCTGGAAGCGGCGCCGCGCGGCATCGGCGGCGCCACCACCGGGCGCGCTGTCGTCACCGTCGTCACCAAGGTCCGCGAGGTACGCGGCGACGCGTGCGTCGGAGACGCCGGCGGCCGCGAGGTCGCCCTCGAGCAGCGCGTGGATTGCCCAGCGCAGCTGCGGCCGGCGGTAGCGCGGCAGCGCGACGGCCTGCCGGCCCAGGCGTTGCTGCGCCAGCCGGTCGATCCAACTGCTGGGCAGCAGGATGTCGAGGTTGGCGGCAATGCCGTCCGGGCCCGCGGCCCGCGCCAGCGCGCCGTTGAGCCACTGCTTGATACCCGGATGGGCCGCGATCAGGGTCTGCGGCGCCAGCGGGTTGCGTGGCGCGGTGGCCGCCATCAGCGCGCGCAGCGGCTCGAGCAGTGCCTCCAGCCGGCTGGCGCGGTAGATCACCATGCCGCGGCCCTGCGCCTCGCCTTGCACCCTGCGCAGGTGCTCCTGCGTCGCCGTCACCGTCGTGCTCCCCCATTGCCTTGTCCGCGCCTTGCCGGCCGGCTGCACGCCGCGCGGGCGGTGGCCGCGGCGGCCGTCGGCGAAGCTCCGAACCTACTCGCTGCCGAGGGAACTCGCAACAGCGCCTGGAGCGGCAGGCCGCGGCGGCCACCGGTCGCGGCGGTGAACGGTTGGGCAGGGTGCAGCGGCGCCATCGCGGGTCCTCGATCAGGGCGGTCATTGTCGCCGCTCGCGGCGACAGATTCTGTCGCTCGCGATGCGCTCGATGCGCTGGCGTCGTCGACGCTGCCGGCGCACGAACAGCGGCTGGATGACAGGCCCTGCGCGCGACGCAAGCCGGCAATTTCCGATTCTTCCAAGCGGTTCACGCTTTTGCCGCACGGATGCAGGAAGAACGCTCACTGCGTCACGTTAATGCCGACGCACGGTCCCGACAATGCGCCCCGCACAGACGGCAAAGATCGTCGTGCAGACCAAACGAAACAGGGGGCTGTCGACGGGGTTCTCCCGTGACTGCTTCCGTCCCTGCCCAACGATTTGCGGGAGACGGTAATGAAGCACCAGACGATGCGCGCGGCGGTCGCCGCGTTGATCCTGTTCGGCCTGCTGGTGGCCGGCACGGCCGCGGCCAGTGATGGCCGCATCCAGTTCAGCGGCGCAATCCTTGCGCCGACCTGCGCCACGGCGGTCGCCCTGCCTGCGACCAGCGACGGCATCAGCGCCAACGCGGGTGACGCGCAGTCGAACTGCGCGGCCGTCGACGGCGCGGCCGCCGCCACCCGCTACGACCTGTCCACCACGACCTTGCCGACCATGGCGGGCGACGGTGCGCGCAAGCTGTTGCGCTTCTTCGCTCGCGAAGCGGCCGACGCGATCAAGGTCGACACCGGTCTGGTCACGCGGACCTACGAGTGAACCCGGCGGTGCGCGGGCATGGCTGATTCGCTTGCCTCGCACCGCGCTGCACCGGGAATCGCCAGGTTTGCCGCATCCCGGGCCACTGTGTCCGGCGCTTGATTCGATCTCACCGCGCAGCCAGTTGCTTTTGCACAACGCTTCACCGCGCCGGCCGCCTTGCGCATTGCGGCCGGGCCGCTACCATGAACCGACCGACGGTGACGTCGACAGGGTTGTTGATGATGGGCCAGCAGTTCGTCACCTTTGCCCTTGACCGACTGGCCTGCGCCCTGCGGCTGCCGGCGGTGGAGCGGGTGGTACGGATGGTGGCGGTCACGCCGTTGCCGCGGGCGCCGGCGGTGGTTCTCGGCGTGGTCGACGTGGGCGGAGAGCTGGTGCCGGTGATTGACTTGCGTCGCCGCTTTGGCCTGCCGCACCGCGGCTGTTCTGCCGATGACCAGATCATCCTGGCGCGCAGCGCTCGGCGGCGGCTGGCGCTGGTGGTGGACGCGGTGACCGAGGTGCTGGACTGCCCGGCGGAGCGGCTGGTCGATGCCCGCCGCATCATGCCCGGCGTCGATTATCTCGAAGGCGTATTGCAGGCCGAACAAGGCCTGACCCTGGTGCAGGATCTCGACGCTTTCCTCTCGCTGGACGAGGAACGTGCGCTCGACGCGGCGCTGGCCGAATCGGAGCCGGTGCCGTGAAGCCCGTGCCGATGCCGCAAGCCGTGCTGGCGCGGGTGGCTTCGCTGCTGGCCGACCGCACCGGTCTGCAGGTGTCGGCCGAGCCCGCTGGCGACCTCGAGCGGGTGCTCGGGCTGATTGCGCCGGCGCTTGGCCTGGACAATGCCGGCGCGTGCGCCACGGCCTTGCTGGAGCGGCCCTGGACCCGCCGCCATCTCGAACTGCTGGTCCGCCACCTCACGGTGGGTGAAACCTACTTCTTCCGCGACCCGCGCGTCTTCGAGCACCTGGAGCGCCAGGTCTTGCCCCGCCTGCTGCAGGCTTGCCGCGGTCAGCTGCGGCCGCTGCGCGTCTGGAGTGCCGGCTGCTGCAGCGGCGAGGAGGCGTATTCGCTGGCCATGCTGCTCGACCGCCTGTGGCCCGAGGCCGGCGCCGAGGCCGTGCAGATCCTCGCCACCGACATCAACCCGCGTTTCCTCTCCATCGCGCGCCGCGGCGTCTATCGCGAATGGTCGCTGCGTGCGACCCCGGCGCCGCTGCGTGAGCGCTATTTCACGCTCCGCCGCGACGGTCGCCTTGAGCTGCAGCCGCGTATCCGCGAGCGGGTGCAATTCAGGGCGCTGAACCTGGCCGCGGCGACCTGGCCGGCGCCGGTCAGGGACGGCGGCACGATGGACTTGATCCTGTGCCGCAACGTGCTGATGTATTTCGCCGCGCCGCAAGCCCGGCAGGTGGTGGCGCACCTGCGCCGGGCGTTGGCGCCCGACGGTTGGCTGGTGACGTCGGCAGCAGAGGCCTCGAGCCGCTTGTTCGGCGCCCTTCACCCGGCTGGCAGCGACGCTCCCGGCTTCTATCGCGCCAGCGCGCCGTCGGTGCCGGCGGCGCGCGCCGCACCGGCAACCGCCGCGCCGCCGTCGCAGCCAGCCGCTGCGCGTCAGCGTCCCCGGCGCGGGCCGTTGCGGCATGCACCACCAGGTGCCCGGGCGCCGGCAGCGGCCGACAGCCGCAGCGCCAGCGTGCCGGCCGCGCCCGCACCGGTGCCGCAGGCCGACCGGCTTGACGCGCGCCAGCTGGCTGATCGCGGTGACTTGCAGCAGGCCAGCGCCCGCTGCGACCACGCGGTCGGCGCCGACAAGCTCGACCCGGCACCGCTCTACCTGCTGGCCAGCATCCAGCAGGAGCAAGGCCTGGATGCGCAGGCACGCGTCTCGCTGGAGCGGGTGCTGTACCTGGACCCCGAGTTTGCGCTGGCCCACCTGGCGTTGGCCAACCTGCATCGCCGCAATGGCCGCGCGCAGCCGGCGCGGCGCCATTTCGAGGCCGCGCTGCGAAGCCTGCGCGCGCGTCCGCAGGATGAGCTGGTGGCGGAATCGGGCGGCCTCAGCGCCGGCCGGCTGGCCGACATCGTGGCCGCCCTGGCCGCCGCCGACGGCGCCGCCAACGACAGCGGCAGGGAATCGGCCGCGTGAGCGGGCGCGGCGGAGACCCCGGGGGCGAGGAGCGGGTCCTGCAGCAGCGCGCGCGCGCGCTGGCGCAACCTGCGGAGGCGCCGCGGTCGGCGCAGCCATCGCTGGACGTGGTGGAGTTTTTGCTGGCGCGCGAGCATTACGCCATCGAGTCGGCCTACGTGCGCGAGATCTGGCCGTTGCAGTCGCTGACCCCGCTGCCCTCGACCCCCGACTTTGTCGCCGGCATTGTCAACATCCGCGGACGGGTGGTCTCGGTGGTCGACCCGCGGCGTTTCTTCGACCTGCCGGCGCGCGGCCTTACCGACCTCGACAAGCTGGTCGTGCTGCGCTCGCCGATGATGGAGTTCGGTCTGCTGACGGATGCCGTCCTCGGCAGCCGGCGCATTGCCAGCGACACCATCCAGCCGCCGCTGCCGACGCTGACCGGCATCGGCGCCGCCTACCTGCGCGGCGTCACCGCCGAACGACTGATCATTCTGGATATCGCCGCGCTGCTGGCCGACCCGCGCATCGTGGTCGACGAAGCGGTGCAGGACCGGGCCGAGCCCGCGCATGACCCAAAGCCTCCGGGAGAAACAGCATGAAGTGGACCATCGGACTGAAGATCGGCGCCGGCTATGCGCTGGCCATCGTGGTGCTGGTGGTGATCGGCATCGTCGCCTACCAGAGCACCCGCGGCTACACCGACGCCACCGAGCGCAGGGCCCACACCGCCCAGGTGCTCGACAGCCTCAACAGCGTGCTGGCCTCGATGCGCGACGCCGAGGCCGGCGAGCGCGGCTACCTTGTCCTTGGCGACCAGAGTTACCTGCAGCCTTACCACGCCGCTAGCCGGGCCGCCGACAAGGCGCTGGAATCGCTGCGCTCACTTACCGCCGCCGATGCGGCCCAGCAAGCCCGGGTCGAGGCGCTGGCCTCGCTGGTGGCGGCCAAGCAAGCGACGCTGGAGCGCGCGGTCACGGTGCGCCGCGACCAAGGCCTGGAGGCGGCCCAGGCGCTGATGCGAACCGGCAAGGGGCAGGACGTGATGGATCGCATGCGTGACCAGATCAACACCATGCGCGACGCTGCCAACGTGCGGCTGCGACAGCGTGATGCGGCGGTCGACGCCCAAGGCGCGGCAACCATCGCCAGTATCGTCTACGGCATCCCCGCCGCGCTGGTGCTGCTGGTGCTGGCCGGCTGGCTGTTTACCCGCAGCGTGACCCGCAACCTGCGCGAGAGCATGGCGCAGCTGGCCTCCTCGGCGGCCGAGATCCTGGCCACCACCAGCCAGGTGGCGGCCGGCGCCGCCGAGACTGCGACGGCGGTCAACGAGACCACCGCCACCGTCGAGGAGGTCAAGCAGACCGCGCAGCTGAGCAGCCAGAAGGCGCGGCACGTCTCCGACAGCGCCCAGCGCGCCTCCAGTGTCTCCGAGGCGGGGCGCAAGTCGGCCGACGACGCGGTGGAGGGCATGCACCAGATCCGCCAGCAGATGGAGTCCATCGGCGAAAGCATCATGCGCCTCAGCGAACACAGCCAGGCCATCGGCGAAATCATAGCCACCGTCGGCGGGCTGGCCGAGCAGTCCAACCTGCTGGCTGTCAACGCCGCCATCGAGGCCTCGCGCGCCGGCGAGCAGGGCAAGGGCTTTGGCGTGGTGGCGCAGGAGATCCGCAGCCTGGCCGAGCAGTCGCGGCAGGCGACCACCCAGGTTCGCGGCATTCTCGGCGACATCCAGAAGGCGACCAGCGGCGCGGTGCTGGCCATGGAACAGGGCACAAAGGCGGTGCAGGCCGGCGTCACGCAGACATCGGACACCGGCGAGGCCATCAGGGCTCTCACCGAGAGTATCGGCGAGGCGGCCCAGGCGGCGTCGCAGATCGCGGCGTCCAGCCACCAGCAGATGGTCGGCATGGACCAGGTGGCCAGCGCGATGGAGAGCATCAAGCAGGCAAGCGCGCAGAACGTCGCCGGCACCCGGCAGGCCGAAACGGCTGCCGAAGGCCTGCACGAACTGGGCAAACGGCTGGGGCGGATGATCGGCACGGGGCGCGACTGAGTCGCGCCCGGCAAGACCATGGCCAACAGCAACGAGGCCCTGCTCAAGCGGCTGCTGGCGACCTTCGGGGTCGAGGCCGAGGAGCACCTGACGGCGATGTCGGGCGAATTGCGGGCGTTGTCTGCCAGTGCCCCGGGCGCCGACCGCGCGGCCTTGGTCGAGACCATCTTTCGGCGTGTACACAGCCTGAAGGGAGCGGCGCGGGCGGTGAACCTGGCGCCGGTGGAATCGCTGTGCCAGGCACTGGAAGGGTTGTTCGCGGCATTGAAGGCGAAGCGCCTGGAGGGGACGCCGGCGCTTTACGCCCTGCTGCAGGAGGCTGCCGATGCGCTGGGCCAGCTGGTTGACGAAAGCGTCGCCGGCGCCCGCGTCCGGCCAGCGGTGGCCCTGGTGCGGCGACTGCAGGAGGCGGCGCGCGATGCAGTCGAGGAGCCGGCGGCTGAGGCGGTGGCGCCTGCCATGCCGGCGGCCGCGACCAAGCCGATCGAACCCGCTGCCGCCGAAGGGCCGCCGGACGCCACTGCCCGCAGTGATCCAGGCACGGGCATGACGCCGAGCGTGCGCGTGGCCAGTATCCGGCTGGACGCGCTGACGCGCCAGGTCGAGGAGCTGCTGACGCCGCGCCAGGCGGTCCAGCAGAGGGCCGGCGAACTGCGCGAGGCGCTGAACTTGCTCGGCGGCTTGAAGCGCCGCCGGCAGGCCGTGCGGCCGGCGATACGTGCGCTGGAGCGCGACCCGGCTGCGGCCGCGGGGCCACTGGCGCAGCTGCTTGCGGCGCTCGATGACGAGCAGCTGCAGCTCAAGCGACTGGAAGACCGGCTGGCCGCCTCGACGCATGCGGCCGAGCACGACCAGCGCACCCTGTCGGCGCTGACCAGCGGCCTTCGCCAGAAGACGCGCGACATGCAGTTGCTGCCGTTCGGCTCGCTGCTGGAGCTGCTGCCGCGGTTGGCGCGCGAACTGGCGCGAGAGCAGGGCAAGCAGGTCGAACTGAGCCTGCGCGGCGGCGACATCCGCATCGACCGTCGTATCCTGGAGGCGCTGAAGGATCCCCTGATCCACCTGCTGCGCAATGCCATCGACCACGGCATCGAGCCACCCGCGGTGCGTGCGGCCGCCGGCAAGCCCGAGGCGGGCGCACTGCGCCTGGCGGTGGCGCAGCGTGACAGCGGCAAGGTCGAGCTGCTGGTGGCCGATGACGGGGCCGGCATCGACATGGAACGCGTACGCGGCGCGGCGCGCAAGCTCGGGCTGTTGTCGCCGGGCATGACCCAGGCCGGCGGCGACGCGCCGCTGGAACTGGTGTTCGAATCCGGCCTCAGCACCAGCCCGATGGTCACCGACTTGTCCGGCCTTGGCCTGGGCCTGGCGATCGTGCGCGAGGCGGTCGAGCGCCTCGGCGGCGCGCTGGCGCTGGACTCGAACCCCGGCGCCGGCACCACCTTTCGCTTGCGTCTGCCGCAGACCCTGGCCAACGTACGAGGCATCCTGGTGGGCGCCGGCGGCCGGCAGTGGCTGCTGCCGGTGGCGCAGGTCGAGCAGGTGGCGCAGGTGCCGGCGGCGGAGGTGCGCACGGTCGAGAACCGCGAGACGGTGGTGCTGGACGGGCAGGCACTGGCGCTGGCGCGGTTGGCCGAGGTGCTGGAGTTGCCTCCGCCGCCCGCGCCGCCGGCGCCGCCCGACCAGCTGACCGTGGTGGTGCTTGGCGAAGCACCCGCGCGCATCGCCTTCCTGGTCGACGCCGTGCTGGGCGAGCAGGAGGTGCTGGTCAAGCCGCTGGGCCGCCAACTGGCCCGGGTGCGCAATATCGCCGGCGCCAGCGTGGTCGGCCCCGGTGAGCTGGTGCCGGTGCTGAATCCGGCCGACCTGTTGAAGTCGGCGCCTCGCCACGGCCGGCCGCTTGCGGCGATGACGCGTGCCGTGCAGGACGCGCCGGCGCACGTCTCGCGCGGTTCGATCCTGGTCGTCGAGGACTCGATCACGTCGCGCTCGCTGCTCAAGAACATCCTCGAAGCCGCCGGCTACCGCGTCACCACTGCCGTAGATGGCGTCGATGGCTATACCATCCTGAAAATGGGGGCGTTCGACCTGGTGGTGTCGGACGTCGAGATGCCGCGGCTGGACGGCTTCGGGCTCACCCGCCGCATCCGTGAGGACGCGCAGCTGGCGCAGCTGCCGGTGATCCTGGTGACGGCGCTGGAGTCGCGCGAGGACCGCGAGCGGGGTGCCGATGCCGGCGCCAGCGCCTACCTGGTCAAGAGCAGCTTTGACCAGAGCAACCTGCTGGAAGCGATACGGAGACTGCTGTGAGGGAACCACGATCGGATTCGCGGAAATGCCCGGGTGGCGCGCGGCGCATGCAGTGCATGAGGGCGCGGCGATGATCCGCGTACTCGTGGTGGAGGATTCGGCGGTCGTCCGGGAGTTCCTCGTGGCCGCGCTCGGCAGCGACCCCGGCATCGAGGTGATCGGTGCAGTCGAGGATGGCGCGGACGCGCTGGCGGCGGTGCAGCGGCTGCGTCCGGACGTCATCACCATGGATATCCACATGCCGCGCCTGGACGGCCTGGCCGCGACCCGCCGCATCATGGAGACCGCGCCGACGCCGATCCTGATCGTCAGCGGCAGCGGCGACAGCGATGAGGTGATGACCAGCTTCGATGCCATGGAGGCGGGTGCGCTGGCCGTGGTGCCGAGGCCGGCGGGGCTCGGCCATCCGGCGCACGAAGGCGAGGTGCGTGCGCTGGTGCGCAAGGTCAAGGCCATGGCGGAGGTCAGGCTGGTGCGGCGCTGGCCGCGCCGCGCC
Source organism: Rhodanobacteraceae bacterium (assembly GCA_035699085.1). Taxonomy (GTDB): domain Bacteria; phylum Pseudomonadota; class Gammaproteobacteria; order Xanthomonadales; family Rhodanobacteraceae; genus DASSBG01. The sequence goes on from DASSBG010000015.1 coordinate 17,561, forward strand.
GCCGCGCCGCCATCCGCACCCGCGGTGGCTGCACAATCCACGACGCGAGCCAGTCGCACCGTGAAGATCGTCGCCTTGGGCGCCTCAACGGGCGGTCCGCCGGTGCTGCACGCGGTGCTGAAGGCGCTGCCGGCGAATTTTCCCGTGCCGGTGGTGATCGTCCAGCACATCGCCGCCGGTTTCGTCCAGGGCCTGGCCGAGTGGCTGGCACACTCCAGCGCGCTTGAGGTGCGGGTGGCGGCGCGTGGCGAGCTGTTGGAAGCCGGCCATGCCTACCTCGCCCCGGACGATCAGCACATGACGGTCGCCGTCGGTGGCCGCATCGTGCTTGACCGCGGACCGCCGGAGAACGGCTTGCGGCCATCGGTGTCGTGCCTGTTTCGTTCGTTGCTCGACAGCTACGGCTCGGCGACCGTCGCGGCGCTGCTCAGCGGCATGGGCCGCGACGGCGCCAGCGAGCTGCGTCTGCTTCGCGAAGCCGGTGCGGTCACCATTGCCCAGGACAAGGCCACCTCGGTGGTGCACGGCATGCCCGGCGAGGCGATCCGCCTCGACGGTGCCAGCCTCGTGTTGCCGGCCGATCGCATGGCCGACGCCCTGATTGCGTTGGCGCAGGGCCGCGCCGTGCGAGGAGACACGCCATGAGCAACACCAGCCGCAACCACGGCGTCAGCATACTGATCGCCGAGGACAGCGCGACCCAGGCCGAAATGCTGCAGTCGCTGCTGGAAGAGCACGGCTACCGCGTCGCGGTCGCCACCGATGGCCAGCAGGCGCTGGCCCTGGCGCGCGACAAGACGCCGTCGCTGGTGATCAGCGACGTGCTGATGCCCGGGCTGGATGGCTTCGGCCTGTGCGCGGCGATCAAGCGCGACGAGCAGCTCAAGGAGGTGCCGGTCATCCTGCTGACCACGCTCTCCGACGTCGGCGACATCACCCGCGGCCTCGAGGCCGGCGCCGACAATTTCATCCGCAAGCCGTTCCAGCCGCGCTACCTGCTGTCGCGGGTCGAGTACCTGTTGATGTACCGCGAGATGCGCCAGGACCAGATGATCCGCACCGGCGTCGAGATCTACCTCGGCAAGCAGCGTCACTTCATCACCGCCGAGCGCCAGCAGATCGTCGACCTGTTGATCTCCGTCTACGAGGAGGCGGTCGAGATCGGCGCCCAGCTGAAGGCGCGTCAGCAGGAGCTGGCCGAGTCGAACGCGACGCTGGCGGCGCTTTATGGTGTCGCCGAGGCACTCAACGAGGCGGTCACCGAGCAGGCCGTGTGCGAACAGGCGCTGGAGCGTTCGATGGGCATTGCCGGGGTCTCGGCCGGCTGGATCGAGCTGATGGTCGGGGATGAGGTGCGGCTCGGCGCCCGGCGCGATGTGCCGGACTTGCATTTGGCCGAAAGCGGCGCCTGTGCATGCCGGCAGCGTGCGCTCGATGAGCCGGGCAGCGCCATCGGTGTCGATGAGTGCCCCTGTCTGGGCCCGGCGCCGGCGGATGGTGCGCCCGCGTTCGCGCATGCCACCGTGGCCTTGTCGAGCGGCGAAGAACATCTGGGCCTGCTGCACCTGGTGGCGCCCGGCCTTGCGGCTTTTCGCGACGAGGAGCTGGAGACCTTGCATGGCATCGGCCATCAGGTCTCGATCGCGCTGGTCCGCGCCCGCCTGCACCAGCACCTGGAGCAGCTGGTTGCCGAACGCACCGCTGCGCTCAAGGCGGAGATGGCCGAGCGGCAGAGTGCGGAGCAGCGGTTCCACTCGCTGTTCGAGTACGCGCCCGACGCGGTGCTGCTGCTTGACCGCGCGGGTCGCGTGCTGCTGTGCAACGTCAAGGCCGAAACCAACTTCCGCTACCGCCGCGACGAGCTGCTCGGCATGCGCGTGGAAGACCTGATTCCGGAAGACACCCCGGGTGCGCACCGTGCCTCGCTCGAGGCTTTCCAGCGCAACCCGCGGCCCTGGGACATGGCCGCCGACCGCATCGATTTCACGGGCCTGCGCAAGGATGGCACGCGGTTTCCACTGGACGTCACCATCACGCCCATCGAGACCTCCGCGGGCATGGCCGTGGCGGTGACCGCCCGCGACGTTACCCTGCGCCGCGCGCACGAGCGGCGCATCGCGCGGCTCAACCGCATCTACGCCCTGCTCAGCGGCATCAACACCTTGATCGTGCGCGTCCGCGAGCGGGACCAGCTGTTCAGCGAGGCCTGCCAGCTGGCGGTCGAGCACGGCCAGTTCACGATGGCGTGGATTGGCGAGCTGGACGCCGGCGGCGTCGTCACGCCCGTCGCCTGGGCCGGCAACTGCAGCGAGTCACTGGCGCCGTTCCCGTTGCGTGGCGAGCAGGCCGCGCCGGTGTTCGGCACCCTGGCGGCGCGCGCGCTGGCGCAGATGCAGCCGGAGATCTGCAACGACATCGCCGCCGAGCCCGCCCTGGAGGTCTCGCACGCCGAGGCTGCCCGGTGCGGCTACGGTTCGGCGGCACTGCTGCCGTTGAAGCTGGATGGCCGGGCCATCGGCGTGGTCGGCCTGTACGCGGCCGAGGCCGAGACTTTCGACAGCGAGGAGATGCGCCTGCTGGTCGAGATGGCGGGCGACATCTCCTTCGCCCTCGATCACCTGGAGAAGGAGGCGCGGCTGGACTACCTGGCCTACTACGACGCCCTCACCGCTCTGCCAAACCGGACGCTGTTTCTGGACCGGGTACATCAGAAAATCAACGTGGCGCGCCGCGACCAGAAGCAGTTTGCCGTGATCATGCTCGACCTCAGCCGCTTCAGCAGCATCAACGAAAGCTTCGGCCGCCAAGGCGGCGACGAACTGCTGCGCCAGCTGACCCGGCGGCTGCAGCAGCCGCTGGTGCCGACCGACGTGCTGGCGCATCTCGGCGGCGGCCACTTCGGCCTGGCCACCCGCCCGGGCCAAGCGGTGGGCGACGCGGTCGCGGTGCTGGAGGACGTGCTTGCGGCGGTGCGCCAAGAGGCCTTCAGCATGGACGGACAGCAGCTCAACCTGGCCTTGCGCGCCGGTATCGCCGTGCACCCTGCCGACGGCCAGGACACCGAAACCCTGCTGCGCAACGCCGAGTCGGCATTGCGCAAGGCCAAGCTCTCAGGTGACCGCTACCTGTTCTACGCGCCCGAGTTCAACCGTCGCGCGGCCGAAAAGCTGAGCCTGGAAAACACCTTGCGCCGGGCGCTGGACCAGCGCCGCATGACGCTGCATTACCAGCCCAAGATCGCGCTGGACAGCGGCAAGCTTTCCGGCCTGGAGGCGCTGATGCGCCTGGACGACCCGGAGCTCGGCCGGCTCAGCCCTCTGGAGTTCATCCCGCTGCTCGAGGAGACCGGCATGATCCTCGAGGCCGGCCGCTGGGCGGTGGAGCAGGCGATGGCCGACCACGAACGCTGGCATGCCCGCGGCCTGCGTCCGCCGCGCATCGCGGTCAACGTCTCGTCCATCCAGTTGCAGCAGGCGGATTTCGTCGAGCAATTGCAGCAGGCGATCGGCCGCGGGGAAGGCGCCGCCGCGCGGCTGGAGCTGGAGCTGACCGAGAGCATGCTGATGCGCGATGTCGACGCCACCATCGACAAGCTGCGGCGGGTGCGCGAGCTGGGCGTGAGCGTCGCAATCGACGATTTCGGTACCGGCTACTCCTCGCTCAACTACATCGCGCGGTTGCCGGCCACGACCCTGAAGGTGGACCAGTCCTTCATCCGCGACATGGCCGCCAGCCCGGACCAGCTCAGCATCGTCTCGGCCATCATTTCGCTGGCCCACGCCCTTGGCATGACCGTGGTCGCCGAGGGCGTCGAGACCGCCGAGCAGTCGCGGATGCTGCGCCTGCTGCGCTGCGACGAGGTGCAGGGTTTCCTGTTCAGCCGGCCGCTGGATGCCGCCGGCATCGCCGAACTACTGGAAGGTGGCCGCAGCTTCCCCGACACCGATGGTGAGGCCTGATGAGCAAGACCGCCCACCTGCCGCCTGCCGGCGCGATACTCGAGACACTGCCGATGTCGGTGGTGCTGCTGGACGCCGACGGCGCCTGCTGCTACGCCAATGCCGCGGCGCGTGCGCTGGCCTCGGTGCTGCACAGCCGCGAGGCCGATGGCCTGCGCCTGCTGCTGGCCCAGGCGCCGGCACAGGTTGCCGATGACGAAACGGCGGGCTTGCCTGCGGGCGGCTGCGAGGACCGCCTGAGCTGCATCGCCGAGGACGGGCGCGCGCTCAACATCATCCGCCAGTGGCGCCGCTGCGAGCAGCCCGGCCTGTCCAGCGTCACCATCCGTCCGGCGCGCGGCGACGCCGCCGGCGTCGGGCCGCCCAACCTTGCCGACCGCGAACGCCAGGCGCTGCAGAACGAGAGCCTGGCGCACGCGGAAAAGCTGGCTACCGTCGGCCAGCTCGCCGCCGGCATGGCGCACGAGATCAACAACCCGATCTGCTATGTGCAATCCAACCTGGGCACGTTGCAGGACTACATGAACCGGCTGTTCGGCCTGCTGGAGAGCAGCGAGGAGATCATGCGCGACTACAGCGCCAGCGCCGGGCAGCGCACGGCGGCGCTGAAGGCGCGCCGCGAGGCCGCTGATTACGGGGTGATCGTCGAGGACCTGCCGTTGCTGCTGGCCGAGTCGCGCGAGGGCGTCGAGCGCATCCGCCAGATCGTGCAGAACCTGCGCGACTTCTCGCGCGCCGATTCGGTCGACGGCTACTGCCTCTACGACCTGCACCGCGCGGTCGAGACGACGCTGGGCATTGTCCGCAGCCTCACCGGCAGCGGCATCCGCTTCGACACGCACTTCGGCCTGTTGCCGCTGATCGAGTGCAACCCGACCGAACTCAACCAGGTGCTGATGAACATCCTGGTCAACGCCAGCCAGGCGGTCGACTCGCGAGGCGTGGTCGAGCTGCGAACCGGCAGCGGCGAGGACCGCGTCTGGATCGAGATCCGCGACAATGGTTGCGGCATCGAGGAAGCGGCGCTGCCGCACATCTTCGAGCCCTTCTTCACGACCAAGGCCGTTGGCAACGGCACCGGCCTCGGTCTTTCCATCACCTACGGCTTCGTCAAGAAGCATGGCGGCGACATCAGCGTCAAGTCGCGGCCGGGCGAGGGCACGGCCTTCCTGATTTCCCTGCCGGTCAAGCAGCCGACTGCCGCGCCGGCGGCAAACTGAACCACGGACACCACTGGAACCATCATGTACAAGCTCCTGCTTCTCGACGACGAGCAACCGATCCTGAGTGCCCTCAGGCGGGTGATATCCCGCATTCCGCCCCAGCGACTGGATGGCGGCTGCAGCATGGCCACCTTCACGGACCCGGCGCAGGCACTCGACAGCCTGCGCGACGAGCCTTGCGACCTTATCCTCGCGGACTACAGGCTGCCGGGCATGGACGGGCTGGATTTCCTCAGGCGCGCGATCGAGATCCAGCCGGATGTCGCGCGCATCGTCATCAGCGGGCAGGCCGACCTGCCGGTGGTGCTGTCGGCGATCAACGACGCCCGGGTGTTCCGCTTCGTCAGCAAGCCATGGAGCGATGCGGAGTTGCAGCTGTGCATCGTGCAGGCGCTGCAGGATTGCACGCTGCGGCGCGAGAACCAGCGTCTGGCCGACCTGGTGCGCAGCCAGCAAAACGCGCTGTCGCGGCACGAGGCGGCTCTGCGCCAGCTGGAGGCCGAATGCCCCGGCATCACCCAGGTCGTGCGCGACGAGAGCGGCGCCATCTTCATCGACGAGGACGATTGAGGGGGAGCCGGGATTCGTCGGGGGAATGGGCGATTGGTTGATTCGCGGGTCGCGGTTCACGGTTCGGGACCCGGGACCGGGACCCGGAACCCGGGGAAGGCGGGATTCGGGTTTTGGGGATAGCCCGCGGCAATGTCCGGTTACGGCCTTCGGCCTTGTCGGGTTGCGGCCTTCGGCCTGACCCGACCTGCAGGTAGCGTGTGATCCCGGACGCGACGTAGGTCGGGTTGGCGCCGCAGGCGCGCAACCCGACATCGATCGGCGAAGATCGTGGCCACGCCGGCGCCGTTCGCGCGGCGCGCGCTACGTATTGCCGCTGGACTCGGATCCGCGTTCTTCCCGGTCCCGGGTCCCGGATGCCGGGTTCCGGCGTTCGTCCGAATCCCGGCTTCTGCCCGCCATCCGCACCGCCTCGCTGATGGTCTTGCGCAGCTCTTCGTCGCGCCAGGGCTTGGTCAGGAAGCGGTAGACCGCGCCACCGTTGATCGCCTCCGTCACCACGCCGATGTCGGCATAGCCGCTGAGGATCATGCGCACCGTCGCCGGGTGGGTTTCCTTCACCCGTGCCAGGAAGTCGGTGCCCTTGCCGTCGGGCATGCGGTGGTCCGAGACCACCACGTCGATGGCGTGCTGGCCAAGCAGCTCGAAGGCCTCGCGGAACGAGCCGGCGGTGTGGATCTCGTAGCCGTCGCGGCGCAGCAGGCGGGCCAGCGCGCGCACCACGTTCTGCTCGTCGTCGACCAGCAGCAGGCTGCCGCTTTCGCTGCGCGGCGCCTCGACGCTCTCCACCGTGCGCAGCGACGGCCGGCGCAGCAGTGCCAGCATCGCGTCGGCATCGACCGGCGAGCTGAACAGGTGGCCCTGCATCGACTCGCAGCCGTTGCGCTCCAGGAAGCCCATCTGCAGCGGCGTCTCGACGCCCTCCGCGACCACCGTGTAACCAAACTCGTGAGCCAGGCCGATGATCGCGCGGCAGATGCGCGCGGCGCTGACGTCGTTGGGCACGGCGGAGACGAACGAGCGGTCGATCTTCAGCCTGCTGACCGGAAAGCGGTGCAGGTGGCCGAGGCAGGAGTGACCGATGCCGAAGTCGTCCATCGCCAGTGTCACGCCCATTTTGCGCAAGCCTTTCATGACGAAGGCAATGTGGTCGACGCTGCGCATGATCACGCTTTCGGTCAGTTCAAGCTCCAGGTAGCGCGCCGGCAGCCGCGCCGAGTCCAGCGCCCGGCGCACATCCTCGAGCAGGCGCTGGCCGTGCATCTGCATGCCCGAAACATTCACCGACATGGTGAAGTCGCCGGCACCGGCGTCCAGCCAGCGGCGTGCCTGCACGCAGGCCGCCGACAACACCCACTGGCCGATCTCGGCGATCATGCCGATGTCCTCGGCCAGCGAGATGAACCGGCCCGGCAACACCAGCCCGTGTACCGGGCTGCGCCAGCGCACCAACGCCTCCATGCCGGTGATGGCGTGCTTGCCGGCGCCGATCACCGGCAGGTAGTGCAGCTCCAGCTCGCCGCGCTCGACCACGCCGCGCAGCATCGCACCCAGTCCCAGCCGTTCGCCCAGCGCCGTGCGCTCTTCGTTGGTGAACACGTGCACCTGGTCGCCACCCATGCGCCGCGCCACCCGTGCACCGGCCGAAGCCTGCTGCATCAGCTCCTGCACGCTGGCCGCGGTATCGGGAAAGCTCGCCACCCCGATGCTGGCGGTCAGCCGCAGCGACATCGGTCCAACCGACAGCGGCGCATTCAGCGCCTGCAGGAAGCGCTGCCCCGACTCGTCCGCATCAAGGTCGCCGTCGGGGTCGGTGAGTACCAGCAGGAATTCATCGCCCGCCATGCGGCACATCAGCTCCGGCTCGCAGCCCAGCCCGGCCAGCCGCGCGGCCACCTGGCGGATCACCAGGTCACCCATGCCGAAGCCGTAGGTTTCGTTGATGACGCCGAACTTGTCGATGTCGAGGTAGCAGACGGTCAGGCGGTGAAACCGGTTGATGGCGCGGATCAGCCGTTCGCCGAGGTTGCGCTCGAATACATGCTGGCGCACCAGGCCGGACACCGGGTCGTGCGTGGCGAGGTAGTCGCGCGAATAATGTTCTGCCTCGAGCGGCGTGGCGAAGTCATGTTGGCGGATCGGGTCCGCCGCGCCAGTTGGCGCGGCCGCGCCGTCCGGCGGCGGCTCATGCTCGTCATCGCGGGTCGTGCCGTCGCGGGATCGGCGCTCAGAGGTCACCACGGCTCCATTCCGTCCGACATTCGATTGTCGCATGCGTGTCGGCAGGGCGGCCGCGTCCCTTCCGGCGAGCCGTGTCACACCGCCAGCGGCAGCACCGCCCATTCTTGCGACTCGCCCGCCGCCAGCGCAAGCGCTGCCGCGCCCGCCATGCAGCTGGCAGGCGGAAACGTGAACCAGGTCACGTTTTGGGCAGGGCCTGGGGAAGGCAGTGGGGTATTGCAGGAGCGAAGGCAGTCCCCGCCTATCCATCCGCGCACCGTCAAATCGGCTGCACCAGCTCCGGTCCCTCGTTGCGTGGCGAACCCACCGCGCGGCTGACGGCATGGAAGGCCAGCTCCGCCTCGGGCACGTCCGTCAGCAGCGCGTCCGCGTCATCGGCGGAGCCATCGAGCCAGGTCGCCCAGGTCGCCGGCGGCAGGACCATTGGCTGGCGGTCGTGAATGTCGCCGCTGACGCGCCCCGGCGCGCCGGTCAACACGGTGAAGCTGCGCAGCCACTCGGCGGCCGGATCGTCGCGCGGCTTCCACAGGTCCCAGAGCCCGGCGAACATCAGCAGCGAATCGTCCGGCGCGTGGATGAAGTAGGGCTGCTTCACGCCGTTCTCGCTGCGCCACTCGTAGTAGCCGGAGGCCGGCACCAGTGCGCGGCGCGCACGGAACGCCGCGCGAAACATCGGTTTGTCGCGCGCCGACTCGGCGCGCGCGTTGATGGCGCGGACGCCGATCTTCACGTCCTTCGCCCACGCCGGCACCAGGCCCCAGCGCAGCGCATCGACCGTCAGCGAGCCGTCACGCTGCCGTGCCAGCACCGGCGCGCGGTCGGTCGGCGCGATGTTGTACTGCGGCTCGCGCGCGTTCAGTGCCATCTCCAGGTCCAGCCCCTGGTCGAGCGCATGCAGCGCCTGGCGCGCACCGCGCTCCACGGTCACCGGCCCGAATTCCGCATACCGTCCGCACATGCCGCCACGATACCAGCCGCCGCCGCGGGCGGCGCCTGCCTCAAGGCGCCACGCGCGACTCGCGCGACCGCACCGCGCGCGACGCCACCGCCAGCGCAAACGACGCAAGCACGCACCAGCCCGCCATCCACAGCATCTGCGTCGGCAGGCTGATGCCAAGGTCGATTCCGGCGCCGGTGATGCCGGGTCCCAGCGCCGTCGCCAGGACCATGGCCGAGACGATGATCGCGCGAATGCCGCCGAGGTTGGCCAGCCCGTACACCTCGGGCCACAGTGCGCCGAGCAACGTCTGGGTGAAGCCGCTGCTGACACCCAGCAGGAGCATGAAGACGTAGATGCCCCACACCGGCGTGACCAGCGCCACTGCAGCCGAGGCGACCGCCAGCGGCAGCAGGAAAAAAGGCAACAGCCGGAGCGCGCCGAAGCGGTCGACCAGATGGCCGCAGACGAAGCCGAAGATGACGGTGGTGACGGACATCACCGGGAAGGCGGCCGCGAAGACCAGCGGATCGTAACCGCGCAGCGCCACCAGATAGCCTTGATGGAAAAAGATCGTGGTGCCGATGAACGGCGGCGCCAGCGTGCCGGCGAGCAGCAGGTAAAACACCGGATCGCGAATCACCTCGCGGCGCGTCCAGTCGCGCGCCATGTACAGGCCATGCGATTGCGGGTCCGTCGAACGCGGTACGCGCTCGACGCGCAACAGTCGAATGATGCCCGGCCAGGCCACCAGCATCAGCAGAAACGCCGCCGCGAGCCACGGCAGGCGCCAGCCCCAATGTGACTGCAACAGCACGACGCACACCGGCAGCAGCGCCGAGCCCGCCTGCAGCCCCGGCACCACCAGCGCCATGGCCCGGCCGCGGTTGGCGACAAACCAGCGGCCGACCTCGGTGAAGGCGATCTCGGTCATCATGCCCTGGCCGAACAGGCGCAGCAGGTACAGCGCCAGCCCCAACACCGCGACCTGCGGCGACAGCGCCAGCAGCGCGCAGGCCACCGCCAGCGCCGGGATCGAGAATCGCGCCACCTTCCAGCCGGGCATCAGGTCGAGCGTGCGGCCGAGCCAGGGCAGGGTCAGTGCGCTGCCCAGCGTGGCGAGCATGTACAGCCCGCCGAATTCCCCGCCCGACAGGTGGAACTGCGCGCGCAGGTCATTGCCGGACAAGCCGACGAAGAAGGTCTGTCCGAACGAGGAAAAGAAGGTCAGCAGGAAGCCGCCGCCAAGCCAGCGGGCGTTGTCCCTGGCGAACTCCACGTTGTGGCGGATCAGCGAGCGCATGGGCGGCCGGCGGCCCGGGGACCGCGCAAAAGCGGCCATGGTACAGGCGATGTTCGCCGGCAGCGCCTGGCGTCCGCTCGTCAGTCAGGGCATCGCAAGGTGAGGCTGCCGCTTGAACGCGGGGCGCGGGGGCACTACACTTTCGCGCCCCATGACCGGCAACGCCGGCGGCCGTGCGCCAGTGCCGGCCCCTCATGCGGCCTTGCGATTGGCTATGTAGCTCAGCTGGTTAGAGCACGGCACTCATAATGCCGGGGTCGGTGGTTCGAGTCCACCCATAGCCACCACCACTCCGCTACCACCAAGTGCTTCCGGTAGCGAAAGGCGGCGCCCGAAGTCCGCCCCAACCGTACGACCCCACTACCTTCCGCGGGTGTCAATGGCCGGTGGCTCACGATGCCTGCGGCGATACAGGTGTTCGATCTCTGAAGCAGATGTTTTTGCACCCAGGATCAAACGCAAAGCCTCCTCCAGCACCGGATCCCTGCCGGCACGAATAGCCGCAATGGTCGGTTCGACAGTTATGTCAGGAACGATGCCAATGCGTTGCGTCGGGCGTTTGTCCGGGTAGAACACGCCGATGCCACTTATCATCGTGGAGAGGCCGCCAGGCAATGGAATCCGTGAAACGTTGCCGTCGGCGCCCGCAGTGGTGCCACCCACGACAATGGCACCGGGCGCAGCGCGCAGCGCCATGGCGGTGTATTCCGCCTGGCTTTGCGTTACCGCATCGACCAGGATGACTACTTTGCCCGCGTAATGCGGCTTCTTTGGCCGAAGCAATAGTGGTGGCGTCCAGTGGAACGCCCCCGGGTTCGACAAGTCGCCCACCGTGAATCGCGCAAATGGCGCAGGCTGATCGACCAACAGCGAGCCCAGCGCGAAGACCATGAAGTCCGATGGGTAGTTTCTTGCATCGATGATCAACCCCTTGGTCCCTGACGCCCGGTCAACGTAGTCCGCAGCCTTGTTCGCCTTCACGGCCGACAGCTTCAGGTAGGCGACCTTGGGTGAAAGCAGACGAAAGGCGGGGTCGGGAAGATCGTGGAAAGCAAGCGCCGGGTCTTCGCCCATGATGGGCACTCGCTTGACCCTCAGCCGGATGTGGCGCTCGCCTCGACGAACTGCGACAACGGCATCCCCGCAGGGCCCGCGCGTCAGGTATTTTGCCATGTCTCGCAGTCTGGCCGCCTGGTTGGAGTCGGCGTAAAAAGGCGTCCACTCCTCTACGAGGCTGCTGACCGCGCTGCCGTCGATGGCCGTGATCACATCGCCGATCTCGAGCTGGGCCCCCCCGGCCGGCATTCCGGGCATGTAGGGCGTCACTACCGCCTGATCTCCGACAAAGCGCAGCGTCACGGGCAGCTCACAGCTGCCGACAGGTGGCCGGATGCTGAGCGAGCGCCACAAATTCGCATGGGTGTCGTGGATGCTGGCGACCAGCGCCATCAATTGCAGTTGGTAGGCCGCGCGATTCTTTGCCTGCGTCAGCCTCGGTATGAACGCGGCCAGCACCTTGTCCCAATCTTCCCCGATCAGATTCCGATCGGGATACCAGTACTCGACGATGTTCCAGAACCGGTAGAGAGCAAGCAGCTGGTATCCGGAATCTGGAAGCTGGATGCCTTTGTACGACCGCTCATGCTTGAAAATCGGATTGCCGATTCCCGGTGTCAACGCCACGTAAAATTGCGCACCCGGCTTTCGATTGGCATGAATCCACTGTAGCCCTTCGCTGAGTTCGTTCCCCAAAGCGTGGGTGTCCGCGAGCCAGCCCAGGTTGGGCCGAAGCGCCAGTTCGTCCTCGTCAATCTGTGCGCATCGGCTGCAGCGCGCCACCGGACCCAGGGCTTTGATCCAGCGGGCCATTACTGCATTCGCTGTGGCCTGATCGGGTGCGGCCAGTACGGCAGGCAAGACCGCGAAAAGATCATGATCCCATTGCCGGCTACCCGAAGTGACTGCCGGATGGTGATACTTCAGGAAACCACCGAGGGGGGCGACACGCGCTGCTGGAAGTGCCGTCACGGTTGCCCTTCCGTTTCCTGTCTTGGCTGTCTCGAATGCGGCGTCGACGCCGACACCGGCACAGCACGTATTCAGCCCGCGAGTGTGACGGCGTGCCTTGCCGGGGTGGCGGGCGTGTGGTTGAATCGTGGCCAACTAAGGGTTTTCTCTTGTGGCTGACGTGATCGATTCCGATGGGTTTCGCCCGAACGTGGGCATCGTCCTGCTGAATGCGGACGGTCGCGTGTTCTGGGCGCGACGCGTGCGGCGCGACGGCTGGCAGTTCCCGCAGGGTGGCATGCGCAGCGACGAGACGCCGCTGGAGGCGATGTACCGCGAGCTGCAGGAGGAGACCGGCCTGATGCCGCAGCACGTCGACGTCCTGGGTACGACCCTCGGCTGGCTGCGCTACCGGCTGCCGCGGCGTTACGTGCGGCGCGACCAGCGACCGTGCTGCATCGGCCAGAAGCAGGTCTGGTTCCTGCTGCGCTTCGTTGCCGACGAGGCGCACGTGCAGCTCGACGCTTCGGACAAGCCCGAGTTCGATCGCTGGCGCTGGGTTGATTTCTGGTATCCGGCGCGGCATGTGGTCGATTTCAAGCGCGAGGTCTACGAGCGTGCCCTGCGCCAGTTCGTGCCGCTGGTCGAAGACGCCTGTCAGGTGGCCTTGGAGCTGCGGCCGGGCACCGACGTCGACGCAGCCATGGTCTGAGCGCCGAAAACCGGGGTCAGAGTGCACTTTCCCCTCGACTGCCGGTCCTCGGAGGGAAAGTGCACTCTGACCCCGGTGCGATTCCCGCGGGGCGCGGGTCGTTCAGGAATGGTGTTGACAACCATTCGCATTTGCGTTTGAATGCGCGCCATGTACGTATGTGTATGTAACGCGGTCACCGACCGCGCCATCCGCCGGGCCGCCCGCGACGGCGTGCGCACCTTCGAGGAGTTGCGCGCCACCACTGGCTGCTCCGGCGGCTGCGGCTGCTGCGAACCCACCGCGCGCAAGCTGTTTGCCGAAGCGCTGGCCGAGGCGCGCGCCCTGCCGCTTGACATCCTGCCGGCCGCCGTCGCCGCCTGAGCTGGTCCCGCCGGTGCAGCCGGCCATCCTCGCACCATGTCGATCCGCTGCAGGGCGGTTTCGTTCCACCTGTTTCAATCGGCCGTGTCTGGATTCCGGACAGCGGCGGGTCGCAACCCGCTCTGCGAATCCGCGTGGTTGCACTCCCGAATCCGCAGTCCCGGCATCAATGGGAATCATGCCCATTTTCGTTCCGTCATCGACGAAAGGGGAGCGCTATAGTCGGCGGCACCACCGCCATCGGAGACGCGACCATGAAGGGCGACGCAGGCATCATCCAGCACCTGAATACGGCGCTGTTCAATGAGCTGACGGCGATCAACCAGTATTTCCTGCACTCGCGGATGTATCGCAACTGGGGCTACAAGGAGCTGGCCGAGCACGAGTACCAGGAGTCGATCGACGAGATGAAACATGCCGACCGGCTGATTGAGCGCATCCTCTTCCTGGAGGGGCTGCCCAACCTGCAGAAGCTGGGCAAGCTGCTGATTGGCGAGTCGCCGCGCGAGGCGCTGGACTGCGACCTCAAGCTGGAGCGCGCGGCCGTGCCGGACCTGAAGGTGGCGATTGCCGACAGCGAGAAACTCGGCGACTACGTCAGCCGCGACCTGTTCGCCGACATCCTCGAAGCCGAGGAAGACCACATCGACTGGCTGGAGACCCAGCTGCAGTTGATCGAATCGCTTGGCGAGCCTGCGTATCTGCAGACGAAGGTCTGAGATGCAGGGATTGGTGAGGCGGGATCGGGGAGTGGCGAGCGCCGATCCGCGAATCCGGTCACGACGCGCAACGACGCGCGGCCGGCTGATAAACCGTGCCGCGCCGTCGGACCCAGGGCTTTACCGAATCCCGAACCCGAACCCCGGGGCTCAGGACGCTGCTTCGGCGGTGGCGTCGAAACGGTAGTTGAGCCCGCGCGCGGGGTGCGCCAGGGCGTGGCCCTGGACGCAGTCGACACCGGCCTTGCGCAGGTCGCGGATCACCGTGTGGTCCTCGATCTGCGGCGCAATGACGCGGATGTTGCGCGCATGCGCAATAGGCACCGCGGCACCGGGACGTGACGCCAGCGCCGGCGCCAGTTTGATGTAGTCGAGCGGCAAGGTGTCGAGCAGCCGCGCGCTGTCGGCGCCACGATCCACGTCGGCAAGGCACAGACCGACGCCAAGCGCCTTCAGCCGCGGCACCAGGGTGATGATGTCCCGCATTGCCGCGTCGACATCGGCACGGCCCAGGGTCAGCACCAGCCGCTCGGGTCGCACGCCGTGCGCGCGCAGGCGGCCTTCCAGCCACTGTGCGTAATTGCGTTGGCGCAGGCTTTCGCAGGACTGGTTGACGAACAGCCGCAGCGGGTGGCGCGGCTCTTCGTAGCGCGACAGCACGTGCAGCGCGCGGTCGAGAACCCAGCAGTCGAGCGAGGGCAGCAACGCGGCCTCGCCGGCCACCGAAATCAGTTCGCCTGCGCCGTGCACGTAGCCGTCGTCGTCACGCAGGCGCAGCAGCGCCTGGTATTGCGGGGTCGGCGATGCAGCCAGGCCGACGATGGCCTGGAACACCAGGTGCAGGCGACCATGGCGCAGCGCCGCCTCGATCTGTGCCGGTGCGATGCGGTCGCGCTCGGGCTGATGCCAGCCGATGCCGCCTTCGGCCATCGACTGGCGCGCCTGCAGCGCAGCCGACAGCACCGCGTCGCTGGAATCGTGGGCGCCGCCGATGGCACAGCCGCCGATGGTGATGCGCAGCGGCAGCGCCGAGGGGCCGAAGCGCTCGCTCTCGACCTTGACGCAGAGTTCGTCAGCCAGCGCGCGCAAGTGGTCGGCGTCGCGGGTCCGGCTCAGCAGCAGGTAGCCGGTGCCGTTCTCGGCCAGCATGTCGCCATTGTCGAGCAGGCTGGCCAGCAGCTTGCCAAGCTGGTCGTGGATGGCAACCAGCGTGGTCATGCCCAGGCGCTGGTGCAGCTCGCCAACATTGTCGATGCCGATGTCGAGCAGGCCGCCGGTCTTGCCTTTGCCGTGGTCGATGGCGGCGTCCAGACGGTCCAGCAACCAGGCGCGGCGGTAATGGCCGCGGTGGCTGCCAAGCTCCACCCGCGTCGGTTGCGCGGCACGCGCGGCTTCGACCCGCGCGCGCACGGCTTGCGCCCATTGCGGGCCCTGCAACGTGACCGGCAGCAGCTGCGGATCGTCGGAATCGGCGTCGCCGTCGTCGAGGAACAGCACCGGCACGTCGGCGAAATCCGGGCGCTCGTGGATCATGGCGGCCAGCTCATGGCCGTCGTACAGATAGGTGCGGCGGTCCACCAGAACGCAATGCGGCATCTGCCGCGACAGTTCTTCCAGTGCCGCCAGCGGCTCGGCCAGCACCCGTACCTGCATGCCATCGGCGCTCAGGCTGGCGGCTATGTCGCGGGCCACGGCCGCGCGCATGCTGGCAACCAGCACGCGCAGTTCGCGCAGCGGCGGGGCAACCGTCTTCAATGCGACCACGCTGTCGGCGCGCGGCTCCGGCGCCTCGCTGCGCAACTTTGAGGCGAGGCTGCGCAGGTGGTCCGCCAGGGCCGCGATCAGTGCGGTGCTGCCGTTGTCCGGCAGGCGCATGCGGATGAGCGCCGGCGACAGTGCGGTGTCGATCGCCAGCAGCTGCTCGCCGATCTCTTCCTGGCCGTGCTTCTGGCAGGCTCGCGCCAGTGGCGCGACCTGCGCGTGCAGGCGCAGGATGACGTTGATGTCCCAGCCGTGCCGGCACTGCTGGTGGATGCGGGTCAGCAACGCCTGCAGTTGCTCGGCCAGCTGGTCGAGAAACGCGCGCTGCGAGCTTTCAACGAGCCGTTCCGGATTGGCTGCCATGGAGGTGCTCACGTTCACGGGACGTTGCGACTATACGCCGAAATTCAGCAAATGTGCATTTGTCAAGGGCCCGGTTCACAAAACCGCACGCAACCTGAACGCGCCTGCCGGGCCCCCCGGGACCGCCCGACGCCCCTCTCAAAACGGCTTGGCTACGGCCAGGATCACGATGCCGATCAGCAACAGCCCGGGCAGCTCGTTGAACAGCCGCAGCCGGCGTGACGTCCAGCGGCAGGCGTCGCGGGCGAATTCGCCGCGCAGCTTGACCAGCATCCCGTGGTAGGCCAGCAGCAGCACGACCAGCCCCATCTTGGCACTGAACCAGTGGGTGGTGGTCAGGTAACCGGCGTCGACCTGCGACCACCAGCCGACCAGCGCCAGGCCCATCAGGATCGCGAGCGCGCCGCCAATGTGGGTCATCACCAGCAGGCGCCGCTCCATCACCTTGAACTGCTCGCGCAACGCCGGTTCGCGGGCCTCGGCGTGGTAGACGAACAACCGCGGCAGGTAGAAGAGGCCAGCGAACCAGGTGACCACGAAAACGATGTGGAAGGCGATCAGCCAGCGCATGCCCGTGCTCCCGCGAAAAAGGCATTATGGCGCATCGTTTCGGCGGCCACCGGGCCTGTACACTTGCCAAACAGCCAGCGCAGCAGACCCTCGACCCATGGCCTCACCGGAATCGCCACGTTTCATTGTGCGCAAGCACGACCCGGCCGCCCATCGGCGCCGCCTGGCCGGCACGGTCGCCGGTCTGTGCGCGCTGGCGCTGCTGGTGGGCGCCTTCGGTTTCGCCCTCGGCCGCTTCAGCGCGCCGCCCGCGCGCACGCTGGTTGCGCCGCAGCCCCTGCCGGCGCCGGTGGCCTCCGCCAACCAGGCCCTGGCGCAGCAGGTGGCGACGCTGAAGCAGTCGGAGAAGGTCTCGCGCATCGCCGCGGCCAAGCTTCGCGAGACGCTGGCCGAGCGCGAGCAGGAGATCACCGGCCTGCGCGCCGACGTCGCCTTCTACTCGCGCCTGGTGGGCAGTGGTGAGCGGGCTGCCGGCGTCGCGGTGCACGGCGTGGACGTGGCACCGATCGCCGGCTCGCATGCCTACACCGTTACCGTCACGCTCACCGAGAGCGCCCACCGCGGCCGCGACAACAGCGGTCGCGTGCGGCTGGCGGTCGAGGGCGTGCAGGACGGCAAGCTCAGCGTGCTGCAGGGCACGGAATTGGGCGGGCGCAACAGTGACGATGGCCTGGCCTATGCATTCAAGTATTTTCAGCAGTTGCACACGACGGTGGTCCTGCCGGCCGGTTTTGTTGCCAACCGCCTGCGGGTGACCGTGCAGCCCAAGGGGGCGTCGGATGTGCAGCGAACGATCGCCTGGGCCGACGCGCTTGATTCGCGCGTGGCCTCGGCAACGGCGACGACGACGGAGAGCAGCCATGTTCCATAGCAAGAAAGAAGGCACGGACGGTGCGGTGGCCGAGACCACGATCATCGCGCGGGGCGTGGAGCTGGAGGGGGACCTGCGCTTCACCGGCAGCCTGTTTCTGGAAGGCTGCGTGCGCGGCTCGATCAGCGCCGACGACGAGGCTGGCACCGCCTTGTTCACGCTCAGCGAGCGCGGCCGGGTGATTGGCCAGATCCGCGTGGCCCACGTGGTGGTGGACGGCAGCGTGCAGGGCGACATCCACTCGAGCGAACGGCTCGAGCTGGCAGCCAACGCCCGCATCGAGGGCGACGTGCACTACAACGTGCTCGAGATGGCCGCTGGCGCGAGAGTGACCGGGCGCATGATCCACGAGCCCGACGCGCCGCGCCAGCTGACCCACGTGCGCCAGGACGCGGCCGACGCCGGACCGCGCTATGCGCCCGCTGCAGACGAAGCCGAGGCCGCCCACGCGGACGTCGCCGAGGTGTGAACGGCCAGAACCGCCGCCGGGGCGCGGCCGCTGCTTGAAACGGCGGCCGGCGTTACCATAGAAGCATCATGGATATTCCCGTTTCCACCGCGCCGGACTACCGCAGCATGCAGGCGCCGCTGGTATTCACCACGGCGGCCGCCAGGAAAGTGCGCACGCTGATCGAGGAAGAAGGCAATCCCGGGCTGATGCTGCGCGTTTACATCAGCGGCGGCGGCTGCTCCGGCTTCCAGTACGGCTTCAGCTTCGACGAGCAGCGCGCCGAAGACGACCTGGCACTGGAGCGCGAGGGCGTCACGCTGCTGGTCGACCCGTTGTCGCTGCAGTATCTGGGTGGCGCCGAGATCGACTACAGCGAGAGCCTCAGCGGTGCGCAATTCGTGATCCGCAACCCGCAGGCCCGCACCACCTGCGGCTGCGGTTCGTCCTTCTCCATGTGACCGCGACGCCCCGCCCGCCGCCCAACACGTTTGCCGCACTGGCCCTGGATCGCGCCGCCGAACGCCGCGACGATGCCGGCTGGCTGGCGCAACTGGAACGCGCCGCCGCCACCCGCTACCTGCTGCTCGACCCGGAGGGCAAGCTGCTGGTCGACCCGCAACAGGAGCGCCCCTACTGGCTCGATGCCACGCGCCGGGCGCGGCTGCTCGGTGACTTGCCGGCCAGCCTGCTGGGCCTGAGCGACGGTGTGGCGCACTTCGTGGTCTCGCTGGACGCCGCGCACGCGCGGGTACTGGGCCTGCCGGAAGCGGCGCGGCTGGGCCTGCGCGCCGTCGGCTCGCGCTTCGACGCCTTCGACGCGGGGCTGGCGGCCTACGCCACCGGCCTGGTGCAGTGGCAGGCGGCGACACGCTTCTGCTCCGCCTGCGGCGCGCCACTGCGGCTCACCGGCGCCGGCCACCGCGCCCAGTGCAGCGGGGACGACTGCGGCCGGCTGCACTTTCCGCGCACGGATCCGGCGGTGATCATGATTGTCGAGCACGACGGCGCTTGCCTGCTCGGCCGCCAGGCCGGCTGGCCAGCCGGGCGCTATTCGACGCTGGCCGGTTTCGTCGAGCCTGGCGAGGCGCTGGAAGACGCCGTGCGCCGCGAAGTGGCCGAGGAGGCTGGCGTCGAGGTCGGCGAGTGCGAGTACCACTCGTCGCAGCCCTGGCCATTTCCGGCCTCGCTGATGATCGGCTTCCATGCCCGCGCCCGCAGCCGCGCCATCACCTTGCGTGACGGCGAACTTGAGGACGCGCGCTGGTTCACGCCCGACGAAATCGTCGACGGCGTGCGCGACGGCTCGCTGGCGATGTCGTCGCGGCTGTCGGTTTCCTGGCGTCTGATCGACGACTGGATGCGCCGCCGCGGCATCGATCTGGCCGCCTTGAGCCGGGAATAGGGAATAGGGAATCGGGAATCGGGAATCGGGAATCGGTGCGACGTGGCGTGGCGGAGCGGTAGGTTGGCGGTGAGCGCAGCGAACCCCAACACACGCGACCCCGCACCGTCCCTATTCCCGATTCCCCATTCTCCATTCCCGGCTCCTCGCCACTCCCGCGCTGCTGCGCGGCGCTAAACCACCCACCCCGCCAGCACGATGATGGCGGCGGCGCACAGCCACAGCACCAGCACCCGGGTAAGCAGGTGGCGCGCGTCGGCGAGCTGGTTGCAGGCGGCGTTGCTGCCGTCGACCAGCACCTCGCCCTCGTCCTCGATGTCGGCGCGCACGCCGGCACGAGCGACCGCGCCGAGGAAGCCGGCGCCGAATTCCCAGGCCACCCGTTGGGCGGCGCCGTGCCAGGCGCGCCAGGCATGGACCACGGCGTCGAAGTTGGAGGCCAGCGCAATCGACAGCGCCATCAGGTGTGCCGGGATCCAGTCGAGGACCGCCGCCAGCCGCGTGCCCATGTGCCGGGCCTCGTGGACGTCATGCGCCGTGGCATCGGCGGTGGCGCGTACCCCCAGGTGGTAGAGCACGGCGCCGCCGGGGCCGAGCAGGAAAAACCAGAACAGCACGCCGAAACGGCGGCGCAGCGCAGCCACCATCACCGCCTCGACCAGCGTGTCGGGATCCAGCGGGTCCTCGGGCGTCTCGGCATCGACATAGAGCGCGGCCGCCGCCTCGGCCCGCGTCTCGCGCGTGCCGGCGGCCAGCACGGCATCGACCTCGGGGCCGACGTCGCGCAGGCAGAAACCCAGCACCGCGATCGCGAACAGCAGGGACAGAAGGCCGAATGCCACGCCGTACAGCGCGACGCTGACGAGCGACACCACCATTGTCGGCACCAGCACCGCCAGTAGCAGCCAGGCCAGCCCGGAGCTGCCCTGCAGCTGGCGCAACCAGGCGTCGTAGATACGCCAATGGCGGTAGCGCAGCCAGTGCGGCGCCAGCGCCATGGCAGCGAGCACGATCAATACGGCGAAGAGTTTCAGTGCCATGGCGGCAAGTGTCGCGGTGGTCGGCTGCAATTGTAGTGCAGGAGGTGCCGGGATTCGGGATTCGGGATTCGGATTCGGGATCGGGAAGGGCAATGGCGCCGCGCGCTGTTGCCGGTGCCGGTGCCAGCACGGCTTGTCGGGGTTTGCTGCGCGCAGCGCCAACCTGCGATGCGCGCGCGGGCGCGCCGCCGGGCGAAACCCGTGTCCCTGCATCCGCGCTCTTGCCAATCCCTGATCCCGAATCCCCAATCCCGGTTCTACAGCGCCCGATGCCCAATGTCGCGGCGGGCGAATTTGCCGTCGTAGCGGATCTGCGCCAGCCGTGCGTACGCCCGATCGCGCGCCTGCGGCAGATCGTCACCCAGCGCGCAGACGCCGAGGACGCGGCCGCCGGCGGTCACAACCTCGCCACGCTCGTCGCGCCGGGTGCCGGCATGGAACACTTCGACACCCGCCTCCGGCCGAGCTTCCAGGCCGCTGATGCGGTCACCGGTGCGCGGCTTGCCCGGATAGCCCTCGGCCGCTGCCACCACGGTCAGGGCCGGGCGCGGGTCCCACTTTGCCTTGCAGCGGTCCAGCCGGCCTTCGATGGCCGCCTCGATCAATTCCGCCAAGTCAGACTGCAGCCGCATCAGGATCGGCTGCGTCTCCGGGTCGCCCAGGCGCACGTTGAACTCGATCACCCGCGGCGTGCCGTCGGCGCCGATCATCAGCCCGGCGTAGAGGAAGCCGATGAATGGCGCGCCCTCGGCCGCCATGCCGGCCAACGTCGGCTCGATGACCTCAGCCAGAATGCGTTGCTCCAGCGCCGGCGTCACCAGCGGCGCCGGCGAGTAGGCGCCCATGCCGCCGGTGTTGGGTCCGAGGTCGCCTTCGTCGCGGGTCTTGTGGTCCTGGCTGGATGCCAGCGGCAGCGCCGTGTGGCCGTCGCTGAGCACGATGTAGCTGGCTTCCTCGCCCTCCAGGAACTCCTCGACCACCACGCGCGCCGAAGCGGCGCCAAAGCGGTGCGCGCCGAGCAGGTCGTGCAGTGCCTGCTCGGCGTCGGGGAGGGTGCGCGCCACGATCACGCCCTTGCCTGCGGCCAGGCCGTCGGCCTTGATGACCACCGGCGCGCCGACCCGGCGCACATGGTGCAGCGCCGGCGCCAGCTCGGCGAACACCGCGTGGCGCGCGGTCGGTATGTTGTGCCGCTGCAGAAACGACTTGGCGAAGGCCTTGGAGCCTTCCAACTGCGCGGCCAGCTTGCGCGGTCCGAAGATGCGCAGGCCGGCGGCGCGGAAGCGGTCGACCACGCCGGCCACCAGCGGCACCTCCGGCCCCACCACGGTCAGCCCCACACCTTCGCTGCGCGCCAGGTGCAGCAGGCCGTCAATATCGCTCGCCGCGACCGCCGCGTTGCGCACATGACGCGCGGTCGCGGTGCCGGCGTTGCCCGGCGCGACCAGCACCTCATCGACCAGCGGCGATTGCGCCAGCTTCCAGGCCAGCGCGTGCTCGCGCCCGCCACCACCAATCACCAGCACCTTCATGCCCGCTCCGTCACCCGCTCGACGCGTGCCTGGCGCACGCGGCCGCCCATGATGCCTGCATCAGCCGTATCCGGCCAGCGCATTTGCCGGTGCGTCGCAGGCCTCAAGGCGACCGCAGGAGGGCCAGCAGGGCGGCGCGCGGGAGTTTGCCGGTGTCGTTGCGCGGCAGGGCGTCGACCTTGCGCAGCGGGCGCGGCAGGAAGACCGGGTCGATCGCGCGGCGAAGGGCCTCCAGCAGCTCGGCTTCGCTGCGCCCGGGCGCGACGACCAGTGCGGCGATACGGCGCACGCTGAGGGCGTCGGCGCCGTCGAGCTGAAACATGATGCCGTCGGTGACGCCCGGCAAGGCCAGCAGGCGGCGTGTGAGATCGCCGAGCGAGGCGCGCTTGCCGGCGATCTCCAGCAGGTCGATGTTGCGGCCGCGCAGGCAGAAGCCGCCATCCGTCAGCTCGACGATGTCGGCCAGCGTGGCCGGCGTGGCCAGTTGCGGCGCCTCGATCTGCGTGCCGTCGGGCTGCGGGTGCAGGCGCACGCCGGGGTACAAGTGCCAAGGCTCGTCGCGCGCGCTGCGGCGGCTGGCAAAGACGCAGGTCTCGGTCGAGCCGAACACTTCCAGCAGCGGCGCGCCGTAGCGTGCCTCGGCCGCGCGTGCCAGTTCGACCGGCATCGGCGCCGTGGCCGAAAGCAGGGCGGCCAGCGGCGGCAGAGCGGCGTCCGATTCCAGCAGTGCACGCAGGTGCACCGGCGTCGTCACCAGCACGCGCGGCGCCGGCACCTCGGCCAGCGCGCGCGCCACGTCCGCGGGGAACAGCGGCCGCCCGGCGTGCACGCCGATGCCGCCAAGCAACGGCAGCAATACCGACATCTCCATGCCGTACATGTGCTGCGGCGGCACCGTCGCCACCACGTGGAAGGGTTCGGCGAGATGGCGGCGCAGCATCGCCAGGTTGCCGCCGGTGCTGGTGCAGAAGCTGCCCCAGGTCTTCACGTTGGGCTGCGGCCGGTCGGTGCTGCCGGAGGTGTAGCCGATGGCCGCGACCTGGGCCGCCGGGATGCGCGGCACCACGAACGGCGCATCGGTCCGCGGCAGCGCGTGCAGTGGCGGCAGGTGCAGGTACTCCGGCGGCAGCGGATCGAGGGCCTGTTCGCCCAGGGTGTAGCAGCCGGGATGAGCGGCCATCGCCTCGTCCACAGCCTGCGGCGCGCGCGAGGGCGGCAGCAGGTTGGTTTGCCCGGAGAGCAGCACGGCGCAGAAGGCGACCAGGAAGGCGTAACGATCCTCGCACAGGTTCACCGCATGGGCGGCATGGGGCAGGTGGCTGGCGACAGCGCGGACATGGGCCAGGAACTCGTCGGCGCGTACCGGGCGACCCGCGCGCCAGGCGATGGTGCGGGCGGGGTCGTCGACCGCCAGCAGCGGCAGGCTGCGGCCGGCGGCGAGGGCAATCTGGTGTTCGTGCGTCGTCGACATGCGTCCTTTTCCCCTGCCACGGGTGCCGGCGCGGGTGGCAAACCCCCGCCGCCCCGTCCTTGCACCTTTTTTACATCATGTCACCGACGGCGAAGCAATGGGAAGTCTCGCCGCCGCGGCCCGTTCAGCGGCGAATGGTGGCGCCGGTGAGGGCGTCGCGGATGGGCGTCGGGCCGGTCAGGCCGCCGACCGGGGCGTCGACGATGCCGTCGAGTGCCGTCCCGAAATAGCCGCGCACCCCCTGTGCGTCGCGCGCCGGTGGCTCGCCATGCGGGTTGGCGCTGGTCGAGACCAGCGCGCCGCCGAAGCCGCGGCAGAGCGCCGCCGCCGGCGGGTGTGCCGTCACGCGCAAGGCGATGCCGTTGTGCGAACCCGCGATCCAGGCCGGCACGGTCGGGTCGCGCGGGAACACCCAGGTGCAGGGGCCGGGCCAGGAGTCGCGCACTTCGTCCAGCACCGCGTGCGGCACCGCGTGCAGGTCGATGTATGGCGCGACGTGGTCAAACTCCGCGCCAATCAGCAGCACGCCGCGGGTGGGCGGCCGCTGCTTCAGCGCGAACAGGCGCTGGAAGGCGGCGGCGTCGTGCGGGTCGCAGCCGAGGCCGTAGACGCCCTCGGTCGGGTAGGCGACCACGCCGCCGGTGCGCAATGCGGCGGCGGCCTGGTCGATACTCGATCCAGCCACGTCGCCCGTCATGCCGCCCGCCCGCGGCTTGTGCGACCGTCGTGTTGCCGGGCCTCCGTGCCCTCACCCAGCCCGCTCCGCCGAGCCGGCGCGGGGAAGAGGGTTTCCCGTGCGCACGGCTTGCGCGGCTGTGGCTGGCGGGCAACCATCCCCTCTCCCCCAACAGCTTCATGGCAGGGGGAGGGGTTTGCGGTGCGGGGGCCGGGGCCGGAGGGCCTTGCGGTGCTGGAACGCCTGCGCGTCACGAGGCACGTCATCCGGATGTGGCGTTGGTGGCGTTTTTTGCCGCCGACTTCTTGCTGGCGGTTTTCTTCGCCGCCTTCTTCGCAGTCTTCTTCGCAGCTTTCTTGGCGGCCTTTTTCCCGGGTGCCTTCTTCGCCGCAGCCTTTTTCGCCGGCGTCTTCCTGGCCGCCTTTTTGGCCGCGCCGCGGCCACGGCGGACCGGGGCGGCTGCCAGCAGCTCGGCGCATTCGGCTTCGCTCAGGGAAGCCGGCTCGCGGTCCTTGGGGATGCGCGCATTCTTCTCGCCGTCGCTGATGTAGGGACCGTAGCGACCATTGAGGATTTGCACGCCGTTGCCGAAGTCGCGGACGATGCGGTTGGCCAGGAACTCCTTCTTTTCCTGCATCAGCTGCTGCGCGCGCGGCAGTTCAATCGTGTACGGATCGTCCTCCTTCTTCAGCGAGGCGTACACCGAACCCTGCTTGACGAAGGGGCCGAAGCGGCCGATGCCGACGCTGATCTCCTCGCCGTCCTCGGCCGTGCCCAGCGTGCGCGGCAGCTTGAACAGCTCCAGCGCCTCCTCCAGGCTGAGGGTGTGCATGCTCTGGCCCGGCCGCAGGCTGGCGAATTGCAGCTTCTCGTCGCTGTCCTTGTCGCCGATCGCGGCATAGGGCCCGTAGCGGCCGAGCCGCACCGACACCGGCTTGCCGGATTTCGGATCGGTGCCGAGCTCGCGCGCGCCGGTGGCTTCGCTGCGCTCGACTGTTTCGATCTTCTCGTCGACCTGGCTCTTGAACGGCTCCCAGAACCGCGCCAGCAGCGGCACCCAGGCCTCCTCGCCGCGGCTCACCGCGTCAAGCTCGTCCTCGAGGCGCGCGGTGAAGTCGTAGTCGACGTACTGGGTGAAGTGCGCCGTCAGGAACTTGCTGACCGCACGGCCAACGTCGGAGGGCTTGAAGCGGCGGCTGTCGAGGTAGACGTATTCGCGGTTCTGCAGCACCTGGATGATGCTGGCGTAGGTGGACGGCCGGCCGATGCCGTACTCCTCCAGTGCCTTGACGAGGCTGGCCTCGGAGTAGCGCGGCGGCGGCTCGGTGAAGTGCTGGTCGGCGAGGATGTCATTGAGCGGCACCACGTCGCCGGTCTTCAGCTGCGGCAGGCGGCGCTTCTCGTCGTCGTCCTCGTCCTTGTTGCGGCTGTCGCGGCCTTCCTCGTAGACGGCGAGGAAGCCGGGGTCGACCACGGTGGTGCCGGTGGCGCGGAAGCTGGAATCGCCCAGCGGAAACTCGACGGCGACGGTGTTGAGCGTGGCGTGGATCATTTGGCAGGCCACGGTGCGCTTCCAGATCAGCTCGTAGAGCCGGCGCTGGTCGTCATTGAGGAAGCCGGCGACCTCGCGCGGCGTGCGCAACGCAGACGTGGGGCGGATGGCCTCGTGCGCCTCCTGCGCGTTCTTCGACTTGGACTTGTAGACCTGCGGCGCGTCGGGCAGCGCCTGGCGGCCGTAGTCGCGCTCGATCAGCTGGCGCAGTTCGCCCAGCGCGTCCTGCGACAGCACCACGGCATCGGTACGCATGTAGGTGATCAGGCCGACATTGCCTTCGCCGCCCAATGCCACGCCCTCGTACAGTCCCTGCGCCACGCGCATGGTGCGGCTGGTGGTGAAGCCGAGCTTGCGCGCCGCCTCCTGCTGCAGCGTGGAGGTGGTGAACGGCGCGGCGGGCCGACGCTTGCGCTCGCGGCTGGAGACCTCGCCGACGGTGAGGCGGCCACCGGCGTTGGCGATCAGCGTCTGCCGGGCGGCGGTTGCGGTGAGTTCGTCGGCAAGGTCGAACTGCTCGAACTTCTTGCCATTGAGGCGCGTGAGGCGGGCCCGGAAGGCGCCCTCCGGATGGGCCAGGTCGGCCTCGACCGTCCAGTACTCGCGCGCCTTGAAGGCCTCGATCTCCTCCTCGCGCTCGACGATCATGCGCAGCGCCGGTGACTGCACGCGGCCGGCCGACAGGCCGCGCTGCACCTTGCGCCAGAGCACCGGCGAGAGGTTGAAGCCGACCAGGAAGTCCAGCGCGCGGCGAGCCTGCTGGGCGTCGACCAGATCGTGCGACAGGCCCCGCGGGTTGGCCACCGCCGCCTTGATGGCGCGCGGCGTGATCTCGCTGAACACCACGCGGTGGAGGCCCTTGCCGTCCAGCAGGCCCTTGTCCTTCAGGATCTCGCTGATATGCCAGCTGATGGCCTCGCCTTCGCGATCAAGGTCGGTGGCGAGGTAGATGTCGTCGGCTTGGCGGGCGGCGGCGGCGATCTCGTTGACGTGCCGCTGGTTGCGCTCGATCACTTGATAGGTCATGGCGAAGCCGTGCTCGGTGTCGACCGCGCCCTCCTTGGGCCGCAGGTCGCGCACATGGCCGTACGACGCCAGGACCTTGAAGTCCTTGCCGAGGTATTTGTTTATCGTCTTGGCCTTGGCAGGCGACTCGACAATGAGCAGGTTCTTGGCCATGCAGGTTGACCGTCCGATTTGGGGCGTCTGGCGCGCTACTGTGCGGGCATGGCGGGGCGCTGGCAAGCCCGCCGCACCATTCATTACTTATTAGTTGGGGCACAGCGGCCGCGGGCGTGTCAAGTGTGCCGGATGCGCGGCGGGTGCGCAGCCGACAGCCGGCCAGCCGTTCAGGCCAGCCGCTGGTAGCGGCCGCCGGGCAGGCTGGCCACCACTTGCTGCAGTTCCAGTTCCAGCAGCATGGACGAAAGCTCGGCAGGCAGCAG
Organism: Rhodanobacteraceae bacterium; assembly: GCA_035699085.1. Lineage (GTDB taxonomy): Bacteria > Pseudomonadota > Gammaproteobacteria > Xanthomonadales > Rhodanobacteraceae > DASSBG01. The sequence goes on from DASSBG010000015.1 coordinate 44,729, forward strand.
GCCGCTGCGCACCGCCAACTCGTCCAGCGCTGCCGGCTCGTGGCCGAGTGCGTCCAGCAGCGTACGCAGGCGTGGGTCGCTTTCGGCAGCCGTGGTCGTGGCGGCTTCAACGCGGCCATCCACAGCCAGCCGCGCAAACAGGTCCTGCTGCAGCGCCTGCGCCGCCGGGCCCAGCAGGGCGATCACCTCGTCGGCCTGCTCCACCAGCCGCGCGCCATCCCGGATCAGGCGGTGGCAGCCGCGCTTCAGCGGGTTGTGGATCGAGCCGGGCAGGACGCAGACTTCACGCCCCTGCTCGGCGGCCAGCCGGGCGGTGATCAACGACCCTGAGCGCAGCCCGGCCTCGACCACCACCGTCGCCATCGCCAGGCCGGCAATGATGCGGTTGCGGCGCGGGAACTGGTCGGCGCGCGGCGCGGTGCCCAGCGGAAACTCGCTGACCAGCGCGCCGCCGGCGCGCATCGCCGCCGCCAGCTCGCGGTGCTTGCGCGGGTAAGTCCGGTCGGCGCCGGTGCCGAGTACGGCGATGCTGGCGCCACCGGCCTCAAGCGCCGCGCGGTGGGCGGCGCCGTCGATGCCGTCGGCCAGGCCGCTGGTCACGACCAGGCCGCTGACCGCCAGACAGCGGGCCAACTCGCACGCGTCCGCCAAGCCTTGCGCGCTGGCGCCGCGGGCGCCGACCACCGCCACCTGCGGGCGCAGCAGCAGGCCGGCATCGCCGTCGACGAACAGCGCCGCCGGCGGCTGGTCGATGTGCTCCAGCTGCGGCGGGAAGTCGGCCTCGTCGCAACGCAGCAGGTGGTGGCCCGGCTGCGCCAGCCAGTCGCGGTCGGCCTGGATGCGGCGTCGGTTCGGTGCGCGCACATCGCGTCGTGCGGCGGAGTCGACGTGCCCCCGGCCGCTCGCGATGGCGTCGCGGGCGGCGCCGGCACTGCCGAATTCGGCCAGCAGGCCGCGCAATGCCGAGGGGCCGAGCGTGGGCGCGCGCAGCAGGCACAGCCAGGCATCGAGTTCGCTGTCGTCGTCCATGACGTGGCCGCTGCGCGGCGCGGTGGCGGGCCTGCAAGCGTAGCCGGCAGGCGCATGACAAACGCGCGGCCGGAGCCGCGCGTTTGTGCAGGGCAATGCCGACTCAGGCCGTCAGTCGGGGGCGCGCAGGGTGTCGCCGAGGTGCACCGGGCGGATGCCGTCCATCACCAGCCCGTAGCTGACGTGGTTGAAGCTGCGGAAGACCATGACGTGGCCGATATATTCGGCCGGCAGCGTCACCTGCTCGCCGAAGAACGGCTGGGCCGAGTTGGAGGCGACGTCATCGTGGATCGTTGCGCCCGGCTGGAACATGGCGAAGGTGGTGCCGTTGTCGATGCCGTCGGCCTGACCCACCGACAGCGCCACCACCTGCAGCGGCCCGGCGGAGTACATGGCGTCGGCAAAGGCGATCACCTTCGCGTCGTCGGGCAGTGCGGCCCGGGGCGGGTGCGGATAGAAGCTGGCATCGTACGGCTGCGTCGGCATCGGCAGCAGGCGGTCCCCGGCGCGCACTTCCATGGTGGCGTCGTCGAGCAACAGGGTCGACGGATCGCCCCCGCGCAGCGCCTGGGCGGTGCCGATCACCTGCACCTCGACGCCCAGCGAATCGCCCTTGCCCCAGTGGCCGTCACCGCGGGTCACCTCCTTCCAGGGGCTGGCGACCAGCGCCACGTTGCTGTCGAGGATGTGACCGACAATGTCGCGGTCGGGCGTGCCGGCGTCGTAGACGCGGTAGGCGTGCGTCGGCCGCACCACGGCGAATGTCTGCCCCGGCTGGGCGTCCAGGCCGCGGGCATAGAGGAACTGGCCGGGCGTGGCGCGCAGGCGGTTCTCCTCAAGACCCACGACGTAGGGCGCGGCCTTGACCGCGGCCGCGTCCATCACTTGCAGGTCCTTGAGGAAAGGCTTCACCGCCTTCAGCGGTATCGCGGGAACCGCCTCGCCCAGCGCCGTCGCGCGAGCCCGCGGCTCCAGGACCACCCGCGCACCGCCGCCCTGATCGCCAGGGTAGGCCAGCTTCAGCACGTCCCCGGGATAGATCAGGTGCGGATTGTGCACCTGCGGGTTGGCGCGCCAGATTTCGGGCCACAGCCAAGGCTTGGCCAGGAAGCGCGCCGAAATATCCCACAGCGTGTCGCCCTGCTTGACCACGTAGGTCTCCGGGTGGCCGGGCTTCAGGGTGGTCGTTGCCGCCACCGCAACCACGGCAAAGGCCAGGCCGGACATCAACGCAAGTGATTTCTTAAGCATGGCGGGTAATCCCCAGAATTGCCAGCAGTTTCGGCGAGTGTAACCCAAAAGCCCCTGTCACGAACGAATTTGTGGCGGGTGCCGCGGCTGCGCCCGAACCGGGCCAAAACGCGCCGCAGGTCCCTGCATCGCGCCTGCCCGCCGCGTACAATAAGCCCGATCATAAGCGCTTGTCGCGCTTGCGTTTCGCCAATTTGCCCGCAGTTTGCTCGTGGCAGTGGCTTTACCGACGGAACACCCATCATGGCTCGACTTGAGGTACTCGAATTTCCCGATCCGCGCCTGCGCACCAAGGCGCAGCCGGTGCGCGAGTTCGATGCGGCGCTGAAGCAACTGGTCGCCGACATGTTCGAGACCATGTACGAGGCGCCCGGCATTGGCCTGGCCGCCACCCAGGTCAACGTGCACCAGCAGTTGCTGGTGCTTGATGTCAGCGACGATCAAGGCGATCCACGCGTGTTCATCAACCCGCGCATTGTCTCGCGCGAGGGCGAGGAAGTCTCGCAGGAGGGCTGCCTGTCGGTGCCCAACATCTACGCCGACGTCAAGCGCGCGGCGCAAGTCGAGGTCGAGGCCGTCGATGTCGACGGCAAGCCCTTCACGGTCGCTGCGGATGGCCTGCTGGCCGTCTGCATCCAGCACGAGATGGACCACCTCAACGGCAAGCTGTTCGTCGACTACCTGTCGCCGCTGAAGCGCGAGATGGTGCGGCGCAAGCTGGAGAAGGCGCGCCGCCAGGCGCAGCCCGCCGCGGCCAGCGCCTGACCGCGCGCCGATGCAGCGCGCCCTGCGGCTGGTTTTTGCCGGTACCCCCGAGTTCGCCGTTCCCTGCCTGGCCGCCTGCCGCGACAGCGGCGCCGAGGTCGTGGCCGTCTACACCCAACCTGACCGCCCGGCGGGCCGCGGCCGCGCGCTGACGCCGAGTCCGGTCAAGCGTGCCGCACTGGCCGCGGGCCTGGCGGTCGAGCAGCCCGAGACGCTGAAGTCGCCCGCGGCGCGCGCCCGGCTTGCGGAGCTGGCCCCGGACCTGCTGGTGGTCGTCGCCTACGGCTTGATCCTGCCACGCAAGGTGCTGGCGATTCCGGCACTGGGCTGCTGGAACGTGCATGCCAGCTTGTTGCCGCGCTGGCGCGGCGCGGCGCCGATCCAGCGCGCCATCCTCGCCGGCGATGCCGAGACCGGCGTCGACCTGATGCAGATGGAGCCGGGACTGGATACCGGGCCGGTGCTGCTGGAGCGTCGCACGCCCATCCATGCCGATGATACCGGTGGCTCGCTGCATGATCGGTTGTCTGTGCTGGGCGCCGACGTGCTGGCCGAAGCCCTGGCGCGGGTGATGGCCGGCGAGACGCTTGCGGCGACGCCGCAGCCGGAAGACGGCACGACCTACGCCCACAAGCTGGACAAGGCGGAGGCCGCGCTGGATTTTGCCGAATCCGTCAGTGCTCTGGAGCGACGCGTGCGCGCTTTCAATCCGTGGCCGGTCGCCGTCGCGGACATTGCCGGCGAGCGCCTGCGCATCTGGCGCGCGGTTGGCGGGACCGGGGAGCGGGGACCGGGGACCGGTGCGCCGGGAACGATTGTCGCCGCGAGCCGCGAAGGCATCGACATCGCCTGCCGCGAAGGCGTCCTGCGCCTGCTTGAGGTACAGCGCGCCGGCGGCCGCCGGATGTCCGTCGCCGACTATCTCAACGCCCGTCCCGACCTCCGCCGTGGCTGATCGGTGGCCAGCGCGGCGGGTATCGCGCCTTCGGCGCTCGCAGCGATGTGCCGTCGAAAAGCCCGCCCGCCGGCCACGAACCCGAAGGGCGCGGAAAAGGGGTGCTCTTTCTTTTGGTTACTTTTCTTTGAGCAAGCAAAGAAAAGTAACGAGCGCCGAGGGCGCGATACGGAGCGCCGCAGGCGCGACGCGCACAAGCGTAACGAGCGCCGAAGGCGCGATACGGAGTGCCGCAGGCGAGACACGAGCGAGGACCAGCCATGAATGACGTGCGCGCCCACGCCGCCAAAGCGCTCGCAGCCGTCGTCGACGACGGCGCCTCCCTGCGCGCCGTCATGGCGCGCAATCTGCCCACGGTGGCCGACCCGCGCGACCGCGCGCTGCTGACCGCGCTGGCCAGCGAAGGCGCGCGCTGGTGGCTGCGCTACGAGCCGGCACTGGCCGGCCTGCTGTCCAAGCCGCTGCCGCGCCGCGAGGCGGCGGTGCGCGCACTGCTGGTGCTGGGCCTGGTGCAGCTCGAAGTATTGTCGATGCCGGCCTACGCGGCGGTGGCGGCAACCGTGCAGGCGATGCGCGCGCTGGGCCGCGAGCGCTACGCAGGTTTGGCCAACGCCGTATTGCGCCGCTGGTTGCGCGAGCGCAAGGCGCGCCTGGCGCGGCTTGACGCGGAACCGGGCACGCGCCATGCCATGCCGGCCTGGCTGCTGCAGGCGCTGCGTGCCGACTGGCCCGGCGACTTCGACGCGCTGCTTGCGGCCGGCAACCAGGCGCCGGCCCCGACCCTGCGGGTCAATCGTCGCCACGGCAGCCGTGACGCCTATCGGGCGCGTCTGGTTGAAGCCGGTATCGAGGCGGCGGCGCAGCCATGGTTGCCGGACGCGCTGGTCCTGGCGCACAACCTCGACGTGCGCCGGCTGCCCGGCTTCGCCGACGGCGACGTGTCGGTGCAGGACGGCGCGGCGCAAGCCGCCGTCGGCCTGCTGGCCGCGGGCGCGGGCCAGCGCGTCCTCGACGCCTGTGCCGCGCCGGGCGGCAAGACCGCCCATCTGCTGGAAGGCGCCGACCTCGACCTGTTGGCCCTGGACAGTGACGCCACCCGGCTGGAGCGCGTTGGCGAAAACCTCGCGCGGCTGGGCCTGCGTGCGCGCCTGTGCGAGGGCGATGCCGGTGCCCGCGACTGGTGGGACGGCCGGCCATTCCAGCGCATCCTGCTGGACGCGCCGTGCTCCGCCACCGGCGTGATCCGCCGCCATCCCGACATCAAGCTGCACCGCCGCGCATCGGACATCCCGGCCCTGGCGGCGGCCCAGGCGCAGCTGCTTGCGAACCTGTGGCCTATGCTGGCGCCCGGCGGTCGCCTACTCTATGCGACGTGCTCCGTGCTGCGGGCGGAGAACGAAGCGGTGCTGATGCCGTTCCTGGCGGCCAACCGCGATGCGCGTGCGGCCACGCCCGATTGCGGCGTGGGCCGGCGCGCCGGTCCGGGCTGGCAGTTTCTGCCCGGTGACGATGGCGTGGACGGCATGTTCTATGCGGTACTGGAGAAGCATGGGGAGGCCAAGGCCGCGGCTTGAGCGCGTGCTGCTGCTCGCGGCCTTCCTTGCGCTCGCGGGGTGCCAGCCCGGCGAGGCGCCGCGGCTGGTGATCGACGCGGCTGCCATCCACCGCCAGGGCGGCGCGGCCGAACTGCGCGCGCGGATCGACTTCCGTCCCAGCGAAGTGCAGCTCGACGCCCTCGAACACGGTGTGCCACTGGTGCTCGGACTCACCGTGGGTGGAGACGGCGCGGCACCGCCCGCGCGGCTCAACCTGTCGCTGCGCTACTTCCCGCTGAGCCGGCGCTACCGCCTGCGCGTCGAGCCGGGCGCGCAGGACGCCAGCTTTGCCTTGCGCGGTTACCTGTTCGATGCACTCGACCGCCTGCGTGTGCCGCTGGCCCACGATCCCTGCGTGGCGCCGGGCAGTTGCCGCATCGAAGTGCATTTCGACTACGCGGCGCTGCCGGGTGCGCTGCGCTTGCCGGCCCTGCTGCGCGGCGCCTGGCGCGTGCCGCCGGCGCACCATGCGGTGGATGCCTCGTGAGCCGGGCCTGGCGCGTCGGTTCCTGGCTGCTGCTGGTGGCGGCACTGTACGCGGTGGCCGTGGTGCTGGCGCTGGACGTGGTGGCGCCCAGCCCGCGTCTGGGCCGCTGGTACGTCTGGCTGGCGGTGGCGGCGGCGCTGGCACTGGCCTGGCTGCTCGCGGTCATCGTGCGCCAGTGGCTGCGGCTGCGCCAGCGCGTGCGGCGCGGCGAGCCGGGCGCGCGGCTGACCCGGCGGCTGGTCGGACGCTTCGCGCTTATCGCGCTGCCGCCGGCGCTGGTGGTCTACGCCTTCTCGCTGAATTTCCTCGTGCTGACGGTGGACGCCTGGTTCAACGTTCGCCTGGAGCACGCGCTGGACAACGCGCTCAGCCTGGACCGGTTGTACGTCGGCAACCGGCTGGCGGCGGCCGAGCAGCAGGTGGGCGCGGTGCTGCCGCAGCTTGCCGGCGCGCCGGACGCACGCTTGCAGCAGGCGCTGGAGGACGCACTGGACCGCATCGACGCGCTGCAGCTGTCGGTGCTCACCGCCCAAGGCCGCAGCGAGGCCGTGGCCAGCGCCGACCCGCAATGGATCACGCCGCCGCCGCTCGATACCACCATGCTGACGCAGCTGCGCGGCACCGGCCGCTACGCCGCCGCCGAACCGTTGCACGACCAGCTGGTGTTGCGCGTGGTGCTGCCGATGCAATCGGGCCCCGGATCGCAGCAGCGGGTGCTGCAGGCGCTGTACGCGCTGCCGCCGCGGATGGCGGCACTGAGCCAGCAGATCGAAGGCGCGCGGTTTGACTTCGAGCGCCTGAAGTTTTTGCGCGGTGCCTTGAAGTTGTCCTTCGTGCTGATCCTGAGCTTCGTGGTGCTGCTGTCGCTGCTGGCGGCGCTGCTGGCGGCGGTGGCGGTGGCGCGCCGGTTGTTGGCGCCCATCGGCCAGCTGGCGGCAGCCACGCGCACGCTGGGCGAGGGCCGCTACGACATCGCGCTGCCCAGCGGCCGCGACGACGAGCTGGGCTTTCTGCTCGACTCCTTTGCCGGCATGACGACGCGGCTGCAGCAGGCGAGCAGCGAAGCCGAGGCCAGCCGCGCCGAAATCGAGCGCCAGCGCACCTACCTGGAGACGGTGCTTGAGCGGCTGTCGTCCGGCGTGCTCGGTTTCGATGCGCAAGGCTGCCTGCGCAGCGCCAACCGCGCCGCCAGCGACATCCTCGAACTGCCATTGACCGCGCAGCTCGGGGCGACGCTGCAGCAACTGCAGGCGGCGGCGCCGGCGCTGGCACCACTGCTCGAGCGCATCGCCCAGCATCGCGGCGACCGTGGCCGCCAGTGGCGTGAGGAAGTGCGCTTGCGCAATGCCGACGGCACCGCCCTCAGCCTGATGCTGCGCGGCACGGCGCTTGGCGACGGCGGCGGCATGGTGGTGGTGTTCGACGACCAGACGGCGCTCGACCGCGCACAGCGCGATGCTGCCTGGGCGGAGGTGGCGCGGCGCCTGGCGCACGAGGTCAAGAACCCGCTGACGCCGATCCGGCTGGCGGCAGAGCGTGTGCACCACCGGCTGCGCGGCAAGCTGGGCGAGGCGGACGCCGAGATGCTCGCCCGCGCCACCGGCACCATCGTCAGCCAGGTCGACGCGCTGAAGGCGCTGGTCAATGCCTTCGGCGATTACGCACGCAACCCGCCGCTGGTGCTGGAGCGCCAGCCGCTGGACGCGCTGGTGCGCGAGGTGCTGGATCTCTACGACGGAGATCCGCGCATGCGCATCGAGGCCGATCTGCGGGCTGGCGAGGCGCAGGTGATGGCCGATGCCGGCAAGCTGCGCCAGCTGCTGCACAACCTGATCAAGAACGCGCTGGAGGCACTCGATGGCGAGCGCCTGCGGCTGCGCGTGACGACCGCTGCCGATGCCGCCGAGGTCAGCCTCAGCGTGGCCGACAACGGGCCCGGGCTGCCGGCCGGCTTCGACGCCGGCTGGTTCGAGCCCTACGTCACGGGCAAACCGCAAGGCAGCGGCCTCGGGCTTGCCGTGGTCAAGAAGATTGCGGAGGAACATGGCGGCCAGGTTCACGCCGCCAACGGCGCGCGCGGAGGCGCCGAATTCGTCCTCGTCCTGCCGCGCGCGCCAGAGCCGGAGCCCGCATGATGCAACGACTTGCGCTGCCACCGCTGCGGCCACTGACGGACGGCGAAAAGCGGGCGCTGTGGCTGCTGTTTGGCCTGGCCGTGGTGGTGCTCGGGGCCGGCATGGGCCTGCGCGACCCGTGGCCGTCCGACGAGCCGCGCTTCGCGCTGGTCGCGCACCAGATGATCGACAGCGGCAACTGGCTGTTCCCGCACCGCGGCCACGAGCTGTACCCGGACAAGCCGCCGTTCTTCATGTGGATGCAGGCGCTGGCCTGGCTGGTGACGCGCAGCTGGCGAGTGGCCTTCCTGCTGCCATCGCTGATCGCGGGGCTGGGCACGCTGGCGCTGGTCTACGACCTGGGCCGCCGGCTCTGGGGCCACCGCAGCGCGCTGCTGGCGGCCACGCTGCTGCTGTTCACGCTGCACTTCACCTACCAGATGCGCAATGCGCAGATCGACCCGCTGCTGGTTGGCGTGATGACGCTGGCCAACTACGGCCTGTTGCGCCACCTGCTGCTGGGCCCCAGCTGGCGCTGGTTCGCCCTGGGCTGCCTGTGCGCCGGCATCGGCGTGATCACCAAGGGCGTCGGTTTCCTGGTGTTGCTGATGCTGGTGCCCTACGTTTTTGCCCGGCTGCGCGGCTGGCGCGCGCTGGCGCTGCCGGTGGGCGCCTGGCGCTGGGCGGGCTGCCTGGCGCTGTTCCTGCTGCCGGTCGCCGGCTGGCTGGTGCCGATGGTGGCGGTGTCGCTGGCCGATGGCGACCCGGAGCATGCGGCCTACATGCACAACATCCTGCTGGGCCAGACGGTGCACCGCTACGCCACGCCCAGCGGCCACATCCACTCGCCGTTGTATTTCATCGGCGTGATCGTGTTCGACTGGTTGCCGCTGTCGCTGGCGCTGCCCTGGGCGCTGCCGGCCTGGTGGCGGCGCCTGCGCCGGCGGGACGCGCGCTTCCTGCTGCCGCTGGGCTGGGTGCTGCTGGTGCTGGTTTTCTTCAGCCTGAGCGCAGGCAAGCGCGACGTCTACATCCTGCCGGCGCTGCCGATGGCCGCGCTGGCGCTGGCGCCACTGCTGCCCGGATTGCTGCGCAAGCCGGGTCCGCGGCGGGCGCTGTGTGCGCTGACCGCGCTGCTTGGCGCGCTGCTGACAGCGATGGCGGCGCTGGCCCTGCTGCGCCATCCGCCGTGGGCGCAGCGCATGGCCGCCGACCTCGACCCGCGCATGTGGTGGGTGCTGCTGGCGATGGGCCTTGTCGGCTTGCTCGCCGCCGCGTTGACCCGCGTGCGCCGCGCACCGCTGGGCTGGGTCGGCTTCGCCACCGCGGTCTGGCTGCTCTACGGCCTGTGGGCCTACCCGCTGCTCAATGGCGAACGCTCGGCCGCCGACGTCATGGCGCGCGCCCGCGCCGCCGCCGGTCCCGGCACCACCATCGGCCTGGTCGCCTGGAAGGAACAGGACCTGCTGATGGCGCGCGGGCCGGTGACCGAGTTCGGCTTCCTGCAGCCGTGGCCGCAGCAGTACCGCGACGCCGTCGCCTGGTTGCGCGCCGCGCCCGCCAGCCGCCGCGTCTTCATCCTCGAGGACGCCATGGGCGACTGCGTGCGCCGCGACCGCGCCACCGACCTCGGCCTCGCCAACAGCCGCCACTGGTGGCTGTTCGGTGCCGAAGCCGTCGTTCCCGGCTGCCAGCCGCCCGGTGAGTAGGATCAACTGATGCCGCGCCGTTACCTGCTGTTCGCGGAACTGCCCTACGCCTTCGAGATCCTGCGCCCGCTGCAGGCGGCGGCGCGGCGGCGCGGCGATGCGGTGGCCTGGTTTCTCCACGGCCCGGCACCATCGTTCCTGCGCGAGGACGAGCGGCAACTGCACACGCTGCGCGAAGTGAAGGCGTTCAAGCCCGACGCCGTGTTCGTGCCCGGCAACGAGGTGCCGCTGTCGTTCCCCGGGCTGAAGGTACAGGTCTTCCACGGCTTCGGTATCGAGAAGAAAGGCCATTTCCGCATCCGCGGCATGTTCGACCTGTTTTGCACCTTCGGACCGTTGACCACCGAGCCGTTCCAGCGCCTGGCCGGGAAACACGGCTGGTTCCGCGTGGTCGAGACCGGTTGGCCGAAGACCGACCCGCTGTTCGCGGCACCGGCCACCGATGCAGCTGCCGTTGGTGGCAAATGCATCCTCTACGCGCCCACCTTCAGCCCTTCGCTGACTTCGGCCCCGGCGCTGGCGCCGGTGATCGCCGATCTGGTGGCGCGCCGGGACTGGCGCTGGGTGGTCAAGTTCCATCCCAAGATGGCCGACGAGTACGCGGCGCCGCTGCGTGCGCTGCAGGCGCCGAACTTCGCCATTTCGACCGCGCCTGAGCTGCTGCCGCTGCTGCATGCGGCGGACGTCATGCTCACCGACACCTCGTCGGCCGCCGCCGAATTCATGCTGCTGGACAAGCCGGTGGTGGCGTTCCGCAACCGCGCGCCGGGCCCGCACCTGGTCAACATCGGCGAGGCCGACGAACTGGAGCCGGCGCTCGAGGCGATCTTCCAGGGCCGCGATCCGTCGATTGACGCGCGCCGGCGCTACGCCGAGGCCATGCAACCGTATCGCGATGGCCGCTCCAGCGAGCGGGTGCTCGACGCGGTGGAGGCGATGCTGCGGCACCCGCCGGCCAAGCTCCGTCGCAAACCGCTCAGCCCGCTGCGCCGGCTCAAGTACTGGCGTGCGCTGCGCTAGGCGATGTCCGGCCAAATAGTCTGCGGGCCTTTCCGCGTCCCGCCCGGCAGGCCATACTCCGGGCATGGCGAACAAAACCGTCCTCACCTATGGCAGCTTCGACCTGTTCCACGTCGGGCACCTCAACCTGCTTGAGCGGCTCAGGGCGCTGGGCGACAGGCTGATCGTCGGCGTCTCGACCGACGAGTTCAATGCGCTGAAGGGCAAGCAGACCATCGTGCCCTTCGAGGACCGCTTCCGCATCGTGCAGGCCATCAAGTGCGTCGACCTGACCATTCCCGAGTCGAGCTGGGAGCAGAAAGTCACCGACATCCGCATGCACGGCGTGTCCGTCTTCGGCATGGGCGCCGACTGGACCGGCAAGTTCGACGACCTGAAACAGCACTGCGAGGTGGTCTACCTGCCGCGCACGGAAGGCATCTCCAGTACCAGCGTGCGCGGCCTGCTGCAGGTGCTGGACAAGAGCCACGTGGACGAATTGAAGCAGGCGCTGGGCATCATCTCGGCCATCGTCGAACGCTTCGACTGAGGCGGCGCGCGGATGCAGACGCTGCCGCTGACGCTTGCCGTGATGACCCGCAACGAGGCGGCGACCATCGCCCGCTGCCTCGACAGCGTGCCGTTCGCCGCCGACAAGCTGGTGGTCGACTGCGGCAGCAGCGACGCCACCTGCGAGATCGCGCGGGCGCACGGTGCGCGCGTGGTGCACAACGACTGGCCCGGCTTCGGCGCGCAGCGCAACTTCGCCAGCGGCCAGGCGGCGCACGACTGGATCCTGGCGCTGGACGCCGACGAATACCTGTCGCCCGCGCTGGCGCGGGAGCTGCAGGAGCGCCTGCCGCGCATCATGGCCTCGGACACCGCCGTGGGCGTGCTGCGCCGCCGCACGCTGTACATGGGTCGGCCAATGCGCTGGTACCGGCCGATGGTCGGCGAAAAACTGGCGCGGCTCTACCACCGCGGCCGCGCCCGCTGGCGTGACGTGCGGGTGCACGAGTCGCTGCAGTGGCAGGGGCCGCAGCTGCTGCTTCGGGCGCCCTTCGAGCACGTCAACAACCCGACGCTGGTGCACAAGGGCCTGAAGGTGCTGCGCTACGCGGAGCTGAAGGCGCTCGACTGGCGCCAGCGGAAGCGGCCACCGCGCATGTGGGATTGCCCGCTGGTGTTCGCCGCCAGCTTCGTCAAGGACTACGTGTTCCGGCTCGCGATGCTGGACGGCTGGCGCGGCTTTGTCGTCGCGCAGACCAATGCGGCCTATGCCGTCTACAAGCGCATGCGCTATTACGAGATGGTGCGCAACCCCGGGTCGGTGGAGCAGGCGGGCAGCGTGCTGGCCCGCCACCAGCTCGATCGTTAGCCGCCATCGGCCGGTCCCCGCTCCCGGCGCCGCGCCGCGCCTCCAGTACACTTCCGCCTTCCACCCGCCGCAGACACCCCAGTGCCCGTCCTCTCCGACCGCCATCGCGAAACCCTGCGCGCGCTGTGGCCGTGGCTGCCGCTGTGGCTGGCGGCGGCGCTGCTGGCGATCTTCATCAGCGGGCCGATGCCGCTGTATTCCACCCGCACGCTGGCCGTTGCATGGGACATGTGGAGCCACGGCCAATGGGTGGTGCCGCACCTCAACGGCGCGCCTTACAGCCACAAGGTGCCGCTGCTGTTCTGGATGATCCACGCCGGCTGGTTCGTGTTCGGAGTGAACGACATCTGGCCGCGTGTGCTGGAGGTGATCTTCGGCGCGGTGCAGCTGGTGCTGGCAGCGACCCTGGCGCGGCGCCTGTTCCCGGCCCGCCCCTGGGTCGCACGGGCGACGCCGTGGCTGCTGCTGTCGCTGAGTTACGCCTTCCTGTTCGGCCTGCAGATCATGTACGAGGTGCTGCTGACCGTCTGGGTGCTGGGCGCACTGCTCAGTCTTGCCCCGCGGCCCGGCCGCGCCGCGCCGCGCTGGTGGTTGTTCGGCCTGTGCATCGGCTTCGGCCTGCTGACCAAGGGACCGGTGATGCTCCTGCACGTCGTGTTTCCGTGGCTGCTCGGACCACTGTGGAGCGACTGGGCGCGCAACAACCGCGTCCGCTGGTACGGCTTTGGTCTGCTCGGGCTGCTGGGCGGTTGTGCAATGCTGGCGGCCTGGGTCTGGCCGGCGATCCATCTCGGCGGCGAAGCCTACGCGCACCAGCTGCTGTTCAAGCAGACCGCCGGCCGCGTCGTCGAGGCGTTCGACCACGCGCGGCCATGGTACTGGTACCTGACGCGCATGCCGCTGCTGCTGTTCCCGCTGATCCTCTGGCCGCGGGCCTGGGCCGCGCTGGTCACCCTGCGCCGGCCGCTGGACGCCGGGCTGCGCTTCGCGCTGTGCTGGCTGCTGCCGATGCTGCTGGCGTTTTCGGCGATCAGTGGCAAGCAGGCCTACTACTTCATCCCCGAACTGGCCGGTACCGCGCTGCTGGTCGGCGGGGCGTTGGCGGTGCTGCGCGAGCGCCGCCCACGGCTCAGTGCCAGCGCCTGGCTCGGCACCTGGCCACTGGCCATTGGCGCCTTCGCCTTTGCCGCGCTGTTGCTGGCCTTGCCGGCGCTGACCGGCGTGCACGGGTTCGACAGCCACTGGGTGGTCGACCTGGCGCGGTACAGCCGCTACTTCGCCATCATCTACGTCGGCATCGGCGTGCTGGTGTCGCTGCGCGGCCGCGGCGAACTGCGGCGGCTGGCGATTGCCGGGCTCATTGGCACCGTCGCGGCCTTCGGCCTGTTCGTCGCCACCTCCTGGCAGAACTACGACATGCGCCCGGCGGCGCGCCTGCTGGGCCGCGCCGACGCCGCCGGCCAGGCCATCGTCGACCTCGGCCCCTACGCCGGCCAGTACCACTTCCTCGGCCGCCTGCGCCACCCGATCAAGCGCATCCGGCCCGACCAGTTGGCGGACTGGGCGGCGCGCCATCCGCAGGGCCTGGTGCTGACCAGCCCGGAGACCCTGCGGCCGGCCGACCTGCACTACGCGCAACTGGTGCACCCGTTTCGCTCGAGCTGGGTGGTGATCTGGCGCGCCCGGGTGCTGGTCACGCTGCGTGCCGGCGGCCGCCCACCCGAGCCCCTGCGCTCGACCCAGCTCTACCCGCACGGCTACTGGCGCTACCGCGGCGTCGACTAGCACGAGGCCTGCCGGCCGCTGCGTTATGCTTGCGCAACGTTAGGCGAGGGTGGCGGCAATGGCGGCGGCGCGGGTGCTGGTGGTTGACGATGAGCCGGACATCCGCGCGCTGGTGCGCGAGATCCTTGGCGACGAGGGCTACCTCGTCGAGGTTGCCGCCGATGCCGATGCCGCGCGCCTGGCCCGCCGCGAGTGGCAGCCCGACCTGGTGTTGCTGGACATCTGGATGCCGCGCGTCGACGGTATCAGCCTGCTGCGCGAATGGGTCGACGGCGGCGCGCTGGACTGCGTTGTCATCATGATGAGTGGTCACGCCACGATCGAGACCGCCGTGGAGGCCACCCGGCTGGGCGCCTGGGATTTCATCGAGAAGCCGATCTCGCTGGCCAAGCTGCTGCTGACCGTCGAGCGCGCGATGGAGGCCAACCGCCTGCGCCGCGAGAACGCCGGTTTGCGCCGACAACTGGCACAGCCGGAGGAGCCCGCCGGGCAAAGCGCACCGATGCGCGAGCTGCGCCGCCGCGCCGAACACCTCGGCACGCACGACGCCTGCGTGTTGATCCGTGGTGAGCGCGGAGTCGGCAAGGAAAGCCTGGCACGCTGGCTGCACGCGCGCAGTGCGCGCGCCGACCGGCCTTTCGTGGTGGTCGCCACCGCCGGCATGAACCGCGAGCAGGCACGCGCCAGCCTGCTGGGCAGCGGCGACGACCCCGGCCTGCTGCAACAGGCCGATGGCGGCACGTTGTTCGTCGCCGAAATCGCCGAGCTGGACAGCGACCTGCAGCAGCTGCTGGCCCAGGTGATCGAGCGCGGCAGCCTGCAGCGGCCCGGCGCGGCGCAGCCGCAGCCGCTGGACGTGCGCGTCATCGCCGCCAGCGCCCACGACCTGGAGGCACGGGTCACGGCGGGCGAGCTGCGCGACGAGCTTTACTACCAGCTCAACGTCGCGCCGCTTGGCGTGCCGCCGCTGCGCGAGCGCAGCGAGGACGTACCCGAGCTGTTGCGCCACTACGCCGAGTATTTCGCCGCCCGCGACCATTTGCCGTACCGGCACTTCCCGGTGCCGGTGCAAAACCGCCTGCGCCAGCACGACTGGCCGGGCAACCTGCGCGAGCTGCGCACCCTGGTGCAGCGGCTGCTGGTGACCGGCGGCGAGCGCGAGGTCGCCCTGGCCGAGGTCGAGCAGGCGCTGGGCGCGGCCCCGAAGCGGCCGGGTGCCGCATCGCTCGACGTCGACCTGTCGCTGGGCCTGCGCGAGGCCCGGGAGCGTTTCGAACGGGACTACCTGACGCGCCAGCTGCAGGCTGCGCAGGGCAGCGTCACGCGCCTGGCGCAGCGCGTGGGCATGGAGCGCACCCACCTCTACCGCAAGCTGCGCGACCTCGGCATCGATCTGAAAACCGGCCAGCACGCCTGAAGGCCGGGATTCGGGGGTTGGGGATTGGGGATTGAGATTCGGGACCCGGGTCCCGCAGAGCGCGGAGCGATCCGCGTGGAGCCGTCAGCCATGCAGCCGCGCAGCGCGTGGGCATGGAGCGTACGCACCTCTACCGCAAGCTGCGCGACCTCGGCATCGATCTGAAAACCGGCCAGCAGCCTGAGGGCCGGGATTGGGGCTTCGGGACCCGGGACCCGCAGAGCGCGGAGCGATCCGCGTCGAGCCGTCAGCCCTGCAGCCGCGCAGCGCTTTGGCAGGTTGGCAGTGAGCCGCAGGCGAATGCGGAGGCAGGGATGCCGGAGCTAACATTCGCGCAGCGAATGGTCCGAAGGGCAGACCGCAGGATTGCGGTCTGCAACCCCGATACGCGTGACATTCAACGTCGTCGCGGTAATAGAGACCCGGACGGTTCATCACATCGGCGCGCGGCCGCGACGCAACATCTGGTCGCGATGACGAACCCGCGCTTCCTCGGGTCCCGGGTCCCGGGTCCCCGGCCTCCCCGCTACACTCCCGCGATGCGTGCCGACATCGCCCTGCTTTACGGTTTCCTGCGCCTGGCCGGCCTGCTGCCGTTGCGCGTGCTGCACGCGCTGGGCGGCGGGATCGGTTGGCTGCTGGCGCGCGATGACGGCCGCATGGCACGGCATACGGCCGTGAACCTGGCGCTGGTGCGGCCGGACGTGGGCGCCGCCGAGCGCAACCGGCTCAAGCGCCAAGTGCTGACCCACGCCGGCCGCTCGCTGACCGAGATGGCGGCCATCTGGGGTCGCTCGCCCGCGGCGGCGCTGGCGCTGGTGCGCGAGGTTCGCGGCGCTGAACTGCTGGACGAGGCGCTGGGCGAAGGCCGGGGCGTCATCATCGCCGCGCCGCACATCGGCTGCTGGGAGCTGCTCAACTACTGGCTTTGCAGCCGCACGCCGATGGCGATCCTCTACCGGCCGCCGCGCAAACCGGCGTTCGAGGCGCTGCTGAGGCGGGCGCGCGGTGCCGCCGGCCCCGAGCAGGTTCGCGCCGAGGGCGCGGGCGTGCGCACGCTGTACCAGCGGCTGGCCGCCGGCGGTGCCATCGGCATCCTGCCGGACCAGGAACCGCGCCGTGGCGAGGGTCGCTTCGCCCCATTCTACGGCGTTGCCGCCTCGACCATGGTGCTGCTGCCGCGACTGGCGCGTCGCACTGGCGCGCGCGTGCTTTTCAGCTTCGCCGAGCGCCTGCCGCGGGGCCGCGGCTTTCGCATCCACCTGCTGCCGGCGCCCGACGGCATTGCCGATGCCGACCTCGACCTCGCCTGCGCCGCGCTCAACGCCGGCGTGCAGGCCTGCGCGGACCTGGCCTTCACGCAATACCAGTGGCATTACAAGCGCTTCCGCGAGCGGCCGCCGGGGGAGGCGAATCCGTACAGGGCCGGGAATGGGTAGGGAATCGGGAATCGGGAATCGGTTCGAGCGCGCGGCAGGCGGCCCAGCTCCGTTTGACATGCCGGGCGCGCGGCGACTGCACCCGTCCGGGTCGCAATTTGCGGCGGCGATTTCCTCGAGACTCAACCGTAGGTCTGCCCTTCGGGCCATTCGCTGCGCGAATGTTCGCTCCGGCATCCGTGCCTGCGGCGAGCCCGGCAGATCGGCGCGCGGCCGTATGCCGGGTAGTTCAGCGCCGCTTGATCCAAGCTCGTCGGGTCCCGGGTCCCGGGTCCCGAGTCCCGAGTCCCGAGTCCCGAGTCCCGAGTCCCGAGTCCCGAGTCCCGAGTCCCGGGTCCCGGGTCCAGAGTCCCGGCTCCCGGCTCCCGAGTCCCGGCTCCCGGCTCCCGAGTCCCGAGTACCCGGGTCCCGAGTCCAGCGGCATAAGCTATGCTGCGCCCCGTGCTTCCAGGTGCCCGTCCAGCCGACCCATGATCGCCTTGATCCAGCGTGTTGGCCATGCGCGCGTGACCGTCGCGGGCGCCGAGGTCGGAGCGATCGGGGCCGGCCTGCTGGCGCTGGTGGCGGTCGAGCCGGACGATGGCCCGCGCCAGACCGAACGCATGCTGGATCGCCTGCTGGGCTACCGCGTCTTTGCCGACGCCGAGGGCCGCATGAACCGCTCGTTGGCCGACACCCGCGGCGGCCTGCTGCTGGTGCCCCAATTCACCCTGGCTGCCGACACCGCCAAGGGCATGCGCCCCAGCTTCGCCCGCGCCGCCGAGCCGGCCGCGGCCAGGGGCGGTTTCGAGGCGCTGGTGGCGCTCGCCCGGTCCCGGCATGCCCCGGTTGCGAGCGGCCGCTTCGGTACCCATATGAAGGTGGAGCTGGAAAATGACGGGCCGGTCACGTTCTGGCTGACGGCGCGGCAAAATGGCGCCTGAATTGCGCCTTGATACTGGCTACAAAATCACCACTTTGCTATACTGAACGGTTCTGATTCGGCGCACTTAATCCATGGACAACACCCACGAGCAACAGTCCGAGATCAAACAGCTGATCACCAAGGGACGCGAACAGGGTTACCTGACGTACCTGGAGGTCAACGATCACCTGCCCGACGACATCGTCGATCCGGAGCAGATCGAGGACATCATCTCGATGATCAACGGGATGGGCATCGAGGTGCACGAGGTGGCGCCCGATACCGATCTGCTGTCCGGTGATTCCGACGCCAACAGCGACGATGACGAGACCGCCACCGAGGAAGCCGTGGCGATGCTCAGCGTGGTCGACGCCGAAGTGGGCCGCACCACGGACCCCGTGCGCATGTACATGCGCGAGATGGGCACGGTCGACCTGCTCACCCGCGAAGGCGAGATCGCCATCGCCAAGCGCATCGAGGAAGGCCTGCAGCAAGTGCAGGCGGCTCTGGCCAGTTTCCCGTGGGCCATCGAGTTGCTGCTCGAGGAGTTCGACCAGCACCTGGAAGGCAAGAAGCGCCTCAGCGAGGTGCTGGCCGGCTTCATCGACCTCGAGGCGGCCGCGCAGGCGGAGAAGGAGCGCCTGGAGGCCGAGGCCGAGGAGCGCCGCGCCCAGGGCATCGAGGACGACGAGGACGAGGAGCAGGAAGAGGAGAAGAACACCGGGCTCGATCCGCAGCTGGTGCGCGAGCGCATGGACGAGCTGCGCGGCCTCTACGACAAGTTCCAGAAGGCCGCCGACAAGTACGGCCCCAACGACAAGAAGGTGCAGAAGGTGCGCGAGCGCATGGCCGCCGCCTTCCTCAACCTGAAGCTGCCGTCGATCCTGATCGACAGTTTCGTGCGCCAGCTGCGCGAGGTGGTCAATTCCATCCGTCGCCACGAGCGCACCATCATGGACGTGTGCGTGCGCCAGTCGCGCATGCCGCGCAAGGACTTCCTGAAGCTGTTCCCGGCCAACGAGACCAACCTCGCCTGGGCTACCGAACTCGGTCGCACGCGGCAGAAGTGGTCGCCGGCGATCCGCCAGCACAAGGAGACCATCGAGAACGAGCAGCAGCGGCTGGCCGAGATCGAGCGCGTGCTGTTCCTGCAGCTCACCGACGTCAAGGACATCAACCGCTCGATGTCGATCGGCGAGGCCAAGGCCCGCCGCGCCAAGAAGGAGATGGTCGAGGCCAACCTGCGCCTGGTGATCTCGATCGCCAAGAAGTACACCAACCGCGGCCTGCAGTTCCTGGACCTGATCCAGGAAGGCAACATCGGCCTGATGAAGGCGGTCGACAAGTTCGAGTACCGCCGCGGCTACAAGTTCTCGACCTACGCCACCTGGTGGATCCGCCAGGCGATCACCCGCTCGATCGCCGACCAGGCGCGGACCATCCGCATCCCGGTCCATATGATCGAGACGATCAACAAGCTGGTCCGCACCTCGCGCCAGATGCTGCACGAGATCGGCCGCGAGCCGACGCCCGAGGAGATGGCGGTGAAGCTCGGCATGCCGCTGGAGAAGGTGCGCAAGGTCCTGAAGATCGCCAAGGAGCCGATCAGCCTGGAGACGCCGATCGGCGACGAGGAGGACAGCCATCTCGGCGACTTCATCGAGGACAAGAACGCGATCCTGCCGATCGACGCCGCGATCCACGCGAACCTGCGGGAGACCACGACGCGGGTCCTCGCCAGCCTGACCCCGCGCGAGGAGCGCGTGCTGCGCATGCGTTTCGGCATTGGCATGAACACCGATCACACGCTGGAGGAAGTCGGCCAGCAATTCTCGGTCACGCGCGAGCGCATCCGCCAGATCGAAGCCAAGGCGCTGCGCAAGCTGAAGCATCCGAGCCGCTCGCGCAAACTGCGGAGCTTCCTGGATACCTGAGCCGTCAGCGTTCAGCTGTCAGCCGCCGCACGCGCGGGGTTGACGGAAACGGGCTGATGGCTGATAGCTGACGGCTGACCGCTCCCCGGGCCCGTAGTTCAGTGGTCAGAACGCGCCGCTCATAACGGTGTTGTCGCAGGTTCGAGTCCTGCCGGGCCCACCAATCTTTTCAAGCAGATAAGAATCGCGTTCTCCGCTCATCTGCGCTTCTGTTGGCGCGATGTTCTGGTTTGGGCACGCAGTGGGCACGCAGATCTGGCCTTCACTGTTGCGGAAGAGCATCACATTTGCTTTGAGCTGCTGACGGATCTTGCTGACCGTGCCGCTCGAGACTCCGGTCTGCTGCACCACGTCCTTGTGAGGCACGCCGCTCAAGATGAGCTGGCGGACAAGGGTGCTTCTCGCCTCGTCGATACTGCGGGAGTGTGGCTTCGGCAGCCCTGCGATCGGATCGGCAAGAATAAGCTGCGGTTCATCGATGCGCACGCGCCGGAGATGCCGCCGCACCTCCAGCATGACATCTTCGATCGCGCGGACCGCATCGCCAAGGAAATCCGGCTCGTATGGTGCATAGATCGACGTCGTCGCGTCTGATCCGCTCGGCAGAT
>DASSBG010000016.1:0-53723 GCA_035699085.1 Rhodanobacteraceae bacterium
TCGTAGAGCCGCCGGTTGGGGTACTTCTTGATGATGCGCGGTCGAGCCATGGCTTGAACGCTAGCACAAGAGCAGGGAGCGGGGAGGCGGGCGCCGCTTCAATCGAGCGAGACAGCGAGCTGCGCGCCGCGTGGCAGAACCGACGGGTCGAAGGCGGCGCACGCGCTGTCGAGCAGCGCCGGTGCGTTGTCGCCGCGCAGGGTGCGGCCCGGCAGGCCAAGGAAGGCCAGGGCCCGGCGCAGCAAATCCGGTGCCGGTACCGCGTCCAGCGGCCGGTCCGCGTCGCTCTTCGACAGCTTGCGGCCGGTCTCGTCGACAGCCAATGGCAAGTGCAGGTAGCGCGGCGTGGGCAGGCCGAGCAGCCGTTGCAGCAGGATCTGCCGCGGCGTCGAATCCAGCAGGTCGTGGCCGCGCACGACATCGGTGATGCGCTGCTTTCCGTCGTCGACAACGCAGGCGAGCTGGTAGCACCACAGGCCGTCGGAGCGACGCAGCACGAAGTCACCGACGGCTTCGCGCACGTCCTGGAGCTGCGGCCCCTGGAGCTCGTCGTCGAAGGCGATCTCGCCGGGCGCCACGCGCAGCCGCCAGGCGGGCGGGCGTGCCGGATCGGGCACGGCGATGCAGCGGCCGTCCCGATGCATCCCACCGGCCGCCAGCAGCTCGGTCCGGCTGCACCAGCAGGGAAAGGCATGGCCGCCGTCGCGCAGCCGGTCCAGCGCGATCAGGTAGGTGTCGCCGCGCGTGGACTGGTACAACGGCGGCGCGTCGGGCCGCAGGCCCAGCCGCTGCAGCGAGGAGATGATCGCCGTGGCCGAGCCCGGCACTTCGCGCGGCGCATCGATATCCTCCACGCGCAGCAGCCAGCGGCCGCCGGCGTGGCGGGCGCAAAGCCAGCTGGCCAGCGCCGCCACCAGCGAACCGAAATGCAGTTCGCCGGTGGGCGAGGGCGCGAATCGTCCGCGATAATGCATGCGCTGATGATGCCAGCGCCGCACTTGAAAGTGGGCCTCTGCGCCCCGAAAAGTTGCCCTCTGGCACCGGCCGCCGCCGCGGCCGCAAACCAACCACACGACTGCACGCAGGAGTCCGCTGCAATGAACGATGTCGCCGCCGAAACCCGCCCGTTCGAGGCCGAAGTCGCCCAGGTGCTGCACCTGGTGACGCACTCGCTGTACTCGCACAAGGAGATCTTCCTGCGCGAACTGATCTCCAACGCCTCCGATGCCTGCGACAAGTTGCGCTTCGAGTCGATCGCCCAGCCGGACCTGCTGGCCGGCGACGCCGAGCTGCATATCGACGTCAGCTACGACGCCGCGGCCCGCACCATCAGCGTCACGGACAACGGCATCGGCATGAGCCGCGACGAGATCGTCGCCAACATCGGCACCATCGCCAGCTCCGGTACGCGCCGCTTCCTCGAGGCCATGAGCGGCGAGCAGAAGGCCGACGCGCGGCTGATCGGCCAGTTCGGCGTCGGCTTCTACTCGGCCTTCGTGGTGTCCGACAAGGTCACGGTGCTGAGCCGCCGCGCCGGCTCGCCGGAGGGCGAGGGCGTGCAGTGGTCCAGCGACGGCAAGGGCGAGTACAGCCTGGAGTCGGTCGAGCGCGCCCAGCGCGGCACCACCATCGTGCTGCATCTGAAGCCGGAGGAAGACGAGTTCCTCAAGGGCTGGTCGCTGCGCTCGCTGATCAACAAGTACTCCGACCACGTCGCCTTCCCGATCCGCATGCCGGTGGAGAAGGACGGCAAGCCCACCGACGAGTGGGAGACGGTCAACGATGCCTCTGCATTGTGGACCCAGCCGAAGTCGGAGCTGTCCGACGACGACTACAAGACCTTCTACAAGTCGCTGGGCCACGACTTCAACGACCCGCTGGCCTGGGCGCACAACCGCGTCGAGGGCAACCAGAGCTTCACCACGCTGCTCTACATTCCGGCGCAGCCGCCATTCGACCTGATGATGGGCGCGCGCGACGAGCGCAAGGGGCTGAAGCTGTACATCAAGCGGGTGTTCGTGATGGACGCCGCCGAGGAGCTGCTGCCCAACTACCTGCGCTTCGTGCGCGGCGTGGTTGACGCGGACGACCTGCCGCTCAACGTCAGCCGCGAAATGCTGCAGCACAACCGGCAGGTGGAGCGGATCAAGGCCTCGTGCGTCAAGCGGGTACTCGACCTGATCGAAAAGCTGGCACGCGACGAGCCCGAGAAATTCGCGACCTTCCGCGCCGCTTTCGGCAACACGCTGAAGGAAGGCATCGTCGAGGACGCGAGCAACCGCGACCGAATCGCCAAGCTGCTGCGCTTCGCCTCCACCAAGGGTGAGGCTGGCGTGCAGGGCACCTCGCTGGACGATTACATCGGCCGCATGCAGTCCGGCCAGGACACCATCTGGTATGTCACCGCCGACAGTTACAAGGCGGCGGCCGGCAGCCCGCAACTGGAGGCCTTCAAGGCAAAGGACATCGAGGTGCTGCTGATGTACGACCGCGTCGACGAATGGATGCTCGGCAACCTCGACGAGTACGAGGGCAAGAAGCTGCAGAACGTCGCCAAAGGCGAGCTGCCGCTCGACGACACGGCCAGGAAGCAGCAGGAGGAGGCGGCAAAAGAAGCCGAGCCGCTGCTGGCCAGGCTGAAGGAGCTGCTCGGCGAGCGCGTGGGCGACGTCAAGGTGTCGGCGCGGTTGACCGACTCGCCGTCCTGCTTGGCGCTGTCGGACTACGAAATGGCGCCGCACCTGGTGCGGCTGCTGCGCGAGGCGGGGCAGGACGTGCCCGAGTCGAAGCCGACCCTCGAGGTCAACCCGCAGCACGCGCTGGTCCGCCGGGTGACGGAAGAGGGCGACGCGGCGCGTGCGGGGGACATCGCGTTGCTGCTGCTTGAGGAGGCCGAGATCGCCGCCGGCGCGCAGCTGCCCGACCCGGCCGCCTTCGTGCAGCGCATGAACCGGGTGATTCTGGGCCGGGATTCGTGATTCGGGATGCGGGATTGGCAATGGCGTCGGCTCGCTGTTGACGGCGCGAGTGGGGGCATGGCGTGTTGGGGTTCGCTGCGCTCACCGCCAACCTACCGCTCCGCCAAGCTGCGGCGTCGCCCGGTGCCGTAGGGCGGGTTTCAATCCGCCGTGCCATCGACACAACCAGATGGCGGGTTGGAAACCCGCCCTACGGGGTGAAGCGGAAGCCTTGCAACACGGCGTGCAGGCGCGCAAAGGCCTGGTCGCGGCTGAAAGGCGGCGTCGCCGGCGGGTCGTACACCTGCGGGTTGGTGCCGGTCACCAGCAGGTCGATGGCGTAGCAGCGGCCATCGTGCACGGCGCGGTAGCTGTGCACCGTGAGGTAGTGGCTCATGGCGGCGTCGGCGGCCTCGAAGCGGGTGAATCGCGTGCCGGCCAGCGTGGCGTGGCCGACGGCACCGCGGACGGCCCCGGAGGGCTCGCTGCAATGCTGGACGGCGTCGGCATCGCTGCTGACGCCAATCCGCAGTTCGGCGGCCGTCACGTCATTGGAATGCGGCATCACCAGTGCGAGGACCGGTGTGCCGACGGAGCCGGCCGGCGCGTAGGTCTTCCAGGCCCCGTTGGCAAGGTACCCGTGGTCGAAGTCGCGCTGCGCGGTCCAGTCCGCGGGGTAGTCTATGCGGAAGCCGTAGCGGTCGGAGCGGTAGCGCTGCATGTCGGCGGCCGTGGCGCTTATGCCGGCCGCGCTGTCGCTGCCCGCAATCGCCGCGCTGCCGCTGCCGGTCGGCCCCGCCGCATTCGCCGGCGCCTGCGGCGGCCGGGCGCCCGGGGGCGCGCTGCAGGCCGCCAGCGCGAGCGGCAACAGGAAGCATGGGCGGAGGCGGTGCGGCATGGCTGCAATCTCGCTGCGGTTCCATCCGAGTCTGGGAGCAGGCGTGGGCGGTGGTCAACCAGCGGGTCTCCCGCGCGGTTCAGGCGGCTGACACGATGCATTCACCTTGTGGGGTTAAACTCTCCACCGGCTGATGGACGCCGCCCGCCTCGAGGTGCAGGCCATGCTGCTGACCAGTTTCATCCTGTTTGCCATCACGGCCGTGCTGGGCCTCAGCATGGCCGCCGTCCGCGAATCACGCAACCACAACCCGCCCGCCTGGCTGACGATGTTCCACGGGCTGCCGGCAGCGGCCGGCCTGACCCTGCTGTTGTACGCGGCCTGCACCCGGCCGGTGCCGGGGCTGGCGATCGCCTCGCTGGTGCTGCTGCTGATCGCGGCCGGAGGCGGTGCGGTGCTCAACCTGGTCTACCAGCAGCGCGGCACGCTGCTGCCCCGCTGGCTGCTGTACCTGCACCTGCTGCTCGCCGTGACCGGCTTCGTCCTGCTGGCGATTGCGTTGTTCGCCTGAGGCAGCGGCTGGCGACACCCGCGTCACCCGGTCGTGCGGCAGACGCCGCGGCGACGTGCGGTTGGCGGCGTACCATGCCGTCTGCATCACAGCGGGCCAGGCTATGACCGAGCAGGCGGCAGGCAGCACGACGGGTGACGACGCGCCCTACATCCACCACGGCACGCCGGTGTTCCGGCGCACCAACCTGGCGCTGTTCGCGGCCGGCTTCGCCACCTTCGGCCTGCTGTACTGCGTGCAGCCGCTTATGCCGCAATTCAGCGCCGACTACGGCGTCAGCGAGGCCGGCGCCGCGCTGTCGCTGTCGCTGACCACCGGCGTGCTGGCCGTCGCCATGTTGTTCGCCGGCAGCCTCTCGGACGCCTGGGGCCGGCGCCCGGTGATGGTCGCCTCGATCCTCAGTTCGGCGGTGCTGGTACTGGTCAGTGCGGCGATGCCGGACTGGCAGGCGCTGCTGGTGGTGCGCGCGTTGATGGGCCTGACGCTCAGCGGCCTGCCGGCGGTGGCGATGACCTGGCTCAGCGAGGAAATGCACGTCGAGTCGATCGGCCTGGGCATGGGCCTGTACATCAGCGGCAGCGCAATCGGCGGCATGGGCGGGCGACTGATCACCGGTGTGCTGGCCGATTTCATGGGCTGGCGCGGCGGCGTCGCCGTGGTCGGCGTGATCGGGCTGGTCGCCGGCGTGATGTTCTGGCGTTCGCTGCCACCTTCGCGGCACTTCACGCCGCAGCCCCTGAGCGCGCGCGGCGTGCTGGGGCGCTTCTCCGGCGCGCTGCACGACCCGGGCCTGCCCTGGCTGTTTGCCGAAGGCTTCCTGCTGCTGGGGGCCTTTGTCACCGTCTACAACTACCTTGGCTACCGCCTGCTGGCGCCGCCGTACAACCTCAGCCAGGCGCTGGTCGGCCTGGTCTTCGGCATCTACCTGATCGGCACCTTCAGCTCGGCGTGGATGGGCCACCTGGCCGGCAAGCTGGGCCGGCGCAAGGTGCTGTGGACCGCGTTTGCGCTGATGCTGGTCGGGGTGCTGCTGACCATGCTGGCGCCGCTCTGGCTGGTGATCCTCGGCGTCGTCGCGCTCACCTTCGGCTTCTTCGGCGGCCATTCGATCGTCAGCAGCTGGATCGGCCGCCGCGCCGGCGCGGCCAAGGCGCAGGCCTCGTCGATGTACCTGTTCTGCTACTACATGGGTTCGAGCATCGCCGGCGCCAGCGGTGGCCTGTTCTACGCCGACCACGGCTGGATGGGCGTGGCGCTGTTCGTCGGCGCGCTGGTGCTGGTCGGCCTGCTGATCGCCTGGCGCCTGCGCTGGTTGCCGCCGCTGGTCAACGTGGCGACGCCGCCCACGCCCATGAGCCGCGGGGCGATGCCTTGAGCGCCGCTTTGCGGCGCGGGAATCGGGAATGGGGAATCGGGAATGCGGAATGGGAGGGCAACGGCGTCGGGTCGTCACGGACGGCGCGAGCGCCGGCATGGCGTGTTGGGGTTCGCTGCGCTCAGCGCCAACCTACTGCTTCGTTTGGCACTCGGGCCGCCGAACGTGGTGCTTTGTCCCTTTCCGATTCCCAATTCCCCATTCCCTATTCCCGGCCTTCGAGCAACATCGGGGCGACGGTGGCGAAGTTGCCGTCGTTGGGCTGCGCCGGGATGCCGAGCAGGTGCGTCATCAGCGGGTAGACATCGACGTTCGGAAACTCGGGCACCACGAGGCCCTTGCGGAAGGCGGGGCCGTGGGCGACGAACAGCGCGCGCATCAGCGGGGCGGCGTTGTCGTAGCCGTGCTGGCCGAGGCTCATCGGCCGGGTGCGGTGCGCCAGGTAGTCGCTGCTGGTGATCTGCCAGCCGACGTTGGCCAGGCAGTTCAGCGGCGGCACGCGCGGGTTGCTGCCGTAATGCAGGCGCGCCGGGAAATGGCTCTTGCGCCAGCAGCGCATGTGCGGGTGCGGCTGCAGCAGCGTGGCCGCGACCTGGCCGGCGTAGCCGGGCTTGGGGATGAAGCCGGCCAGCACGCCCATCGACACCACGCGTACGTGGTCGAGGTTGATCACCTTGTCCATCAGCACAAGGTTGCCGCTGGGCGTCGCGGCCATGCCGTGGTCGGCGACAACGAGGATGTTCATGTGGTGGTACAGGCCGCGCGCCTTCAGGCCCGCCAGCAGCCGCGCCAGCGCCGCATCCACGTGGCGAAGCGATGCGTCCAGCTGCGGGGTGTCCGGCCCGTATTCGTGGCCTGCGTGGTCGACGGCGTCAAAATACAGGGTGAGGAAATCGGGTCGCTGGCCATCGGGCAGGTCCAGCCACTGCAGCACCTGGTCGACGCGCTGGCTGGCGGTGACGCTGTCGTCGAACGGCAGCCAGTGGTCCGGCCGCCAGCCGTGGATCTCGGCTCCGGAGCCGGGCCAGAACATGGTCGCCGTCTGCAGGCCGTGCTTGTCGGCGGTGACCCAAATCGGCTCGCCCTCGGACCACCAGCGACCGTCGCTCACCGCGCTGCGGATGCCGAGCGAAAACTTGCCCAGCTTCGGGTCGTACATCGTGTTGTTGACGATGCCGTGGTGGTCCGGGTACAGGCCGGTCACCAGCGTGTAATGGTTTGGGAACGTCAGCGAGGGGAACGATGGCTGCATCGCCTGCGCACGAACGCCGCTCGTGGCCATGGCTGCCAGCGTCGGCGTGAGGCCGCGCTGCAGGTAGTCGGCGCGAAAGCCGTCTATCGAGACCAGCAGCAGCGGTGGCCGCTGGCCCGCGCGCGCCGTCGCCGTGGCGGTTGCGGCGGGTGCGGCCGCGGCCGGCGGTTGGGCGGGCGTCGTCGCGGATGGCGGCGGCAGCGGCTGCACCGCCGACACGCAGCCGCCGAGCAGCAACAGGGACAGCAGTGGCCACAATCGACGGATGGCAGACCTCATCGCGCGCTCCTCGGAAGAACAGGTCCCCGATGATGCGGCATCAGCCGCTTGCAGGGAATAGCGAAGCCGGGATTGGGAGCCGGGCGGCGGAGCGGCAGTCTGGCGTCATTCCTCTCGTCATTCCGGACCTGCCGAAGGCAGGAGCCGGAATCTTCTCGACGTTGCGCCGGTGGTTGGCGAAGGCCGCACAGGGTCTGTCGCATCACCAGCAAGATTCAGGATTCCGCGCTTCGTGCTCCGGAATGACGGGGCGTGGGGTTGCGCTGCGGGCGAGCCGGATTTGGAGTGCCGGAAGCGGGGTGCGGGATTCGGATGTGGCATGCGGATGCGGGACTGGATGCGCAACGGCGTCGACTCGCTGCTGACGCCGCGATGCTCGGCACGGCGTATTGGGGTTCGCTTCGCTCACCGCCAACCTGCGTTCCGGGAAGTCACCGAATCCCGAATCACGTGTCCCGAGTCCCGGCCTCCAGGCGAAACACATCCGTGGCGAGAGCGGTCAGCCCGCGCTCGGCCAGGCCAGGGTTGTCGTCCAGGATCTCGCGGTGCTCCAGCGCCTGCACCTGCCAGTGCTCGGCCAACAGCCGCTCGACCTCGGCTGGCGGCACGGCGAACGGCGGGCCCTCCATCTCGCCGGGCGCGTAGTTCAGGGTGAGCAGCAGGCCGCGGCAATCATCGGGCAGGCGTCCATAAACGCTCTGTGCGTATTGCTGGCGCATGGAGGGCGGCAGCGCGATCAGCGCCGCACGATCGTAGACCGCCGCGCAGTCAGCCAGCATCGCCGCGTCCAGGTCAAAGATGTTGCCCTGGACGATCTCGATCTGCCCGGCAACGAAGTGCTCGCCGTCCGCCGCCTGGTGCCGTTGCGGGTGCAACTGGTGCTCGGCGAAAAACTGCTGCACTGCCAGCGGCGACAGCTCCACGCCAAGCACGCGGTGCCCTTGCGTCGCCAGCCATATCATGTCCAGCGACTTGCCGCACAGCGGCACCAGCACCTTGCTGCCGCGCGGCAGCTCCAGCGATGGCCAATGCTTTTTCAGCAGCGGCATGACCTCGCTGCGATGAAAGCCGGTGTGGCCCTCCCGCCAGGCATCGAGCCAGAAACTTGCGTCCACGTCTGCGTCCCCAAGGTTGTACTCCCCGTGGCGATTGTGCACACAGTACGGGCGAATTGGCAAAGGACCTTCGTCATGGCCGATTCGACGCCCTGCGGCACCCGCGCCATAATCGGTGGCTGCACTGACTTCGGGGCCCGCCATGACCGCACCCACCCGTATCGACGCCCGGCGCGTCATCCACCCGCCCACCGGCAGCAAGCTGAGCTGCAGGAGCTGGCTGACCGAGGCGCCGTACCGCATGATCCAGCACAACCTGGACCCGGGCGTGGCGGAAAACCCGGCGGAGCTGGTGGTCTACGGCGGCATCGGCCGCGCCGCGCGCAACTGGGAGTGCTTCGATGCCATCCTCAAGGCGCTGCGCGAGCTCGGCGACGACGAGACGCTGCTGGTGCAATCGGGCAAGCCGGTCGGCGTGTTCAAGACCCATGCCGACGCGCCGCGCGTGCTGATCGCCAACTCCAACCTGGTGCCGGCCTGGGCCAACTGGGAGCACTTCCACGAGCTCGATAAAAAGGGCTTGATGATGTACGGCCAGATGACCGCCGGCAGCTGGATCTACATCGGCAGCCAGGGCATCGTGCAGGGCACCTACGAAACCTTCGCCGAGATGGGCCGGCAGAGCTACAACGGCGACCTCACGGGAAAATGGATCCTCACCGCGGGGCTCGGCGGCATGGGCGGCGCGCAGCCGCTGGCGGCGGTGATGGCCGGCGCCTGCATGCTGGCCATCGAATGCCAGCAGTCGCGCATCGACATGCGCGTGCAGACGCGCTACGTCGACGAGCAGGCCAGCGATCTCGACGACGCGCTGGCCCGCATCGACAAGTACACCCAGGCATGCCAAGCCAAGTCCATCGCGCTGCTCGGCAACGCCGCCGACATCCTGCCGGAGCTGGTGCGGCGCGGCGTCAAGCCCGACGCCGTGACCGACCAGACCAGCGCGCACGACCCGGTCAACGGCTACCTGCCGCAGGGCTGGACGGTGGAGCAGTGGCTGGAGCGCCGCGAAAGCGATCCGGAAGGCACGCGCGACGCCGCCAAGCAATCGATGAAGACCCACGTCGAGGCCATGCTCGCCTTCCACGCGCAAGGCATCCCGACCTTCGACTACGGCAACAACATCCGCCAGATGGCCTTCGACGTCGGCTGCAAGCACGCCTTCGATTTTCCCGGCTTCGTACCCGCCTACGTGCGCCCGCTGTTCTGCCGCGGTATCGGCCCGTTCCGCTGGGTGGCGCTGTCGGGCGACCCGGAGGACATCTACAAGACCGACGCCAAGGTCAAGGAACTGATCCCGGACGACCCGCACCTGCACCACTGGCTGGACATGGCCGGGCAGCGCATCAGCTTCCAGGGCCTGCCGTCGCGCATCTGCTGGGTCGGCCTCGGCCAGCGCGACAAGCTCGGCCTCGCCTTCAACGAGATGGTGCGCAACGGCGAGCTGAAGGCTCCGGTGGTGATCGGCCGCGACCATCTGGATTCCGGTTCCGTCGCCAGCCCCAACCGCGAAACCGAAGCCATGCGCGACGGCAGCGACGCGGTCAGCGACTGGCCCATTCTCAATGCGCTGCTCAACACCGCCAGCGGTGCCACCTGGGTGTCCTTCCACCACGGCGGCGGCGTCGGCATGGGCTACAGCCAGCACGCCGGCCTGGTCATCGTTTGCGACGGCACGCCCGAGGCCGACAAGCGCATCGCCCGCGTACTCTGGAACGACCCCGCCAGCGGCGTCATGCGCCACGCCGACGCCGGCTACGCCGACGCCATCGCCTGCGCGAAGGAGCAGGGGTTGAAGCTACCCATGGTCTGAGGATTGCTCCGCAAGTCATTGCTGTGACGGGAAACCTCCAGTGCACTCGTCGGGCGCACAGTCCGTGAGCATATCCGTATACGGAATAAAAGCTAGACTTCGACATTGCTTGGCTGTATATTCATATAAGGCATATTCAAGCAGCTCGAGGTCATGAACGCCGCAATATCCGCAAAAGGAAAACGCCTATCATCGCCCGATCTCGATGCGATCGGGCGCGCCGTGCGTGAGTCGCGGCGCCGGCACGGCATGACCCAGGCCGACCTGGCGGGATTGTCCGGCACCAGCCAGCGCTTCATCAGCCAACTCGAAACCGGCGTTCGCAACGTTACCCTGAGCAAGGTGCTGGATGTGCTGGCGGTGCTTGGCCTGCGCCTGCAAGTGAGCGGGGGCGACTCGTGACGGGACGTCTGCACGTGCGCCTGTTCGACCGCCAAGTTGGCGAACTCGGCATCGATGGCGAGGTGCGCGGCCCCGAGGATTGGCACTTCAGCTACGCAGTCAGTTACCTCGAGAGCGATCAACGGGTTCCACTATCGGCGAGTCTGCCCTTGCGGGCAGAGCCTTTCATCGGTGCCGTCGTCCGCAACTGGTTCGGCAACCTGCTGCCGGAGGGCGCTGTGCGCGAAGCCATTGCGGCTCGCTTGCGCATCCCCGTCTGGGACGATTTTGCGCTGCTCGCGCGGATTGGCGGCGAATGCGCCGGCGCCGTCAGCATCCTGCCCGCACACCTCGCTTCAACCACGCAAGCGGACAATTCCACGCCGGATCTGGAAGACATGCTGGTTGCAGCGGGCGAACTGGCGGGCGAGGGCAGTTGGGCGTTGCTTGGCACGCCACGCCGGCTGTCGCTGGCCGGTGCCCAAGACAAGATCGCCGTGGTCCGCGAGACCGATGGCAGCCTGCGCCTGCCGGCCATCGGCGAATTGACCACGCATATTCTCAAGCCGGACAGCCTGCGGCTGCGCGGCCTGCGCGACCTCGAGGCGCTGGGCCTGGCACTGGCCCGCGCGATCGGCTTGAAGGTGGTGTCGGCCTCGCTCGTGGATGTCGCCGGGCACAAGGCACTGCTTCTGGAACGCTATGACCGCCACGCCGAGGACGGCAGCTTCGCGCGCCTGCACCAGGAAGATTTTTGCCAGGCACTCGGCTACCCCGGCGAGCTCAAATATGAGGCTGGCGGCGGCCCGTCGTTGGCCCAATGTGCCCGACTGATCCGCCAGCAATTGCGCCTCGGGCCGGTTGCGGTGCAAGCATTGCTGGATTGGGTTGCCTTCAACGCAGTCATCGGCAACGCCGACGCGCACGCCAAGAACCTCGCGCTGCTTTGCGACCGCGACGGTCGACGCCACCTCGCCCCCTTCTACGACTTGGTGCCGACCATTGCCATTCCCGAGCGGTTGGTGGAGCGTGCGCCGGCCCTGGCCATCGGCGCTTGCGAGCGGATCGACCGCATCACGGCCGGCGATTGGCGCAGCTTCGCCAACGCCACCGGGTACGCACCAGGATTCGTCATCAAGCGCGTCGCAGCCATCGCGCAGGACGTCGCCGAAAAGGCCGCCGACGTCGGCCGCGCACTGGTAGAGAACGGCGCCGACGGTCGACGCATCGAGCAGGCCGTCGCGATCGTGCAGGAGCATGCCGGCCGCATCCGGCGCGCAACCTGAGCAAGACTGCCAGCACGCAATGCACCCGTCCGGTTACGCGCCTTTGGCGCCAACCCGACCTACGGCCGCACTTGGCCTCGCCGCGGGTGGCGTGGTCAAATCGTCGCGCCGCGCCGTGTTGCCGCGCCGGCGCCCGACGGGAGACCCCAGCCATGCGTATCTGCGTCTACTGCGCCTCAAGCCAGCAATCCGACGCGGCCTACCGCGCCGCCGCCACGCGCGTCGGCGAGCTGATCGCCGAAGCCGGCCACAGCCTGGTCTACGGTGGCGGATCGTCCGGGTCGATGGGCGCGGTCGCCGACGGCGCGCTGTCCCGGGGCGGCAAGGTTATCGGCATCCTGCCGCGCTTCATGGCCGACCTCGAATGGGGCCACCCGGGCCTGACCCAGCTGGAACTGGTCGAGGACATGCGCGAGCGCAAGCACCGCCTGCTGACCGGCTCCGACGCCGTGATCGCGCTGCCCGGCGGCTGCGGCACGCTGGAGGAGCTGTTCGAGGCCATCACGCTGAAGCGCCTCGGCCTGTACCTCAACCCCATCGTGCTGCTGGACACCCGCGGCTTCTACGCGCCGCTGGAAACCTTCATGGCCCAGGTCATCGCCGAGCACTTCATGAACCCCGAACACGCCGCCATGTGGCAGCGCGTCGCCGAGCCGGAGCAGGTGCTGCCGGCCATCGCCAACGCGCCCACCTGGAACGAAAGCGCCCGCGACTACGCCGTAGTCCGCGCGCCGGCGGCGTAGCTCGCGCCGCGCATCGACGCGGTTGGCGGCTTGAAAATGGCTCCGGTCCGTGCCATATTTGGTACATTATTCGGAGCCAAATATGGAAACCATCCTTTCGGGCGCAAGCGTCAGCATCACTGATCTCAAGCGCAACCCCAGCGCCGTGATCGAAGCGGCCGACAACGAGGCCGTGGCGGTGTTGGTGCACAACCGCCCCTCTGCCTATTTGGTGCCAGCCGAGGCCTACCAACGCCTGATGGACCGGCTGGACGACCTGGAATTGGCCGAACTGGTGCGCGCCCGCGCCAAGGAGCGCCGGGTCAATGTCACGCTCGATGAGCTATAGCCTCGCTTTCGTCGAGTCCGCGCTCAAGGAATGGCAAAAGCTGGCGCCACCGATACGCGACCAGTTCAAGAGAAAGCTGGCCGAGCGCCTCGAACGTCCGGACGTTCCCTCCGCGCGGCTGCACAATTTGCGCGATTGCTACAAGATCAAGCTGCGGACGGCGGGCTACCGGCTCGTCTATCAGGTGGACGAGCAAGTCGTCGCCGTGACCGTCATTGCCGTCGGCCGGCGCGACAAGGGCGCGGTCTACAAAACCACGCGCCAACGAGTGGAATGATCGCGACAGCGCCGCCCTTCGTGCCGCCGTGCGTTCATTTCGCAATGTGACGCCGCGGACTGCGCGTGATCCGCGAGCAGCAACTGGACTCATTGAGCCGCCTGGCGGACTTCACGGGTCGTGCCCTGAGCAACTTGTCGCGCACGCCCCGGACCATGGAGCGCTACGGGCTGGTTGAACTGCTGCGGCAGCACCGGCAGGTGCGCCCGGTGGTCAAGGCAGCGACTTCGTGATTCGCGCGGCGTGATCTGGAGCTTCCAAAGGGGTTGCGTCAGCAAAGAGCACCTTTGGCGATCTCACTAGCAAGGTGTAATCTTCAGCTACGACCGGGGCCGTTCACGCTAACTCGACATCCTGCAGGCACGGGAGACATCGCCGCTACGGGTGCGCGGCGGTTAGCGCACGCTAGTGCATTCATATCGGTCTAACCATGAGTCTTATCAAGTCAAAGCAGCGCGTCGCGGACCATGGCGAGGTATTCACGCCCGAATGGTTGGTTGAAGCGATGCTTGATCTGGTCAAGGGTGAGACCGAGCGCATCGATTCCCGTTTCCTGGAGCCCGCGTGCGGCAGCGGCAATTTCCTCGTGCGGGTACTCCAGCGCAAGCTCGCCTCCGTTGAGCACAAGTTCCGGATGTCCGATTTCGAGAAGCGGCATTACGCACTTTTGGGGCTGATGTGCATTTACGGGGTCGAGCTTTTGCCTGACAACATCAAAGAGTGTCGTGCGAACTTGCTGGAGATTCTTGCCGACTACCTCAACCTCGCCGAGTCGGACGACCTGTATCAGGCGGCGTCCCATGTGTTGTCGCAGAACCTCGTACACGGCGATGCGCTGAGCATGCGTACGCATGATGGCGAACCCATCACGTTTGCCGAGTGGGGCTATCTGGGCAAGGGCAGGTTCCAGCGGCGTGACTTCCGCTTCGACGTCCTCACAGGTGCGTCGGCTTTCAGCGCGGAGGATTCGTTGTTTGCGCATCTCGGCAAGCACGAGATTTTCAAGCCGGTCAAAACCTGCCCCGCCATGACGGTGAGCGAGTTGGCAGCCATTGCGCGAGACGACTTGGGAAGTCTTCCATGACAACGGTCGCCGCTTCCATTCCCGTCCTCCGCTGGGCCGCTCGACGTGCGCAACTTGACGACGAAGCTCTGACCAGGCATTACCCGAAGTGGCCGCTGTGGCTCAGTGGCGAAGCGCAGCCTACGCTTCGGCAGCTCGAAGGCTTCGCGGGCCGCACGCACACCGCTATCGGCTATTTCTTCCTGCCGCAACCCCCGGATCTGGAACTGCCGGTTCCGGACTTCCGCACGCTGCGTGATGAGGTAATTGCCGAGCCGAGCAGCAACTTGCTCGACACACTCTACCTGTGCCAGCAGCGGCAAGACTGGTATCGCGACCACGCACGTCTGCATGGCTTGCCGGCGCTCACTTTTGTCGGTGGCGCAACACTTCAGGAAGCGCCGGAAGCGGTGGCGCAGCGGATGCGCGAGGAGTTGGGGCTGTCTGCCGAGGTGCGGAGGCGATTGTCCACCTGGACGGAAGCGCTACGCCAGCTGATCGCCAAAGCCGAAGATGCGGGTGTCATGGTCATGGCCAGTTCGGTGGTGGGCAGCAACAGCCACCGCAAGCTGGATGTCGGCGAATTTCGCGGCTTCGCGTTGGCAGACACGCTTGCGCCGCTTGTCTTCCTGAACGGCTCGGACAGCAAGTCCGCGCAGATGTTCACGCTGGCACACGAGTTGGCGCATCTGTGGCTGGGTGCTTCCGGTGTTTCCGATACCGAAACCGGCCGCGTACCGGAGCAGCGTACCGAACGCTGGTGCAATCAAGTGGCCGCGGAACTGCTGATGCCCATGCGGGCTCTGCGCGCCACACATCAGCCAGGAACGCCGATCCCGCAGGAAATCCAGCGACTGGCACGTGAGTTCAAGGTCAGCACTTTGGTCGCCTTGCGCCGGCTGTTCGATGCGGGATTCATCAGCCAGGCCGCGCTATGGCATCACTACCGTGAAGAACAGGAGCGAATCCGATCGCTGGAGCGGAGTGGAACCGGCGGCGACTTCTACAACTCGCTGGGCGCTCGCACGAGCAAGCGGTTCGCACGCGCCATCGTGTCCAGCACGCTGGAGGGACTCACTCCTTTCACTGAAGCCTTCCGCATGCTGGGCGTGCGCAAGACAGCCACCTTCTATCAGGCCGCACGCGAGCTGGGGGTGGCGGCGTGAGCTACCTGCTGGACGCTAACGTGTTCATTGCCGCCAAGAACCTGCATTACGGGTTGGATTTCTGCCCGGCGTTCTGGGAATGGCTGATCCACCAAGGCAATACCGGCGTCGTGTTCAGCATTGACAAGGTTGCCGACGAAATTGCCGCCGGGGCCGATGAATTGTCGGGCTGGACAACTGATCGAGGGACCGGTTTGTTCCACCGTACCCCGGCATCGTTGGCTGCGCAGTTCGGACAAGTCAGCACGTGGGCGACCAGCCAGCAATTCACGCCTGCCGCCATCAATACGTTCTTGCAGGCTGCCGATTTCTATCTGGTGGCGCATGCATTGGCAGGAAGTCACGTGCTGGTGACCCACGAGACTCCGGCAACATCGAACGGACGCATCAAGATTCCGAACGCTTGTCTGGGGTTGAGCGTGCGCTACATGACGCCTTATCAGATGCTGCGCATCGAGCAGGCCAAGTTTGTCTTGGGGAGACAAGCATGAATGCCGAAAAATCGGGCTTTGCGCTGCGGGGGCGCAATCCGGACGTGCTGACGTGTATTGCGAACCTTTCGAACGACGAGGTATTCACGCCACCCGAGTTCGCGAACCGGATGCTGGACACGCTGGCCGAAGCGTGGGCGGCCGACCACGGCGGCGCGAATATCTGGGCAGACAAGTCGGTGAAGTTTCTCGACCCCTGCACCAAGTCGGGCGTGTTCTTGCGCGAGATCACCAGCCGCCTCGTAAAGGGACTGGAGGCAGAAATGCCGGACCTTCAGGAGCGTGTTGACCATATCCTGACCGAACAGGTGTTCGGCATCGGTATCACCCATCTGACGAGCTTGCTGGCGCGGCGCAGCGTGTATTGCTCGAAACAGGCCGATGGCAGTCACTCGATTGCAAGAGGATTCGAGACCGACGCAGGCAACATTTGGTTTCAGCGCACGGAGCACACATGGGAAGGCACGAAGTGCATTTACTGTGGCGCGCCGAAAGCGACTTTTGATCGCGAGAAAGGCCTTGAGAATCATGCCTACGCGTTTATTCATACCGACAATATCAATTCTCGGCTTACTGAGTTGTTTGGAGGCGATATGCAGTTTGATGTGATCATCGGCAATCCCCCCTATCAGATGACTGGCGGGGCTGGTGGTTCGAGCGACTCGTCCATTTACCATCTCTTTGTGCAACAGGCACTCAAGCTGGAGCCGCGCTATGTAAGCATGGTGGTGCCGTCACGATGGATGGCTGGCGGGCGAGGACTCGACGAGTTTCGGGCACTAATGCTTAACAGTGGACACCTTCGCAGCCTCACGGACTTCGCTGATTCCGGGGAGGCGTTTCCTGGCGTCCAGATCAAAGGTGGCATTTGCTATTTTCTTTGGGATGGCGAACACAACGGGACATGTGATGTCACGCGTGTGGCCGGCGGGGATGAGTATCTTCAGAAGAATCGACGGCTTGGCGAATTCGATATCTTCGTTCGTGACGAGCGGGCACTCGGAATTCTCAGGAAAGTCCTTGCGAAGAATGAGCAATCTGTTCTTGAACTCGTATCCGGCGATACGCCATTTGGCATCGCGACGAACTTTGAGGACTGGAGCACGAAAGGTGGCGCAGGAAGGATAGCTCTGTATTTGATTAGCCGCGGTAAACGAACCGTGGGCTTCATCAAACGAGCGCAGATTAGCAAGAATGCTAATGCGCTGGATGTGTGGAAGGTACTTGTCCCAGAAGCTTACGGGGCAGGCGAGACATTTCCTCATCAGATCCTAGGCAAAGAAGTTGTTGCTGCCCCACCATCGGCATGTACGCAATCGTATTTGGTAGTGGCACCATTTCGGTCAGAGCGTGCGGCCAATAGCTTTGCCAGTTACTACCGCACTCGCCTGTTTCGCTTCCTGGTATCACTCCGAAAGATTACGCAACACGCGCTGCGTTCGACATATTCGTGGGTCCCGCAACAGTCTTGGGACAAAACTTGGACCGACGAGATGCTGTACGAAAAGTACGGCATTACAAAGCGTGAGGTCGCTTTCGTCGAAAGCGTGATCCGTCCGATGGGCGAGGGCGATGAGTAAGACCATCGATGAAATCCTCGCGCCGAAGCCGGAGGCACGGCCGCGTATCTACGCCTATTCGATCGACGACAAGGCACACGAGGGTCTGCTCAAGGTCGGGCAAACCACCCGTGACGTAAAACGGCGCATTGCCGAGCAGCTCAAAACCGCAGCCATCAAGAACTTTCGCATTGAATTGGATGAGCTCGCCGAACGTGACGATGGCACATTCTTCAGCGACTTTGATGTGCGTGCGGCGCTGGTCAGGAAGGGCTTCGAGAACACTGAACTGGAATGGGTGCGCAGCACGGTCAAGGACGTCAAGACCGTGCTCGCCGAGCTGCGCACTGGGCAACGCTTTGCCGGCACGCATCACGAAACCTTTCCGATGCGCCGCGAACAGGCCGAGGCGGTGAAGGCGACGCACGCCTATTTCCACTCACGTTGGGCCGAAGACATGCACGCCGTTCCGCGCTTCCTGTGGAACGCGAAGATGCGTTTCGGCAAGACTTTCACCGCGTATCAGTTGGCCAAAAAGCTTGGCGCCAAGCGGGTGCTTGTGCTGACCTTCAAGCCCGCGGTGGAAGATGCGTGGCAGACGGATCTGGAGAATCACGCGGATTTCGATGGCTGGCAGTACCTTTCGCGCTCGTCAGGCAGCGATCCGACACAGATCGACAACAGGAAGCCGGTCGTCTATTTCGGTTCCTTCCAGGACCTGCTCGGTCGCGACTCGGTTGGCAACATCAAGCCTAAGAACGAGTGGCTGCACACCGTGAACTGGGACCTCGTGGTGTTCGACGAGTACCACTTCGGTGCCTGGCGCGATACCGCGAAGGAATTGTTCGAAGGTGAGGAGCACGCCGTCGCGGTGAAGGAAGCCAGGATCGAATACGCCGTAGGTCTGGAGGAAGTCAACGAGGACCTCACGGTGCTCTCGGAGAAGGAGATCGAGTTCCTGCCGATCACGACCAAGGCCTATCTCTACCTTTCGGGCACGCCGTTCAAGGCGCTGGCCACCGGCGAGTTCATCGAGGAACAGATCTTCAACTGGACGTACACCGACGAACAGCGCGCCAAAGAGGAATTCGCCGCGAAGAACCCCGGCAAGTGGAACCCGTACGGTGCACTGCCGCAAATGCGATTGCTGACCTACCAGATGCCGGACGAACTGCTGGCGATCGCGAGCGCCGGGCAGTTCGACGAGTTCGACCTCAACGAGTTTTTCGCCGCCACCGGCACGGGCAAGGGTGCGCAGTTCAAGCACAAGAGCGACGTCCAGAAGTGGCTGGACATCATCCGCGGCCAGTACGCGCCGAAATCCCTCGACAGCCTCAAGACGGGCACGCGGCCGCCGTTTCCGTATTCGGACGTACGCCTGTTGCCGTACCTGCAACACTCGTTCTGGTTCCTGCCCAACGTCGCGGCCTGCCATGCGATGGCGAACCTGCTGGCCGAAAGGCACAACACTTTCTGGCACGACTACGACGTGGTGGTTGCGGCCGGTCCATCGGCTGGGATCGGGCTTGCAGCACTGCCGCCAGTGCGCGAGGCGATCGGCAATGGTTTCGATACCAAGACCATCGCGCTGTCGTGCGGCAAGCTGACAACCGGGGTGACCGTGCCGCAGTGGTCGTCCATCCTGATGCTGCGCAACCTGAAGAGCCCCGAGACCTACTTCCAGGCTGCGTTCCGCGTGCAGTCGCAGTGGGCCATCAAGAACCCGAATGGCGACAACCCGAACGAAGAGGAAATCCTGAAGCCGATCTGCTTCGTGTTCGACTTCGCGCCTACGCGTGCGTTGCGGCAGCTTTCAGAATACGGGATTGGCCTTTCCCCCAATGAGTCGAACCCGGAGAACGCCGTCAAAGATCTCGTGTCGTTCCTGCCGGTGCTGGCTTATGACGGCGCGAACATGACGCAGATCGATGCGGGCGGCATCCTCGATATAGCGATGGCCGGCACCTCGGCCACGCTGCTGGCGCGGAAATGGGAAAGCGCGCTGCTGGTGAACGTGGACAACGATACGCTGCGCCGTGTCCTCAATAATCCGGAGGCGATGGCCGCTGTGGAGCGTATCGAGGGTTGGCGCGCGCTCGGCGACAAGGTCATCGAAACCATCATCAACAAGAGCGAGAAGGTCAAGGAGCTCAAGAACAAGGCAAAAGAGAAGGATCTGACAGAGAAGCAGAAGAAGCAGCTCACCGACGAGGAAAAGGAATACAAGTCGAAGCGCAAACTCGTTCAGGAGAAGCTGATCAAGTTCGCGACGCGTATCCCCGCCTTCATGTATTTGACCGACTTCCGCGAGAACACGTTGCAGGACGTCATCACGAAACTCGAACCGGATCTTTTCCGGACCGTCACCGGCCTGACAGTGGAGGACTTCCACTTGCTGGTGCGGCTAAGGGTGTTCAACACCGAGCACATGAACCAGGCTGTGTTCGCTTTCCGCCGGTATGAAGACGCGTCGCTCTGCTACACAGGCCTTGACAGCCACGAGGGACTTACCCACTACGGCCTGTACGACACCGTAGTCGCACGCGAGTAGGGCAGGACCTGAAAGCGGGTACTGGGGAAAGCTTATGCCTCTTAGCACCAACGTAATACGGGTGCCGGTCAAGCTGATCGACGGCCAGTGGGACGTCCTCTATGGTGGGCCTGCCCGCGTCGCCGAATGTGCCGTCGGTCAG
Source organism: Rhodanobacteraceae bacterium (assembly GCA_035699085.1). GTDB lineage: Bacteria > Pseudomonadota > Gammaproteobacteria > Xanthomonadales > Rhodanobacteraceae > DASSBG01. Next base: position 20,188 of record DASSBG010000016.1, read on the forward strand.
CTGCACCTTGACAGACCACGAAGGTATCGCAAAACCGTAATTAGCCGACGTTCGAAGGCGTGAGCTTGGACGTCAGCGCGGGTGCATGTGATAGTCGCGCAGAGGGGTCTGCTCTATCGCCCTATCCCTTTTTGGCCCTTGTCATTGAGGAGAGCAGGCCCGCCGCCTGCGCGGAATTCACAGTCTCGACATAAGCCAAAATGCCCCCTTGTTGTTGGGGGCTTGTTGCCTCCGTCAAAGCTTGCCGGAACATTCTCATCCTCTCGTCAGTCAATGCCAGCTCGTCGTGGGCAAGAATGATGTTGAAGGCAGCTATATTGGGCCCCGGCCCTTCCTGTTTGGAGATGTTCGGTTCGAAATGTGAAACTTTTGTCAGGTATTTCAGCGAAGTGGTTAGGGAAGCGCACAGCGCATCATCATCTGTCGAAATGATGATATCGTCCATATATAAGCTCGCACTCACGTCTTTTCGTCTGCTTAGTTGATGTAAGTGCTTACCTAAGGCGCTCTCAGCAAAGCATAACGAGGCAATTATGGGCGACTGGACAAAACCAAAAGGAAGAATCATCTTCCGCTTTTGCTTTGGGTGCGGTACGGTGGACGCTTTAGCCCACTCTCTCGCCAAGTCATACCCGAGCCGTTCCTTTAGCCGGCGAGTGACACGAGTTAGGTTGATGCTTCCGAAAAAATCCCGCAGGTCGATTCTTAGGAAATGGGACCTGGAAACGTGCGCCCTTAGGGCGGCAACGTGGCCGCCTCGCTGCAGGTGGTAATAGTAGTATGGAGGACGCCAGGCGCACTCAATAGTTTTCTTTATTTTCTTGCCGAGCGCGATGGATTCTTGCGTAGGTACAAAAACCCACTTGCCCGGCTTGAGCTCAAATTTGCAGGACCATTTCGGATTCATGCTTAGTGAGGTAGTTAAGAGCCGCCTTCAAGAGTACGAGTGCCAGCTTGGCCAAATTGGTTGCAAGCACAACGCACGCAAGAAGTAGGTTGAATTTACGAATCTTATCTTTCATAAATTCTCTCCTTACTTGTACCCGGCCTAACTAGCACTGGCGTGCACGGCAAATAACCAACAACAAACACATATGGTCGAACCATACTGTTCTAGGCGTCACTAACGTGACAGCAAGGAGGATAGGCAGGGCCTACCGCCGGGGTCGCCAGTATACCGTCGCGCGACTACGGGAGCGAGGGGCGTGCCGATGCTTCGGTGGAGTGGTTGCGGTAGAGTGGCGCAACGCACTTTGGGGGGCAAGCAATGACCGGCGTAACCAAGGCCAGGGCAGGCGAGCTCCTGCGCAATCTCCTGCTGATTCTGGCGGAACATCCTGAGGGCATGCGGGCGGCTGATGCGCTCGTCGCGCTGGAACAGCGTCTGGGCATGACCGAATTCGAAAGCGGGGACTACGAATCCGGTGGACGCCGGTTCGAGCGGTTGGTGCGCTTTGGCACGGTGCCCGCGGTCAAAGCCGGATGGATGACCAAACAAAAGGGCACCTGGCTGATCACCGACGAGGGTCGTGCGGCGCTCGCATCCATCACGGACAACGAAGCATTCCGTGGCGAGGTTGAACGGCTCTACGCGAGATGGCGCAAGGCCCAACCTTCGCCGGCCGAGGAAAGCGAGGTCGACGATGCTGCCGGTACGTCGGCCAGCATCACGCTGGAGCAGGCTGAGGAGATGGCATGGACCGAGATCGAGGACTTCCTCTCCGAGATGCCGCCCTACGATTTCCAGGAGCTGGTTGGCGAACTGCTCTCGGCCATGGGCTATCACGTGAGCTGGACCGCGCCACCGGGCAAGGACGGCGGCGTGGACGTCGTCGCGTTCAACGACCCGCTGGGTACCCGTCCGCCGCGGATCAAGGTGCAGGTCAAACGCAACGCCAAATCGACGCGTATCGACGTGGTTGGGTTGCGCAGCTTCCTGGCGGTGCTCGGTGAGGACGATGTGGGCCTGTTCGTTGCGCTCTCGGGCTTTACCCGCGACGCGGAGCTGGAAGCGCGCCAGTCGCGTCGCCATGTGACCCTGATCGACGCCCCCAAGCTGGTGGAGCTTTGGACCGGCCATTACAGCGCATTGGGTGACGCCGCACGACGCCGACTCCCGCTGAAGCCAATCTGGTTTCTGGCGAGCGAGGATTAGCGCCAACCGGCGAAGGGGACGGAGGCAATGATACGGCCACCGCCAGACAGCCCCAACCCGAAGTTGACGCCCGTGCTCACCATCATCTCCGGCGGCCAGACCGGTGCCGATCGCGCGGCGCTGGACTTCGCGATCGCGCACGGCATTGCGCATGGAGGCTGGTGTCCGCGCGGCCGCCGCGCCGACGATGGCGTGCTCGATGTGCGCTACAAGCTGCGCGAAACCGAGTCACGAAATTATCGGCAGCGCACAAGGCGCAACGTCGAGGACAGCGACGCCACGTTGATCCTCCATCTCGGCGAATTGACCGACGGCAGTTTGTACACGTTTCGCTGCGCCGAACGCTGCGGCAAGCCTGCATGCGTGGTGGCACTCGACGCCGCAGACTGTTCGGCGCAAGTGGAGCGTGTCCGCGCCTGGCTGGCCACGCATGCCGTCACGGTCCTGAACATGGCCGGCCCGCGTGAGAGCAAGTGCCCCGGCATGCATCAGCAGGCGCTGGCATTCCTGGAGGCGCTGCATGCGGGGTCAAGCACGCCCTTCTTCGGCCAGATGCAGTAGGAGTACGGTCCAGCGCGTCGGTTTCCATGAGCCGCCCATTGGAACGGGTTCGGCTACATGGACAGCTGCTGGATCGCGCGGGCCGGCGTGGCCGATTCGGATTTGATGGCGCGCGCGGCCGCCGTTACAGTCGTTGCGTGCGGCGGGGAGAACGCGATGTCCGACGGGTTGCATGCACGCGCAAGGCGCATCTGGTGTCTGCTGGTGGCGTGCCTGGCGCTGGGGCTCGGTGCCTGTGCGTCGATGCCGCGCAACCCCATGGCGATCTGGGTGCCGTCGGACAATTACGACATTCGGCGGCCGCAGTTGATCGTGCTGCACTACACCGACCAGGGCTCGGTGGCCGAGTCGCTGGACACCTTGCGCGGCAGCAACAGCGGCGGGCCGGTGAGCGCGCATTACCTGGTTGGGCGTGACGGCCGCATCTACCAGCTGGTCAGCGACACCCGGCGCGCCTGGCATGCCGGTGGCGGGCGCTGGGGCAGCATTACCGACGTCAATTCGGCATCGCTGGGCATCGAGATCGACAACAACGGCCACGTGCCGTTTCCGCCGGCGCAGATCGACAGCCTGATCCGCCTGCTGACCGACCTCACCACGCGCTGGCGCATTCCGTGCGCGCAGATCATCGGCCACCAGGACATGGCGCCGGCGCGCAAGCCGGACCCTGGCCCGCTGTTCCCATGGGCGCGGCTGGCGGCGGCCGGTTTCGGCCTGTGGCCCGATCCGCCCGCCGAACGGCTCGATCCGCCGCCCGGGTTCGACCCCTGGATGGCGCTGGCCACCGTCGGCTACACGCTCGACGACCCGCCGGCCACGGTGCGCACCTTCCACAACCACTTTCGCGGCATCGGTGGCGAGTCGCTGGACGCGGTGGACGCGCGCATCCTCTACAACCTCGTCGGCAAGATCGAGCGCGGCGACACCGAGCAAAGCTGCGGCGACCAGAAAACCGGGGTCAGAGTGCACTTTCCGGGCGGATGGCAGGGCAGGATAGGCGGAGCTGCCGGTGGTGGCACAGGCGACGTGCCGGCCTCTGCGCCAGTTGGCCCGCTCGATGCACGGAGGGATGACCCCTGGCTGGTTCTGGCTGTTTGAAACCCCCTAAGGCTGTTACCCACGGTGGCGTGAGCCGTTTGGCGGGTTGAAAACCCGCCCTACGGTGGACACGCCACCGGCGTCGCCGGGCGCACTGCCGACGCCGGCGCGTCAATCGGGGATTTCGGGCTCCACCAGCTTGCCGAGCAGCACCAGCGATTCCTGCCAGCCGAGGTAGCACATCTCCAGCGGGATGGCGTCGGGCACGCCTTCTTGCGCTATGTGCAGGTCGGTGCCGCAGGACACGGCGCGCAGGGTGACCGTGGTGACCATTTCGCCCGGCATGCCCGGATCCTCGAAATGGTCGGTGTAGCGGATGCGTTCGCCTGGCACCAGTTCCCGCCAGGTGCCGCCGAAGCTGTGGCCGTTGCCGGTGGAGAAGTTGGTGAAGCTCATGCGGTAGCTGCCACCGACGCGGGCGTCGAACTCGTGGACCGTGCAGGTGAAACCGTTCGGCGGCAGCCATTTGGCGAGGGCGCTGGCGTCGAGGAAGGCGCGGTAGACGCGCTCCGGCGGTGCGCGCAGCACGCGGTGCAGGGTGAGGGTGCCGGGCATGCGAGTGTCCTCACGCAGGGAACGCAGGCCCGAGTATACGCGCGCAGACCGGGACTGGAGCGAGCGCGCCGGCGGCGGGTGCTGCGCGGCGTCGCATCGGCCGCTGGCCGGTAGCCCGTTGAACGCCCCGTGGACGATGCGGCCGACGCCCACGACACCATCCCGCAGGGAACGCTGCTCGCGGAAGGCGCCGTTGTGAAACCAGTCGTCGCAAGCTGGATCCGCTTGCCGCTGCTAAAACCGGGGTCAGAGTGCACTTTCCGGCTGAACCCGGGAACGGCGCGATGGAGGAATTGGTCGCGCGCGGCGCGCTCGTCGTCGCCGGCGACGCGGCTTCGACTGCCGCACGCATCCCGGCAGCTGCCATCGGCACACCCACTGAAGGCGCACTGATCCGCGTTATTACGGGCGTCCGCCGGTCGTGGCCGTTGACGTTCCGAGCGCCCGCACGTCGACGGGCGAGCGATCGGCCGAGACGCCATCCTCCTCGCGGTCTTGGCCCTGACCCGGCGAAAACGCATCGGATGTGGCCGGTTCTGCGCCAAGGCACCGTACTCGTTGTGAATGGCGCCAGGAGGATGCCGTTCATCGAACGGAGCCATGCGCCGCTTTGCGATCCGCGAAGCCGGGCCGGTATCGGGCCATGGCTCCGTATTCATGAGGGCAGGGCACCACACAAGCGGGGAGACGCTCCAATGACACGATCACACAAGGAAAGCAATGGCACGGGCCGGCAGAACGGCCTTGCCTGCACGCTGGCAATGGCACTGGGCCTGGGCGCCGCGGTGGTGGCCGCTGCTTCGCCGCCAGACCTCGGCACGAGCCCGCGATGGGTGAGCGGCCTGGACCTGCAGCAGGTGCCCGAGGAGGTCCTCGACTCGTTTGCCGAGGTGCTTGCCGGGCAAGCGCAGGATGCCCAGCCGATGGCCGGTACCCTCACCGTCACAAGCTGCGCCGACAGCGGCAGTGGCACCCTGCGGGATCTTGCAGGCTTTGCGGTCAGTGGCGACACCATCGATGCGACGGCGTGCAGCTCCATTGCGCTGACCAGCGGCCCGATCGTCGTCGATGTTGACAGCCTGACCATCCAGGGCACGCCGGGCACGGGTCCTTTCAATCCGCCGCAACCGGTGATCGACGCGCAGCAATCGGGCCGCGTCTTCAGGCACACCGGTATCGGCACCCTGAACCTGCGCGACCTTTACGTCACAAACGGGTTCATCGACGACAGCGTGACCGGCACCAACGAAAGCCGCGGGGGTTGCATCTATTCGGATGGTGATGTCGCGCTGCGCGGAACCTACGTGACCGGGTGCACCGCAGAGAGCGGCAACATGGCGGCCGGCGGTGGGGTTTTTGCGCAGGGCGCGATCACCCTGTACGAGGCCACCTGGGTCATCGGCAACACGGTCGACGGGTACTGGTACGCAGAGGGTGGTGGTCTCTTCAGCGGCGGGAACATTGTCTCTTACGGCGATGCGCTGGTGAATACCAACACGGCAACCGTTGAAGGGAACGGCTGGGCCAGGGGAGGCGGGATCTATGCCGTGGGCGGCATTATTGGCGGCGGACTGACGCTGGAATTCAACACGGTGACGGGCGACTCGGCGCAGGGGGTCCAGGGCGGCGGCGGATACTTCAGCGGTGCGATGCTGCTGGGAACCTCGACGGTGAAGGGCAACCATGCGGTCGGCTCGGGTAGCGAAGGCGGTGGTTTCTACGTCGGCGGAGCCGCCAGCATTTCGTCCACCACCGTCACCGAGAACGACGCAAGTGCGGGCGGCGGCGGACTCTTTTTCGCGGATAACGCGACCGTAAGTACCAGCACTGTCAGCGACAACTCCGTCGTCGCCCGCGGTGGCGGCATCTATGCCGCGGCCGATCTGTCGGTGGAAACAAGCACCCTGGCTGACAATACCGCTGGCACGCTGGGCGGCGGCGTATACGTGATTGATGCACTGAATCTTGAGGCCAGCAACGTCACTGGCAATGATGCGGGTATCACTGCTGGCGGCGTCAGTGCCTACGGCAACGTGACGATCGAGCGCAGCACCATTGCAGGCAACACGTCCCCGCACACGGCCGGGGCCTCGCTCGGCAACAGTGCAACCACGGCCATCCGCATCGACCAGACCACCATTTCCGGCAACAGGTCCAGCGACACGCGATGGGGGGCGGGGCTGTACCTGAAGCAAGACGCGATCATCAGGAACAGCACGATCACCGGCAACATCGAGCATAACGGCACCGATACCCATTACGGCGCGGGCATCTCGCTTGCCCCCGGGTTGCAGCTCACGCTGTCCAGCAGCATCGTTTCGGGCAACGGGCTGGATTGGGGTGACGGCGACATGCTGGTGATACCCGAGGCGGACGACATCGGGATAGCCGATGACGGCGGTCCGGTCTACGACATTCTCGGCAGCCACAACATGATCGGTGCTTCGACAGTGACCACGCCGCCGGATACCATCGGGCAGGCGACCGGCTTCGGCATGGGGCGGACCGGGCTTGCGGCACTGGCCGACAACGGCGGGCCGACCTTGACACACATGCCAAGGCCAGACAGCCTGGCGATCGACAACGGTACGGCCAACACCTTCAGCTGCGATCAGCGTGCCGGCGATTTTGCGCGGGTCGTGGGCCTGGCCGCCGACATCGGTGCCGTCGAGGTCCAGCTCGATGAAAATCCAGACCGCATTTTTGCCAGCGGCTTCGAATTGCCACCGGCGGTCTGCGAATAGCGGCAGCCCCGGGCGAAGCGCCGCAGGGCTCAAGGCCGCCAGCCCCGTGACCCATGCCCCGTCGCCTGCGCGCCGGCTCCTGGAGAGCCGGCGTGGCTTGCGCTTTGGCGGCGTTGGGGTATGTTTCACCTGACCGCGCCGCCAGGCCTGCGCCATGTTGCAAACGGCTTCGCTGGATTTTCTGATCGCGCTTCAGCGCACGGCCGGGATCGTGCTGTTTGGCGGCTTTGCGCTGACGCTGGCGGCCGAATGGCTGCTGCCGGCGCCGGGCGCGCGACGCGATTGGCAGCGCGTCGGGCACGGCGCCCACAACCTGTTGTTGTGGCTGGGCGGCATCGTGGTGATGTCGTTCGTGTTTGGCGGCAGCATCTGGCTGGTGCTGCAGTGGCTGCAGTACCTGCAGGTCGGCGTGCTCTACTTTGTCGTCCTGCCGCTGTGGCTGCATGCGGTGCTGGCGTTTGCGCTGCTTGACCTCAGCGACTACTTCTTCCATCGCCTCAGCCACAATGTGCGCTGGCTGTGGCTGCTGCACGCGGTGCACCACTCGGACCCGCGCGTGGACGTGACCACCAACCTGCGGCAGCACCCGCTGCACCTGGTTCCGACCGAACTCTGGAAGCTGGTGGCTTGCGCGGCGATCGGCGTGCCGGCCTGGGTGTTCCTGCTGCACGAGATCCTGAACCTCGGGTTTGCGCACCTGCACCACGCCGCGCTGCGCTGGCCGCGCTGGATCGACCGCGCCTTTTCCTGGCTGCTGGTGACCCCGCGCATGCACTGGAACCACCACTCCCCGGAGCTGGCGCGCACGAATTCAAATTACGGGGTGATCCTGTCGCTCTGGGACCGGGCGTTCGGCACGCTGACGCCGGTGGTTTACGAGGCGCCGGTGTTTGGCCTGCGGGCGCTCGCCCAGCGCCCTTGGCACAATGCCTGGGGCATGCTCGTCACGCCGTGGCGGGCGCGCAAGCTGCCGGAGCTGTGACTCAGCCGCGCTTGCGATTGCGGCTGGCGAAATAGACGCCGATACCCAGCAGCAGCCCACACAGTGCCGTCAGCACCTTCGGGTCCAGCAACGGCACCGGCATGGAAGCCACGGCCGCCAGCACCGTGCCGGCGAAGGCCGAAAGCTGCCCGGGCGCGCCGGTGCAGGACACGGTGTAGCCGCCGATGGTGCCCACCGTGGTGCAACTGCCGACCAGCGTCGCGGTTTCGGGCGAGGCAGCGCTGGCGCGGTACTGGATGATGGCCGTGCAGGTGGGGTTGCTGCCGTTGAGGATGGTGGTGTTCGGTTCGCAGGTGCCGCCGACGATGGTGAAGTCCGTGGCATTGGCGCCGCCGACGCTGAGCCCGGTCAGCAGGGCGTTCATGGTGCTGCCGTTGCTGGCAAAGGTGAGCGTGACGGTTTGCGTGGTACCGGCGACGCCGACCGCGGGCGAGCTGAGCGCGACCACGCCGGCAGTGCCGTTGATCGCGACGTTGACGGGCACGCCGGCCCAGGCAAGGTTGGCGGCCAGCAGGGCCGCGAGAGCGAACAGCAGGGTGAAACGGCGCGAAAATCTCATCGGATCTTCCTCCCGATCCCGCATTCGGCCGCGATCCTGCCATAGAGGACAAGGCACCCGCAAGTGCCGCCAACGCCGGCCAGCACCGCCACGGACATGTGCTGGCCGGCTGACGCGAGCGCGCCCTCAGTCCGGCGCCGTCACGGCGGCCGGTCCGGGTTTGGCGGCCGCCCGGCCGAGACGACCATTGGCCGCGTCCAGCGCCCTTTGCGCCTTGCCGACAAACGGGTCGTCGGGGTCGTGCTTGCGCAGCACGTCCACGGCGCGCTGCAACAGCGGCCGGGCGCTTGCCGGGCGGTGCCGGGCCTGCATCAGCAGGCCGAGGTCATAGGCGGTCATGCCGACCTTGTAGTGCCCGGCTCCTAGCGATTCGGTGTAGATGTCCAGTGACTTGCGCAACAGTGGCTCCGCCGCCTTGTAGCGCCTGGTGTCGTAATAGAGGCGCCCCAGTTCGTGCATGGAATCGGCCGCCACGCGGCTGCCCGCCATCTTTTTCCGGCGGATCTCGACGCTGCGGCGCAGCCACGGCTCCGCCTCCGCGTCGCGGCCCGCATCGCGGTAGTTGACGCCGACGTTGAGCGACAGCGCGGCTATGGCCGGGTTTTCCGGCCCGAGCTTTGCGGCAACGATCTTGATGGCCCGCTGCAGCAGCTTGTTGGACTCGTCGAACTGCTTTTCCTTCTTGAGGACCACGGCCAGGTTGTTGAGGATGGAGCCCAGGGCAATGTTGTCCGGGCCGAGGTCGCGTTCGGCGATTTTCAGGGCCTCGCGCAGCACGGTTTCCGCCTCGCTGGTGCGACCTTCCTCGTTGATGATCGCGCCGAGTGTCGAGAGCGTCCGCGGCAGCCGGTCGCGAAGCTCGTACTCTGGGTGTGCCCTGAAGTTCGCGACCGCGCGGCGGACAAGCTTCTCGGCCTCGTCCAGCTTGCCCAGGCGCCAATAGATGCTGCCCAGGTTGTGCAGCAGCTCGCCGACCTCGGGCGCGTCGGCGCCGCTGCGCGCCGTCTCGTAATCGATCAGCTTGCGCGTCACCGGGATTGCCTGGTCGTAGCGCCCGGTTTCCTGGTACGTCACCGCCAGCTCGTTGAGCAGCTGGCCTGCGTCCTCCGCGTGCGGGTCGGGAAGCGTCGCGCGCAGGGCAACCGCCGGCTTGAGCAGTGCCTCGGCCTCGCCATAGCGCCCCATGGTTCGCAGGCGGTGCGCCACGGCGGTGATCTGGGTGGTTCGCTGCACCTGCATGTCCGTTGGCCAGGTGGCCGGGTCGGCCTTTTCGAAGTAGGCGACGATGGGGCTGGCCACCTTGCCGGCGATGGCGTCGGACAGGTAATTGCGCTCCTCGGTGGTGACGCCGTGCTCCGGCGTGAGCTCGGCGTCCATTGCCTTCTTGAGGTCGTCGAGCACGAAGGTGACCAGCTCGAAGGCGCCGTTGCTGCGGGTCTTGGCGATCTTCAAGGCCTGCTCGGTTTCCCTGGCGTGCTGCGCGATGGCCTTGTTGGCGGCGTTCATGCGCTGCGAGAACACCAGCCCCCCAGCGGCGAGTACCACCAGCAGGGCGAATACGGCCGCGGTGGCAAGGCGCAGCTGGGAGCGCCGCCGGTCGACCTGGCGTTGACGCTGGGCGATCTCGCCGCGCAAGGTGCTGGCCTGCTCGCCGTCGGCCATCGCCTCGCACTGCAGGCGGGCGAAGCTGAGGTCGCCCTGGCGCAGGGCCAGCCGTGCGCTGTCGTGCAGGGCGCGCTGGCGCAGCGGCGAGATCGCCTCGTTGTCCGGCCACAGCCGTCGGGCCTCGTCCAGCGAGGCGATGGCGGCGGTGTAGCCGGCGTAGTCTGGCTCGCCGGCGGTGAAGCGTTGCGCAACCCGGGCCACCAGCTCGGCCGACTGTTCCTTGCGCAGCGTGCCGCGCTGGTAATCCTCCAGCCCTTTGAGGAAGGCGCTGGCGGAGGGCAGGCGATCGGCCTTCGCCGGCTCCATCGCCTTGAGGCACAGCTGCTCCAGCTCCGGCGGCACCAGGCGGCCGGGCGTGCGTGCACCCGGCGGCTGCACGCGGCCCGTACGCGCTTCGGCGAACGCGGCTTCCGAAGAATCGGATGCGTGCGGGTAGCTGCCGGTCAGCAGGTAGTAGAGGATGCCGCCGAGCAGGTAGACGTCGGTCCACGGGCCGAGGTTGCCACCGTGGTCCTCGGTCTGCTCCGGCGCCATCATCGATGGCGTGCCGGCCGGGTTGGTGGCGGTGTCGGGTGTCGGCGCGTGCGCGAAACCGCCCCGACGCTCGCCCGACTGCGGCGCCTTCATGCGCAGCGCCAGGCCCCAGTCGGTCAGCAGCACTTCGCCGAAGGCGCCGACCAGCACCTGCGAGGGCTTGAGGTCGCGATGGATCACGTCGCGCGAATGGGCGAAGGCGACAGCCTGCGTCACCGTCATCAGCGTGGGGATATGATGCGCCAGGAAAGCGTCGACGGGCATCGCGTCGAAGTCCCGCTGCAGCTGCTCGTTCCACGGGGTGCCGTGGATGCGCTTCATGGCCAGCAGCAGGGCGCCGGACGCGTCGCGGCCGAGGTCGTAGACGGGCAGGATGTTGGGGTGTTCCAGGCTGGCGGCGATTTCCGACTCGCTGCGGAAGTCGGCGATGCGCAGCGCGTCGGGCGTGGCGTGCGGCCCGTTCTCGCGGCGCAGGCGTTTCACGGCGATCAGGCGCCCCAGGCTGGTTTGCTCGGCCTCCCAGACTTCGCCCATGGCGCCACGGCCGATTTGGCGCAGCAAGCGGTAGGCTGCGCCGGTATCCGTCGCCGCCGCACCGGCCGTCGCGCGGGCGGTCGGCGGCTCGCTCACGGCGCGCGTTGCGTCAGCGTCGGCCGTGACTGTCCACAGCGGTGGCGGTGGCAGGGCCGACAGTGGCGCCGCGTCGGCCGCGGGCGCCACCATGGTGAAGGTCTGGTCGGGATGCTCGGGAAGGCCGGTCTTGATCATGGCAACTCGCTTTGGCAACAGGATGGCATCAAGGGACGTGCAGTCGCGGCCGCGCAGCTGCGGCTTGCATCCATGCACAGGGCGATGCGAATTGTCCCCGGGCGGGTCCGTCGGGCTGCCTGCAGTGCAGGCAAGGCCGCGGCGGAAAGCGCAGCCTGTTCGATGCGGGCGGCACCGCAGGCCATCGGCAGTCTATCGCAAGGCTGGCGGTCCCGAGCCCGAGCCGGTGGCCCGGCTAACACGGTGTGCTTCGGCGGGTGCGCCGCGGTGCGGGCTGCGCGGCGAGATCTTGCCGTCAGCCCGCGTGCCGCGCCAGCCAGGCCTCGATGGTTGCGCGTGGCAGCGGAAGGTAGCCGTTGCTCACCGGCGGGTCGCCGGCGTCGGGCGCGGCTTCGAGCACCACGTGCCAGCCGGCGACGCGAGCGACGCGAAGGCAGTCGTCGACATCGTGCAGGTCGTCCTTGTGGCGCCGTTCGCTGCCCGGCAGCAGCGAGGCCCGGGCGCGTGCCTTGGCCCCGGCCTTGTCCGCCGCGCCGAAGAAGCCCCAGGCATGGCGCTCGCCGAATTCGCCGGGGCAGTAGCCGCCGATGTTGACGAAGTAGAGGTGCAGCCCGTTGCCCGCCGGCGTACGCCGCAAGTGCACGCGGTGGCCCTGCACGTGATCGAGCCGGCACCAGGCGTCGATGTGCAGGCCATGCGGCTCGCCGAACCAGGCGTCGAGCAACTGGTCGTGCACGGCATCGATGTCCGCGCCGACGGCGAAGGCCACGTCGTGCAATTCGGTGCGCGCGCCGCACGCCGTGCCCCCCAGGACGCACGCGAAAAGACCCTCGCTTGTCGGCATTGTCGGTTCCGTGGCTGCGTACGCTTGCCGCACAGGCGCCACGAGCTGCGTTGCGCGGCGTAAATGCAGGCGCGATACTCGGTGCCATTGAAGCATGGATGGCACGTGGGGCGATGATGCGCAGGATTTCGTGGCAGGCGTTGCGCATGCGTGCGCGTTGGTTCGCGTGGCGCGGCTGGATGCTCGCCGCATTGGGCGCCGCAGTGTCGGGCTGCGCGCAAAATCCGCGGCACGCCGATGCCGCCGGGTTTGCAGGCGGCCCCGTGAGCGCGGGCACGAGCAGCGCGTCAGCCGCCGCCCCGGAGTTGGCCAGCGACGACCAGGCACAGGCTCAGCGGCTGGCCGTGGCGCTGCGCATGGTGCAAGGGGGCCGTGCCGCCGAGGCGCTGGAGGGGCCGATCGCGGAGGTGATCGCCCATTACGAGCAGGGCCCCGGCAGCGAGCCCGGCGTGCGCTACTACTGCGCACGCGACCAGATGGAGGCGCTGGTGTATCTGGGCGAGGCTGCGTCCAGGCATGTGCAAGCCCTGGTGTTGTCGCCGACCTGGGCGAATGCCTACTTCTATCGGAGCAGCGCCTTGACCAACCTCGGCCGGATAGCCGAGTCGCAGGCCGCATTGCGCAAGGCGCTGGCGCTTTCGCCATGGAACTCCCTGTTCCTGGCGGAAATGGGCTTCATCTACGAGCAACAGCGGCGGTTCGAGAAATCGCTGGAGCTGTTCAAGCAGGCCGAGGCGGCCGTCGAGTTTTCGCCCGAATCCATGCGGCAACTCGAGCTTGCCCATGCGTTGCGCGGAGAGGGCTTTTCGCTGACCGAACTGCACCGCTTCGACCAGGCCGAGGCGAAGTACCGCCATGCGTTGCGGCTCAACCCCTCGGACCAGCGCTCGAAAAACGAGCTGGAGTACATACGCAAGAAGCGGCAGGAGGCCAAAGGGCAGGGCGGCGGCCTTGATTCGGCCGCGGAGGATTCGAGCCGCGCCGCAGCAAAGGGCGTTGCTGCCGTCTTTGCCCGAGGACGAGGTGGCGCTGGCCCGGCTGCCGCCCACTGAACCAGGCTGCAGCCCCTGACGCCGTTGGCCGGCGCCGGCGACAGCGGCCGGAACCGCGGATGCGGCAGGTTCATGTGCGGCCTGCTAAATCTGCGGTGAGCGTGGCGGAACCTGCCGCGCGGCACGCAGGAGAGACAGCATGGGCGACAAAGTACAGGGTGAGGGCGACTACGAGTCGGCCCGCAACTACCGCGAAGACACCGAACGCTCGATCCGCGAGCGCGAGAAGAATGGCAAGTCCGTGATGGGCAATGCTGCCGAGGCCAGCGACGAGCTGACGCCGGCCGAGCGAGAGGGCCGTTCACGCGCCCGCGAGCCGGGCCAGGACGCCCGCGATGCCGACTGCATGGACCGCCTTGAGCGGAAGAAGGAAGGCTGAGCGGCACGGTTGCGGTGACCGGGTGCGTGGCTGCCGCCGAGCGTGATGCCTGGTGCCGGGTGCCCGGCCGCGCTCGCCCGCGTGCCGGTGCCTCGCGGCAATGGATGCGGTTGCGGCCGCCGCGCTTGGCGTCGTAGAGCGCGGCGTCGGCGCGCCGGAACAGCTCCGCACCCGTGCTGATCGTCTCATCCCACCCGGCGACGCCGATCGATACTGTCACCGGCAGGCGCTTGCCGTCGTAGGTGAAGGCGTGGTCCGCAATGCGCTGGCGCAGCCGCTCGGCGATGTCGACGCTTGCCGCGCGCGGCGTGCCGGGCAACAGGATGGCGAACTCCTCGCCCCCGTACCGCGCGCAGACGGCCTGCGTGCGCACGCCGTGGGCCAGCACCAGTTCCGCCAGCTGCTTGAGGACGTGGTCGCCGGCGTCGTGGCCGTAGCCGTCGTTGAGCGCCTTGAAGTGGTCCAGGTCGAACACCAGCAGCCCCAGTTCGCCGGCACCGGACGCACAGTTGCGCACCTCAAGGTCCAGGCGCTCGTTGAAGCAGGTCTTGTTGTAGCAGCCGGCGAACCGATCGATCCGCGTGCGGTGGTTGAGCCTGTCGTAGGCGAGGCGTTCCGGGTCGCCTGCCGGCAGGTACTGGAGCAGGACGGGACCCAGGCCAATGACATCGCCACGCGCCAGCAGCACCGGCGCCACGCCCCGTTGCTGGTTGACGAAGCTGCCATTCCTGGAGCCGCAGTCATGCAGGAGATGGTCGCCTTCGACCGCCTGCAGCCGCAGGTGGCGGCGTGAAATGCCGGCCACCGGCAGGGTGATGTCGGTGTCGGTGCTGCGGCCCACGCTGATGTCGTCGCCGTCCAGGTCGTAAAGCGTGCCGGTGGCATCGCCGGCGAGCACCAGCAAGGCCGCGGGGCGCGTTGCGGCCGCGGCCAGGATCTCGCGCATGCTGCCGGTGGTGCAAGCGCCGCCGGCGCAGCACAGCCCACTGCCGGCGGCCGCCGTCGACCCTCCGCCGGCAGCGCCTTGTGCGCGTTGCGCTGACGAACCGCGCGGTCGCCGCCGCGGCACGCCCCCTGCCGGATTAATCAGAGAGGCGCGTGCCGAAGCCACCGTAGAAGATGATGTCCGTCTGCTCGATGGCGCCAAGGTCATTGATGCCCCAGAAATCGTCCCAGCCGGCAGCGTTTGTTGGCGCGCGCTGGAACATGTCCGGCGGTGCCGCGTAATCGAGGTTGTCGCAGGCGTCCAGTGCCTGCGAGCGCGGCACCGGAGCGAGGTTGGGATCGAGTTGCGCGTCGCCGATCAGGACGCCGCCGGGGATGTCGTCGCCGGTATGCGACAGCAGGCAGTCGTTGTGTTTCATTGTCGCGCTGCCGACGTGGTACCAGACCGGCTTGCCGGGCGCCGCGAAGATGCTGCCTTGCGCGTCCAGCACGGCATTCGTGACGCCGAACAGGCGGGTCGTCGCATTGTCCAGTACCGACGAATAGTGCACGCGGGTTGCTCCGGCCGTGCGCAGCACGACGCTGCTGGTGCCGGCCGCCGCGTTGTTGCGCAGGATGCTGCGCTCGAGCGTCACCTGTGCGCCGGTCTCGGCGTTGCCCACCGCAGCCGTGCCGTGGTTGTCGGCGTTGTTCTCGAACCAGGTGCGCTGGAAGAATGCCGTGCCGACGGGCGCACCCTCCAGCGCCGCCATGTAGAACGCGCCGCCGCCGGGGGTCGCCGGTGTGGACATGTTGTCGGCCGTGTTGCCCAGCATCAGCGAACACGACCAGTTGGCAGCGTAGGCCTGGCAGGGCGCGTCGGCCCTGCTGTCCAGCTGCCATTCGATACCGCCCGCCGAGTACAAGGCGCCGCCCTTGGCCGCCGCATGGTTGTTGTTGAACCAGGCATTGTCCAGCGCCAGCACGTGGACCGTGGCGCTGTCGCTGGTTGCGTAGATGGCGCCGCCGTAATTGGCACGGTTGTCACCGAGGTAGACGGCGAATCGGCTGTCCGTGGACAGGGAACGGAAGCCCAGGGTGGAGCTGCGCGCATAGATGGCGCCGCCCAGGCCTTCGGTACTGGAGAAGGTGGCGGTGCTTGCCTGGTTGGAGCTGAACGACGCGACGTAGGAGCTGTCAGGGTCGTCGCCATGCGCCAGCGCCAGCAGGCGGGCGTCGCCGTCAAGGGCGATGGCGCCGCCTGCGCGTCGCGCGATGTTGCGACTGAAGTCGACGTGATCCAGGTCGATTCGCACACTGCCAAGCGCATAGACGGCGCCTCCGTTGCCGGTATGGTTGACGACGCCGACGGCCTCGTTGAACCAGAAGTCGCTGTCGTCGCCGAGGTAGAGCGCGGTGCGCTTGCTGTCGTCGCTGGTCAGGTTGAAGATCGCGATGGCGCCGCCGTCGCCGGCCTGATTGCCTTCGAAGCTCGACCGCCGCACCTCCAGCGCGAGGTTGCCTGTGGCCAGCACGGCGCCGCCCGCGTAGGTGATGCCGATGCCCGGCGAGTTGCCGTCGATCAGCTTGAGGTGCGAGAGGGTGACTTTCCGTCGCGGGTTGGTGTTGGCGTTGTGCATGTACAAGAGCCGGTTGTCGGCGTTGGCCTGCAGCGTCGACACCGCCCCTTGGGTCGGCGCCGCCGCCGAACAGTTCGCGTAGCCGCCCTCGATGGTGATGTCTGCCAGCGGGTCGGCGATCTCGTACTGGTTCATGATGTACGGGCTGGCGCTGCCCAGCTTGATGAGGTGCGGCCCGTTGGGGTCGGCGACGGCCGCCTGCAGCGCGTCGTGGAAGCTGAAATGGGTGCAGGCGCCGCCGGCGCCGACGGAGTAGGTGGTGGCGCCCGCGGCAAGCGGGAGCAGCAAGGCAACGACGGCGGCGTACAGGGCGGGGAAGACACGTGGCATGGTCTATCATCCATTGCAGGCTTGAACCTGGCTGACGCAAATGCGATGCGAATCGTGCCACTTCCTTGCGCGCGCTGCCCGTCGCTGGTGCGGCCGCGCGCCCGGTGGCATGCTGCGCGCGGCACGGGATGCGAGAGGACAGCCATGCGCGAGGTGGTGACGGGCCGCCGGGTTCGGGCGGCGGCGATACATCTCGCCGTGCTTGCGCTCGTGCCTGCGTTCGCCCTGGCGGCGCAGGCACCGCCATCGCAGCCCGCCGGCGCGCCGACCGACCCCGCGGCGGCCGCAACGGCGCTGGTGCCGGCATGGGTGGCCGAGGCGACGAGGGAGGCGACCAGCCCGCGGATGCCGGCCCACCGGTCCTTCAGGCTGCACTCGGCGCGGCTGGGCGAGGACCGCCACATCAACGTCTACCTGCCGCCCGGCTATGCGAGCGATGCGCGACGGCGCTACCCGGTGCTGTACATGCCCGACGGCGGCATGCGCGAGGACTTTCCGCACGTCGCGACCGACGTGGACCGCCTGATCCGCGCCGGCCAGATGAGGCCGATGATCGTGGTCGGCATCGAGAACACCCAAAGGCGCCGCGACATGACGGCGCCGACATCGGTTGCCAGCGATCGCACGATCGCTCCTCGGGTTGGCGGTGCGGCCGCATTCCGCGCCTTCATCGCCGAGGAACTGATGCCGGACGTGCGCAAACGCTACCGCAGCAACGGCCACACGGCGATCATCGGCGAGTCGCTGGCCGGACTGTTCGTGATCGAGACGCTGTTTGCCCAGCCGCGGCTGTTCGACACCTGGATCGCACTCAGCCCGAGCCTGTGGTGGAACGACCAGGCGCTGGTACACGGCGCCGAGGCGCGCCTGCGGGCGTGGCCGCGCGGGCTGCAACGGCGCTTCGTCTTCGCCAGCGCGGGTGACGACGACGTCGGCGACGCCGTCGGCCGGCTGCAGGCCGCACTGCGGGCGGCGGCGCCGAAGGCCCTGGAATGGACGTGCCTGCGGCGTCCCGATCTGCGCCACGCGACGATCTACCGCGCGCTGTCGCCGTCGCTGCTGGGGGCGCTGTTTCCACCGGACAGCCAGTGATGCGCCGGCTGCGCGCCGCCTGGCTGGCGATCACGGTGGTCCTTGGGGGCGGCATTGCCGGCGTCGCTGCTGCCGGTGGCGCGGCGCACACATCCGCAGTGCCCGCCAGCGAGACGCTGCGCCTGTGGCCCGGCATCGCGCCAGGTTCCGAGCACTGGACGCAGAAGGAAGTGATCGTCCGCAACACGCCTGTCGGCACGGTCGCCATTAACGTGGTGACGCCGACCCTGACGGCCTACTTGCCGCCGCCATCGCGTGCCAGCGGCACGGCCGTCATCATCGCCCCCGGTGGCTACTGCGTGGCGCTGGCGCTGTCGGCCGAGGGTAGCGACGTGGCGCGCTGGCTGCAGTCCAAGGGCATCGCGGCCTTCGTGCTGAAGTACCGCACGCGGGAAAAGCGGCAACAGGGCGTGCCGACCGACATCGACATGGACGCGGCCTGCCGTTACGGCATCGCCGACGCCATCGAGGCGGTCAAGCGGGTGCGCCGCGAGGCCGCGAAGTGGCACGTGGCGCGGCACCGTGTCGGCATCATCGGCTTCTCCGCCGGCGGCATGGTGGCCAGCGGCGCGCTGTTGCAGGCCGACGCCGGCGCACGACCGGACTTCGCGGCGCTCATCTACGGTGCGCCGTTCGGCGCGATGCCGGCGATCCCGGCCGATCTGCCGCCGATCTTCATGGCCTGGGCCCAGGACGACGCCCTGGTGCGCGACCAGCTGCAGCGGTTCCGCCACGCGCTGCTGGTGGCGGGCAACCGGCCCGAGACGCACATCTACCGCAGCGGCGGCCACGGCTTCGCGATGAAGCACCAGGGCACCACCAGCGACCACTGGGCTGAGGCCTACCTGGCCTGGCTTGCGGCGCAGGGCCTGCTGCGTCCCGGCGCGTTGTCCGCCGCGCATTGAGCGTGACGCGCGGCATCGCGCTTCACTGCACCTCGCGTCGGCTGAACCGGATCAGCAGCCATGCCAGCACCAGCAGCCCGCCGACCGAGCCGAGCAGCAGCGAAGCGTGCGCGCGGGGCGGCGCGGCCAGCATGTTCACCGGGATCTGCCAGGGAAGGACCATGCCGATCTTTGCGCCGCTGGCGACGACGGCGAAGAACGTGCCGCCGATGCCTACGGCCAGGGCCGGCACGAAGCTGTGCCAGCGCAGGGCCAGCCAGAGCTGCACTGCGATCAGCAGCAGGGACGACGCGTAGATGCTGGCAAACAGCATGGCGATGCGCGCAACGTGCAACGCTTGCGGTGGAGCGGCCGAGGGCTTGAGGGCGACCGCAGCATGCAGCGCGAGCCAGCTACCCACCGCGGCCGCCCCGGTCATCAGCGCAACCGCCGCGCAGATCCACGCGATCTTGGCGGCGCCGTAATGCCATCGCGGCACCGGCAGGGCGTAAAGGTGGCTCCAGGTGCGCGGCCCGTGCTCGACCTGTGCAACCAGCAGGGTGAGCGCGGTCACGCTCATCGGCAGCATGAAGAAGGCCCAGATGGCCGCCGCCTTCATCATCCACATGTCCCACGGCTGCGCTCGCCCCACCCGGAGCAGGTTGCAGAACAGGAACGCGGCGACCAGCGCCGGCGCCACGACGACCAGCACGGCCGCCAGCGAGCGGGAGAGCTTGCGGTACTCCACGAGGAGCGCGGTACGGAAGCGCGGCATGCAGGTATCCTCAGCGTGTTTCAAGGTCCGTCGCTCCCGCGGCAGACGCCTGCTGGTACAGGTGCTGCAGCGATCGGGTGCGCGGCGCCAGGTGGTGCACGCCGAGCCCCGCCAGGCACAAGGCGCGGTTGAGCGCGGCCGCGGCCGGCCGGGGTGCCTCGCCGGGCGCAAGGACGGCGACCACGACTTCGTCGTCTTGCTTCACCGTGAAGCCATGGGCGGCTGCCACCTGCGCGGCGCGGGCCGGGTCGTCGGTCTCGCAGCGGATTTCGGTTGCCAGACCGGCCCGCAAACTCGCCAGGTCGCCTTCCTGCACCAGCCGGCCGTGGTTGAGAATGCCGACATGCGTGGCCACCTGCTCGACTTCACCCAGCAGGTGGCTGGAAACAAGCATCGTGACGCCGGTGCGATCCGGCAGTTCGCGCAGCAACGTTCGCACGCTGGCGATGCCCTCCGGGTCAAGGCCGTTGGTCGGCTCGTCAAGGATGAGTATCGCCGGCGCGCCGAGCATGACCCGGGCCAGGCCCAGCCGCTGGCACATGCCCAGCGAATAGTCGGCGACGCGTCGCCGCGCATGCGCGGTCATGTCGGTGACCGCCAGCACGCGGGCCGTTTCGCTCGCCGGGCAGCCGAGCAGCCGGCGGGTGATCTCGAGGTTGTCGCGGCCGCTGAGGTAGCGATAAAACCCCTGCGCCTCGAGCAGCGCGCCAATCTTGCGAGCTGCCGCCAGCCGGTCGGTGGCGACGTCGATGCCGGCGACCCGGGCGCTGCCGCTGTCGGCCCGCAGCAGGCCGAGCAGCATCTTCAGCGTGGTGGTCTTGCCGGCGCCGTTGCGGCCGAGAAAACCGTAGACACTCTGTGCGGGCACCGTCATGGACACGGCGTCGACCGCCTGCTGGTTGCCGAAGCGGCGGCTGATGGCGTCGGTCTCGATGGCGTCCGGCATGGTGGGGCTGGTATGGAATTTAATTGAGAGTTAAAGTTACCCGCAGGAAATATTCAAGTCAAACTTAAAAAGACATGCACGCCAACTCGATCCCCGAGCCGGCCCGCTTCACACGCATGTGCCGCGTGCTGCGCGCGCTGGTCCTGCTGGTGGTGGCGATCCTGGCCGCGATGCTGCTGTGGCCGCTGTTGCTGCAGCTGCTGTTGCCGCAGCGCGGCCTGAACTGGCTTTTCCTTGTTCGCCTGCTGCCGGCGCTCTGCTACCTGTGGGCCCTCTGGGCCGTGCAGCACACGCTGGCGGAGTTCGCGGCCGGCCGCCTGTTCCAGCCGGCGGTGGCGCGCGGCCTGGGGCGGGTCGGCTGGGGCGTGCTGGTCGGTGCCCTGCTGCGCACCTTTGCCGTCAGCAATCTGACGCGCCTGCTGACGCACGGGCACGGCGCCGTCGCCTACTTCGATCCCGGCACCATCGTGCTCGGTGTCGTCGGCGCCGCGTTGGTCCTGCTGGCGCACCTGATCGGCCAGGCGCGGCGCCTGCAGCTCGAGCTGGACGAGATGATCTGATGCCGATCCGGGTGAAGCTCGACGAGTTGCTGCGGAGCAGGGGACTCACGGCGCGCGAACTGGCCGGACGCATCGGCCTGAGCGAAACGCAGCTGTCGATGTTCCGCTCCGGCAAGGTGCGCGGCATCCGCTTTCGCACCCTCGCCCGGATGTGCGCCGTGCTGGGTTGCCGGCCCGGGGACCTGCTTGACTACGAGCACGCGGCAGGCGACGTCGACGCGGGCGACGAAGGCTGAGCGTGTCGCCGGTGCGTGCCGCTACACTGCGCGCTGGTTCGGCGGGCGGCTCCCCAGATGCAGCGCATGGTGTTCTACGTATCCGACGGTACCGGCATCACCGCCGAGACCATCGGCCACAGCGTGCTGACGCAATTCGAGAAGGTGGAGTTCATCACCTACCGCATGCCGTTCGTCGACACCGACCACAAGGCCGAGGCGGCGGCCACGCGGCTGAAGAGCGTGTATGCCCAGACCGGTCAGCGGCCGATCGTGGTCAACACGATCATGGACCAGCACCTGTGCGACATCATCGCCGACAGCGGTGCGCTGATGCTGGACGTGTTCGCGCCGTTCCTTGGGCCGTTGGCCACGGAACTTGGCGTAAAGCGCTCGGCTCGGGTCGGCAAGGCGCACGGCCTCACCAATTTCGACGAATACGAAACGCGCATCGCGGCGACCAACTACGCGCTGGCGCACGACGACGGCGTGGCGGTGAACTATGCCGATGCCGACGTGGTGCTGGTGGGCGTGTCGCGGGTGGGCAAGACGCCAACCTGCCTCTACATGGCGCTGCATTTCGGCATCATGGCGGCCAACTACCCACTGACGCCCGAGGACCTGGAGCGGCAGGAACTGCCGAAGCAGCTGTTGGCCTCGCGCAAGCGCCTGTTCGGCCTGACCATTGACGCGCAGCGGCTGCGCGAGGTTCGCGAGCAACGCCGCCCCGGCAGCGACTACGCCAGCCTGAAGCAGTGCCGCTGGGAGCTGGAGCAGGCGAGCCGACTGCTGCGCGGCGAGTCCATCCCGGTGCTCAATACCACCCACACTTCGATCGAGGAGATCGGCAGCAAGATCCTGGACCGGCTGGGCATCCAGCGGCACATGTTCTGAGGCTGGAACGGAGCCCGGGCCATGCGTATCCAGGTGGCGCAGGACCACCGCAGGGGTGATCGCATTGATGCTGGCGGGCGCGTTCCAGGGGCTTGCCGTCGGTCTCTCGCCGGATGCTAAGATCAAGCCATGAGCAGCGTTCTGGCCCAGCCCGTATCCGCCCTCCCAAGCCGCTTTGGCTACCTGATGGGCTTGTACGCGGAAAACTACCACCGCCTGGCGCGGCTGTTCGCGCCGCAGCGCCTGCGCGAGGGCTGCTACCGCTCCAGCGTCGACGACGGTCTGGATGTGCGGGTGCGCGTGCTGGAGCGCGCGCCATACACGGTCGACGTTGAGCTCAGCTACACCACGGTCGATGGCGAGACCGGCCTGCCGGTGCCTTCGGCGCAGCTTCGCGTGTACCTGGACGCACGGGTGGCCGAGGCCATGCATTGCGAGCCCGGTCGGCGGTTGTGGGAGGTTCTCGGGCCGCTGCCGCACGCGCGCAGCGTGATGCAACACCGCATGCGCATGGCCACCTTCCTCAACCGCTGGCTGGAGTACCTGGCCGAGCAGGGCCATTCCCTCGGGACGCTTGAACGGGAATAGGGAACAGGGATTCGGGGAGCGCGCGATCGAGCGCCGCGACCTCAATCGGCATTTGGGCGCGCGAGCTTTCGGCATGGCCACGGCGAGGCCGGGGATGGCGTGTTGGGGTTCGCTGCGCTCACCGCCAACCTACTTGGGCTGCTCGTTGCTGTCAGCAATCGGTGAACGCGGCGGCGGGGATGGCGTGTTGGGGTTCGCTGCGCTCACCGCCAACCTGCCTGGGCTGCTCGTTGCCGTAGGCAATCGGTGCATCGGCACGGCTCCGGTCCCGGGTCCCGGGTCCCCGGTCCCGAGCAACGAGCAACGAGTCCCGCCCGATTTCCCTGCGCCGGCATCGTCAAATGCTGCGAACACGCACCTGGTTGCGGCCGCCTTCCTTGGCTTCGTAGAGAGCGGCATCGGCGGCCTGCAGCAGCAGGCCCGGCGTGTCGCAGGTGTTGCTGACGGTGGCGACGCCGACGCTGACGGTGACGTGCTCGGGGCGGCCGCCGAGCACGAACTCCCTGCGCTCAACCCCGGCGCGCAGTCGTTCGGCGAAGTTCAGCGCGGCGCCTTCGTCGGTCTCCGGAAACAGCACCGAGAACTCCTCGCCGCCGACCCGCGCGACGATGTCCTCGATGCGCGTGTGCTCGCGCATGCACGAGGCGATCGTCTGCAACACGCGGTCTCCCTCGGCGTGGCCGAAGCGGTCGTTGACGCGCTTGAAATGGTCGACGTCGATCATGCACAGGGCCAGCGGACGGCCGTGGCGGCGCGCGCGCGCGATCTCCTTTTCCAGCAGCTCGTTGAAGTGGCGCCGGTTGCACAGCTCGGTCAGCGGGTCGTGCGTGGCGAGCTGGTAGACCTCCTCGTGGTACAGCGCCTCGACGCTGGAGCGGCTGATGAACTTGAGGATGGTTTCGCCGATGGTGATGTGGTCGCCATCACCCAGCGGTACCGGATCGGTGCCGACCGGAATGTCGTTGATCCGTGTCGGGTTGGTGGCGCCGAGGTCACGCAGGAAATAGCGGTCGGCTTCGCGCCAGATCTGGCAGTGGCGGCGCGACACGCTCTGGTGCGGGATCAGCAGGTCGGCATCACGCGAGCGACCGATCAGGACGGGGCTGGCGTCGACGTCGTAGCGCTTGCCGAGCCCCTCGCCATGGATTACCACCACGCAGGCCGCGCGTTCACCGGGCCGGCGCGGGCCGGGGCTGATTTCGGTGCGATGCGTGATATCGGACATGCGTCCGTCCCGCCGTTCGACTGCCACTGGTGCCAGTTTAGCGCAAGGCCGCCGCCAGTCCGTCGCGTTCGAAAAGGTCCGGCTGCAGCTGCGGGTCGGCCGCGTCGCGGAAGTTGCCGAGGCCGACGCCGACCAGCCGGTAGCGCGTGTGCTCCGGCAGGGACACGCGCTGGCGCAGGTCCAGCGCCATGGCGCAAAGCGCCGCGGCGTCGGCCGGTGGCAGTGCCGGCGTCAGGCTGCGCGTGAGGATGCGGAAGTCGCTGGTTTTCAGCTTCAGCACCACCGTGCGCGGCACCCGCTCGGTCTTGCGCGCGGCGCGCCAGACGCGTTCGGCAAGTTGCTCGATCATCGGCGCCAGCGCGGCCAGCGGCTGGTCCTGCTCGAAGGTGTCCTCTGCGGAGATGGACTTCACCGGCTGGCTGGGATCGACCGGCCGCTCGTCGATCCCGTGTGCCAGCTCGTGCAGGCGCTGGCCCCAGCGGCCGAAGCGGCGCAGCAGTTCGTCGCGCCCGCTGCGCCGGAGCTCGCCGCAGGTGTGCAGGCCCAGCTCCGCCAGCTTGCGCTGCATCACGGCGCCGACGCCGGGAATGCGGGCCACCGGCAGCGGTTCGAGGAAGGCTTCGACCTGCTGCGGCTTGATTACGAACAGGCCATCCGGTTTGCGCCAGTCGGAAGCGACCTTGGCCAGGAATTTGTTCGGCGCGACCCCGGCGGAGGCGACCAGGTGCAGCTCCTCGCGGATGGAGCGGCGGATGGCTTCGGCAACCTCGGTGGCCGAGGCGAGGCCAGAGCGTGGCGCGGTCACGTCGAGATAGGCCTCGTCCAGCGACAGCGGCTCGACCAGGTCGGTGTGGCGCTGGAAGATGGCGCGTGCCAGCCGCGAGGCCTCGCGGTAGCGGGTGAAATCCGGCTTGACCACCTGCGCCTGGGGGCAAAGGCGGAGCGCGCGGCGCAGCGACATGGCCGAGCGTACGCCGAAGGGACGCGCCTCGTAGGAGGCGGCGCAGACCACCGAGCGTTCGCTCTGCCAGGCGACCACCACGGGCTGGCCGCGGAGCTCGGGTCGATCGCGCTGCTCGACCGACGCGTAGAAGGCGTCCATGTCGATGTGCACGATCTTGCGCGGTACGGCGGCGGCCATGGCGGTCATGGTAGCCGTGCGCGGCAGCCGCGTGCCAACGCACCGCGACCGCCGCGTTTTTTTCGACCGTTACAGCGTAGTACCGCCGACTGCCACGATGGCCAGCGCATGCACCACGCGGTTGCGGCCGGCGGACTTGGCCTCGTACATGGCGCGGTCGGCGCGGGTGATCAGGCTGTCGAGGGCTTCGCCGCGC
Source organism: Rhodanobacteraceae bacterium (assembly GCA_035699085.1). Taxonomy (GTDB): domain Bacteria; phylum Pseudomonadota; class Gammaproteobacteria; order Xanthomonadales; family Rhodanobacteraceae; genus DASSBG01. Next base: position 45,515 of record DASSBG010000016.1, read on the forward strand.
CGCATGTCCGCGCAGCCGATGCTGATGGTGATCGGCGGTGCGCCGGGCGCCGGCCGCCAGTGCAGGCGCTCGATGCAGCGGCGCAGGCGCTCGCCCATGCGCCTGGCGCGGTCGGCGTCGCAGCCGGGCAGCGAAACCACGAACTCCTCGCCGCCGTAGCGGCCCAGCAGGTCGCCGGTCCGCAGCTCGCCGCGCAGGTGCGTCACCAGCGCCACCAGCGCCGCATCGCCGACCTGGTGACCGTAACGATCGTTGAGCGGCTTGAAGTGGTCGAGGTCGATGAACAGCACGCTGAGCGGCTGGCCATTGGACTGCGCCGCCTGCACCAGCGCCTCGGTGCGTCGCGCCCAGACCCGGCGGCTGATGGCGCCGGTCAGCGGGTCGGTATCGGCCTCGACCCGTGCCTGGTCGCGCTGGCTGCGCAAGCGGCGCATTCGGTCAAACACCCCCAGCGACAAGACCAGCGTCTGCAGAGCCGCGGCACCCATGGTGGCGTCGCTGAGCCAGGTCCAGCCGAGCAGGTGGCCGTGGCGTTGCAGGGCCGTGCCGATGACGCAGGCGATCAGCGGCGTCCACGCGACCAGCACCACCAGTGCGTAGCGCGAGCCGCGGATGAGCATGAAAATCGACAGCAGCAGAGCACTGGCTGCCAGCGCTGCCAACAGCGGGTCCACGGTCAGGCGGGTCAGCGCCTGCAGCGGTTCCAGCGGCAGTGCGGTGAGCGCGACCAGCACGCCGCCGGTGATGCCGATCGCCGCGGTGACCTTGTGCAGCGGCGGTGCCAGCCGCTGCATGTCCAGAAAGCGCGCCAGGAACAACATCATGAAGATCGCCGACAGCCCCGCCGCGATGAACAGCGCGGCCTGCGGCGCAAAGGCGTGGAAGTGAAGCTGCAGCGGGTGGTAGACGTAGCCCGTCTTCAGTGCCTGCGAAGCCATCAGGGTCGTGGTGAATGCAGCGTAATAGACGTAGATCATGTCGCGCATTGCAGCCGCGACCAGGGCCGCAAGGAACGCCAGCAGAAGCATGCAGGTGAAGCAGGCGCTGGCGAAGGCTAGCCAGCGGCTGCTGGTTTGCGCGAAAGCCCAGAGCGGTTGGACCTCGAAGACGACCGCGGCGCTGTACCAGGGATAGGTCTGGAAGTGCAACAGCAGCGGTGCCTGCGGTGACAGCGTGGCCGGCAGCAGGAAGGCCAGGCCGCCGCTGCCATGCAGCACGGTGGCGCGCTCGTCCTCGAGCGCCGCGGTTTGTGGCGCATCGTGGTCGGCCAGCAAGCGGACCGAGCCCACTGCGCCTTGCAGCGACAACACCAGCGGCCCCTCCGGCCAGGCGCCGTCGGCGGGCGTGAGGCGCACCCAGGCGCTGCCGTGGACGCGTGGCACATTCAGTCGCTTTGACGTGTCGAAGGGCACGAATGCGGCCGCTGGCGGGACGCTGTCGGCCGCCCCGGGGCCGGCCACGGCGAGGCTGCCCTGGAGCGCCGGCAGGCGGGCGCCGGCAGCGCAAGGTGCAATCAACAACAACAGCAGAAGCGCGGGCAGGCATCGTGTCATTTGCTTGTTTATTCAGCAATAACGGTGCCACCGCCGGCAGGAAAACCGCTAACTGGTTCTCGCTTTGGCGAGGCCGGCGTGCTGCCGGTGGAAATGCAGACGCTGCAGCCGTTCAGCGAAACTGCTGGTGGCAGGTATCGCAGGCGTGGCGTACCGGTTGCAGGGCGGCGGCCAGGTCCCGGCAGCGATCCAGCGGTGCGTCGCCCGCCTGCACCAGCGCCTGCTGGAGCTGGTGCGCGTCCTTCATGAATGGCTTGTTGCCGCTGGTGCCAAAGGCCGGCTCGATGTTGTCGGCCAGGGCAGCCATGCGCTGCAGGTGTTGGCGGCTGCGCGCCGCGTCGCATTGGTGGCGATAGAGGTCGCGCTTGAGCGCGCTGGCGTGGGTGTTCATCAACGTCATGACGGCGCGCGGATAGGCATGGCGCAGGTTGATGGTGCGCACCACCATGGTCGCGGCGGCGGCGCCGATTCCGAGGCCGAGCAGGAGAAGGACGACACCGGCAATCGCCGGCATCGATCGCCGCTGTGGTGCAAGCGTCTTGCTCATCAAAAACCTTCGTGTTCAATCACCTGAGCCGCCTTCCGCAGGTGGCTACTGCGGCAGGTTGCGGCCACCGCGCCTGCGCCAGCTGCCGAACAGCGCGGTCGCCAGGGCCAGCAGGATCTCGTCCAGGAACGGGATCGGGTCCGGTACCACCAGATCGATCAGGAACAGCACGGCCGTCATCGCGAACAGTTGCGGAAAGCGCAGGCGCGTAACAAAGCGGTTGACGAGCCGGCGAACGGGGTTTGCCATGATGGTATTCGCTGCGGTGACAGGCGATCATAGTACCCATGCAGGAACGATTCGAGGGCGTCGACCGCTTGTATGGCCGCGGCAGCGTTGCCGCGCTGGCGTCACGCCGGGTTGCCGTGGTCGGCGTGGGCGGGGTCGGCTCATGGGCAGCCGAGGCGCTGGTGCGTTCCGGCGTGGGCGGGCTGAGCCTGATCGACGCCGACGAGGTGTGCGTGTCCAACAGCAACCGCCAGTTGCACGCGCTGGAGGGCCAGTTTGGTCGCCCCAAGGTGGCTGTGATGGCCGAGCGGCTGCGGGCGGTGAACCCCGGTTTGCAGGTGCAGGCGGTCGAGCGCTTCCTGACCGCGTCCTCGATCGAGGAACTGCTGGCCGGCCACGACCTGGTGCTGGATGCCTGCGATGCCTTTCGGGTGAAGGTGGAGACCATCGCCTGGTGCCGGCGGCGCAAGCTGCCGCTGGTGGTGGTCGGCTCGGCCGGTGGCCGCACCGATCCGACCCAGGTGCGGGTGCGCGACCTCTCGCGGACCGAGCACGACGCGATGTTGAGCCTGATCCGCAAGAAGCTGCGTCAGGAGTTCGGCTTTCCGCGCAACGCCCAGCGCTACTTCGGCATACCGGCGGTGTACTCGCTCCAGAACGTGCGTTACCCGCAGGTCGACGGCAGCGTCTGTGGGCGGCGGCCCGCAGGTGCCGAGCCGCTGGCGCTCGATTGCGGTGGCGGCCTCGGCGCCGCCACGCATGTCACCGGCGCCTTCGCCTTTGCCGCGGTCGGGCGCGCATTGGAGCTGCTGCTGCGCGACCAGGCGGGCTGATTGCCGTCGTCGGGCTTCCGCAGGTCGGGTCAGCGCCGCAGCGCGTAACCCGACGTTGGGCAGGATTCTACCAAATGCATTGGGCGGCGGGGCCGGGGTCGTCGGGTTACGCCATCGGCCTGACCCGACCTGCAGAGCGTGCCGCCCATCTTCAGTGTACGGCGCCGCGACTGCCGAAGGGTGGGCGCGCCAGCCAGACCGCCGGGATCAGCGCGACAAACAGCAGCGCGCAGCCGAAGAACACGTCGTTGACCGCCAGCGTCAGGCTTTCGCGCCGGACGACGCCCTCGACCATCGCCCAGGCGTGCTGCGCGTCAAGCCCGAGACGTTGCAGCCGGTCGACATAGACGCTGGCGCCCTGGTTTGCCGGCGTCACGCGCTCGGCCAGCATCGCGTGGTGGTAATCGATGCGGTGCTGCCAGAGCGTGACCGTGACAGCCGTGGAGATGCTTGAGGCCATGGTGCGGCAGAAGTTGGCGAGGCCGGAGGCATTGGCGACCTGGTCCGGTCGCAGGCCGGACAGAATCACCTGGTTGAGGGGAATGAAAAAGCAGGGAATGGCGATGCCCATCACCAGCCGCGGCACGACCAGCGCGCCGAACGAAGCATCGCTGGGGAAGGTCGCGAACCAGTACGAGGTGGCGGCGAACACCAGGAACGACACGGTCACGACGCTGCGCAGCTCCAGCCGGTCGATGTTGCGGCCGATGATCGGCGACAGCAGGAAGGCGAGGATCCCGACCGGTGCCGTCGCCAGCCCGGCCCAGGTGGCGGTGTAGCCGAGCCCCAGCTGCAGCCACAGCGGAAAAATCACGGTGATGCCGAAGAATGCCATCATGCCGAGCGACAGGGACAGCACGCCGGCACTGAAATTGCGCTTGCGGAACAGCGACAGGTCGACGATCGGATGGCGGTCGGTCAACTCCCAGGCCACCAGGAAGGTCAACGCCACCAGTGCGGTTATGCCCAGCGTGAGGATCATCGGCGAGGCGAACCAATCCTTGTCGTTGCCGTTGTCGAGCATGAATTGCAGGCAGCCGACGCCGACCACCAGCAGCACCAGTCCGAGGATGTCGATTGGCACGTTCAGGGTGCTGGTCTCGCGCTTGCGCAGTATGAGCCAGGTCATCAGCCCCGCCAGCAGGCCGACCGGCACGTTGATGAAGAAGATCCACGGCCAGGAGAAGTTGTCGGTCAGCCAGCCGCCGAGGATGGGACCGAAGATCGGTGCCACCACGATGGTCATCGACCACATCGCCAACGCCACGCCCTTGCGCTCGACCGGGTAGGCATTCAGCAGCAGGGCCAGCGACAGCGCAACCATCGGCCCCGAACCGGCACCCTGCAACAGGCGGAAGATCACCAGCATCGGCATGCTGGTGGCCAACCCGCAGAGAATCGAGAAGCTGACGAACAGCAGCACGGCGACGCAGAACGTGCGTACCTCGCCAAAACGTTTGGCCAGCCAGCCGGACAGCGGCTGCATGATGGCGCTGGCCAGGGCGTAGGAACTGATCGCCCAGGTGCCTTCCTGGGCGCTGACGCCGAGGCTGCCGGCGATATGCGGCACGGCGACGTTGACGATGGTGAGGTCCAGCACCTCCATGAAGGTCGCGAAGGACACCGCGATGGTCAGCAGGACCAGCGGCGCGCCATGCAGTGGCGCGGGTGGCGCGGTAGCGGAGGAGGTGGCGCTCATGCGGTGGCCGGGTGGCGCGGGCGGTGGCCGGCCGCCTCAGCGCGCGCTGGCGGCGGTGGTGGGTGTCGAACCCAGGTTGGCCCGGATGATGGCCGCCGCCTGGCGCTCCGCCTCGGCGAAGTCGTTGGCATAGACGCGGGTGCTGGCGACCGCCTGCTCGGCCGGCGCCTGGGCCAGCACCGCGCCGCTGCGGTCATGGGTGTCGACGGTAACCTCGGCCGACAGGCCGACGCGCAGCGGGTGGCGCGCCAGTTCCTCGGGCTCAAGCGTGATCCGCACCGGCACGCGCTGGACGATCTTGATCCAGTTGCCGGACGCGTTCTGCGGCGGCAGCAGGGCAAAGGCGCTGCCGGTGCCCGCGCCGAGGCCGGCGACCGTGCCGTGGTAGGTGACGTCGCCGTAGATGTCGGTGGTGATCTCCACTGGTTGGCCGATGCGGATGTGCTGGAGTTGTGACTCCTTGAAGTTCGCGTCGATCCAGAGGTCGTGCAGCGGCAGTACCTGCATCAGCGCCTGCCCGGCCTTGACCTGCTGGCCGACCTGCACGCTGCGCTGGGCGACGTAGCCGCCGACCGGTGCGACGATGGCGTTGCGGTGGTCCGCCAACCAGGCCTTGCGGAATGACGCCCGCGCCTGCAGCACCGCCGGGTTGTTGGCCACGTCAGTGCCGTCGACCGCGGCGTGCGCGGCGGCGGCTTGGCGCTCGGCCAGATCCAGCGCCGAACGCGCGCTCTTGACCCGCTCGCGCAGGTGGGCGATCTCCTCGGCGGCCACCGCGTGTGCGGCCAGCAGGGGCTGACGGCGTGCCAGGTCGGCCTTGGCCAGCGACAGCGCCACGCGCTGCGCATCGACGCCGGCGTCGCTCTGTGCTGCGCGCGCCTTCAGCTGGCGCACCTGGCGCACGGCAGCGGCCAGCGCCGCGCGCGCCTGCGCCAGGGCGACGCGGGTGTCGGTTGGATCCAGCCGCACCAGCACCTGGCCGGTGGCGACGCGCTGGGTGTCGTCGGCCAGCACCGCGACCACCGTGCCGCCGTGCTGTGCGCTGACGGTGACCTGGTTGCCGTCGACGTAGGCGTCCTCGGTGGTCTCGCGCAGCGAGAACACGAAAAGCCACAGCAGGATCCAGACCACGGCAATCAGCGCGAAGGCGGCGGCGATCAACAGCAGGATCCGCCTGCGCCTGCCGGGCGAGGCGGCGCGGGTCGTGCCGGCGTCGTCACCGCCGTGCCCGCGATCGCTGGCATCGGCAGGCGGAAACTCGTGGTCGTTGCTCATTGCGTTGCGTCCGGGGCGGGCAGGGCGGAGGAGGAGGGTGATGTCGGCGTGTCACTGCGATAGCCGCCGCCGAGGGCGCGGGTCAGAGCCACGCCGGTGGTCAGCGCCTCGGTATGCAGGCCGATGGCGACGGCGCGCTGCTGCAACAGCTGCGCCCGGGCCTGCAGCGCCGGGCGGCCATCGACGACGCCGCGGCGCTGGCGCGCGGCGGCGCTGTCGTGCAAGGCCTGGATGGCCTGCAGTTGCGAGCGCTGCTCGCGCCGCTGCGCCGCGATGCGCTGCAGCGTGAGCGCCTGCGTCGCGACCTCGCGCGCGGCGTCCAGCACCGCGGCGTCGTACTGGGCGATGGCCGCGTCCAGCTTCGCCTTCGACAGGCCGTAGCTTGCCTGCAGCAGGCCACCGTTGAAGATCGGCAGGTGCAACGCCGGCGCCAGAGCGAAGGTGCGGCTGCCGGCTTCCAGCAGCTTGCCGAGGTCAATGCTGGACAGGCCGGCCAGCGCGCTGATGCTGAGATCGGGCAGGAACTGCGCACGGGCCACGTCGGTGCCGCGCAGCGCCGCTTCGACGCGCCAGCGGCTCGCGGCGATGTCCGGCCGCCGCGCGACAAGGTCGAGGCTGGCGTGCGGCGGCAGGCCCGTGGCGGCGGTCGGCAACGGCCGCACCTCCAGCGGCGGCAACGCCGCCGGAGCCACGCCGAGCAGCGACGCCAGCGCAGCCAGCCGGATCTGCACGCTCGATTCCAGCGCCACCTGCTGCTGGCGCGCCGCCGCCACCCCCGCCTCGGCCTGGTGCTGCAGGTCCGGCGGCTCCAGCCCGGCGCCGACGCGCAGCCGCGCGATTGTCAGCAGCTGCCGGCCGACTTCCACCGCGGACTTTGCCAGCGCCAGGCGCGCGTGGTCGGCCTGCCAGCCGAAGTAGGCGTCGGCCACCGCCGACTCCAGCGCCAGCGTCGCCGCCGCCTGCTGGGCCGCGGCAACGCGTGCCTGGCCCACCGCGGCGGCCACCGCCGCGCGGTGCTTGCCCCACCAGTCGAAGTCGTGGCGCAGCGACAGGCCGAGGTCGGCCTGCGTATACCAGGTAAAGCCGAGGAACTGGCTGGGTATCAGGCCGTGCTCGCTCATGCGGTGGCGCGCCAGTTGCGCGTCGCCCTCGACCTGAAGCCCGGCCTTGGCGGCGGTGATGCGCGCCGACTGCGTGGCCTGCGCGACGCGGGCGCGCGCCTCGGCCAGCGTCGCCGAGTGCGTCAGCACCAGGCCCATCAGCGCATCCAGCTGCGGATCCTCGTAGCGCTTCCACCAGTCCGACGCAGGCCAGCCGGCCTTGGCGTCAACCGGCAGGCCGGCCAGTGGCGCGCGCTCGCGCAAGGCCGGCTCCGCCAGCCTGGGCGGCACCGAGGCGCAGGCGCCAAGCAGGACCGCCAGCGCGGCGCAGAGGAGGAGGCGCGGCTTCATGCCTTGGTGGCGTCGGTGGAAGCCAGCGCGTCGACCCGCAGCAGCAGCTTGCACAGTGCGCGGTGCAGAGCACGCTTTTCGGCCGCGCTGAAGCCGGCGAACAGCGCGCGGGCGTGCGGGAACAGCAGCGGCAGCAGCTTGCGGGCGAATCGCCGGCCGACCGGCGTAAGTTGCAGCACGATGCGCCGGCGGTCGCTGTCGCTGGGGGTCCGCGTTGCCAGGCCGCGGCGCACCAAGCCGTCGGTGATGCGGGTCATGTTGGTCGGCTTCTGGGTGGCGAACTGGCACAGTTCGCCGGGGTGGGCGCGGCCCTGCGGGCTGCTGAGCAGCACGATCAGGGTGCGGAACTCGCTCTCGCTGAGGCCGTGGGGCTTGAGCGTGCGCTCGAACTGGTCGGCGACCACTTGGCCGGTCATCAGCAGCATCCGCAGCAGCACGACCTCAGGCTGCGGCAGCTCCGGCGCCTGGTCGGCGACGCGGGCGACGCCGCGCTCGAGCGCCTCGATGCGTTCGGCAAGCTGGGTCATTGGCAGTTCGGCCCGATAGTTCAGTAATGAACTATCAGTTTATGAACATTCTGGCTGGCGCGCAACGGGGCTGCGAGCACCGAGCAGCAAAAGCAA
>DASSBG010000017.1:0-89200 GCA_035699085.1 Rhodanobacteraceae bacterium
ATCCGGTGGTTCTGTATGGAAGGGCCATCGCTCAACGGATAAAAGGTACTCCGGGGATAACAGGCTGATACCGCCCAAGAGTTCATATCGACGGCGGTGTTTGGCACCTCGATGTCGGCTCATCACATCCTGGGGCTGTAGCCGGTCCCAAGGGTATGGCTGTTCGCCATTTAAAGTGGTACGCGAGCTGGGTTCAGAACGTCGTGAGACAGTTCGGTCCCTATCTGTCGTGGGCGTTGGAGATTTGAGGGGGGCTGCTCCTAGTACGAGAGGACCGGAGTGGACGTATCCCTGGTGTTCGGGTTGTCTCGCCAGAGGCATAGCCCGGTAGCTATATACGGAAGTGATAACCGCTGAAAGCATCTAAGCGGGAAGCACGCCCCAAGATGAGATCTCCCGAGAGCTTGACTCTCCTGAAGGCACCATCAAGACCAGGTGGTTGATAGGCTGGGTGTGGACATGCAGCAATGCATTGAGCTGACCAGTACTAATGCGCCGTGCGGCTTGACCATATAACCCAAAGACGCTTTGCAGCCTCGATACAGCTCGTTCCCTGAGCCAGGACAACTTGTCACTTTTCGATCCCCATGCCGGGCCCGCGCTCACAGCGCGGCCCGCACCGATTCCCTGGCGGCCATAGCGGTGTGGCACCACCCGATCCCATCTCGAACTCGGAAGTGAAACGCACCCGCGCCGATGGTAGTGTGGTTCGCCCATGCGAGAGTAGGTCACCGCCAGGGTCCCAAAACGCACAACGCCCCGGTCCACGCGACCGGGGCGTTTTGCTTTGTGGCCGCAGCAAAACCGGGGTCAGCAAAACCGGGGTCAGAGTGCACTTTTCAGGCGGCAGTCGCTACAACCAGCGGCCGTCGGAGGAAAGTGCACTCTGACCCCGGTTTTGCCCCGGTGTTGCCGGACAGCGCCGGCCGGGCGCGATAGAGTACGTGCCATGTACCTGGACCACTACGGGCTGAAGGAGGCGCCATTCTCCATCACGCCCGACCCGCGCTACGTTTTCCTGTCCGAGCGCCACCGCGATGCGTTGGCGCACCTGCTGTACGGGGTCGGCAAGGGGGGCAGCGGCGGCTTCGTGCAATTGACCGGGGAGGTGGGCACCGGCAAGACCACCTTGTGCCGGCTGCTGCTGGAGCAGCTGCCGGAGAACACGCGAGTCGCGCTGATCCTCAATCCCAAGCTGTCGCCGCTGGAGCTCCTGGAGGCCATCTGCGAGGAGTTGCGCATCGCCATCGGCGAGCGGCGCGGCAGCCAGAAGGCGCTGGTCGACGCGCTGAACACCTACTTGCTGGACGCCTACGCGCAGGGCCTGCGCGTGGTGCTGATCGTCGACGAGGCGCAGAACCTGTCGGGCGAGGCGCTGGAGCAGATCCGCCTGCTGACCAACCTCGAGACGCCGACCCAGAAGCTGTTGCAGATCATCCTGCTCGGCCAGCCGGAGTTGCGCGAGCTGCTGGCGCGGCCCGAGCTGCGCCAGCTGGCGCAGCGCATCACGGCGCGCTACCACCTCGAGCCGCTCGATGCCGAGGAGACCACGGCCTACGTTCGGCATCGGCTGGCCGTGGCCGGATTGCCGCGAGTGCCTTTCAGCCGGCTCGGCCTCCGCACGCTCTACCAGCGCAGCGGCGGCATTCCGCGCCTGATCAACATCATTGCCGACCGCGCCCTGATGGCGGGCTACGCGCACGAACAGGCCACGCTGGGCGAACGCACCGTGCAGCGCGCGGCCGACGAGGCACTACCCGGTCACGCCCGATACTGGGCCCGCCGCTACGGTCGTTGGGCGCCACTGGCGGCCGCACTGCTGGTGCTGGTGGCGCTGGCGGGCTGGTGGCGCTTTGGCCATGCGCCCCCACCGGCCACTGCGGCGCCCGCGATCGCCACCGCGCCCGCGGATACGGCCCAACTGACGCCGGTCGCGGTGGTCCAGGCGCGCATGGCCGCCACCACGGACAGCACCGCCGCCGCCTGGTCGCAGCTGCTGGCCCGTTGGCAGGTGCGATCGGCCGAGGCAACCGTGGCCCAGGCGGCACAATGCCAGCCGGTGATCTTTCCCGGTTTCGACTGCCTCAGTGGTCACGGCACGCTGGACCAGTTGAAGCGCTTCGATCGGCCGCTGATCCTCGAGCTCAAGCCCGTCGAAGGGCAGGCACCGCCGGCGACACAGAGCGCGCTGCTGCTCGGCGTCGGCCCACGGACCGTACGCATCGACTACGCCGGCACGGTCTACAACCTGGCACGCGCGGGCCTGGACGAGATCTGGGACGGACGCTTCACCGTCGCCTTCCGCCTGCCCGCCGACGTGCCGCAGACCATGCAGCAGGGCGACGCCGGGCCCGGCGTCGGCTGGGTCGCGCAGCAGCTGGCGCGCGTCGATGGCGGCACGGCGGCCAGCTACGGACCGGCTTATTTCGATGCCGCGCTGGAGGCGCGCGTCCGTCGCCTGCAGCAAGGTTACGGCATCCGCGCCGATGGCATCGTCGGCCCGGAGACGCTGTTTGCGCTGGTATCGCTCGGCAACCTCGGCCCGCACCTGGTACGGGACGTGCCGTGAACGGCGGCACCATGCACTACACTTGGGCGCCCTGCGCCAGGCGCCACGCGGCGCCCGAGCCGACGCACTGACATGTCGCTGATCCACGACGCCTTGAAAAAAGCAGAGCAGCAACGCCAGTTGGGCCGGCTGCCGACGCTGGACAGCGCGCCCTTCACGCGCCGGCGCAGGCAGCGCTGGGTGCTGCCATTGCTGTTGCTGGCTGTCGTCGTCGCCGTTGGTTATCTAGCCCTGCAGACCTGGTGGTCGCCAGAAGCGGCGGCGCCGCCCCGGGCAGCCTCCGCGCCGGCCGTGGCCGCGTCACAGGCTCTCGCAGCCGATGCGGCCGGTGTCGCCGACCAGCAGGTCGCGGCGGTCGCCAACCCGCCTGCGCCGGGAGTCGCCAACAAGCCGGCACCGCCGCCACGCCGTTCCGCGCCGGCGCGGGGCCACTTGGTGACTGACGCGCCGCCGCAGCACGCGCCGCCGGCTGCGCCATCGCGGGTCGAGTCGCCGGCGGCGAAACAGCCGGTGGCCGCGCCGCAGACCGCGCCACCGGCGCCTGCGTCTCAGGCGAGGACCGACCAGCACGTTGTCCCGCCGCCCGCACCACTGGAGCCGCTGCATCCCCCCGGAGCCACGGAGCCCGCGCCGGCGGCGGCGCCCGGCGGCCAGCCTGCCGCCAGCGCGCCGCCAGCTGCGAGCGCGCCCGCCAGCACCTCCTCGCTGCCGCTGGTCTGGGCGTTGCCCTACGCGGAACGCAAGGACTTGCCGCCGTTCAAGATCAGCATGCAGGTCTTTGCTCCGGCGCCGGAAGATCGCTTCGTGATCGTCAACGGCGTGCGCCGGGTGGAGGGCGATGACCTGGGCAACGGCATGACGCTCGAAGCGATCCGCCGCGATGGCATCGTCGTCAGCCTCAATGGCCGTCGCTTCCTCGTCCCCAGCGTCGGCACGCACTGAGCGGCGCTCGGTGTTCGTCCAACTCGAGCAGCGGCGCCGCTCCCGTTTTCCCTGGGCTACGCTGCTGCTGGTCGCCGCCTGCGTGGCCTGCTACGTCTGGTTCAGCCTGGTCGACCCGGTGCAGCGCGGGTTGTGGGTGGCGCGTTGGGGCACGGTGCCGGCGCGGCTGCTCGAGGGGCGCTGGTACAGCGAACTGCTGCCGCTCCTGACCAGCCTGTTCATCCACGTCAACTGGCTGCACGTGCTGGGCAACCTGCTGTTCCTGGTGATCTTCAGCGTGCCGGCGGAGCGGGCACTGGGGCCGCGGCGGCTGCTGTTCCTGTTCCTGGTCGGCGGCGCACTGGCCAACCTGGCCGGAGCCTTGACGCTGGGCCACACCAGCACGCCGATCGTCGGTTGCAGCGGCGCGGTGTCGGCAGTGGTCGGCGCCTACCTCGGGCTGTTTCCCCGCGCCCGGCTTGGCCTGGTGCTGCCGCTCGGGATCTACTTCCAGTTCGTGCAGGTGCCGGCGCTGGTGCTGATTGGCATCTGGGTACTGGTCCAGTTGCTCTTCACCTGGGTTGGGCCGAGCTTTGATGCCGTGGTCTGGTGGGCGCACATCGGCGGCTTTGTCTTTGGCCTCGGCTACGCGGCGGTCGCGCGTCCGGCGCTGGCGCGCGAACGGCGGCGGTAGCCGTCGCGAGCCGCGTCAGAAGGTGCGGTCCACCTGCTGGATGGCGGCTGGCGCGTCGCCGGCCGCCGCATCCGGCGGCTCGCCCGAGGCGGCCGACGGTGCGAACACCGCATCCCAGGCGTGGTACAGCGTCGGCCCGCCGACGGCGTAGTAGAGCGTGTCGGCGACAAGGCTGCCCAACAACTGCAAGCCCGCATGGGCCAGCAGCGCGCTGACCAAACCGCAACCCATCGCCAGCGTCAGCAGCGCCAGCAGCCAGGCGCCGAGATTGCGGCGGCAGGCGCGGAAGCTCTCGCCCATGGCGGTGCGGGCGGGCACGCCGTCGAGAATCACACGCGGGATGGCGAAAAACACCATGGATTCGCCGACCAGCATCACCACGACCACCAACGCCAGGGCCACCACGCCGGCGCCGCCGCTTTCGCGCAGCAGCTGCATGGCGTCGATGCCGGCCGGGTCGATCTGCTTGCCGACCAGTGCGCCGCCGATGGCGACGGCGAGGATGATGACGGCGACGATCAGCGCGCCGAACAGCGGCAGGCACAGCGCGATCATCGAATTGGTGCGTGCGTTGTCGCGAAACGCATGCATCAGGTCGCCGATGCGGGCGCTGCCGCCGCGGTCGCTGACGCGGGCCGCCCATGCGATGCCGCCGAGCATGGCGGGGCCGAGGATGAATACCACCAGCGGCCCGAGGATCGGAACGCAGCTGATCAGGCCGACGATCAGGCCCATGCAGAGGAATGTCCCCGGCTGCTTGCCGACGCTGGCGAAGGCTTGGCGGATCCAGTGGAAGCCGGTACCGGCACGAACGTGGCGTAGCTGCATGGTGAGGTTTCCTTCAGCGGCCCGCGGCGCGGCGACGCGCTGGCGGTTCGGATGCGGCCGCGGCCGCGTCGGCGGATCCGATGCTGCGCGCAAACCGTCGCAGCAGCGTCCGTGCCTGTGGGGCTGCGCCCACGCCGCGCAGCAGCGCCGGCACGTCCAGTCCCTCGCTGCGCAGCAGGGCCACGCGGCGGTCGATGTAGGCGCGCATGATGGCGGCGCTGAACTCCGGGTGGAACTGCGTCGACACCACGCGCGGCGCGTAACCGAGCATCTGGTGCGGGTCGCGCACCGATGTCGCCAGCACGCTGGCCGTGGGCGGCGGCTCCAGCACGGCCTGCAGGTGGGTGTGGTGGGCCGGCCACACCGGCGGCAGGCCGCGCAGCAGCGGATGCCCGCTGCCGGCGGCGGTGAGGCTGACGTTGCGGTCGCCGATCTCGCGGCCGCCCGGGAGCACATCGACCCGGCCGCCCAGCGCGTGGGCCATCAGTTGGTGGCCGTAGCAGACGCCGAACAGCGGCAGCTCGGCGTCCATCGCACTGCGAATCCAGCCGGCGGTGTCTTCGCTCCAGCGCTCGCGGTCGGTGACCATGGCCGCGGAGCCCGTGATGACGGCGCCGGCACACATCCTCGGCGGCGGCAGCGCCTCGCCCGCCTGCACATCGACGACCCGCAGGCGCGCCGGTGGCAGCCGCAGGCCCAGCCGGAACCAGTGCGCGAAGTCGTCGAGCCGCGCGCGGATGCGGTCCGGCGCGTGGCCGGTCTGCACTATCAGCAGCGGCTTCATGGCGTGAACTCGTCCGTCGGCAGCACCGCCAGCACCTCGGGCAGGGTGGTCACGCCGCGGGTGACCTGCAGCGCCGCCGACATCCGCAGCGGGCGTACGCCGCTGGCCCGGGCAGCTTCGGCGAAGCCGGCCAGCTCCATGTCCGCGTTGATCATGCGCCGCAACTTGGGCGTGATTGCCAGCAATTCGTAGACGCCGGTGCGGCCGAGGAAGCCGGTGTTGCGGCATTCCAGGCAGCCGGCCGGCGCTTGCGCGCCCTCCGGCTCGGGCATCTCCAGGCCGTGGGTCAAGACCTGCCAGGCCTGGCGGTCGAGCGGCGCCGACCGCTTGCAGTGCGGGCACAGCGTGCGTACCAGGCGCTGGGCCATCACGCCGGTCAGGGTCGACTGGATCAGGTAGTGGGGCACGCCAAGGTCGAGCAGGCGGGTGACTGCGCTGGGGGCGTCGTTGGTATGCAGTGTCGAGAGCACGAAGTGGCCGGTCAGCGAGGCCTGCACCGCCATCTGTGCGGTCTCGAGGTCACGGATCTCGCCGACCATGATGATGTCGGGGTCCTGGCGCAGCAGCGTGCGCACGCCGGCGGCGAAGTCCAGGTCGATGGCGGGCTGCACCTGCATCTGGTTCAGCTCCGCGCTGACCATCTCGATCGGATCCTCGACCGTGCAGACGTTGAGCTCCGGCCGCGCCAGGTATTTCAGCGTCGAATACAGCGTGGTGGTCTTGCCCGAGCCGGTCGGGCCGGTCAGCAGGACGATGCCATTGGGCCGCTCGATCAGCGCCTTCCAGGCGGTGCTTTCGTCGGCGGTGAAGCCGAGCTGCGAAAAGTCCTTGGCGACGATATCGGGATCAAAGATGCGCAGCACCACCTTCTCGCCAAAGGCCGTCGGCATGCTGGAGATGCGCAGCTCCACTTCCCGGCCGCTGGTCGAGCGGGTCTTGATGCGGCCATCCTGCGGCCGGCGCTTCTCGGCCACGTCCAGCCGCGACAGGATCTTGATGCGCGAGGTCACCGCCGTCATCACCGCCGGTGGCAGCTCGAACACCTTGTGCATCACGCCGTCGATGCGAAAGCGCATCCTCCCCGCCTCGCGGCGCGGCTCGAGGTGGATGTCCGACGCGCGCTGCTCGAAGGCGTACTGCAGCAGCCAGTCGACGATGTGCACCACGTGGCGGTCGTCGGCGCCGATTTCGCCGTTCTTGCCCAGCTCCAGCAGCTGCTCGAAGTTGAGGATGGCGCTGCCGTCATGCTCCTCGCTCTTGGCGTCCTGCGCCAGGCGGATGGAGCGCTGCACGCCGTAAAACTCCATGAGGAAGCGGTTGACGTCGAGCGGACTGGAGACAACGCAGCGGATCTCGCGGCGCAGCATCTGGCCGAGGTCATCGACCCAGTCCAGCGAAAACGGCTCGCAGGTGGCAATCACCAGCGCGTCGGCCTCGGCACGCACCGGCAGGATGCGGTGGCGCTGCGCGTAGGCGTGGCTGACCACGCGGGTGACGCCGGCGACGTCGACCTTCATCGGGTCGATCTTGAGGTAGTCCAGCCCGGCCTTGTCGGCCAGCCACTCGGTCAGCACCTCGACGGTCAACGGGCGGCCGTGGTCGCGGCGGTTTTCCAGCTTGGCCTGGCCGACCACCACCAGCGGGTGCAGCTCCAGCGTGGCGCGGCCGCTGCGCGCGCCGACCCGCACGCGCTTGGCATCCTCGGCCGTCAGGTAACCATCCACCACCAGTGCAGCCAGTACCTCGCCCAGCTCCAGGCGACCGCGGCGGCCGAGGGTGGCGGTGGATGGCGGATTGGCAAGCATGCGGCGAACCGGTTGACAGGCGCCGGTATACTAGCGCGCTTTGTTTCAGGCCGACCGCGACCCATGTCCTCGCCGACATTCCAGCAGCTTGTCCAGACGCTCAGCCGCTATTGGGGCGAGCAGGGCTGCGTGCTGCTGCAGCCGCTCGACACCGAGGTCGGCGCCGGCACCTTCCACCCGGCGACCTTCCTGCGTGCGCTCGGCCCCGAGCCCTGGGCCGCGGCCTACGTGCAGCCGTCGCGGAGGCCTACCGACGGCCGCTATGGCGACAACCCCAACCGCCTGCAGCATTACTACCAATTCCAGGTGGTGATGAAGCCCAACCCGGACGACATCCTCGACCGCTACATCGGCTCGCTGGAGGCGCTGGGCATCGACCCGCTGGTGCACGACCTGCGCTTCGTCGAGGACAACTGGGAGTCGCCGACGCTGGGCGCCTGGGGCCTCGGCTGGGAAGTCTGGCTGAACGGCATGGAGGTCACCCAGTTCACCTATTTCCAGCAGGCCGGCGGCCTCGAGTGCAAGCCCGTGACCGGCGAGATCACCTACGGCCTCGAGCGCCTGGCGATGTACCTGCAGGACGTCGACAACGTGTTCGACCTGGTCTGGACGCAGGCACCGCACGGGCCGGTCACCTACGGCGATGTGTTCCACCAGAACGAGGTCGAACAGTCGACCTACAACTTCGAGCACGCCAACGTCGACAAGCTGCTCGCCTGGTTCGATACCTGCGAGGCGGAGGCGCTGAAGCTGGTCGACGCCGGCCTGCCGTTGCCGGCCTACGAACAGGTGATGAAGGCCAGCCACACCTTCAACCTGCTGGACGCACGCCGCGCCATCAGCGTCACCGAGCGCCAGCGCTACATCCTGCGCGTGCGCACGCTGTCCCGCGCAGTCGCCGAGGCCTACGTCGCGCAGCGCGAGAAGCTCGGCTTCCCCGGCCTGCGCAGGGAAGCGGCAGATGTCTGAGGCGAAGCCGCTGCTGGTCGAACTGGGCACCGAGGAGCTGCCGCCGAAGGCCCTCGACGCACTGGCGGACGCGTTTGCGAGCGGCGTCTGCGACGGTCTGGCCAGGCACGGCGTTGAGGCCGATGTCGCCAACGCGCGCACCTACTGCTCGCCGCGGCGCCTGGCCGTGCACGTGCCGGCGGTGGCGCTGGCGCAGCCCGAACAGAACATCGAGCGGCGCGGCCCGGCGGTCACGGCCGGCCGCGACGCGGAAGGCCAACCGACGCGCGCACTCCTGGGCTTCGCCCAGTCCTGCGGCGTGGAGGTCGAGGCGCTGCAGACGCAGGAGACCGGCAAGGGCGCCTGGTTCGTCTACCGTGCCGTCCAGCCCGGTCAGGCCACGGCCGCATTGCTGCCGGAGATCGTGGCCGAGGCGCTGGCCGCGCTGCCGATCCCGCGGCCAATGCGCTGGGGCGACCATGACTACAGCTTCGTGCGCCCGGCGCACTGGCTGGTGATGCTGCACGGCGACGCCATCGTCGATGCCGAGCTGCTCGGCCTGCGCAGCGGACGCCAGTCGCGCGGCCACCGCTTCCATCATCCGCAGCCGGTGCACATCGCCGATGCCGACGGCTGGCTGGACGCACTGCGCGCCGCCCACGTACTGGCCGACCCGGCCGAGCGGCGTGCCCGGGTGCGCGCCGAGGTGGCGCGTGCGGCCGAGGCCAGCGGCGGCCAGCCGCAACTCTCCGACGCCCTCGCGGCCGAGATCGCCAACCTCACCGAGTGGCCGGTGGCGATCGCCTGCAGCTTCGAGCCGCGTTTCCTCGAGGTGCCGGCCGAGGCGCTCGTCAGCACCATGGAGACAAACCAGAAATTCGTGCCGGTGCGCACCCCTGATGGCGTGCTGAGCGAACACTTCATTGGTGTCGCCAACATCGTATCGCGCGACCCCGCGCAGATCCGCACCGGCTATGAGCGCGTCATCCGGCCACGCTTCGCCGACGCGAAATTCTTTTACGACGAGGACCTGAAGACGCCACTGGCGGCCCAGCAGGACCAGCTCAAGCGGGTCACCTACCAGCAGGCGCTGGGCAGCCTGTGGGACAAGAGCTGCCGCGTGGCCGAGCTGGCCCGAGTCATTGCCAACCGGGTCGGTGTCGACGCCGCCCTGGCCACCCACGCCGCCAGCCTCTGCAAATGCGACCTGATGACGCGCATGGTCGGCGAGTTTCCCGAGCTGCAGGGCGTCATGGGCCGCTACTACGCCGCCGCCCACGGCGAACCGGCCGCGGTCGCACAGGCGCTGGACGAGTACTACATGCCGCGCCAGTCCGCCGACCGCGTCGCCGACGGCGAAGTGGCCCGGGTGCTGGCTGTGGCCGAGCGTCTGGACACGCTGGCCGGCATCTTCGCCGTCGGCCTCAAGCCGTCCGGCAGCAGGGATCCCTTTGCGTTGCGCCGGGCGGCGCTGGGCCTGGCGCGCACGCTGGTCGAGGGCGAACTGGAGATTGATCTCGCGGCAAGCTTCCGCGAGGCGCTGGAACTGTTGCCGGAAGCCGCGCTGGCTGCTGGCCTCAAGCCCCGCAAGGAAGACAAACCGCCGGCGCTGGATGCCGGCGCGCGGCGCGCCGGCCTGACCGCGGAGCTGGTGGATTTCGTGCTTGACCGGCTGCGTGGCTACTACGCCGAGCAGGGCTTCGGCAGCGACCTGTTTGCCGCGGTGGCGGCGGTGGCGCCGGCGACATTGCCCGATTTCGACCGGCGCATTCGCGCAGTCGCGGCGTTTGCCGGCCGGCCCGAGGCGGCCAGCCTGGCGGCCGCCAACAAGCGCGTCGGAAACATCCTGCGCAAGCAGGCCGAGGCGGGCGAACCGGCGGGCCGGGTGCTGGACGAAGCCCTCCTCGAGCATGACGCCGAGCGCGACCTGGCCCAGGCGCTGGCGGCCGCCAGCCGCGACAGCCGCCAAGCCGCCGAACGCGGCGACTACGGCAACGCGCTGAGCCGCCTGGCGGCGCTGCAGGCGCCGGTTGATCGTTTCTTCGACGAAGTCCTGGTCATGGCGGAGGATCCGGCCGTACGGGCGAACCGGCTGGCTTTGCTGACCCTTCTGCAGGATCGATTCCTGGCGATCGCCGACATCGCACAGCTGCAGTCGCACTGACGCCACGGCTTGGCGGACAGCCGGGGCCGGGCATCGCCGGGCTTTTGTCGCCATCCACGGAGCACCTCGCGACGGGTCCCGCCGCCGCCTCTTGCAGGACCCGGCACCCTGCCAAAAGTGTCGGCCAATTGCTAAAAAAGTGTTGACACGGGATGAACGCTGCATTAGCGTGCCGCCTGCTGCTTGTCGAAGCATGTCGCGTGCGGCAACAACGCGCGCCGGAGAGCGATCGGTCGACAAGAGATTGCGGCCCGGGAGTGCCCGGAGTTCCGCCTTGGATGGCTCTCCACGCTGTATCAACGCGTTTTGCTGTTCGCTTTGTGCTTGGTGCCCAATCTGTGACCTGCGGGTCGTGAGGAGAGAATCGTAATGAAGAAGCGTCACATGCGTAGCGGGGCGAGGCCTCGTTTCAACAAGTTGACCATCGCCCTCGCCATCGGGCTCGGCTTTGCCGGTGCCGCCTACGGCCAGGCCACCAGCGGCGCCATCTTCGGTGACGCACCGGGTGCGGCCGGCCAGACGGTTCGCGTAGTCAGCTCGACGGGCGTCACGCGGACCACCACGGTCGCCGCCGACGGCAGCTATGCGCTGCGTCAGCTCCCGCTGGGTACCTACACCGTCACCCTGATGAAGAATGGCCAACCGGTCTCCACGCAGTCCAACATCAACCTGACGGTGGGCGCCGGCTCCGAGGTCGACTTCGGCGGCGCGGGCATGAATGCGCAGCAGCTGGGCACCGTGCAGGTCACTGCCAACGCCATCCCGGAAATTGACGTCACCACCACCGCGTCCAGCACGGTCATCACGGCCCAGCAGCTCAACCGCCTGCCGATCGGCCGCAGTGCCGAAGCCATCGCGCTGCTGGCACCGGGCGTGGTCTCCTCCAGCGCCTATTTCGGCAACGCCCTTACCGTGGCCGGCGCCGGCGCGACCGAGAACGCCTACTACGTCAACGGTTACAACACCACCGCGCTGTACGACTACACCGGCTCGTCCTACCAGCTGCCCTACGGCTCCATCGCCCAGCAGGAAACCCTGGTCGGCGGCTACGGCGCCAAGTACGGCCGCGCCGATGGCGGCGTGATCAGCCAGGTCGGCAAGCGCGGCACCAACGAATGGCACTACGGCGCCCATTTCGTGTGGGAGCCCGCCTACCTGTCGTCCGACCCGCGCAACACCTATTACCCGGACATCGCGTTGCAGCCCGGCGAGGAGTTCGAGAGCAGCACAAGGCAGCCGGGTGATCTGTACCAGTACCGGCATGAAAACAAGGGCTGGTCCACCACCCTAGGTGGTTACGTCGGCGGCCCGATCGTGCAGGACAAGCTGTTCTTCTTCCTGTCCGCGGAAACCCACGAGACCAAGGACAAGCATGTCTACTCGGTGGGCACGCAGCAGGTCGACTTCTACAAGTCGCACGACACCAAGTATTACGCGAAGATCGACTGGAACATCAACGACAACAACATCCTTGAGTTCACCGAGCTGAAGGAGCACCAGAAGTTCAACTACGGCAATTCCTACGTCTGGGACAACGACCTGTTGGAGGCCGTTGGTGACCCGACGCCGCTGACCTATGGCCTCTACGACCATGAGAGCCGGATTTTCCACTACACCGGCTACCTCAGCGACAAGGCGACCCTGAGCGTCCTCTATGGCTACACCGAGGTTCGCAACCCGTCGATCACGCCAAACGCGAGCCCGTATCCGCAGATCCGTGGCGCGAGCAACCAGGATCCCTCGATCACCCCGGTGCCGATCACCAACTCGCAGAACACGCTGTACGTCTCGCTTGCCGATCGCCGCACGCGGTCGAAGAGCCTGCGTGCCGACTTCGAGTACCAGTTGGGCGACCACCTGCTGCAGGTCGGTCTCGACAACCTGGTGTACACCGGCCGCGACCAGGGTTCGCAGATGTCCGGCCCGGGTTGGGCCTGGTTCTACAGCCAGCAGAGTCCGCCGGATGAGCCCATCAACGCGGGCCTGCATGTTGGTGCGCCGGGCGGCAACGGCTACTTCGTCTACAAGTACATCTTCGTCACGGCCACCAGCATGTCGGCCGAGCAGAAGGCCTGGTACCTGCAGGACAAGTGGCAGGTCACGCCGAACCTGATGTTCAACATCGGTATCCGCAACGACCACTTCACCAACAAGAACGCCGTCGGCATCGCCTTCGTCGACGAGCCGGACCAGTGGGAGCCGCGCCTGGGCTTCAGCTGGGACGTGTTCGGTGACTCCAGCTTCAAGGTCTACGGCACCGCGGGCCGCTACTACCTCGCCATCCCGATGTCGACCGGCGAGCGTGCAGCGGGTAACTCGCTGTACACGCTGGAGTACTTCACCTACACCGGCATCGACGAGAACGGCATCCCGACCGGCCTGACGCCCGTCCCGGGCATCAACCCGGCCACCGGCGAGGCCGAGCCGCCTCCGGGCCCGGTTTCTTCCAATGGCGAGTTTGGCCAGCCGGTTGATCCGACCACGGTGACATCGACCAACCTGAAGCCGCAGTACCAGGACGAATTCATCCTCGGCTTCGACAAGTCGCTGGGGCCGAACTGGACCTACGGTGCCAAGTTCACGTACCGCACCGTCGGCACCATCATTGACGACGTCTGCATCGTCGAGCCGATCGTCAACAAGGTCGCCGAGATGGGGTATGACCCGAACGACTACGCGGTATTCAGCCCGTTCTGTCACATTTTCAACCCCAACCAGACCAACGTGTTCAACGTCTGGAACAATGCGCACACCGAGGCCATCCAGGTGCCCGTCACCCAGGAAGAGTTCGGCTTCCCGGATGCGCAGCGTGACTACTACGGCCTCAACCTGTACCTGAGCCACCCGTTTGACGGCACTTGGGCTGGGCGCATCGACTACACCTTTGCCCGCAGCTGGGGCAATGCCGAGGGCCAGGTGCGTTCGGACATCGGCCAGACCGACGTGTCGGTGACCGAGGACTGGGATTACCCGGCGTTGATGTCCAGCGCCCGTGGCTACCTGGCCAACATGCGCCGGCACCAGTTGAAGGCCTACGGTGCTTGGCAAGTTGCTCCGGAGTGGTTGCTCTCCGGCAATCTGCTGGTGCAGTCCGGCATGCCCAAGTCCTGCCTCGGCTGGTACGGCCCCGACCAGGTCAATGTTGGCGGCCCCTACGGTGGCGGCTTCTACGGCTCCGACTACCACTGGTGCCGTGGCGAACCGTCGCCTCCGGGTCAGCACTTCAACCCGTGGACGTTCCGGCTTGACCTGGGCATCGAGTACCGGCCGGCCTTCGCCGACCACAAGCTCGGCTTCCGGCTGGACGTGTTCAACGTCACCGACGAGCAGGAGGTGCAGCAGACCAACCCGAACCTCTATCCTCGGGGTGCTCACACCATCAGCAACACCTACAGCCTGCCTGTGTCCTACCAGACCCCGCGTTACGTGCGCTTCTCGATCTCGTACGACTACTGAGAACGCACCACAACGCAGTCTGGACACGAGGTCCTTCAAAGCGCCACCCAACCGGGTGGCGCTTTTTTTTTGGTCCGGTGGGAACCGAAAGCCGGCCCGGCCCGACATCGTGCGCTGGAGCCACGTGTGCCCGCGTGCCCGCTTTGACCACGCCGCCCAATTGGATGCTCGGGGTTGGCGCCGCAGGCGCACAACCGACGGTCGGACCGTCGGCCGCGCAGCTTCGCCTACGGCTGCGGAGCCAAAACGGCTGCGTCCGGCGCTCCCGGATTCTCTGCAGCAGCGCGCCGAGGTCCGTGTATCCCCCGTCGCGGGGCAGGTGCAGCGTCTGACGCGTGGCGCCGCAACAGCGGCTTCAGGCCGAGGAGGCGCCGGCATCCACGCCGTACGAGGTCGGTGTTGCAAGCGGGTATTCAGGCGGGCGCCGGGACGCCTGTGACAGAATGCGGGCCTGCAATACTCCGGCTGCGGCCGACCATTTACCGTGGCCTGCGCAAACCGGTAGAATTGTCGGGTTCCGCCGGCCGCGTGTCGCTGCCGCAACACCTCACCACCCGGCCCACGCCGGCTCAAGGATCACTCATGATGGGAAATCGAATTGCTTTGGTAGCCGCGCTGGTCGGCGCTGTGGCCCTGGTCGGCTGCAGCGGCTCGCAATCGTCGTCGACAACACCGGCGGCGGCGACGACGGCAGGCAACAGCCGTCCTTCCCCGGCGAGCACCGCCACCGCAATCAGCGGCACCGTCGCCCTGCGCAACCCGGATACCGCCCCGGCGTTGTCGGGGTCGGCGCAGTTGAAGCTGGCGCTGGTCGACATCAGCCAGCAGCCCAACGCGACCATCGCGAGCAAAACGGTCGCGCCGGTCGTTTCGTTGCCGCTCAGTTTTTCGCTGCCCTTTGACGACGCGCGCATCATTCCGGCCGACATGTACCTGCTGCAGGCGGCCATCACGGACGGGCCGCGCGAGTACACGATGCCGCTTCAGCAACTGGTGCTGACACAGGGCCACCCGGCCAAGGTCAAGGTCACCCTGGTGGCGCAGAAGACCCCGTCCGAGGACATGCTTGCCGCGTTCAAGCAGGTGCAGGCACAGCTTGGTGGCATGCAGGTGGACCAGCACACGGCGCTCGGCAAAAGCGAGTCGCGTGCCTGGCAGACCTTCCGCAAGGACGGCAAGCTGCTCTTCGTCATTTCGATCGTCGACCAGCTCAATGGCGACAAGGGCCGCACCCATACGGACATCGCCTACAAGGACGGCGAGCCGTGGGTCGTGGTGCGCAAATACCTGCCCAAGGCCGGGGCCGCGCCGACCAGCATCGACCGCGCCGGCTGGGATGCCGACGGGCAGCTGGTGTTGCGCGAGCACATCGTCGGCGACAAGACGACCCGCCTTGGCGAGGACGAGGCCGAAGCCCTGCGCAAGGACGCCGCCGAGATGTTCAAGCGTGCCGGTGGCGACAAGCAGCCGGCGAAGCCCAAGCACCGCCGCTGAGCGAGCGCTCCGCCTTCGCCCCGCCGAGCTCCGCGCCCCGTCTCAGGCGGCGCGGGCGCGCTTCAGGTGCACCAGCAGCAGCGAGATCGCGGCTGGCGTGATGCCGCTGATGCGCTGCGCCTGGCCGATCGTTGCCGGCCGCACGGCTTTCAGCTTGTCCAGCGCCTCGCGCGACAGGCCGCGCACGCCGTCATAGTCGAAGCCGTCGGGGATCGGCACCTCCTCCTGGCGAAGGCGGCGAGCGACATCCTCGCGCTGGCGGCGGACGTAGCCGGCGTAGCGAGCCTGGATCTCGACCTGCTCGGCCACCACGGCCTCCGAGACGCCGGGACCGATGCCTTGCACCGTCATCAGCGTGGCGTAATCGACCCCCGGCCGACACAACAGGTCCAGTGCGTTCGACTCGCGCGGCACCTCAAGCCCAAGCTGGCGCTGCAGCGCGGTACCGAGCGCATTGCCTGGCCCCGCCCAGATCGAACCCAGCCGGTGCTGCTCGGCCACAAGGGCATCACGCTTTCGGCACAGCGCGGCGTAGCGTGCCTCGCCAACGCAACCCAGCCGGTGACCCTGCTCGGTCAACCGCAGGTCGGCGTTGTCCTCGCGCAGGTGCAGGCGGAACTCGGCGCGTGAGGTGAACATGCGGTAAGGCTCGCTGGTGCCGTTGCTGGTGAGATCGTCCACCAGCACGCCGATGTAAGCCTCGTCGCGGCGGGGGTACCACGGCGCCTCGCCACGCACTGCAAGTGCCGCATTGAGCCCGGCCAGCAATCCC
This sequence comes from Rhodanobacteraceae bacterium, assembly GCA_035699085.1. Classification (GTDB taxonomy): domain Bacteria; phylum Pseudomonadota; class Gammaproteobacteria; order Xanthomonadales; family Rhodanobacteraceae; genus DASSBG01. Next base: position 16,436 of record DASSBG010000017.1, read on the forward strand.
TGGGCGGCCGCCTCCTCGTAGCCGGTGGTGCCGTTGATCTGGCCCGCGAGGTAGAGGCCTGCGATGGTTTTGCTCTCCAGCCAGGGCTTCAGGCCGCGTGGGTCGAAATAGTCGTATTCGATGGCATAGCCCGGTCGCGTGATGTGCGCCTGCTCAAAGCCCCGGATCGAGCGCACCAGCTCCAGCTGCACGTCGAATGGCAGCGAAGTCGAGATGCCGTTGGGGTAGACCTCGTCGGTCTCCAGCCCCTCCGGCTCGATGAAGATCTGGTGCGAGGCCTTGTCCGCAAAGCGCACCACCTTGTCCTCGATCGACGGGCAGTAGCGCGGGCCGACGCCCTCGATCTGGCCGCTGTACAGCGGCGAACGGTGCAGCGCGGCGCGGATGATCTCGTGGCTGCGCGCGTTGGTATGGGTGATCCAGCAACTGCGCTGGCGCGGGTGTTCTGCACGCGAACCGGCGAACGAAAACACCGGCGCGGGGACATCGCCGGCCTGCTCCGCCAACCCGCGGTAATCGATGGTGCGGCCGTCGATGCGCGGCGGCGTGCCCGTCTTCAGCCGCTCGGCGCCCAACGCCAGGCCGCGCAACTGCCGCGCCAGCACCGTGGTGGCCGGGTCGCCCGCGCGGCCGCCCTCGCTCTGGCGGTCGCCGATGTGGATGCGACCGGCGAGGAAGGTGCCGACGGTCAACACCACGCACGGCGCGCGAAATCGCAGGCCCATCTGCGTGACCACGCCATCCACCCGTCCGCCGTCGAAGCTGAGCGCGTCGACGCCCTGCTGGAACAGCGACAGGCCCGGCTGCGACTCGACGATTCGCCGGATTGCCGCCTTGTACAGCACACGGTCGGCCTGGCAGCGCGTGGCGCGCACCGCCGGGCCCTTCGACCCGTTGAGGCGGCGCCAGTGGATGCCGGCGCGGTCGGCTGCATGGGCCATGGCGCCGCCGAGGGCGTCAATCTCGCGCACCAGATGACCCTTGCCGATGCCCCCGATGGCCGGGTTGCAGCTCATCTGGCCGATCGTCTCGATGTTGTGCGTCAGCAGCAGCGTGCGCGCGCCGCTGCGCGCGGCGGCCAAAGCTGCCTCGGTGCCGGCGTGGCCCCCGCCGACGACAATGACATCAAAGGAGCTCGGGTGATCCATGGCGCGCATTGTAGGTCACGGGCGAGACGACGGGCGCGGCACGCAAGCGGCAAAGCGGTGAGCGGTTGGCGGAAATGCCACCGCGCAGCAGCGCTCCCGCTCCCGATCCACTGTTCCGACATGGCCAAGCGGCGTCCGAGCCATGGCGAAGCGCGCTGCGATCCCCGATTGCCCGATCCGCCGGTCCCGACCTCCGCGCGGAGACGCCGCCAGTACCGGTTCAACAATCGCGATTCCCATTCCCCCTTTCCCGGCCGATTGGCACGCGATGTGCATAACTGACAGGGCACTCCCGTGGACGCAGATGTTGCGAGCCATCGAGACCGGAATTCAGGGGCCGGTCGCGTGTCGGCGAGAGGACGCACCTTCGGCCCCTTCGGGGGCCGAACCCTTTTCAGGGAGGCGTGTGGCAAGTTGGGGCTGAGACGCCGGCACCGGGGCGCCCGTTGGGCGCTTGCGGAACAAACCAGGGGGAAAAAGGAACTGGTGCCCGGCGATCTTCAGGAACAGGGGGGATCCGATCGATCATTGCCGGGCACCAGAGACCGGCAAAAGGGTCGCGTCTCACCGCGAGGATGAGACAATACCCGCGCAGCATAGCCCCAAACCGTGACGCGCGTCTCATTTTTCGCTTGCGCCTGTCGCAGCCCGGCAATCAGCGACGCAAAACGTCACCTGCTGCGGCGCTGAATGGGCAGACCGGGCCTGGATCACGCTTGGCACGCTTACTGCATCACACTTTGCGCCGATACTTGGAGCCGGCCATCCGACCGGCGCCGCGACAGACGAGAGAAGGTGCTGGATCATGGACATTGCCGCCGTAACCATCAATCCGCTGTTTGTCCGCCACGACCTGATGATCGAGATGGCGCGCCTGGAAATGCAGATCGAGGATATCCGCGATCACGCCTCCGACCAGCGCCAGGGCATGGAGATTCGCCCGCTGCAGCAGCGCCTGCAGAAGATCAGCCACGTGCTGAGCCGCGTGCCGCTGTAAGGCAGCGACCAAACCTGATCGCCGCGGCCGACGGCCGCCGGCGCAAACAAGGGACGCTCGAACCACCGGCAGTACGGGTGGATCGCAGCGTCCCTTGACGTGTCTGGGCTCGGAAAGCAACGTCGTTGCCGTGTGCGGCGCACAGGCGACTGGCGGTCCAGGCCTTGCCAGGAGGCGGCAATGCGGTCCCAAGCCTCAGGCGGGAGCCGTCAGGCTTCAGTCGTCGTCGCCCGAGGAGCCCCACACGCGCCGTGCGCTGCGCTTGTGGCTTGATGGCCGCGGCGCGACGTGCCTGCTGCTGGAGCTGCGGCGCACCGGCGCGACGACGCTGCTGCGGCTTGGGGCCGGGCGCGCCACGTGCGTTCGGCTGGGCGCCACCGGCCGCGGCATCACCGGCCGCGGCCCCGCTGCCGGGCGCGGTGCTGGCATGCCGCGCGGCGTGCTGCGGGAGATCGGGCGTGCCGCTGGGCGCGGCAGCGCCTGCAGCGGTTCGCGGCGCACCGGCTGGACGCGCGTTGGCGCCGTGCGCAACGGTCGGCGATGGACCGGCTGCACCGGCAGGTGACGTTGCGGCCGCGCCATGCGCTCCGGCCGCCGCGCCGGCGATGGGTCGCGTACCGGTGGCAGGACGTCGGCGCGTGGTGCCGGGTCGCTGCGCCCGGGTTGGCCGTGCGTTCGCGTGATGGCGCGCAGCACGCTGCGCCGCGACAAGCTGGTCTGGCGCATCGGGTTGTGGTTGGCGCCGCTCCACATGCGGATGCCCTGGTCGGCGCCCGAGCGTTCGCCCCTCAGGCGTGCCTGGCGCACCTGCTCCGCACGCACGGCAGCGAGGTCACGGCGGTTGCGCCGCTGGTGCGAACGCCGTGCATCCGAGTAGAAGTAGAAGGGCACGTAACTGATACCGCCCCACAAGCTGCCATGCCAGCCGGGCAGGCCGAATGCGTACGGGTCCGGCCAGAACGGCCCGAACGAGGCGAACCAGCCGCCAAAGTGGCTGCCGAAATACAGACTGGTCAGCGGCCACGGAAAGCCGCCCCAGCCGGGGCCGTAGGCCCAGCCGTAGCTGCCGTAGCCGTAGTCGTCCCAGTCGGGGCCGTAGCCGTAACCGTAACCGTAGTCGTCGTAGGCATACCCGTAGGCATACCCATCGTCATACCCGTCGCCGTAATAACCCTCGTCGACAACCACGCCCAGTCCGGCGTCGTTCTGGTCGCCGTAGTAGTAGCCGGCGCCGTCGTCGTAGCCGTAGTAGCGCGTGGTCATGCAGCCGCCGAGCATCAGCAGGGCAAGCACCAGCGCCAGGGTGCGCAGGAATGGGGACATCGAGGTGGCTCCTTCTTTTGCGGGCGGCAGGACGACAAGGCTCGCCGGCGTCCGGACTACCTATTCCAACGTGCGTTGAACGATTTCGTTGACGCCGCGGGAGTTTTCGGGCCGTGCGGCCAGCTCCGCCAACGCTTCGCGGGCCAGCGCCCGGCGGCCCGGCTCGAGCCGCTTCCAGGCGTTGAAGCAAGTGGCGATGCGCGCCGCCGTCTGCGGGTTCAGCGCATCCAGCGCGGTCAGTTGCCGGGCCACGAAACGATAGCCGGCGCCATCGGCGCGATGAAAGCCGAGCGGGTTGGCATGGGCAAAACTGCCCAGCAACGACTGCACGCGGTTGGGGTTGCGCAGCTCGAAAGCCGGGTCCTCCATCAAGGCCTCGACCTGCTCCAGCGCCGCCGCCGCCGGTCGCGTGGCCTGCACTGCGAACCACTTGTCCAGCGCCAGCATGTTCACGTTGTAGCTGTGGCGATAGTCGGCCAGTGCCTGCTGCGCCTGCGGCGCATCGAAATGGACCAGCAGGGCCAAGGCCGCCAGCTGGTCGCTCATGCTGCTCGCGGCCTTGAACTGCGCCGCGGCCAGGCCAAAGGCTTGCTCGCCATCGGCGTGGGCGAGCAGCCCCAGCAGGCTGCGCTTGAGCCGCCGGCGGCCGCGCGCGGCCGGGTGGAATTCGCCAAGTTCGGCTTCCTGCAGGGCCTGGTAGCGGCTTGCCAACGCCTGTGCGCCGATGCGCAAGGCCAGGGCCTGCAGCAGGCTGGTGCGGGCGGCGTGGACGGCAGGCGGGTCGAGCACCTCCAGCGTTGCCCCCAGCTCGACCGCGTCCGGCACGGCCAGCAACTCGGCGAGCAGCGCCGGATCGGTGTCTCCAGACTCGTCGCAGACGGCGGCCAAGGTGTCGCACCAGACGGTCAGCGCCCGGTTGTCCGTAGCGCCGGCCATGGCTGCCGCGAAGGCCCGCTGTGCCAGCCGCTGGCTGGCCTGCCAGCGATTGAAGCCATCCGGTTCGTGGCGCAGCAGCACGCCCAGATCGGCGTCCGCGTCATCGAACTCGAGGATCACCGGCGCCGAAAACCCGCGCAGCAGCGAAAGCACCGGTCGCTCCGCCACGCCAAGCAGCACCACGTCCTGCCGCGCCGCACGCAACTCGACCACGCCGTCACCATTGCGCGGCCGCGCCTCGCCCTCGACATGCAGCGGCAGCCTGCCCCCGGCCGGCGTGAACAGTGCCATGTCGATCGGTATGGGCAGCGGCGCCTTGTCCGGCTGCCCCGGCGTCGGCGGCGTGTGCTGGCTGAGCTGCAGCGTCAGCCGCTGGCTGGCGGCGTCGTGCTCGGCATGCACGCGTACCCGGGGCGTGCCGGCCTGGCCGTACCAGGCGAGGTAGGCGCCAAGGTCCAGCTCATTGGCGTCACCCAGCGCGCGAACGAAATCCTCGATCGTCACCGCCTGGCCATCGTGGCGGCTGAAGTAGAGGTCGGTACCTCGGCGGAAGGCGGCCGGGCCCAGCCGCCGCGCCAGCATCCGCACCACTTCGGCGCCTTTTTCGTAGACGGTGGAGGTGTAGAAGTTGTTGATCTCGCGGTAGGCGTCGGGGCGAACCGGGTGCGCCAGCGGGCCGGCGTCCTCGCTGAACTGCGCGCGGCGCAGGCGGCGCACGTCTTCGATGCGCTGCAAGGCGGGCGAGTCCATGGCCGCGGCGAAGCTCTGCTCGCGAAACACCGTGAAGCCTTCCTTCAGCGACAGCTGGAACCAGTCGCGGCAGGTCACGCGGTTGCCGCTCCAGTTGTGGAAGTACTCGTGGCCGATCACCGACTCCACACGGTGGAAGTCCTCGTCGGTGCTGCTGTCCGGGTCCGCCAGCAGGTATTTGGCATTGAAGATGTTGAGACCCTTGTTCTCCATCGCCCCCATGTTGAAGGCGTCGGTGGCGACCACGTGGAAGACATCCAGGTCGTAGCAGCGGCCGTAGGTCTGCTCGTCCCAGCGCATCGCCCGCAGCAGCGCCTCGAAGGCGTATTGGCAGCGCGCGATCGCCTCCGGCTCCGCCCACAGCTTGACCGCCACGGAGCGGCCTTCCGCGGTGACGAAGTCGCGGTCGATGTGATGCAGGTCGCCGGCGACCAGCGCAAACAGGTAGCTCGGGCGCGGCCAGGGGTCGACGAAGCGCGCCCAGTGCCGGCCGTCGTCGGCCTCGCCGTGGCCGTCGGGGTTGCCGCCGGCCAGCAGCACCGGGAACCGGGCACGGTCGGCGCGCAGCGTGACCGTATAGCGGCTGAGCACGTCGGGATGATCGGGGAAGAAGGTGATGTGGCGGAAGCCCTCGGCCTCGCACTGCGTCAGCAGGAAACCGGTGTCGGCCGAGCCCGCAAGGTAGAGGCCTTCCAGGGCGGTGTTGGCGCGCGGGTGGATGCGCACACGCGTCTCCAGCACGCTGCCGTCGCGGGCGCCGTTGACGGTCAGGCCGGTGGCATCGAGCTGGTATTGCGAGCTGTCGAGCGTGGTGCCGTCGAGCTTCAGCTCCAGCAGTTCCAGGCCCTCGCCGTCGAGCCGCAGCGGCTCGTCGCCGCCGGCGGCGCGCTCCAGCTGCAGCGTGGCCGCGACCTCGGCGCTGTCGACGCCGAGGTCGAACACCAGCTCGATGCGCGGAACCAGCCAGCGGGGCGGTCGGTAGTCGCTGCGCTTGGTGATGGCTTCGTCGTTCATGGATATCCGCGCGGGGTGAAACCCACTACGCTACTCGTTCCGGCCGCCGAACGCATCCCCGCAGCATGAACTCGTTCCGGTTTTTCCCTCGCCGACCTCGGCAGCGCCGCCGCGTGGAAGGCGCATGAGCGTGCCGGCGCCCGATCTTGCGGCGATCCGCGCCGCCGCCGTGCGCATCAAGCCATGGGCGCGTGTGACGCCGCTGCTGCACTGGGACGCGCTCGACGCGGAGCTGGGTGCGACGCTGCTGTTCAAGCCCGAGCAGCTGCAGCGCAGCGGCGCCTTCAAGTTCCGCGGCGCCTGCAACGCGGTCTTCTCGCTTGACGAGGCGCAGGCGCGGCGCGGCGTGGTGACGCATTCGTCCGGCAACCACGGCGGCGCGCTGGCGCGGGCGGCGCAGTTGCGCGGCATCCCGGCCAACGTGGTGGTCCCCGAGGGCGCGACGCAGGCCAAGCTTGAGGCGATCGTGGCCTGCGGTGCGCGCATTACCCGCTGCGCGCCAACCCAGGCTGCGCGCGAGGAAGCCGCCGAAGCGCTGCGCCAGCGGACCGGCGCGACGCTGGTCCACCCCTACACCGATCCCGCCGTGATGGCCGGGCAGGGCACGGTGGCGCTGGAGTTGCTGGAGCAGAGCGGCGGCGTGGATACGCTGCTGGTTCCGGTCGGCGGCGGCGGCCTGGCCAGCGGCTGCGCCATCGCCGGCCACGGCATCAATCCGCGCCTGCGGCTGTTCGCCGCCGAGCCGGCCGGTGCGGCCGATGCGCTGGCCTCGCTGCGGGCCGGCCATCACGTCACCGACATCCGCCCCGACACCATCTGCGACGGCCTGCGCGCCACCATCGGCGAGGTGAATTTCGACTGCCTGCGTCAGCACCAGGTCGAGGTGCTGGCGGTGGACGACAACGAGACGCTGGCGGCAATGCGCCGCGTGGCGCGCGAACTGAAGCAAGTGATCGAGCCGTCCTCGGCCACCGTCGTTGCGGCGCTGCTGCGCCACCGCCAGCGCTTCGCCGGCCAGCGGGTCGGCGTCGTCCTCAGCGGCGGCAACGTCGACCTCGCGGCCTGGGCGGCGCTCGTCGCTGGCTGAGCCACGCTGCCTGCCCCGCGCGCGAGGCGGCGACGCACGCAACTCAGACGTCGAGGGTCAGCAGCGTGGCGTTGCCGCCCGCGGCGGTGGTGTTGATGGTGAGCGTGCGCTCGGTGGCGAAGCGCAGCAGGTAGTGCGGGCCGCCGGCCTTCGGCCCGGTGCCGGACAGGCCCTCGCCGCCGAACGGCTGCACGCCGACGACCGCGCCGACCTGGTTGCGGTTGACGTAGCAGTTGCCCACCCGGACCCGCCGGGTGATGTATTCCACCGTGGTGTCGACGCGGCTGTGGATGCCCAAGGTGAGGCCGAAGCCGGTGGCGTTGATCGCCTCCAGCACCGAGTCCAGCTCGCTCTCGCGGTAGCGGATCACGCGCAGCACCGGGCCGAACACCTCGCGGTCCAGGGTCTTGAGCGAGTCGATCTCGTAGGCGCGCGGGGCGAAGAAGCTGCCGTGCGCGCACTCCGGCGGCAGTTCGACCGCCTTGATGGTGCGGGCCTCGGCATCCATGCGCGCCGCGTGGGCCTGCAGCACCTCCAGTGCGTCGCGGTCGATCACCGGGCCGACGTCGGTGGAGAGCTGGCCGGGGTCGCCGATCTTCAACTCGTCCATGGCGCCGGCCAGCATGGTGATGACCTTGTCGGCGATGTCCTCCTGCACGAACAGCACGCGCGCCGCCGAGCAGCGCTGGCCGGCCGAGTCGAAGGCCGAGGTGGTGACGTCGCGGATGAGCTGTTCGGGCAGCGCCGAGGAGTCGGCAATCAGCGCGTTCTGGCCGCCGGTTTCGGCGATCAGGCGGGCGATCGGCGCGTTGCGCGCGGCCAGCGTGCGGTTGATGATCCAGGCGGTCTCGGTCGAGCCGGTGAAGCAGACGCCGGCCACCTCGTTGCGCGGCAGCAGCAGCTCGCCGGCGACGCGGCCGGTGCAGGGCACGAACTGCAGCACCTCGGGCGGCACGCCGGCGGCGTGCATGAGCTGGACCACCGCGTGGCCGACCAGCGTCGTCTGCTCGGCCGGCTTGGCGATCACGGTATTGCCGGCGGCCAGCGCCGCGGCCACCTGGCCGGTGAAGATCGCCAGCGGGAAGTTCCACGGGCTGATGCAGACAAACACGCCGCGGCCGTGCAGCGCCAGCGCATTGGTTTCGCCGGTGGGGCCGGGCAGCTCCTCCGGCTGGCCGAACAGCTTGCGCGCCATCATCGCGTAGTAGCGGCACATGTCGGCCGCCTCGCGCACCTCGCCGATGGCCGCGGGAATCGTCTTGCCGGCCTCGCGCACGCACAGCGCGATGAACTCGCCGCGGCGTGCCTCGATCTGGTCGGCAATCTTCTCCAGCAGGTCGGCGCGTTGGCCGGCGGGCGTCGCGTCCCAGCCCGGCTGGGCGGCCTGGGCCTGGACCAGCGCGCGGTCGATGGTGGCGGCATCGGCTCCGACCACCTGGCCGATCACGCGCCGCAGGTCGGACGGGTCGGTCGCCGGGCGCGGCGCCTCGGCGCTCTGCGCGCCCGGCACCAGCGGTGCGGCGTTCCAGGGACCGCGGTGTGCGTTGACCTCCTCGGCCAGCGCGCGCAGCTCATCGTTGTTGGCCAGGTTGACGCCCATGGAGTTCTTCCGTTGCGGCCCGAACAGGTCGATCGGCAGGGGAATGCGCGGATGGCTCACGGAGTCGAATCCGCGCACGGTGGTGCAGGGGTCGGCGACCAGGTCCGCCACCGGGATGTCCGGGTCCACCACCTGGTTGACGAAGGAGGTATTGGCGCCGTTCTCCAGCAGCCGCCGTACCAGGTACGGTAGCAGTTCCTCGTGGCTGCCGACCGGCGCGTAGACGCGGCAGGGCACGCCCAGGTGTTCCGGGCCGATGACTTCCGCGTACAGCTCCGCGCCCATGCCGTGCAGGCGCTGGAATTCGTAGCGCCGGCCGCGCGCCAGGTGATGCACGGCGGCGATGGTATGCGCGTTGTGCGTCGCGAACTGCGGGTAGATGGCGTCGGCGCCGGCGTCCAGCAGGCGCCGCGCGCAGGAGAGGTAGGAGACGTCGGTGTTGGGCTTGCGCGTGAACACCGGGTAGCCGGCCAGGCCCTGCTCCTGCGCGCGCTTGATCTCGGTGTCCCAGTAGGCGCCCTTGACCAGGCGGATGCTCCAGCGCCGGCCGTGGCGCCGCGCCGTCTCGGCCAGCCAGTCGATGATGAAGGGCGCGCGCTTCTGGTAGGCCTGCACCACCAGACCGAAGCCGTTCCAGCCGTCCAGCGACGGGTGCGCGAACACCTCGGCGCAGATGTCCAGCGACAGCTCCATGCGGTCGGCTTCCTCGGCGTCGATGGTCATGCCGATGCCGTTGGCCTTGGCCAGCTGCGCCAGCTCCAGCACCCGCGGCGTCAGTTCGGCCTGCACGCGCTGGCGCTGGATCGGCTCGTAGCGCGGGAACAGGGCCGACAGCTTCACCGAAATCGACGGCGCGTCGCGCACGTCGTCCCAGGGCCCGCGTTGGCCGAGTGCCCTGATGGCGCTGCGGTAGGCCTCGAGATAGCGCGCCGCGTCGGGCGCGGTCATCGCCGCCTCGCCGAGCATGTCGTAGGAGTAGCGGTAGTTGCGGTTGTCGCCCTTCTGCGCGCGCTCCAGCGCCGCCTCGATGCTGCGGCCCATCACGAACTGGCGGCCCATGATGCGCATTGCCTGGCGCACGGCCAGGCGCACCATCGGCTCGCCACCGCGGGCCAGCAGGCGGCTCCACACGCCCTCGGCATCGGCACTGCGCAGTGCGCTGATCTTGCCGGTCAGCAGAAGTCCCCAGGTGGAGGCGTTGACCAGCAGCGAATGGCTGGCGCCGAGGTGGCGGCGCCAGTCGGCGTGGCCGAGCTTGTCGGCGATCAACTTGTCCGCGGTGGCGCCATCGGGCACCCGCAGCAACGCCTCGGCCACGCACATCAGCAGCACGCCTTCCTCGCTGCCGAGGTCGTACTGGCGCATGAAGGCGTCGACGGCGTCCTGGTCGTCGGCCTTGGCGCGCACCGCCTCGACCAGCGCGGCCGCACCGGCGACGATCTGCGCACGCTCGTCCGCGGGCAGCTCGGCTTGTGCCAGCAGCGCCTCGACGGCCTCCGCCTCGGGCTGCGACCAGGCCGCGGTGATACGCTCGCGTGCGCTGTCGGCCGGCGCTGCGGCGACATCTTGAAGCAGGAGATCGGTCACTGTACGGGCGCTGTGAGAAGGGCGAAAGGCGCGATTGTAGTGGTGGCCGCAAGCCGCGCCAATAGCGGCTTCCGGCCCCGCCAAACCGCCGGCTGAACAAGCCCGTTCGAAACGCTGCCGGGCGACGATTCGCCGCAGGGAGAAAAAGGTGCCAGGCACCAATCCATCGCTGCGGCGGGTGGCGCCGGCGCGGGCCGGCCGTGGCTCGTGGCGCTGGACATGCTTTCCACCACCGGCTGATGGCGCAAGCACGGTGCGGGAGCGCACGGCGTCCATGACAGCTTCCCCGGCTGCGGCTGCGCAGCAGCCTGAACGGCAGCGGGCATGCGGTCGCGCGATCGGCGCGGTCGGTGCCAAACTTGGGGAACTATCCTTATTCCCCCCAAAGACGTTATCATCTCGTGATTGCGTTCCAGCCTGCCAACGCACCCGACGGTCGCAGCATTGTCTGGCTGCGGCCGCCGCGGAGGCTGTCGCGTCGCGCCCTTTGGGGCCTGATGGCCGCGTTGGCCGCCGTCGCACTGGCGACGGCGTGGCTGAGTGCGCGGCAGGGCAATGTGTTCGCACCTGTGTTTGCGCTGCTTGAGGCAACGGCGGTGGCCGGCACTTTGGCCTTGGCGTGGCGCAAGGGCGACCACGGTGAGCGCATCACCGTGGACGCGCAGGCGCTGGAGGTGGTGGCGTGGCCGGAGCGCCGCTGCCGCGCGCGCTATGCATCCTGCTGGGTGCGTGTGCGGACGCGCAGCGAGGCCGGGCGACAGCGCGTGCTGTTGCAGGCCAGTGGTCGCGAGACCGAGGTCGGTGCATTCCTGGCCGACGCGGAGCGGGTGGAACTGGCGCGCAGTTTGCGCGCGGCCCTGGCGGTGGTGCCGGGCCGGAGCCGATGACACGACTGGACTTTGGAATGCGATACATGAAATCTGGCGGAACTGGACGCGGCGCCACGGGTGCACTGGGCATGCTGCTGGCGCTGGCGAGTGGCGCGGCCATGGCCAACCCGGTCCCCTGGCAGCTGAACATGACCAAGGGCGTGACGCCGATCGCGCAGCAGGTCTACGACCTGCACATGCTCGGCTTCTGGGTCTGCGTCGGTATCGGCGTGGTGGTGTTCGCCGCCATGGGCATCGCGATGTTCCGCTTCCGCCGCTCGCGCGGCGCGGTGGCCGAACGCTGGAGCCACAACACCCGCCTCGAGGTGGTCTGGACGGTCATCCCGGTGCTGATACTGATCGCGCTGGCCTGGCCGGCCACCACCTTGCTGGTCAAGGAGGTCGACACCAGCAACAGCGCGCTCACCATCAAGGTCACCGGCTACCAGTGGAAGTGGCGCTACGACTACGTCGACTACAAGGGCAACGCGGTCTCCAAGGTCGGCTTCATGTCCAAGCTCGCCTTCGACAGCAACAAGGCGCGCCAGCTCGACTCCGGCATCGACCCGTGGACGGTCAGCGACAACGGCGAGCACGACTACCTGCTCAATGTCGACCACATGCTGGTGCTGCCGACCCACACCAAGATCCGCTTCGTCATCACGGGCGGCGACGTGATCCACTCATGGTGGGTGCCGGAGCTTGGCTGGAAGATCGACGCGATTCCAGGCGTCGTCAACGAGGCCTGGGCGACCATCGACACCGCCGGCACCTATCGCGGCCAGTGTGCCGAGCTGTGCGGCCAGGACCACGCCTTCATGCCGATCGTGGTCAAGGCGGTGGCGCCGGCGCAGTTCGGCCAGTGGCTGGCGGCGCAGCAGGATGCGGCGAATCTGGATCGGGCCGCGCGCACGGCGCAGGCGGAACCGGCGGCGGCGCAACCGCGCGGCTGACGGCAACAGGCAACGAGAGAAGACGAGGTTACAGGAATGGCGCACGCAGCCAGCATCGAACACGACGAGCACCACAGCGCCCCGAGCGGCTTTTTCCGCCGCTGGGTCTGCTCGACCAACCACAAGGACATCGGCACGATGTACCTGGTCTTCTCGCTGACGATGTTCTTCATCGGCGGCTCGCTGGCCATGACCATCCGCGCCGAATTGTTCGAGCCGGGCATGCAGCTGGTGCAGCCGTACTTCTTCAACGAGCTGACCACCATGCACGGCCTGGTCATGATCTTCGGCGCGATCATGCCGGCGTTCGTGGGCCTGGCCAACTGGATGCTGCCGATGATGGTCGGCGCGCCGGACATGGCGCTGCCGCGCATGAACAACTGGTCGTTCTGGATCCTGCCGTTCGCCTTCGCGCTGTTGCTGTCGACCTTCTTCATGGCCGGCGGCGCCCCGGCCGGCGGCTGGACGATGTACCCGCCGCTGGTGCTGCAGGGCGGTGACAGCATCGCCTTCCTGATCTTCTCGATCCACCTGATGGGCATCAGCTCGATCATGGGTGCGATCAACATCATCGCCACGGTGCTGAACATGCGCGCGCCCGGCATGGATCTGCTGAAGATGCCGATCTTCGTCTGGAGCTGGCTGATCACCGCCTTCCTGCTGATTGCGGTGATGCCGGTGCTGGCCGGTGCGGTGACCATGCTGCTCACCGACAAATACTTCGGCACCAGCTTCTTCAACGCGGCCGGCGGCGGCGACCCGGTGATGTACCAGCACGTGTTCTGGTTCTTCGGGCACCCCGAGGTCTACATCATGATCCTGCCGGCATTCGGCATCATCTCGGAGATCATCCCGACCTTCAGCCGCAAGCCGCTGTTCGGCTACAAGGCGATGGTCTACGCGCTGGCCTGCATCGCCTTCCTGTCCTTCACCGTGTGGGCGCACCACATGTTCACGGTGGGCATGCCGCTGGGCGGCGAGCTGTTCTTCATGTACGCCACGATGCTGATCGCCATCCCCACCGGCGTGAAGGTGTTCAACTGGGTGACCACGATGTGGCGCGGCTCGCTGAGCTTCGAGACGCCGATGCTGTTCGCCATCGCCTTCGTGATCCTGTTCACCATCGGTGGCTTCTCCGGCGTGATGCTGGCGCTGGTGCCGGCCGACTTCCAGTACCAGGACACCTACTTCGTCGTCGCCCACTTCCACTACGTGCTGGTCACCGGCGCGGCCTTCGCGATCATGGGCGCCGTGTACTACTGGATCCCGAAATGGTCGGGCAACATGTACAGCGAGACCCTGGGCAAGGTGCACTTCTGGTCCAGCGTGATCTCGGTCAACGTGTTGTTCTTCCCGCAGCACTTCCTCGGCCTGGCCGGCATGCCGCGGCGCATCCCCGACTACAACGTGGCCTTCGCCAACTTCAACATGATCAGCTCGATCGGCGGCTTCTGGTTCGGCGCCAGCCAATTGCTGTTCATCGGCATGATCGTGCACTGCGTGTTCTTCTCGAAGAAGCGCGCCACCTCCGAGGTCTGGGAAACGGCCCACGGTCTGGAATGGACGCTGCCGTCGCCGGCGCCGCACCACAGCTTCACGGTGCCGCCGCTGATCGACGACAGCAAACTGGCGCACGGCGACGTTACCCACTGATGGCGGCGATGCAGGGACACCAGGTCATGTCGCCACAGCGGCGCCCGGACTCGATCGAGGCGCGCCGCGCCGCGGCCCGGCGCACGGCCTGGATCATGGGTGGCGTTGCGGCGGCCTGCCTGCTGGCCTTCGTGCTGCACATCGTCCTGCGATGAGTGCACGCCGGCAAGCCGGTGCCGAGGGCGGCGCCGTTACAATCGGTACGGAATCAACGCGCGCGGGACGGGCGCGCTGCGGGCTTGGCCGCAGCACCCGGGCCGCGCCGACAGCACGGGAATCCTGAGGATGGCTCAGCAAGGCACCTACTACACTCCGCCCGCCAGTATCTGGCCTATTGTCGGCTCGGTCGGCCTGTTCGTCACGATGTTCGGTGCCGCGCACTGGGTCAATGGCGACGGCGGAGTCGGCAAGCCCATGTTGTTCGCCGGGCTCGCTGTCATCATCCTGATGATGTTCGGCTGGTTCTCGACCGTCATCCGCGAGTCGCTGCAGGGCCACTACAACAACCAGGTGGACGTCTCGTTCCGCATGGGCATGATGTGGTTCATCTTCTCCGAGGTGATGTTCTTCGCCGCTTTCTTCGGCGCGCTTTTCTACGCCCGCAACTTTTCGGTGTTGTGGTGGGGCGGTGCCGGCCACGGCATCTGGAGCCATCACTTCCTCTGGCCCGACTACAGCGCCACTTGGCCGACCAATGGCCCGGGCAACATCGGCGGCAGCTTCACGCCCATGCCGGCATGGGGCCTGCCGCTGATCAACACCCTGTGCCTGCTGACCTCCGGCATCACGGTGACCATCGCGCACCACGCGCTGAAGAGCGGCAACCGCGCGCGCCTGCTGGTGTTCCTCGGCCTGACGGTCGCGCTGGGCGCGCTGTTCCTGTTCCTGCAGGGCACCGAGTACCACGAAGCCTACACGCACATGAACATGACCCTGCACAGCGGCATCTACGGGTCGACGTTCTTCATGCTCACCGGCTTCCACGGCTTGCACGTCACGCTGGGCGCGATCATGCTGGCGGTGATCTGGTTCCGCTGCGCCAAGGGCCATTTCGACAAGAACCACCACTTCGCCTTCGAGGCGGTGTCCTGGTACTGGCACTTCGTCGACGTGGTCTGGCTGGGCCTGTTCCTGTTCGTCTACGTGCTGTAAGCGCGGCCGGGCAGCAGTCGTCTCGGGCCGCGCCGCCCGGCGTCAGCCGTGCGGGTTGAGCCAGCCCATCCAGATGCCCAGCACCACCAGGCCGATCACCACGAAGGACAGCGCGATGCGGCGGGTCAGCGCCCACGCCATGCGCCGGCTCTCGCCCTTGTCGACCATCAGGAAATACAGGGCTTGGCCCAATTCGAAAATGACCACCAGAAAGACGATGATCAGGATGGTCTTGTACGCGGTTGGCATCCCATGCGCCCAATGCGGAAACAGCAAATTATAGCCGCGAGCGCGCGTTGTCCGCGCGCCAGCCGGCCATGATGCGGCTGCGCCGGCCCTCGTGGTTTGCGGTGCTGATGACGCTGGTCGGGGTGGTGCTTTTCATCATCGCGGGCTTCTGGCAACTCGACCGGGCCCGGCAGAAGGAGCTGCTGCTGGCGCGCTTTGCGGCTGCCGACCGGATGGTGGCGGTGCCGCTGGCCAGCCTCGGCCCGGCGCCTGACGCGGATACCTACCCGCACGTGCGCGCCCACGTCGAATTCCTGCCGCGACGACTGTACGTGCTCGACGACCAGATCCACAGCGGCCGCAGCGGGGTCCAGGTGTTCACCCCGGCGCTGCTGCTCGGGCCCTGCACGGACGACGCCGCGGCCAATTGCCATCCGGCGTCGAGCCGGGTGCTGCTGGTGGACATGGGTTTCCTGCCGCGCCAGGCCGGCATGCAGCGGCTGCCGGCCATCCCGCCGCTGAAGTCTGCACGCGCAGAGATCCACGGTCTGTACGCGCCGCCGCCGGCGTCGGGGCTGAAGCTGGGTGGCAATGCGCTGGCCAGGCAGCCGACCTGGCCCAAGCTGACGACCTACATCGACCTCGAGCAGATCGGCGCCGACCTCGACCGTCCGGTCTACCCGCGCGTGCTGCTGCTCGATCCGGACCCCGCCACGCCCTACATCCGCGCCTGGAAACCGCAGACCATGCCGCCGGCGCGCCACCGCGCCTACGCCTTCCAGTGGTTCTGCTTTGCCGCGGCGGTGCTGGTGATCTTTTTCGCCCTGCACCGCCGCCGCGCGGACGCCGATGTGACTGACGAACCGAACGACGATGACGATGGACAAGCGTAACCGCCGCCGCATGCAATTGATCGGCGTGGGGCTGGTATTCGCCCTGCCGCTGCTGGCGGCAATGATCCTCAGCGCGATGGGTTGGCACCCGGGCACCCGCAGCCACGGCGAGCCGATCCTGCCGCAGCGCAGTTTCGCCAGCGTCAACGTGCGCCTCGACGACGGCTCGCGGTACCCGTGGCGCGACAGTGAGCCGCGCATGACGCTGGTCGCGCTGGCCGGGCCGCACTGCGCGCGCAACTGCGTGCGCACCCTGGCGCTGATGCGCAACGCCCGCATCACGCTCAACGACAAGCAGGACCGCCTGCGCCTGCTCTACATCGGCACGCCACCGGCCGACCCGCGGACCGCACCGCTGATGGCGCAGTGGCAACTCGGCGACGATGTGGCCGGCGCCTTCGCCCGATGGCAGCCGCGCAGGGACGATGAGGTCGCCGCGCTGCTGGTCGAATCGAATGGCACGGCGCTGCTGCACTACCCGGCCGGATTCGATGTCAACGGCCTGCGCAAGGACCTGCAGAAGGTGGTGCGCAAGTGAGCCGTGGCAAAGGTGCCGCCGCCTGGCTGGCCGCTGCAGCAGCGGTGCTGGCGTTCTGCGTGATCATGTACGGTGCCTTCGTGCGCCTGTCCAACGCCGGCTTGTCCTGCCCGGACTGGCCGACCTGCTACGGCAAGGTCACCTGGCCGAAGTTGCCGCACGACATTGCGCGCGCCGACGCCGCCTTCCCGCACCGGCCGGTGGAGGCGCACAAGACCTGGCGCGAGCAAACCCACCGCATGGCCGCCGGTACGCTGGGCGCGCTGGTGCTGGCGCTGGCCTTGAGCGCGGTCTGGCGCCGCGGCTGGGCGCGCTGGTCGACATTGGCGGCGGCGCTTTCGGCGGCGCTGGCGGTGGCGCTGTACATGTCGGGCGAGCGCATCGTTTCGTCGGCGCTGGGCGGGCTGGCCATCGCCCTGCCGCTGGCGGTGGCCTGGCGCCTGCCGCGCGCGCCGCCCTGGCGCTGGGCGGTGGTGGCGCTGGCGCTGGTGATTTTCCAGGCGGCGCTCGGCATGTGGACCGTCACCCTGCTGCTGAAGCCGATCGTGGTCATGGGCCACCTGCTGGGCGGCATGGCGCTGTTCGCGGTGCTGGCCTACATTGCGCTGCGCCTGCATGGGCTGGGCGCCACCGATGATTCGTTGCGCGGCCTGCGCCGCGCGGCCGGCGTCGGCGTGTTGCTGCTGGCCTGCCAGATCGCGCTGGGTGGCTGGACCTCGTCCAATTACGCGGCGCTGGCCTGCGGCTACGGCGCCAGCGCCTTCCCGCAATGCCTGGGCCAGTGGTGGCCGCCGATGGACTTCGGCCAGGGCTTCGTGCTGTGGCGCGGCATCGCCGTCGACTTCCAGGGCGGCATCCTCGACTTGCCGGCGCGCACCGCGATCCAGATGGTGCACCGCATCGGCGCGCTGGTGGTGTTCGTCTACCTCGCCGCGCTGGTGTGGCACGCCGCGCGTCGGCGCCTGCCCGGCTACGCCGCGGCCATTGGCGTGGCGCTGGTGGCGCAGGTGCTGCTCGGCATCAGCAACGTGCACTTCGCCCTGCCGCTGCCGGTGGCCACCGCGCACAACGGCATGGCCGCGCTGCTGCTGTGCTCGCTGCTGGTGCTGCTGGCCCGCACCCAGCCGAGGCCCGACGCACAATCGCGGCTGGCGGAACCGGCTACACTGGGCGGTCAGCCCGCCGTTTGACCCGCATGTCCGCCCACTTCACCGAATACTGGGAAGTCACCAAGCCGCGCATCGTGGGGCTGTTGGTGTTCTGCGCCGTGATCGGCATGTTCCTGGCGGTGCCCGGCCTGCCGCCGTGGCAGCCGCTGGTGTTCGGCACGCTGGGCATCTGGCTGGCCTCGTCTTCGGCTGCCGCCTACAACCAGCTGATCGACCAGCGCATCGACAAGATCATGGCGCGCACCGCGCGCCGGCCGCTGGCGACCGGCCAGTTGCACCCGCGCCAGGTGTTCGTCTACGCCACCGTGCTCGGCATCGCCTCAATGCTGGTATTGGCGCTGCTGGTCAACGTGCTGACCGCGGTGCTGACCTTCGCCGGGCTGATCGGCTACGCGGTGATCTACACCGCCTTCCTCAAGCGCGCCACTTCGCAAAACATTGTCATCGGCGGGCTGGCCGGCGCGATTCCGCCGGTGCTCGGCTGGACCGCGGTCACCGGCGAGCTGCATCCCTACGCGCTGCTGCTGTGCCTGATCATCTTCGTCTGGACGCCGCCGCACTTCTGGGCGCTGGCGATATTCCGGCGCGACGAATATTCGCGCGCCGAGGTGCCGATGCTGCCGGTGACGCACGGGGTGCGCTATACGTCCTGGCACGTGCTGTTCTATACGGTGCTGCTGGTGCTGGTGACACTGCTGCCCTTCCTCACCGGCATGAGCGGGCTGTTCTATCTTGGCGGCGCCGTGGTGCTGGGCGCCGGTTTCCTCTATTACGCCATTCGCCTGGTGCGGCCGCCGGACCGGCGCTTCGCGATGCGCGTGTTCGGCTATTCGATCACCTACCTGATGGCGCTGTTCGCGTTCCTGCTGATCGACCACTGGATCGCCCTGCCGCTGCAAGGCGCCCGCGCGCTGATGTACTGAGGCGGCGGCGTGGCGTTCTTCGACTGGTTCATTCCCTGGGAGCCGTCGCCGGGCACGGCGGTCTGCCTGCTGCTGGCCGCGGGCCTGTACCTGCGCGGCGCGCTGCGCTCCCCGATGACCGCGCCGTGGCCGCGGCAGCTGGCGTTCTGGCTGGGCCTGGCGCTGATCTACGTCGGCCTGCAGACGCACTTCGACTACTACGCCGAGCACCAGTTCTTCATGCACCGGCTGCAGCACCTCGGGTTGCACCACATGGGGCCGTTCCTGATTGCGCTGGCGTTCCCCGCGGCGACCTTCCGCCGCGGCCTGCCGGTGTCGTGGCGCCGCCGCGTACTGATGCCGGCGCTGCACCTGCCGCCGGTGCGCTGGTTCCTCGCGGTGGTACTCAACCCGTGGGTCGCGGCATTCCTTTTCGTCGGCATCATCTATTTCTGGCTGTGGCCGGCGGTGCATTTCATCGCCATGCTCGACCACATGGACTACCGCCTGATGAACTGGAGCGTGACCCTCGACGGCCTGCTGTTCTGGTGGCTTATCCTCGACCCGCGGCCCAGGCCGCCGGCGCGGCTGGCGCCGGGCGTGCGCATCCTGGTGGCGCTGGCGGTAATGCCGCCGCAGATCGTGCTCGGTGCCTGGATCTTTTTCAGCAGGCAGCATCTCTACCCGCTCTACGAACTGTGCGGCCGCGCCTTTGCCGGCGTCACGCCGACGCTGGACCAGCACCTCGGCGGCCTGATCCTCTGGATCCCCGGCGCGATGATGAGCGTGATCGCCGCGCTGATCGCGCTGGCCCACTGGACCTCGCTGTCCCGCCGCGGCCGCCTGCCGCGCCGCGGCCGCCAGCACATCGCCGCCTCCGCCGCACCCGCGCCGCACCCCGAACCGTAACGCGCGCGGCATTTCCGGGTTACGGCCTTAGGCATTGTCGGGTTGCGGCCTCCGGCCTGACCCGACCCACAACGGCCGCCGCCGCGCATGCGGCTTGTATGATCGTGACGGGTTCACGCGAGGTGTTTCGCATGCATTACGATGACGATTCGAGGCGGCGCGGGCGGCGCCGGTTCCTGCAGGTGTCGGCGCTGGGAGCGGCCGCGTTGCCGGCGGTCACGCTGGGTGGTTTGACGGTCGCGCGTGAGGCGGCCGCCCAGGCGCCGAAGCTGCCGAAGTCGATCCTGGCGCTGAAGCCGGTCAGCGGGGCGGTGCCGATCAGCAACGACGAGCGCCGCACGCGCATCGCGCGGGCACAGCAGTTGATGGGCGAGCACAAGCTCGATGCCATCTTCGTCGACGCCGGCACCACGCTCGACTACTACACCGGCCTCAGGTGGTGGAACAGCGAACGCACGATGGGCATGCTGCTGCCCCGGTCGGGCGATCCCGTGTACATCGTGCCGGCGTTCGAGCGCAGCCGCACGCAAGGCCAGATCCGCATCGGCAAGGACGTGCGCAGCTGGCAGGAGAATGAAAGCCCGTACACATTGATCGCGCAGGTGATGCGCGAGAAGCACGCCGCCACCGGCACGCTCGGCATCGCCGACCGCACGCCGTTTTATCGCGCCACGGAAATCGGCAAGGCGCTGCCGCAGGCGAAGCTGGCCGAGGCGACGCCGGTGACCGCCGGCTGCCGCGCGATCAAGAGTCTGGCCGAGCTGGCGCTGATGCAGATCGCCTGCGACGCGACGCTGTCGGTCTACAAGGCGGTGTGGCAAGCCCTGGAGCCGGGCATGACGCAGCACCAGGTATCGGCGTGGGTCGACGCGGCGTACCAGCGGCTGGGCCTGCGTGGCGAAGCCAGCGTCAACGTCGGCAAGTACACCGCGCTGCCGCACGGCTCGCGCGAACCGCAGCGCATCGTCGAGGGCACGCCGGTGATGCTGGACGACGGCTGCCACGTCGAGGGCTACATGAGCGACCTCACGCGCACCTTCACCCTCGGCAAGGCCAGCGACAAGATGAAGCGCGTCTTCGACATCGTGCGCAAGGCGCAGCAGGCGGCGCTCAAGGCGGCGCATCCGGGCGCGACCATGGAATCGGTCGACGCCGCCGCGCGCAAGGTCATCGTCGATGCCGGCTACGGCCCGGGCTACAAGTATTTTTCGCACCGGCTCGGCCACGGCATCGGCATGGACATGCACGAGTGGTATTACCTGGTCGGCGGCAACACGCGCACGATCAAGCCGCGCATGACCTTCAGCGACGAGCCCGGCATCTACATCCCCGGCGAGTTTGGTGTGCGGCTGGAGGACGACATGCACATCACGGACGACGGCGCGCGCTGGTTCACGCCGCAGAGCCCGTCGATCGAAAAGCCGTTCGGCTGACGCGACCGCGCGCGGTGCGTGCACGGGTTTGCCACCGCCGCGGCACGCAGGGCGGGTTTCCAACCCGCCGTTGCGATCACGGCAACAGATCGGCGGGTCAAACCCGCCCAGCGGCAGGAAAACTCCGATCCCGCCGTCGGTGGCTCCGGCATGTGCCGGACGTGTCAGTGCGCGTTGGCGGGGCGCACGGCGAAGGCCGCGTCCTGCTGGCGGCCGTCGGCGAGCTTCAGGGTGATGGTGACGGTGTCGCCCGGCTTCAGCGACCGGCTGCGGTGCATCAGCATCAGGTGGTAGCCGCCGGGCGCCAGCGTGACCTCGCCGTGCGCGGGGATGTCGATGCCGCTCACCATGTGCATGCTTTCCATGCCCTTGCCGTGGGTCGACTGGTGCAGCATCACCATGCGGAAGGCGTTGCTGTGGGCGCTGGTGAGCCGCAGCGCCTGGTCGCCGGTGTTGCGCAGCGTGGCGTAGCCGCCCGCCGGAAGATCGCCGGGCAAAAGGCGGATCCAGGCGTTGCTGACCGCCAGCGGCGCCGCCGCGCTGCCGGCCGCGGCGGGCGTGGCGCTGGCGTTGCCGGCCATAGCCAGCGCGGCGCCGGCCGCGAAAAGAATGCCCAATCGATTCATTGCGATGCTCCTGCCAGCTGCCTGATGTCGTGGACCATGGCGTCGATGTCGCCGGACGAGGTGGCGATCAGGCGCGCGTGGCCTTGCTTGTCGAAGATGTAGATGCCTGAACTGTGGGTGACGTCGTAGTTGCCTTGCGCGTCGGGTTTGCCGCGGGTGAAGGCCACGCGGTAGCGCCGCGCCAGGGCGCGGATGGCGTCGTCGTCGCCGGTGAGGCCGACGGCGCGGGGGTCGAATGCGTTGACGTAGTCGTGCAGCACCTGCGGCGTGTCGCGCGCCGGGTCGACGCTGACGAACAGGATGCGCACGCCATCGGCGACCGGCCCCAGCTTCTGCATCACCATGTGCATGTGCGTCATCGCCAGCGGGCAGACATCCGGGCAATGGGTGTAGCCGAAGTACAGCAGCACGATCTTGCCGCGGAAATCGGCGGCGGTGAGCGTCTTGCCCTGGTCGCCGGTGAGCTGGAATTTGAGGTCCGGCATGTGGCCCTTGATGCTGGTCAGCTCCCAGTGCTGGCTGGGCGCGCAGGCCGCCAGCAGCGGCAGCAGGGCAAAGGCAAGCAGCATGCGGATGCGCATGATTCGGCTCCGTTGGGGAGGCGCGGTGGCGATGGCCGTGCCTGCGCTGCGGGCGGCGGGCAGGTGGGCAACCGGGCGCAGCGGGTGGGTTCGCGCCATTATAGCGCCGCGGGACGGGCGCCAAAAAGCCTTGGCGGAGCATTGCCGGCTGCGGCCTTTGGCCTTGAGCCGGCCTGCCTGATCGTGGCTCGGGCGCCGGACGTGGCTTGACGAGTGCGGCAGGGCCAACAAGACTCCGGATCTGCCTTCGCGGACGATGGCCTGCCTTCGGCAGTCCGGAATGGCGGAGACTTCACCGCTCACGCGGGCTTCGTTGCGCGTTGCGGGAATGGAGAATGGGGAATCGAAGGCTGGCGCCCCGGCTCTTCCCGCTCACCGCTCACCGCTCACCCGGCCACCGCCTCACCGCTCCTTGCTGGCGAGCAGTTCGCGCAGCCGGGATTTCTCCTCGGGGTCCAGCCCGCGCTCGGCCTGGCGGGCGATCAGCGCGTCGATCTGCTGCGCCAGCGTCTGGCGGCGCAGCTGCACCAGTGCGCCGGCGAATTCGGCACGCAACGCGTCGGGGTCCAGCTGGAGTTCGCTGGCCGCCAGCCGCGACAGCGCCTGGGCCTCGGGGCGGTCGTCGAAGTGGTGCAGCAGCATGGCCGTGGTCATGGCTTCGTGGCTGCGCGCCAGGTCCAGCAGCTCGACCAGCAATGGCAGGCCCGGCAGGTCGAGTTCGGCGAAGGCGTAAGGCGTGGGGACGGTGTGCGCCAGTGTCGGCTCGGCCAGCAGCAACGCGATGGCGCTGCGCACCAGCGTGCGCTTGCGCTGCGCCGTACGCGGCGGCGGGCGGTGGCCAGGCGACGGCGCGCGCAGGCGCTCGCGCACGCCGCTGCGTTGCGCCAGTTCGTCCAGCATCAGGTCGCGGAAGCTGCCGTCCGGCAGCCGCTCAAGCAGCGGCCGCGCCTTCTCGGCCAGGCGCGCGCGGCCGTCGCGCGTGCCGAGGGCGATGTCGCGGCCGATCTCGGTGAAGAAGTACTCCGACAGAGGCGTCGCCTCGCGCAGACGCTGCTCGAAGCCCTCGCGGCCTTCCTTGCGCACCAGCGAGTCCGGGTCCTCGCCCTCCGGCAGGAACAGGAAGAACGCCTGCCGACCGTCGCGCAGCTGTGGCAGCGCGGCGTCCAGCGCCTTCCAGGCGGCGGCCCGCCCGGCGCGGTCGCCGTCGAAGCAGAACACCACGTCCGGCGCGGCGCGAAACAGCCGCTGTGCGTGCTCGGGCGTGGTCGCGGTTCCCAGCGTCGCCACCGCGATCGGCAGGCCGGCCTGATGCAGCGCGATGACGTCCATGTAGCCCTCGACCACCACGATGCGCTTGAGCTGCGCGTTGGCCTGCTTGACCTGCCACAGCGCGAACAGCTCGCGGCCCTTGTGGAACAGCGGCGTCTCGGGCGAGTTGAGGTATTTCGGCGACTGCTCGGCGCTCAGCACCCGGCCGCCAAAGGCGATCACGCGGCCGCGGCGATCCTGGATCGGGAACATCAGGCGCTCGCGGAAGCGGTCGTATTTCTTGCCGCCCTCGCCGACCGACAGCATGCCGGCCTGCTCAAGTTGGCGCATGCGCTCGGGGGTTGTCCCCAGGCGGCTGCGGATGCCGTCCCAGCCGGCCGGTGCCCAGCCCAGGTGGAAAGCCTCGATGGTCCCGGCGTCCAGGCCGCGTTGCTCGCAGTAGGCGCGGGCGGCCGCGCTCTTCGGCAGTTCGCCCGCATACCAGCTGGCTGCCTCGGCCAGCAGCGCGTACAGCTCGCCGTGATCGGCGCGCGGCGCGTCGCCGCCTTCGCGCGGCACGCTCAGGCCCGCACCCTGGGCCAGTTCCTCGATGGCGTCGGGAAACTCCAGGTGCTCGTAGTCCATCAGGAAGCGGATGGCGCTGCCGTGGGCGCCGCAGCCGAAGCAGTGGTAGAACTGCTTTTGCGGGCTGACGGTGAACGAGGGCGTGCGTTCGTCGTGGAACGGGCAGCAGGCGGTCCACTCGCGGCCCGCGCGTTTCAGCGGCACGCGCCGCTCGATCACCTCGACGATGTCGATCCGCGCCAGCAGCTCGTCGATGAAACGTTCGGGGATCAGTCCGGCCATCGCGCGAGCGACAGCCTCAGGCGCCGGGTTCGCGCAGCCAGCCGGCGGCGTCGAGCGCGAAGTAGCTGAGGATGGCGTCGGCGCCGGCGCGCTTGATGCAGGTCAGTGCCTCCAGCGCGCAGGCGCGCTCGTCCAGCCAGCCGTTGGCGGCGGCGGCCTGG
This sequence comes from Rhodanobacteraceae bacterium, assembly GCA_035699085.1. GTDB lineage: Bacteria > Pseudomonadota > Gammaproteobacteria > Xanthomonadales > Rhodanobacteraceae > DASSBG01. The sequence continues at coordinate 41,060 of DASSBG010000017.1, forward strand.
AGCATCGCGTATTCGCCGCTGACCTGGTAGACCATGGTCGGCACGCCGAAGCGGTCCTTCACCCTGCGGACGATGTCAAGATAGGGCAGGCCGGGCTTGACCATCACCGCGTCGGCGCCTTCGTCGAGGTCGAGCGCGACCTCGCGCAGCGCCTCGTCGCTGTTGCCGACGTCCATCTGGTAGGTGTGCTTGCCGCCGCCGCCGAGGCTGGCGGCCGAGCCGACGGCATCGCGGAAGGGGCCGTAGAAGCTGGATGCGTACTTGGCCGCGTAGGCGAGGATGCGGGTATGGGTGAAGCCGTCGGCATCCAGCGCCAGGCGAATGGCACCGACGCGGCCGTCCATCATGTCCGAGGGCGCGACGAAATCGGCGCCGGCGGCGGCCTGGGCCAGCGCCTGCCTGACCAGCGCCGACACCGTCTCGTCATTCATGACGTAGCCGCTGGCGTCGATCAGGCCGTCCTGGCCGTGGCTGGTGTACGGGTCGAGGGCGACGTCGCAAATCACGCCGAGCTCCGGGAAGCGCTGCTTCAGCGCCTGCACCGTGCGCGGCACCAGGCCGTCCGGGTTCCAGGCCTCGCGCGCGTCCTCGCTCTTGGTCGCCGGGTCGGTGGCCGGGAACAGCGCCAGCGCGGGGATGCCGGCCGCCTGCACCTGCTCGGCCAGCGCCAGCAGGTCGTCGATCGGCAGCCGTTCCACCCCGGGCATCGACGGCACCGCCTGGCGTTCGCCGCTGGTGACGAACACCGGCAGCACCAGATCCGCCGGCGTCAGCACGGTTTCGCGCATCAGCGCGCGCGAAAACGCGTCGCGGCGCATCCGGCGCATGCGAGTGGTGGGGAAAATCATCGACTGGAGCCTGTTTCGCTTGCTGGAGCCTATTGTATCCTCGCCGGCGTCATGACGCCCCCCAAGCCGCCCGTACTGGTCGCCGATATCGGCGGCACCCATGCCCGTTTTGCGCTGGCGACGGGGCCGCACGGGCGGCTGCAGGTGGCGAGCGTGCGCCATTACGCCGTTGCGGACCACGCCAACGTCATCGACGCGGCACGCCGCTATCTGGCCGAGGTGGCCGCCAGGCCGGGCCGCGCGGTCCTGTCGGCCGCCGGCCCGGTGGTCGGCGGCCGCGTGCGCTTCACCAACCACGACTGGGTCATCGTTGCCGCCGACGTGGCCAGGGCGCTGGCGATCGACGAGGTGCGGCTGATCAATGATTTTGCCGCGTTGAGCATGGCGCTGCCACGGCTGAAGCCCGCGCAGATCGAGATGCTCGGCTCGCTGGAAGCGCCGACCCCGGGTGCGCATCCGGAGCAGACATTCGCCGTTGCCGGCCCCGGCACCGGCCTGGGCGTCGGCGGCTTGCTGCGGCGCGGCGGCCAGTTCCACATCCTGCAGACAGAAGGCGGCCATGCCAGCTTCGCGCCCACCTCGGCGCTGCAGGTGGAGCTGTTGCGGCGGCTGCAGAAGCGTCTCGGCCACGTCTGCAACGAGGCGCTGGTCAGCGGGCCGGGGCTGCTGACCGTGTACCGCGAACTGGCCGAGATCGAGGGTGTCGCCGCGGAGCGCAGCGCCCCCGAGCAGATCACGGAAGGCGCCAGCAACGGCGATGACGCACTGTGCGAGCAGGCGGTGCAGACCGTCTGCGCGGTGTTCGGCGCCGTTGCCGGGGACGTGGTGCTGGGGCTGGGCGCGTGGGACGGCATCTACCTCGGCGGCGGCTTGTCGCCGGTGCTGCTGCCGTGGCTGCACCAGGGCGGCTTCCGTCACCACTTCGAAGACAAGGGAGCGCGCCAGGACGTGCTTCACGACGTGCCGGTTGCGGTGATCACGGACACCGACGCCGGCCTTTACGGTGCCGCCGCGATGGCGGCCATCGGGGCGGCATGACGCGTACCAGCTCCGGGCACGAAACTTGCTGCCCTTCCCAGCGTCGGCCAATGTTCCGTTTCGTGAACCCGCACACGCAAGTCGGTGAACAAAGCTGTCAAGGTTCAGCGCACGTTGCCAGAAGTTAAATTACAATTAATCCCATGGACGTTCAAGTGACTGCGACCGATTCCTGATGAGCAAACGGATGTTGCGCCTATAACCAGTTGAAACGAAAGACCATGTCTCTCCAAGCCGCTGCCCTCATCGTTGCCGCCCTCGCGCTGGTTTTGCTGACCAGCCTGCGGCGTATTCCGGAAGGTCAGGTGTACAGCGTCAGGCGCCGCGGGCGTCCGACGCGCCTGCTGCTGCCGGGGCTGCATTTCCTGCTGCCGCTGGTTGACCACATCACCCACAAGATCAGCCTGGCCGGCCACACGCTGCAGGTCGAGGAGCCGCTGCCGACGACCGGCGGTGTGGCCCGTATTGTCAAGGGCCTGGTGTATTGGCAGGTGCTGGAGCCGGACCGCGCCGACGCGGTCATAGACCGGGCCGACGAGCTGATCCTGCGCCGCGCCCTCGACGCCGTCTGCGCCATCGAGGACCCAAGCACGGAGCCGGGGCCGACGCGCAATGCGCGCCTCAAGCAGGCGCTGAACCAGAGCCTGCGGGCGCGCGGCATGCTGATCACCCGCGTCGATCTGAACGTCGCTGCCTGAGCCGGGGAGAGGTCGCGTTTCTGCGCGTGTCCGCGCGCATTCCCATCAACGCATTGGCGCCGCGCGGCGCGCCACCGGTGGTACATTGCCGCTCTTTTTGACGCGGCCAGCCATCCTGTCTTCGCTCGAACATCAACTGGACGCGGGCATCGCCGCGTTGGGGCTGACGCTGCCGGGCGAGGCGACGACGCGGCTGCTGGCCTACCTGCGGCTGCTCGAGCGCTGGAACGCGCACTACAACCTGACTGCAGTGCGCGAACCGGCGCAGATGGTGACGCGCCACCTGCTCGATTCGCTGGCGGTGGCACCGCACGTTGACGGCGACACGCTGGCCGACCTCGGCGCCGGCGCCGGCCTCCCCGGGATCCCGCTGGCCATCGCCGCGCCGCAGCGCGCGGTGACACTGATCGATGCCAACGGCAAGAAGGCCCGCTTCATGCGCACGGCGCGGCGTGAGCTGGCGCTGGACAATGTCAGCGTGGTCGAGGCGCGGGTCGAGCAGGCCGAGGGCCGTTTCGACTGCATCGTCGCCCGCGCGTTCGCCAGCCTGCCACGGATGCTGGCGCTCGGTGGCCACCTGCTGGCGCCCGGCGGACGCTGGCTGGCACTGAAGGGGCGCCTGCCCGAAGACGAAATTGCGGCGCTGCCCGCTGGCTTTCGCATCGACGGCACCGTATCTTTGTCTGTCCCGGGACTGAACGCCGAGCGCCACTTGCTGGTCATGAGCAAAGCACCCACCCAATGACGCGCATCATCGCGGTCGCCAACCAGAAAGGCGGCGTCGGCAAGACCACCACCGCCGTCAACCTGGCCGCGGCGCTGGTCGAGACCGGCCGCAAGGTGCTGCTGGTCGACCTGGACCCGCAGGGCAATGCGACCATGGCCTCCGGCGTCGACAAGCGCGAGGCGCACCCCAACGGTTGCGAAGTGCTGCTGGAGGAAGCGCCGATCACGGACGCGATCCGCCGCACCGAAGCCGGCTACGACTTGCTTCCCGGCGACCGCGACCTGACCGCCGCTGAGCTGAAATTGATGGACGCGCTGGCACGCGAGACGCGCCTCAAGGAGCAACTGGCGAAAGTTGCTTCCCGCTACCAGGTGATCCTGGTCGATTGCCCGCCGTCGCTGCACCTGCTGACGCTCAACGCGCTGACGGCCGCCGATGGCGTGCTGATTCCGGTGCAGTGCGAGTATTTCGCGCTCGAGGGGCTGACCTCGCTGCTCGACACCGTCAAGGCGGTGCGCCAGCGGCTCAACCCGAAGCTTCAGATTGAAGGATTGCTGCGGACCATGTTCGACGTCCGCAACAACCTGGGCAACGACGTTTCGGCGCAGCTGGGCAAGCACTTCGGCGACAAGCTGCTGCGCAGCATCATCCCGCGCAATGTGCGGTTGGCCGAGGCACCCAGCCACGGCCAACCGATCACGCTGTACGACCGCACTTCGCGCGGTGCCATTGCCTACCTTGGCCTGGCCGGCGAAATGATCCGCCGCGAGAGCGTGGCGACGGTCGCCAGCGCACCCTGAGGACGCATTTGATGGCAGGCAAACGACGTGGATTGGGCTCGCGCGATCTCGACGCGCTGCTGGGCGGCGGCGACCGCGGCAGTGCCGCCGGCGATGCCGGCGACGAGGGCGAGCTGCGCAACCTGCCGGTGACGGCGATCCAGCCCGGGCCGTGGCAGCCGCGCCGCCACTGGGACGAGCAGCGGCTGGCCGAACTGGCGGCCTCGATCAAGTCGCAGGGGCTGATCCAGCCGCTGGTGGTGCGCGCCATCGACGGCGGCCGCTTCGAGCTGATCGCCGGCGAGCGCCGCTGGCGCGCCGCGCGGCAAGCCGGGCTGGACGAGGTGCAGGCGCTGGTCAAGGTGGTCAGCGACCGCGCTGTGCCGGCGATGGCGCTGATCGAGAACATCCAGCGCGAGAACCTCACCGCGCTGGAGGAGGCGCAGGCGCTGCAGCGCCTGATCGGCGAATTCGACATGACCCACCAGCAGGCCGCCGACGCCGTCGGCCGTTCGCGCGCCGCAGTCAGCAATTTGCTGCGGCTGCTGGAGTTGCCGGACGCGGTGGCCAGGATGCTCGACCAGGGCCAGCTGGAGATGGGCCACGCCCGTTGCCTGCTGACCCTGCCGGCCGAGACCGCCACGGCGCTGGCCCGCGAGACCGTCGCCAGGGGCTGGTCGGTGCGCGAGCTGGAGCAGGCCGCGCGGCGCGCGCCGCGTGGCGGAAAGCGCAAGGCCGGCGGCGGCCGCGCCCGCGACCCGGACGTGGCGGCGCTGGAACGCGAACTTTCCGAGACGCTTGCCACCGGCGTCAGCCTGGTCGCCGGCCGCGGCGGCCGCGGCAAGCTGGTCATCCAGTACCACAACCCCGACCAGCTCGAAGGCGTCCTCGACCGGCTGCGCGGCAACACCTGAGATCGCCGGCGTCTGACGCGGCGGGTGGCATCGGCGATAATGCGGGGCCGACTGCTGGCCGCAGGACCCCGTGATGCCCGAACTTGCCGTCGTAGTGCCCGTGTTTGACGAGCGCGACAACATCCCGCCGCTGCTCGACGAGATCGCGCAGGCGCTCGATGGCCTGTGCGACTACGAGGTCATCTACGTCGATGACGCCAGCCGCGACGACAGCCTCGACGTGCTGCGCGCGGCGCAGGCGCGCCAGCCGCGGCTGCGGGTGCTGCACCACGCGCGCCAGAGCGGCCAAAGCACGGCGCTGTGGCACGGTATACGCGCCGCGCGTGCGCCATGGATCGCGACCCTGGACGGTGACGGCCAAAACGACCCCGCGGACATCCCCAAGCTGTGGGCGGCACGCGAGGCCTCGCCGGAGGTGCGGCTGTTTGCCGGCTGGCGGGTGAACCGCCGCGACAGCTTCAACAAGCGCATCTCCTCGAAGGTCGCCAACGCCGTGCGCTCGCGCCTGCTGCGCGACGGCACGCCGGATACCGGGTGCGGCCTGAAGCTTTTTTCGCGCGAGACCTTCCTGCGCCTGCCGTACTTCGACCACATGCACCGCTACCTGCCGGCACTGGTGCGGCGCGCCGGCTTCGCGGTCAAGAGCGTGCCGGTAAACCACCGGCCTCGCACCCGAGGCCAATCCAAATACGGGATGTGGGGGCGCTTGTGGGTCGGCCTCGCCGATCTGCGCGGGGTCGCCTGGCTGGCGCGCCGCGCCAGCGTCACCGAGGTCGAGGAGCTGCCGCCCGGCTGAGGGAAGCGGTTTGATGCGGATGGACGTCGTTCGGAATGCCGGTCAACACCGATACGGCAACAAGCGAAGCGCATCAGGTGACCGGCCAGGGCAACAGCGTCGGCGGTACGCGGAGCGATGCTTGCGCACGTGGGCCGGGCCGAGCGCTTCGCCACGCCGGGTCAGCCCGCAGGCCGCAACCCGGCAGCATCGTCACTCCGGCAGCGCCGCGCCGCGCAGTGGCACGACGCGCGGCCGCGGCGCCGACAGCTCGCGCGCCAGGTCCACATAGCCGAGGAGGCTGGCCACTTCGGTGGCGCGGCGCTGGCGGCAGTCGCGGGCCTCGCGGTTGGCGCCGCGTGCCAGCAGCAGCCGCGCCGGCACCAGCAACGCATGCATCGCGCAAGCGTGCAGCGGGCTGACGCCACGCTGGTCAGCCGCGTTGATGGGCGCGCCGGCGTCCAGCAACACCGGCAGCAGGGCGCCGAGATGGGTGGCGTCGCAGGGGCTGCCGGGGCCGGCGTGGGCGCCGAGCATGAAAAGCAGCGGGCTGGCGCCGCCGCTGTCGCGCGCGTCGGCGCGGGCACCGTGCGCCAGCAGCAGGTCCAGCAGGCGGCGGCCGGCCAGGCTGTCGTCGCTGCCGAAGCAGTACTGGCAGGCGGCATGCAAGGCGCCGCGCCCGCGCTCGTCGACTGCCTGGATGTCGGCGCCCGCCTCCAGCAGCAGCTCCGCGACCGGCGCCAGGCCCAGCGCACAGGCAACCAGCAGGGCGGTCGCGCCGCCGCGCAGCCGCTGGTCCAGCGGCGCGCCCTGGGCGACCAGCAGGCGCACCAGGTCTGCTTGCCGCGCGCTGATCGCCGCCGACAGCGGCGTGGCGCCACTGGCGGTGGTCTGCGCGGGATCGGCGCCCGCCGCCAGCAGCACCCGCGCCGTCTCGGCATGGCCGCCGCCGCAGGCGCGCAGCAGGGCGCTGGCGCCTTGCGCATCCCGGGTATCGACGGCAAAGCCGAACTGCAGCAGCCGCTCGACCGCGGCGGCGTCGCCAACGCAGGCCGCGGCCGGCAGGTCGGTCGCGCGCAGACGCCGCCCCGGCAGTGGCCAAGTCGACCACCGCAGCCACTGCGCCAGCGCCTGCTCGTCCCGTGCCAGCGCAAGTCCCAGCGGCGTCTCGCCATTGGCGGCGGCGGCCTCCGGGTCGGCACCGTGGCGCAGCAGGTTGCGCAACATCGGCAGCGCGATGCCCGGGTCGTGGCGCAAGGCAAGGTGCAGCGGCGTCTGGCCCTCGCGGTCGCGCACGTTGGGATCGCAGCCACGCTCAAGCAGCAGCGCCAAGGTGACCCCAAGGCCGCCGGCGGCCGCGTGGTGCAAAGGCGTCATGCCGGTGGCGTCGGCACCAAAGGGATCGCCGCCGCCGTCCAGCAGCAGCGGTACCAGCGCGGCGCCCTCGGCCGCGCCGCCCAGGCCGGCCAGCGCGCGAGCCAGGCCGCCGGCGCCGGCAGGTGTCGCGCCGGCCAGCAGCACGTCGTGTATCGCCGACACCGCCTGCGGCAGGCACTCGTACAAGGCGTCCAGCAGCCGCCGACCGTCCTCGCCGTGGGCTTCGGCCTGAAGCCCGTGGTCGAGCAGCCAGCGGCGCGCGGCAGCGTGGTCGTCATCAGCCAGCGCAAGGTAAAGGCCGGCCAGCGTCGCCTGCGGCCAGTCGCGCACGCAGCGGCGAAAACCGGAAACCGCAGCCCAGTGGCCAAAGCGCAGCGCGTCCAGCAGGTGCGCCGGGTCGTCTGCCCCCGGCTCCGGCTGCAGGTCGTCACAATGACTGGCAGGCAGCGGCGTGGCCGGGTCGAGCACCGCGACCAGGTTCCAGCGCCCCGCGCCGGCGGCGTGGTCGATGGCGCTGCGTCCGTCGCTGCCGCGTGCCTGCGGGTCGGCGCCCAGCGCCAGCAGCGCGCGCACCGTGTCGATGCCGGCGCGCGGCGACTGGCAGGCCAGTGCCAGTGCGTCGCGGCCGTGGATGTCGCGCGGCGCTGTGGCCGGCTGGTGGCTCGCCAGTGCCGCGATCACGGCGTTGGCGCCGGCCCGCGCGGCCTCCATCAGCGCGGTGGTGCCGTGGCGGTCGGCCAGGTCGGCGCTGGCGCCGGCGGCCAGCAGCACGCTGGCGATCTGCGCGTGGCCCTCCAATGCGGCGACCATCAGCGCTGTGCGGCCGAGGCTGTCGCGGGCATCGACCCTGGCCTTGTGGCGCAGCAGCAGCTCGACGCCTTGCGGGCTGTCCTCGGCACCGCCGGCCGCGGCAACGATCACGGGTGCGCCGCCCGGCGGTTCGAGCTGTGCGCCTCGCCCCAGCAGGAACGCGACCAGCGGCCCGTTGCCCGCACGACAAGCCATCGCCAGCGGCGTCTGCCCGGCGCGGTTCAGCGCATCGATGGCGGCCTGCGCGTCCAGCAGCATCGCGGCGACGTCGGCCTGGCGGCTCAGCGCCGCCCAGTGCAGCGGCGTGTTGCCATCGGCATCGGCGACCCGCGGGTCGGCACCATTGGTCAACAGTGTCAGTACCGCCTCGGGGCGGCCATGGACGCTGTCGCGGGTTGCCGCCAGCAGCGGGGGCAGCGCGTCCTGGCCGCCCCGCAGATCGGCGCCGCGGGCAATCAGCGCGCGCAGCAGCCGGGTATCCGGCAGCAGTGTCGCCAGCACCAGCGCGGAGCGGCGGTCACGCTCGCCGGGCGCCGGCCGCGCGTCGGCGTCGGCACCCGCGGCAAGCAGCGCCAGCGCGCGGTCACACTCGCCGTTGCGCGCGGCCTCGACCAGCGCCGCCTCGCGCGCGCCGGGCCGGGTCTCCTCCGGCTCCAGGGTGAAGTTGCGGGGCGCCGGGGTGCTCGCGGCGGGCGGCGCGAGGCGCTGCCCCAGCGGCCCGCGCGCGCCGCCGCGGCGTTCGACCGCGGCGCAGGCGCGCAGCAACAGCAGGCCGGCCGGCGCCAGCACCAGCGCGTAACCGAGCGTCGCCGGCAGCAGCCAGGCCGTTGGCAGCAGCGGGGTCAGGCCCGCCAGGCTGAGCGCGGCCAGGGCCAGCACCAGCAGGCAGGCCGCCGCCGGCAGGCCGCGGCCGAACAGCACCTCCGGCTCGCCCGTCAGCCGCAGGCCGTGGCGGACCACGGCGCGCAGAGCCGCGGCCGGCCGCCCGCAGGCGTGCCCGGCGAACAGCAGCGCAAACAGTGGCCAGGTGCGCCACAGCACCGCCAGCGCCAGCACCAGCGCCACCGACAGCAGCAGCGAGCCGCCGAGCGACGGCGCCTGCGCCAGCGCGGCCAGCGGCAACGCCGTCAACAGCCAGACGCAGGCGCAGAAGGCGGCGCTGGCCAGCAGGTGGGCGAGGCTGCGCAACGCCAACGTGCCGGCGGCCGACGCTGGCCGCGCCAGTGCCGCCATCACCAGGGTCTGTGCCAGCAGCAGCGGGGCCAGCCGCCAGGGCGCGTAGACCCAGGCTGAAGCGATCGCGACCAGCGTGCCGGCCAGTCCCAGGGCGAGGGCGATGGGCAGCGACAGCGGCGGGAATCTCGAATCCGGCGATTCTGGCGCGATCTTCGGCATGCGTCGGGCGCGGGGCAGGTCTGCCGGCAGTATACGGAGGCCGGCGCGGGCCGTGTGAACAGCCTTGGCCCTCGCGCCGCCCGCCACGGCGTGTTGCGCGTGCACTTGCATCCGCTTGCGGCTGCGTTCAAAGTGATGCCCGCGGACTTCCAAACGAACGTATGAATCGGTCGTTGATTCAGTACGTCACAAGCCCATCCAGGAGCGATATCCATGACACCGAACCCGATCGACGGCCGCCGCAACGCACCCGTCCTGGCGCTTGCTGCACTGGCCGTGGCGGTGGCCGGCGCACTGGCCAGCAGCCCGGCGCAGGCCAGCGGATTCCAATTGAAAGAAAACAGCGCCAAGGCGCTCGGCCGCGCCTTCGCCGGCTCCACCGCCGGCCCCGCCGACCCGTCGGTGGTGGCCAACAATCCGGCGGCAATGACCGAGCTGCAGGGCACCACCTTCGGCGCCGGCCTGACGGTCATCAGTTTCAAGACCGAATTCACCGGCAGCGGCACCGACGGCAGCGGCCAGCCACTGACCGGCGGCAATGGCGGCAACGGCGGCACCACAGCGCCGGTACCGGCGCTGTTCTACTCGACGCCGATGGGCGAGCGCGGCCGCTTCGGCTTCGCGCTGACCGTTCCCTACGGCTTCACCACCGAGTATCCCCGCGACTGGAAGGGCCGTTACAAGGCGGTCAAGTCGAAGCTGCAGACCATCGACGGTACCTTCTCCTACGCCTACGAATTCAGCGACAGCTTCAGCCTCGGCGCCAGCGCCATCGTCCAGCACACCTCGGCCGACCTCACCAGTATGGTCGACTACGGCTCGCTGCTGGGCGCGCCGCAGCAGGCCGACGGGCTGGCGCGGGTCACCGGCAGCTCCACCGACTACGGCTGGCAGCTGGGCTTCCTCTGGAAGATGGGCAGCAACGACCGGCTGGCGCTGAACTACCGCGCCAAGATCAGCCACACCCTCGAGGGCAACGCCAGCTTCCATGACGTGCCGTCGCAGCTGGGCCAGCTGGTGGCGCTGGGCAATTTCCAGAACACCACCGGGCGGGCGGACTTCGCCACGCCGTCGGTGCTGCACCTCAGCTACTGGCACCAGGCCGGCCCGCGCTTCGGCTTCGGGCTTGACGTCGCGCGCACCGACTGGAGCAGCTTCGACGAGCTGCGCATCCAGTACGGATCCGCACAGGCCGACACGGCCGAACCCGAGCAGTGGGACGCGACGATGCTCTACGCGCTGGGCGGCGACTACCGGCTCAACGACAACTGGACCTTGCGTGCCGGCGTGGCCTACGACGAGACGCCGACCAACGACCTGACCCGCACGCCGCGCGTGCCCGACGGTTCGCGCCGCTGGCTGTCCTTCGGTTTCACCTGGCAGCCCAGCGACAGCTTCGAGGTCGACCTCGGCTACGCGCACCTCTGGGTCGACAGCGTCAGCATCGACGACACGCCGCTGACCGGCACTGGCGGCCCGATGGGCTCGACCCTGGCCGGCAGCTTCGACAGCTCGGCCAATCTGCTCGGCGCGTCGTTGACGTACAAGTTCTGACGGCGGCAAAGGCTTTTTGACGCGGATCAACGCGGATAAAGGCGGACAAGCAGGCAAAAGCGGTTTTGATCGAAAAGCGCTTGTCCGCCGTACCGGTTTTTGATCGGATTTGATCCGCGTCAAGCGCTTCGAAGGTGTCCGCCGCCCGCCGAAAATCCTTGAGGTCGGGTTACGCGCCTGCGGCGCTAACCCGACCTACGCGTCAACCTGACTTGCGCGTCCGCCCGAAATCGATGCGCGGCCGCAGCTGGCGTGATCCCGTGTCGTTCGGCCCGCGCTTTACCCGATCCCCGGTCCCCGGTCCCCGGTCCTCGTCTGTTCCAACCAATCGCGCGGCTGCAGATAGTCCGCCAGCCGCGCCTCGGCGCTGCCGGGCTCGGGCGCGTAGGCGTACTCGTAGCGCAGCCGCGGCGGCAGGCTCATCAGGATCGACTCGGTGCGGCCGCCGGACTGCAGGCCGAACAGCGTGCCGCGGTCGTAGACCAGGTTGAACTCGACGTAGCGGCCGCGGCGGTAGAGCTGGAACTCGCGCTCGCGCTCGCCCCAGGGCGCGCCCTTGCGACGCTCGACGATCGGCAGATAAGCCGCGGCGAAACCATCGCCCACGGCCTGGGTGAAGGCGAAGCAGCGCTCGAAGCCGCCCTCGTCCAGATCGTCGTAGAACAGCCCGCCGACGCCGCGCGCCTCACCGCGATGCTTCAGGTAGAAGTACTCGTCGCACCAGCGCTTGTACCGTGCGTAGACGTCGGTGCCGAACGGCACGCACAGGTCATGCGCCACGCGGTGCCAGTGGCGCACGTCTTCATCGAACGGGTAATACGGCGTGAGGTCAAAGCCGCCGCCGAACCACCACTCCGGGGCGGCGCCCGCCTTGCGCGCCTCGAAGTAGCGCACGTTGGCGTGCGCCGTCGGCACGTAGGGATTGCGTGGGTGCAGCACCAGCGACACGCCGGTGGCAGCCCACGAGCAACCGGCAAGCTGCGGCCGCCGCGCCGTGGCCGAGGGCGGCAGGGCGTCGCCGGTGACCGAGGAAAAATTGATGCCGGCGCTCTCGAACACGCCGCCGTCCTTGAGCACGCGCGTGCGGCCGCCGCCCCCGGCGGTCCTCTGCCAGTCGTCGGTGGCGAAGCGGCCGCCGCCATCGAGCGCCTCGGCGGCATCGCACAGACGCTGCTGCAACAGGCGCAACCAGGCCTCGACCCGCGGTGTCTGCTCTTCCATGACGGCAGCATAACAAGCGGCCGCGGGGGCCGGCCTGATTTGCGGCAGGCTCGGCTACACTGGCCGCAAGTCGACGAACGCCCATTGCATGCCCGCAGCCATCGCCCCGCTCGCCGTCACCGATTACACCCTTATCTCCGCACTCGGCACGGGCCGCGCCGCACATCAGGAAGCCGTGCAGGCCCAACGTGGCGGTTTGCGCGCCAACGATTTCAGCAAGTCGCCACTGGACTGCTGGATCGGCCGCGTCGACGGCCTGGAGGACCAGCCGCTGCCCGAACCGTGGTTGTCGTGGGACAGCCGCAACAACCGGCTCGCCTGGCGCGGCCTGCAGGCCGACGGCTTCGAGCACAGCGTCCGCGAAGCGGCCGGCCGCCATGGCGCCGGCCGGGTTGCCGTGCTGCTTGGCACCTCGACAGGCAGCATCGGTGCCAGCGAGGACGGTTACCGCGACCTGCGCGACGGCCGCCTGCCGCCCTCGGCGCGCCGTGCGCATATCCACTCGCTGCACTCGCTGGCCGGCTTCGTCGCGGCCGCTTTTGACTTGCACGGTCCCTGCCTTACCGTCTCCACCGCCTGCTCGTCCAGCGCCAAGGTCTTTGCCATGGCCGAGCGGATGCTGCGCCTCGGCCTGGCCGACGCAGCATTGGTAGGCGGCGTCGACACCCTCTGCCAGAGTGTGCTGTTCGGCTTCAATGCGCTGGAGCTGGTGTCGCCGCAGCCGTGCCGGCCCTTCGACCGCGCCCGCCGGGGCATCTCGATCGGCGAGGCCGCCGCCTTTGCACTGCTGGAGCGCACCGGGCGCGCGCCGCAGGCGCCGCGGCTGGTCGGCTACGGCGAGTCCAGCGATGCCTGGCACATGTCGACGCCACACCCGGAAGGCCTCGGCGCGCAACGCGCGCTGGACGATGCGCTGGCCCGCGCGGGCGTCAGTCCCGAGGCGGTTGATTACGTCAACCTGCACGGCACCGCCACGATCAAGAACGACGAAGTCGAGGCTGCGCTGGTGGCGCGCCGCTTCTCGCCGCGAACCCGCGTCAGCTCGACCAAGGGCTATACCGGCCACACGCTGGGCGCCGCCGGCGCGGTCGAGGCCGCGCTGGTGCTGCTGGCGCTGGAGCAGGGCCGCGTGCCCGGCAACCTCGGCTGCGACGAGCCGGAGCCGGTGCTGGCCGAGCACCTCGCGCGGCAAGGCGAAGCGCGGCCGCTGCGCCTGGCGCTGTCCAACTCCTTCGGCTTCGGTGGCAACAACGCCTGCCTGGCCTTCGCCACCGGGAGCGTCGCATGAGCGCGCCGCTGACTGTCTTCGTCGAAGGCCTCGGCCTGTGGACACCCGGTCTGCCCGACTGGGAACGGTTCGCCGGGGTGCTTCGCGGCGACGGCGCGCCGCTGGCGGACATGCCGGCGCGACCGGCGCCGGCCTGCCTCGCCTCCGGCGAACGCCGGCGCGTGCCGGCGAGCGTGCTGATCGCCATCGAGGCCGCGGCCCAGGCGGTCGGCATGAGCGGCCGCGATCCGGCGACATTGCCGTCGCTGTTCGTCTCGGCGCACGGCGACGGACCGGTGCTCGACTACCTCTGCGAGGTGCAGGCGCGGGCGCCGGCAGAGACCTCGCCCACCCGCTTCCACAATTCGGTGCACAACGCCGCCGCCGGCTATTGGACCATCGCCACCGACTGCCACGAATCCTCCTGCGCCGGCAGCGCGCTCGACTGCAGCTTCGCCGCCGGCCTGCTGGAGGCGGCCAGCCAGGTGCTGGCCGAGGCGCGGCCGGTGCTGCTGGTCGCCTTCGACGTTGCCGGCACCGGTCCGCTGGGCGAGACGATCAGCAGCAAACTGCCGTTCGCCTGCGCGCTGGTGCTGGCGCCGGCGCCTTCCGCCGCCACGCGGGCGCGACTTGGGTTATCGTTGGCCCCGGGGGCGCAATGCACCGAGGCGCGCCATCCGCGGGCCGCGGAGCTGGCGGCGGGCAACGTCGCCGCGCGCGCTGCGCCGCTGCTGGAATCGTTGGCAGGGAGGGGCGCCGCAGACGCGACGCTGGCCGCCGCCGAGGGTTTGGGCTTGACCATCCACACGGAGATTGTTGCTTGAACGCCACAGCCGAGTCACCGCGTTGGTGCGTGCTCATCCCCTGTCTCAACGAGGCGCGGGCGATTGCCTCGGTGGTGCGCTCGGTGCTGGCGATCGGTGCGCCGGTGATCGTGGTCGACGATGGTTCCGACGACGGCACGCCCGACATTGCCGCCGGCCTGCCGGTGACGCTGATCCGCCACGCGCAACGCCGCGGCAAGGGCGAGGCGCTGCGCAGCGGCTTCCGCCGCGCGCTGGCCGAGGGCTTTGATGCGGTGCTGACGATGGACGGCGACGGCCAGCATTCGGCCGACGACATCCCGCGGCTGCTGGCCGCGGCGACGCTGTTCCCGCACCACATCATCACCGGCGCGCGGGTGATCAATCGCGAGCGCCAGCCGACCTACCGACGGTTGGCCAACAACTTTGGCGACTGGGGCATCTCGTGGGCCTGCGGCCAGCGCCTGATCGACACCCAGAGCGGCCAGCGCTACTACCCGCGCGAGGTGGTGGAACTGGTGGACATCGAGGCGCAGGGCTTCGTCTTCGAGAGCGACATCCTGATCGAGGCGGCCTGGCAGCGCGGCGTGCGGGTGGCCTCGGTGGCCATCGAGTCGCGCTACGAGAGTTCGCGCGCGGCCGGCCATGGCCAGTACCGGCTCAGCCATTTCCGCCCGGTGGCGGATTTCCTCGGCATCACCTCGCACGTGGTCTGGAAGGTGATCCGCGCCGGCGGCCTGTGGGAGAACGGGCGCCGCGTGCGGCGCCAGCAGCCGCTGCTGATCGAGGAGCCGCAGCTGGCCACCTTCATCCCCAGCCTCGCCGACTGAGCGCGCCGCCATGCCGGCCAGCGCTGCGCGCGACGCGGTGATCGTTGGTGGCGGGCTGGCCGGGCTGACCCTGGCGCTGCAGTTGCGCGGTCGTTTTCCCGAGCTGGACATCCTGGTGCTGGAGCGCCAGCGCCACCCTCTGCCCGCCGCTGCGCACAAGGTCGGCGAATCGACCGTCGAGATCGGCGCGCACTACCTGGACACCGTGCTCGGCTTGCGCGAACACATGGATACGGCGCAGATCCGCAAGTTCGGCCTGCGCTATTTCTTCAGCGACGGCTGCGAGGCCATCGCCGAGGCCACCGAGCTCGGCGTCAGCCGGCCACTGCCGCTGCCCAGCTACCAGATCGACCGCGGCCTGTTCGAAAACTTCCTCGGCGAGGAGGCGCGCCGGCGTGGCATCGAGTTTCGCGACGGCGCCAGCGTTCGCGGCCTCGACGTCGGCGAGGGCGGCGCGGTGCATACCGTGCACTGGCGCGAGGACGACGGCGAGCACGCGGTGCAGGCGCGCTGGCTGCTGGATGCCTCCGGCCGCGCCGGGCTGCTGCGCCGCCGCTTCGAGCTGACCCGCGACAATGGTCACGCCGCCAACGCCGTCTGGTTCCGCACCGGCCAGCGCATCGCCATTGACGACTGGTGCGACGACGCCGATTGGCAGGGGCGCTGCGACCCGCCGGAGCGCTGGCGCTCGACCAACCACCTGATGGGGCCGGGCTACTGGGCCTGGCTGATTCCGCTGGCATCGGGCGCGCACTCGGTCGGCATCGTCTGCGACGCCGGCATGCATCCCCTGGAGGCGATGCGCGACTACCAAACCGCGCTGGCCTGGCTGGGCCAGCGCCAGCCGGCGCTGGCGCGAGCGGTCGCGGCGACCGGCGAGGCGCCGCTCGACTTCCGCTTCCTGCGCGGCTATTCCTACACCACCGAACGGCTTTTCTCCGCCGACCGCTGGGCGCTGACCGGCGAGGCGGGCAGCTTCCTCGACCCGTTCTATTCGCCGGGCACCGACTTCATCGGCATCAACAACAGCTACATCGTGGCGCTGCTGGCGCACGACCTGGCGGGCGAGCACCTGTCGCCCTGGGCGCATTTCTACGAGCAGCTGTTCTTCTCGCTCTACGAAGGAACGCTGCGCCTGTTCCGCGGCCAGTACCCGCTGTTCGGCAATGCCCGCGTCATGCCGCTGAAAATCACCTGGGACTACGCCTACTACTGGGGCGTGCTCTGCCCGCTGGTGTTCGGCCAGCGTTTGACCGACCTCAAGCTGATGGCGGCGGTGCGGCCGAGCCTGCTGGAGGCGCAGGCGCTGAACCAGCACATGCAAGCGCGCCTGCGCGACTGGCATGCCGAGGGTGGCGGGCGCAGCCGGCGGCGCATGCTCGACCAGTGCGCCTTGCCGTGGTTCATGGAACTCAACGCGCGCATCGCCGAACCGCTGGACGACGCGGCGCTGCTCGAGCGGCTGCGCGGCAACGTGGCGCTGCTGTCCGCACTCGCCGACGGCATCGCGGCGCGGGCCGGCGCCACCGGCGCCGCCCCGGCTGCAGCGCACCCGCCGCTGTTCGCTACTGCCTGAAGGGCAGTCGGCGCTCCGGCAGGCGGGCGGGCAGCTTGACGGGGCGCCGATGGCGATCGCCGCAGGCCATGCCCGCGCCCAATCCGGGCAGCCGGGAGGGCCGGGACGCGAACCGTGAGGCGCGAGCAGGCCGCCGGGATCAGGCCATGCCGCCGTTGACGCCGATCACCTGGCCGTTGATGTAGCCGGCCACTTCCGAGCAGAGAAAGGCGACCAGCGCGGCGACCTCCTGCGGCGTGCCTTCGCGGCCGGCGGGCACCATCGCCTTGACTTGCTCGGGCGCGAACTCGCCTGCGCTCATGCGCCCCGCGATCAGGCCCGGCGCGACCACGTTGGCGGTGATGCCGCGCGAGGCCATTTCGCGCGCCAGCGACTTCACCGCGCCGTGCAGCGCCGACTTGGCCGCCGCGTAGTTGGCCTGGCCACGGTTGCCCAGCACGCCGGCCACCGAGCCGACGCAGACCACGCGGCCGAAGCGGGCCCGCGCCATTGGCAGCAGCAGCGGCTGGGTGACGTGAAAGAAGCCATGCAGCGACACGTCGATCACGCGCCGCCACTGGTCCTCGCCAAGGCCGGCCAGCGGGCCGTCGTCGTGCACGCCGGCGTTGTTGACCACCGCGCCGATCGGGCCGGCCGCCAGCAGCGTGTCGAGCACGGTGCGGGTGGCGTTGGCGTCGGCGACGTCGAAGCTCACGGCCTCGGCCGCGCCGCCGTCGGCGGTGATCGCCTTGACCACCGCCCGGGCACGCTCGGGACGCGTGTTCGCATGCACGATGACCTGCCAGCCCTGCGCCGCCAGCAGCCGGCAAATCGCGCCACCGATGTCGCCGCTGCCACCGGTGACCAGGGCGCGGCGTGGGCTGGGCGTGGCGGGCATGGCGGTGCTCGTGGCGATCGGGCGGCCAGCTTAGCAAGCCGGGCCGCGACCAGGCCATGCGTCGCCGTCCGCCGCACCTGCGTCGCCGCCGGCCGCGAACAGCACCGCCACCCGGCCGCTGGCGATGACGCTGCCGGCGTGCTCGATGCGAAAGCTGTATTGCGCGCCGGCGTCGTCGGCGTAGAGGCAGTCGGCGTGCACGTCCAGCGAGCCGGACAGGTCGTCGATCCGTTCCCGCGCCAGGCGCAGGTCGCGCAGGCTCACCAGCATGCCCGGGCGTGGCGGGCCGCCGCCGGCGGCGCGGGCCTGCAGGGCGCCGTGCACGGCGCTGGCCTGGGCGCCGTACTCGGCCAGATGCACGGCGTGCAGGTGGCCCTCGCGGCGCAGCGGATTGGCGGGGTCGCGGTGGCCATCGCTGCGCGCGTGGATAGAGCCTGCGTTCCATGCCACCACCGTGTCCAGCAGGCACATGCCGCCGGCATGCGGGATCAGGTCAGCCCAGTCAGTCTTGTCGAGCATGCGCGTGCGGCGCCATCAGGATGGAAAGGCAGAAGTGGAAGGCGACGCCGAGCGCCACCGTGAGGCCGATGGCCCGCAGAACCGGAATACTGGCCCACGCCAGCGCGCCGAACACCAGCAGCGCCGACAGCACGCAAACCACGGTCGCGTGCAGGGTCCGGCACTGTTCGGCGAAATCGCCGCTGTCGCGCTCGAAGAACAGCGCATAGTGCAGGCCGAGTCCGGCGGCGAGGATCAGCGCGATCAGGTGGAACAGCGAGATCGGCGTGCCCATCGCCCGCTCCACCGCCAGCACCAGGAAGGTGGCCAGTGTCATCGGCCCGAGGACATGCCAGGCGCGCCGCGCGCTGCGCAGCGCGAGGCTGATGGTGGCCACCAGCAGCACCAGGGCGATTGCCAGCGCCTGCAGGATGCGGCTGCGGTAGGCAGCGACCAGCGATTCCGAGGCGCCCTTGATGTCGAGCAGGCGCACGGTACCGCTGCCGCCATCCAGCGCCCGCAGGGCCGCCGGGTCGTGCACGCCGCTGAGCGTGGCAAGACCAAGCCAGTGGCCGTCGCGGCGCACCAGCATCGAGGCCAGCCGCTGGCCCAGCGGCGAGGTTGCGAACGACTGCGGCGTCAGCGGCGGCAGCTGCCGCGCAGCCTCGACATCGGCCACGAAGGGCGCGAACAGGCCGTCGCGAAACGGCATCCCCGCGGTGGCGCTGGCCAGCATCGCCTGCAAGGCGGCGCGGTCCGGCAGCTTCGCCTGGCGGGCGCGCTGGGTGCTTGCGCTCGGCAGGTAGCGCGAGGGCAATTCGGCGCCGTCCAGCGCGCCGTCCTCGATCAGTTGGGCAATGCGCGGCTGCAGCTGTTCCGAGCGTTCGATCACAGCCTCGGCGCTGTCCGCCCGCAGCACCAGCAGGTAGCGCACGTCGGGCGCGCCCAGTGCCGCGCGCAGGCGCGCATCGGTTGCCAGCAGCTTCGCTGGCAGCGGTGTCAGCGCGGCCAGGTTGTTCTGCCAGAACGGGCCCGGCGCCAGCGCCAGCAGCACCAGGACCAGGGCCGCCACCAGCAGCGGGATCCAGCGCGGCCGCGGCAGCGCATCCAGCCAGCGGCGGGCGCCGGCCAGGCCGGGCGTCGACGCGGCGTCCCTGGAGTGCGCCGGCAACACCTGCGGCAGCAGGTAGCGCGTCGCCAGGCCGGCCGCCAGCAGGCCGCAGATGGTGAACACCGCCAGCTGTTGCAGGCCGGGCACGCCGGAGGCGTAGAAGGCGAGGTAGGCGATGCACGCCGAGGCAATGGCCGTCAGCAACAGCGGCCACAGCCGGCGCACGCTGGCCAGGGCCGTTTCGCCGGCGCGGCGGTGGCTGAGCAGGCGGATCGGGTACTCCTGGGCCACGCCGAGCAGCGTGAAGCCGAAGGCCAGGGTGATGCCATGCACCTGCGGAAACATCGCCACCAGCGCCGCCAGCCCGGCGAGACCGCCGCTGAGGATCGGCAGGCCGGCGAGCAGCAGCGCGCCGGGGCTGCGGTAGGCCAGCAGCAGCAGCACGATGAACCCGATCGTGGAGAGCGCGCCGATGCGGTCGGCCTGGGCCCGGGTGGTGGCATTGGCCACCACGCTGAAATAGCCGGGGCCGCTGACCGTGAGGGTGGCCCCGGCCGACTGCGGCAGCGCGGCGAAGTGCGCGTGCAGCGCGTCGATGGCCGCCTTTTGCGCGGCCGGGTCAAAGCCGCCGGCGCGTGTTTGCACCGCCAGCAGCGCCTCGCCCCGGGCATCGAACCAGACGCCGTCGCGCAGCTCGGGCGCGTTCGGCGGCGCCCAGCGCTCGGCCAGCTTCAGCGTTTCCAGCGTCGGGTCGCGCGGCAGCCAGCGC
The DNA here is from genome assembly GCA_035699085.1 of Rhodanobacteraceae bacterium. Classification (GTDB taxonomy): domain Bacteria; phylum Pseudomonadota; class Gammaproteobacteria; order Xanthomonadales; family Rhodanobacteraceae; genus DASSBG01. The sequence goes on from DASSBG010000017.1 coordinate 60,927, forward strand.
TGCAGCATGCCGGCGGCCGGCGAGGCCAGGTCCTGCAGGCGCTGCTGCAGCTGGTCGCGCAGCCAGGCGGCATCGAAGCTCTGGTGGTCGAGGGTCGGCGACAGCAGGTAGCGGTAGGGCAGCCAGTTGCTGTCGATGCTGGCGAGGTCGAAGTCGCCGTTGGCGACCGTGGTGAAACGGCGGTCGCGCGCCAGTGCCGCGGCCAGCCCGCGGCTGAGGGCCGCCAGCCGTGCCGGCTGTTCGCCGGCGATGGCCAGCAGCAGCAGGCGCGAGCCGGGACCTTCACCGATCTGCTCCATCAGCAGCTTCTGGTCGGCGGTGCTTGGCGGCGGCATGAAACTGCGCAGGTCGCTGCCGACCTTCAGCGAACGCGCCACCAGCAGCCCCAGCAGCGCCAGCACCAGCACCCATGCGAGGATCAGCAGGGCCCGCCGCGCCGGCGTCATCGGCGGCCGCTTACTGCCCGCTGCCGCGGCACAGCGTGGTCAGTTCGGCGCGCGTCGGGCTGGCAGGCATGCGCGCGGCCAGCGGCCCCAGCAGGTCGACGCTGGCGTTGCCGTCGGTCTCGATGATGTCGATGCAGGCCAGCGTGGTGCCGGCGCCGTCGAGGCGGATGTGCGCCAGCTTCTCGCGCAGTTCGGGCGTCGCCGGCGTCAGCGTCAGCGTCCACGAGGCGCGGTTGCCATCCAGGCGCAGATCGAACAATCCCTCCAGCTGGCGCGGGTCGCCGGAGAGCACCGCGGCCATCGACTTCAGCAGCGCCTGCAGCGCGGGTGCGCGGGTCAGCGCGAAGTGGCGGGTGCCGCGGCCGGCGCGCGTCACCGACACGTCACCGCCGCTGATGTTGGTGGTCTCGACATAGGGCGCGCTGACCATGCGCTGCAGGTGGTCGCCGCCGAGCCAGGCGAGGGTGCCGGAAATCACCAGCGGCCGGTCCAGCAACGGCGAGAAGCGCGCTTCGGCAAATGCCGTGGTGGTCGGCGGCGGCTGCGCCAGCGCGCGCATCACCGTCGCGGCATCGGCGGCAGCGTGCGCCGGACCGGGGCCCGCACTGGCGGCCGCTGCCGGCGCCTCAACGGACGAGGCTGTCGCCGGCGGCGGTGGCAGTGTCATCGGCGCGAGCGTCAGCAGCGTCGCCGTCATCATCCCAGAAATCATAGAAGTTGAACCAGTTGTACGGTGCCAGGCGCGCGTAATGCTGCAGGCGCGCCGCATAACGTAGCAGCAATGGCTCCAGCGCGGCGCGGCGGCCGCGGCGCGGCAGGCGCAGGCCGTCGTCGAAGTGCTCGAACACCAGCCGGTAGCGGTTGCCGCCGAGGTAGAGGCCGAAGCACAGCACCACCGGCACCTTCAGTGCCGCCGCCAGCAGCCATGGGCCGATCGGCAGCGGCGCCGGCGAGCCGAGGAACGGCACCCGGCGCATGCTTTCGCCCGGTCGTCCGCGGTCGGCCAGCAAGGCCACCATCTGGCCTTGCGCCGCCGCCTCGGACATCGCGAGCACGATGCTGGCCGGGTCACGCGCGCCGTCGATCACATGCCTGGCGATATCCGGGGCGAGCTGGTCAAACAGCATCGTCATCGCCGGTGCCTGCCGGGTGTTCAGCACCACCCGCAGCGGCACCTCGCGCTTGCGCGCCGACAGCGCGCGCAGCACCTCGAAGCTGCCGACGTGCGAGCCGATGAGCATCACGCCCGTGCCGCGTGCCAGGTGCGCCTCCAGCATCTCGACACCAACGGTCTCGATCTCGAAGCCACGCTCGCCGCGCGCCAGCAGGAAAATCCGGTCGAGGATCACCGCGGCGAAGCAGTGGATGTGCCGAAGCACCTGCCAGGCAGTGGCAGGCTGGCCGAACACCCGCGAGAGATAGGCGCGCGAGGCGCGTCGTTCAGGACCACGGCGAAGGAAGAAGTACAACGTGACCGGGTAGAGGAACAGGCGTCCCAGCCGCCGGCCGCCATAGAGGCCGATGCTGCGAATCAGCCAGAGGGCCAGGTAGCCGCCGCCTTCGGGCCGCTGTCGCCAGTGGGTGCTCACCGGCCGCCCTCGACGCGGCCGCGCGCCAGCAGTTGGCCGTCGCGGCGGATCTCGAAACGCAGCCGCTCGTCCAGCGTCAGGGTGGCCACCTGCCCCGGACCCAGCGGCGCCAGGAACTTGGCCTCCGGCACGCGCGCCAGCGTCCCACCCTGCCAGGCGCGCAGAGCCAGCGCCACCTGCTCCAGCAACAGCACCGCCGGCACCAGCGGGCGGCCGGGGAAGTGGCCGGCCAGGCACGGATGGCCGGCGGGAACCTCGAATTGGCAGCGGTAGCCGCCGGTCATGGCGCACGGCCCGCGTCGTGCAGCAGCCGTGGCCAGCAGGCAATGAGCTGGGCGGCGAAGCGGCGGGCGCCGAGATGCGGGATGTGGCGCAGGCGCCAGCGCCGCCAGAGGTACTCGCCGACCATCCCCGCCAGCGGCACCAGCCAGGCGCCCGCGTGGACATACCAGGCGATGCCGGCCTGCGCCAGCGGCCAGGGCGGATCCAGGCCCAGCGTCGCCAGTGCGCCGTCCGGCACCATGCACAGCCACAGCAGCGCCAGCCATGCAGCCTGCGCACCGAGCAGCAGCGCCCAGAACAACGTGACCTGGCGCGCGTAGCGGCGCACGCCCGGCAGTGCCAGCCGGCCCGGGCCTTCGACCATGCAGATGAAGCGGGCCACCAGCGGCTCGCGGCCGTGCCGCAGCGTGTGAGCGAACAAGCCGGCAAGCAGCGCATTGCCCAGCAGCGGCACCGCCGCCAGCGCCAGCTCGGCATGCTGGCTGGCCATGGCGCCCGCGGCCGGCAGCGCGATCAGCAGCCACAGCGCCGAGGCCAGTGGTTGCCGGCGCTGCAGCATCAGCAGCCCGAGGGCCAGCAGCAGGCAGACCAGCGCCGCAACCGAGAGCGGCGGCAGGCGCAGCAGCGCGCCAACCAGGCCCAGCGGTGGATAGGCCAGCAGCAGCGAGACGGCAGTGCGGCGGCGAAGAGGTGAAAGCACGGCCGCGCGCGCGGCGCTCAGGCCGCGCGATGCTGCTGGATGTGCGCCGACAATTCGCGCAGGTTGGCGAAGATGCGACGGTTGTCGGGATTGTCCGAGCGCAGCTGGAAACCGTAGCGCTTCGACACCGCCAGCGCGATCTCCAGCGCGTCGATCGAGTCGAGGCCGAGTTCGCCGCCGAACAGCGGTTCCTGGGGGTCGATCCCGGCCGGCTCGACATCGTCAAGATTGAGGCTGCTGACGATCAGTTCGGCCAGTTCGTGCTCGGCCGCGGTTTGCTCGCTCATGCTGGATCCTTCTCCGTCCGCCTTCCCCGGCGGCGCCGGCGGCGCAGTGTAACATAGGGGATTTTGCAGGTTTCGTGGATGATCAGGGACGTTTCCGCTGTACCGCCATTCAGGCCGTTCGTCGCTCCGCGCGTGCATTACGAGGCGCGCCCGCTGCCCGAGTTGCTGGATGACGACCGCCTGCTCGCGCTGTTCGGCTTCGGCGCGGCGGCACCCGCCTGCGACGATCCGCGCTACCTGCGGGTGGCGCTGGAGCCGCTGGACGGCGCCTCGCTGTTCGAGTGCTGGCGGGTGGATGGCGCGGTGACCAGCGGGCACGCCGCCGGCATGCGCTGGTCGGCCGGCGGCGGCCTGCTGTTCGCGGCGCTCGATGACATCCGCGACGGTGGCGACATCGAGGCACAGGCCCGCCACGCCTACGCCGGGCTCGCCGAACTGATCGGCGCGCGGCCGTCCCGCCACGTGCAGCGGCTGTGGAATTATCTCGGCGACATCAACGCCGGCGACGGCGATGACGAACGCTACAAGCGCTTCTGCGCCGGCCGCGCGCGTGGCATGGACGGCCTGTTCGACGACGGCTTTCCGGCGGCGACGGCGATCGGCCACCGCGAGGGCGACGCGCCGCTGCAACTGTATTGCCTGGCGGCCGACGCCACCGGCACCCGGGTCGAGAACCCTCGCCAGCTGAGCGCCTGGCGCTACCCGCGACAGTACGGCCCGACCGCGCCGAGCTTCGCGCGCGCCATGCGCCTGCCGGGCGACGCGGTGCTGGCCATCTCCGGCACCGCCTCGATCGTCGGCCACCGCTCGCTGCACGAGGACGATCTCGACGCGCAGCTGGACGAGACCCTGGCCAACCTGCGCGCGCTGGCCGCGGCGGGCGGTTTTGACGGGCGGCTCGAGCATGCCGTGCTCAAGGCCTACGTGCGCCACGCCGAGCACGCCGGCCGCGTCGATGCATTCCTTGCCCACCACCTGCCGAACGCCAGCCGCCTGCTGCTCGCCGGCGACATCTGCCGCCGCGAACTCCTCGTGGAAATCGATGGCTGGCTTTATGGGCCGGGAATGGGGAATGGAGAATAGGGAATCGGCACGCTTCACAGCCCTGGACGTCCGAGTTCCTGCCGAACCCTGAGCCGGCCGCTTTCCCCGGTCCCCGGCCCCGGCCCCGACTCTCGATCCCGATTCCCGATTCCCTATTCCCCATTCGCGCGCCGCGTAGCGACGCTGACCAATTGCGGCCCGCCGGCGGCCGGCGCATCATCAGGCGATGGACGTTCGACTGAAACGTGCCTGCGAGCCGGCCGCCAAGGCTGACGGTTGCCGCGTGCTGGTGGACCGCCTGTGGCCGCGCGGCGTCAGCAAGGACACGGCGCAGATCGACTGGTGGGCGCGCGACCTCGCGCCGTCGACCGAGCTGCGCAAATGGTTCGGCCATGATGATGAACGCTGGAGCGAGTTCCAACGCCGTTATCGCGCCGAGCTGAAAGATTCGCCACAACGGGAGGTCCTGCAGGAGCTGCGCGAGCGCGCGGCCAAGGGCCGCCTCACCCTGGTCTTCGGCGCCCGCAACGAAGCGCACAACAACGCCGTGGTGCTGAAGGCGCTGCTCGAGTAGCCGGGAGTGGGGATTGGGGATTGGCAAAACCAACGGCAACCGCGTCGGGTCGCTGTTGATGCGTGGGTGCGCGCATCACGTGTTGGGGCTACAGGCCGCAATCCCTGCGGCCAGCCGTTCGGGCCATTCGCTGCGCGAATGTTCGCTCCGGCATCCATGCCTCCGCAGTCGCTGCGCTCACCTCCAAGCTACCGCTCTCCGTCCGGCGCTCCCGCCAGACCAGAACGCGATGCCTCGCTCGGGCCGAATCCCGAATCCCGGGTCCCGGGTCCCGGGTCCCGAATCCCGGCCTACTCCGTGCCCGGCGCGCGCGGGTCGTCGGGCACGCGCGGCTGCCAGCGTGCCAGCGCCTCGCGGGTGCGGCTGCGGCCGAGTTCGATCAGGTCGTCGGCGCGGTGGAATTCGTAAAAGGCGCCGGCGTTGCGCGGCACGGTGATCAACAGGTCGGGTGGCTGCGCCGCCAGCTTCAGCCGGGTGATGGTCTCCTGCACCGTGTCCAGCGAGCGCGCCAGCAGGTCGAACAGGCCGGGTTGCGGCGCCGCCCGCGGATGCCGCCGCAGCGAATCGAGGAAGCTGCCGAGCTTTTCGCGGTACCCGGCCGGCGCCGTTTGCTCGCGCGGCGTGGTCGGCAGCAGCTGCTCGACCACCTGCTCGGCGCTGCGCTCCTCGCCGGTGGCCGGCCCGGCGGCGGGGCTGGCGGCCGGGCCCAGCGACTCGACCGCCGCATTGACGTCCACCGCCAGCGTGTAGTCGGTGCGGTCGCGCAGGGTCGGCGCCACTGGCAAGGGGTTGAGCAGCCCGCCGTCGACCAGCAGCCGGCCGCCGTGGTGGTGCGGACGGAACACGCCCGGCACCGCGATCGAGGCGCGGATGGCATCGAACAGCGGGCCATCGGAGAACCAGACCTCGCGGTGCGCCTCCAGGTCCACGGCCACCGCGGTGTAGGTGATCGGCAGGTCCCCGATCTCGGCCTCGCCGATCAGCTCGCGCAACACCTCGATGATGCGGTTGCCCTTGATGAAGCCGCCGCCGGAGAAGGTCCAGTCGAGCAGGCGCAGCACGTCGAGGCGCTGCAGCGGCCGCACCCAGTCGCGGTAGACGTCCAGCTTGCCTGCAGCATAGATGCCGCCGATCAGCGCGCCCATCGAGCTGCCGGCGATGGACTCGATGCGGTAGCCCTGGGCGAGCAGCTCCTCGATCACGCCGATGTGGGCGTAGCCGCGCGCACCGCCGGCGCCAAGTACCAACGAGATGCTGGGCGCGCGGGCCGGGTCGTGATCGGCGGCGGCGGACGGCGCGATCACGAGTCGTAGGCGCCGATCGCCAGTTGCAGCAGGATCTTCATTTCCTCGCGCAGCGACACCGGCGAGACGACCTCCGCGTCCGGGCCGTACTTCATCACGTCCATCAGCAATTCGCGCGAGTTGGAGTAGGGCACGGTGAGTTCGTAGTGGCCGTCGTCCAGCCAGCGGCCCTTCTGGCGCGAGTGCCAGTGCTCGTCGGCGACCCAGCGCGAGGCGTGTGGCGAGAAGCGGATGGTCGCCCAGGCCTTTGGCTCGCCGGCAAAGATGCCGTAGCTGGAGGCCAGGGTGGCGTTGAGCTCGTCGAGGCCGACGTCGCGGGCGACCTCGTCCAGCGTCTGCACGCGGCGCATGCGGTCCAGCGCAAAGCTGCGCAATGCATCGCGGTCGTCGTCCCAGGCGTCCAGGTACCAGTTGTCGCGGTAGTGGGTCAGGCGCTGCGGCGAGACGCTGCGCCGGCTGTCGGCGTCGGTGGTGCGCGCGCGGTACTCGAAACGCAGCTTGCGCCGCGCCAGCACTGCGCCGGCCACGGCGCGGAACACCGCCTGGTCCATCCGCCGCGCGCCGGAGCTGAGCACGCGGATGCGCTCCAGCGGCGGCACCGGCTGGTGGCTCTGCTCGCTGAGCAGTTGCTCGATGCGGCTGCGGATCGGCGCCAGCGTGTCGCTGAGCACGCCCGGGTCCGAGCGGCCCAGCAGCTCGTGCAGCGCCATCAGCGCCGCCAGTTCCTCGCTGTTGAGCCAGAGGCCGGGCAGCTCGAACAATTCGCCCTGTTCGGCGTGGTAGGCGAACGCTGCCTCGTCGCCACCGCTGCTCTCGATCGGCGCACCCAGCCCGTCGCGCAGGAAGGCGATGTCGCGGTAAAGCGTGGCGCGCGAGCAGTCCAGGTTGTCCATCAGGCGCTTCAGCGGCAGCGGAAAGCGCGCCTGCTTGAGGCTGCGGTGCAGGGTAAGGATGCGTTCGTAGCGGTCCATCGCGCCAGCATAGCGCAGCGCCGGCGCCCCTCGATCCGGTACCATCGGCCTCCCAGAGGGACCTCCGAGCCATGCCACGTAGCCGTCACCAGACTGTCTGCCCGCAGATTGCAGCGCCGGTGGTGATGCCGGCCCCCGCCGGCACGCGGGCATGCGCCGCCGTGGCCTCGCGCACGGAACCCGCCGCGTGAGCTGGCAAGCCTGGGCCACCGTCGTCGTCATCATCGGCGCGATGGCGCTGTTCGCCAGCGAGAAGCTGCGCATCGACCTGGTGGCGCTGCTGGTGCTGGCGGCGCTGATGGTGCTTGGCATCGTCACGCCCGCCGAGGCCTTCTCGGGCTTCAGCAACGAGGCGACGGTGACGGTGGCGGCGATGTTCGCCTTGTCCATCGGCATCGAGCGTTCCGGCGCGCTGGAACCGCTGAGTCGCCTGCTGTCGCGCATCCGCCAGCCATGGCTGCTGACCCTGGCGCTGATGCTGACGATCGCGCCGCTCGGTGCCTTCATCAAGAACACCGCGCTGGTCGCGATCTTCGTGCCCTTCGCGCTGCGCGTGTGCCAGCGCTCGCGGATGTCGCCGGCGCGGGTGCTTATGCCGATGGCCTACGCCGCGCAGATGGGCGGCGTGTGCACGCTGATCGGCACCTCGTCCAACCTGCTGACCGACTCGATCGCGCGCAGCCACGGCATGCCCGGCTTCGGCGTGTTCGAGTTCACCCAGCTCGGCGCGGTGCTGGCGGTGGCCGGCATCATCTACCTGATGGTGGTCGGCCGCTGGTTGCTGCCCAAGGCGGTGGACGCCGAGATGCCGGTGCAGGTCGACATCGGCAAGTACGTCACCGAACTGCGCGTCAAGGACGATTCGCCGTTGATCGGCAAGCGCATTGCCGAGGCACGGCTGGGCGAAACCTGGGGCGTCTACCCGCTGGAGCTGTTGCGTGGCGACAAGCACATGTGGTCACCGCGCTCGCAGGCACTGCACGCCGACGACGTGCTGCTGGTGCGTGGCGAGTGGGAGAAGCTGGACGAGTTTCGCAAGCGCGCCGGGCTCGGCAACGCGTCCGAGAGCCGCTACGTCGCGGAATCGGGTGCTCCGCGGGTGCTTGCCGAGGTGATGGTGGCGCCGGCCAGCAGCGTCGAGGGCCGCAGCATCGGCGAGCTCGACTTTCACTGGCGCTACGATGCCACCGCGCTCGCCATCCACCGCCGCGGCCACATCCTGCGCGAGAAACTGCGTGACATCAGCCTGCAGGTCGGCGACGTGCTGCTGCTGCTGGTGGCCGAGGACGCGATGCCGAAGATGCGCAGCGACGACCGCCTGCTGGTACTGAGCGAACGCGAGGACCAGAGCCGCACGCCGCGCCGCGCCGTCGCCGCGGTGGCCATCCTCGCTGCGGTGGTCGTGGTCTCGGGGCTGCGCTGGCTGCCGATTCCGGTGGCCGCGATCTGCGGCGCCGTGGCGATGGCCTTGGCCGGTTGCTACGGGCGCAAGGACCTTTACCAGGCGATGGACTGGAAGATCATCATCCTGCTTGGCGCGATCCTGCCGCTGGGTATCGCGATCGAGCGCACCGGGCTGTCCGACGTGGTGGTGCAGGGCGGCATGGACATGGTCGGCACCCATGGCCCGCTGGCGGCCCTGCTGATGGTCTACCTGCTGACCGCGCTGCTGACCGAGCTGATGGGCCACAACCCCTCGGTGGTGCTGATGGTCGGCATCGCGGTGTCGGTCGCGCACAGCATCAACGTCAGCGCCCAGCCGTTCGTGGTCGCGGTGGCGTTCGCCGCGGCCACCTCGTTCGCGACGCCGGTCGGCTACCCGACCAACACCATGGTCTATTACGCCGGCGGCTACCGCTTCACCGATTTCATGAAGGTGGGGATACCGCTGATCCTGCTGTTCTGCACCTTGTCGATGCTGCTGATCCCGCGGCTGTGGCCATTCCATCCGTAGACGCCGACCGCGCGTCCGCGCCGTCGCGCCCGTCGCCGCTGCTGGTTGCCGGCCGGCTGCTGGCGGATGCCGGCCTCGGCCTGTGGCTGTGGCTCGGCCTGGCGCTGAACCTTGGCTTCTACCCGACCGGCCGCAGCGTGGTGCTGGTGCCGCTGGCGGTCGGCCTGGTGCTGCTGCTGGCCGGCTGGCTGTTGTTGGCTGGCGGGCTGCTGCGGCCGGCACTGCGCAGCCGGGCCGGCGGCAGCGGGCGCGCGGCCCTGCTGGCGCTGCTGGCCTGCCTGCCGCTGGTGCCATTGGCCGCACTGGCGCATGGCGCGCACGACGAACCGTCGATGCGCCTGGCGGCGCTGGCGCTGGCGTTGCTGGCGCTGCTGGCGCTGCTGCATTCGGCGCGGCTGACCGCCGCCGCCGCGGGGACGCATGCACGGGCCGGGCAGCCGGCAGTGCTGGCCGCAGTGGCGGCCGCAGCCGAGGCGGGCGCACTCTGGCTGTGGTTGTTCCTGGCGCTGCGGGCTCGCGGCGAGGGGCTGGCCGTCGATCCCGGCCGACGCAGTGGCTGGCTGCTCGGGCTGGCCATGCTGGCGGTGCTGGCGCTGTGGCTGGAGCGGCGGCGCGGCGGCGTGGCGGCCGGCGGCGAGCCGGGCCGACGCTGGCAGGCCGGCTTCCTGGCCGGCCACATCCTGCCCGTGCTGCTGGTCGGCATCGGCCTTTGCGTGCCGGCGACCGCGGTGCCGGCGGCGGTGCTGGCGGTGCTGCTGGCGATGGCAGGACTGTTCATCCTGCGTTGGCTATGCTGTGGCGCTGCGCCGCTGCGCCAGCCGGCAGTGCGCCGCGGCCGCTGAGCCCGCCGCGCCGGCCGGCCTCGCCCGCGCACCCCCCGTTCCCGCCGCACAAGGATTCGCCAATGCGCCTGATAGCCCCCGTACTGTCCTCGCTCGCGCTGCTGCTGCCGCTGGCCGCCAGCGCCGCCGTGGTGTCCAGCGCCGACACTGGCTGGCAAGGCACCGGCGAGCTCGGTTTCGCCCTCAGTCGTGGCAACACGCGCTCGGAAAGCCTCAACGCCAAGCTCGCTTTCAGCAAGGAAAACGCGATGTGGAAGGACGACTTCTACATCAGCGCCCTGCGCAACAAGGGCACCGTCTACGTCAGCACCGTGGTTGACGGCCAAACCGTCAGCGCGCAGGCCTACCAGTCGACCGCCGACCGCATCGAGTCGGGCGCCTCGATGGGCTACAAGCTCAGCCTGCGCAGCTACATCGTCGGCGCGCTGCGCTACGAGCGCGACCAGTTCGCCGCCTATCGCTGGCAGGCCGCGGCCTCCATCGGTTATGGCTACATCATGATCAAGGATCGCTACACCGAGCTCTCGTTCGAACTCGGCCCCGGCTACAAGCGGGTGCAGCCGGTCGACACGCTGGCCTACGTTGGTGACCCGCCGGTGCTGGTCGCGCAGCCGCAGGCCAGCCAAGGCCAGATGATCGTCCGCGGGCTGATGAACTTCAAGCACCAGCTCACCGACACCGCCTCGATCCAGGACAAGTTCCTGACCGAGTCGGGCCGCGACAACACCTACTACGAAAACAACGCCAGCTTCGTCGTCGACATCAGCGCCAAGCTGGCGCTGAAGCTGAGCTACCAGGTCCGCCACAACAGCACCATCGCGCTGGGCAGCAAGCACACCGACACGCTGCTGACCACCAACCTGGTCTACGACTTCTGACAAACCGGGGCCAAAACCGGGGTCAAAACCGGGGTCAGAGTGCACTTTTCGGCGCAAACCGGCCATTCACCGCGACGGTAGTGAAAAGTGCACTCTGACCCCGGTTTTGACCCCGGTTTTCCGTGAACCCTACGCCTCGCCGGTCGCGGGGGCGAGCAGCGCCGCCAGCCGCTCGCGCGCCGAGTCGACGCCGGTGCCCTTGAGCGCCGAGAACAACTGCGCGCTGGCCGGCCAGCCGGCGTCGCGCAGCTCGCGCTCCACCGCCTGCAGGGTGCTGCTGGCGGCGCCACGCGAGAGCTTGTCGGCCTTGGTCAGCAGGCAGTGGCATGGCAGGCCCAGCGAGGCGCAAAAGCCCAGCAGCTGCCGGTCGTATTCGCGCAGCGGGTGGCGAATGTCCATGATCAGCACCAGCGCGCGCAGGCTGCGGCGCTGGCGCAGGTAGGCCTCGATCAGCGGCTGCCAGTGCTGGCGCAACTCCACCGGCACCTTGGCGTAACCATAGCCGGGCAGATCGACCAGCCGCCGCGACTCGTCGAGCGTGAACACCACCAGCTGCTGGGTGCGGCCCGGCGTGCGCGAGATGCGCGCCAGCTTTCTGGCGCCGGCCAGCGCATTGAGCGCGCTGGACTTGCCGGCGTTGGAGCGGCCGGCGAATACGATCTCGCTGCCGGCGTCCTCCGGCAGCTGCTTGAGCTCATGTGCGGCGAGCAGGAAGCTTGCGGCTTGAAACGGGTTCATGTTTGACCACGTGCGGTGCGGCAGGGATAATCCCCGAGTTTCCGGCCTGCATTTGCCTGCCGGTGGATGATTCGTCGCGGGAGACCCAGTGTATGAGCTTTCGACCTGCCATAGCCTTCGCCGCCGTGCTGGCTGCCGGTGCCGCGTTGGCGCATACCGGGTCGCAAGCCGCGCCCGCGACGCCGGCCAGCGCGTCGGGCTCGATGGCGACGGCCAGCACCGCCGCGCCGGCGAATGCGGCAAGTGCCGCCAATACCGCGAGTGCGGCGAGTGCCGCCGGCGCCGCCAGCAGCATGGCCCCGGCCATGGTCGACGCCGCGCTGGCATCCGGCGATCCCGAGGCCGGCCAGACCAAGGCGGCCGTCTGCGGCGCCTGCCATGGCGTTGATGGCAACTCGACCAGCCCGCAGTACCCCAAGCTGGCCTCTCAAAACGCGCACTACATCGCCGGGCAACTGGCCAAGTTCAAGAGCGGCGAGCGCGCCAGCCCGATCATGGCGGGCTTCGCCGCGCCGCTGAGCCCGCAGGACATGCGCGACATCGCCGCCTATTTCAGCCAGCAGAAGATCGTGCCCGGCGTGGCCGACGAGGCGCTGGTGGACGCCGGGCAATCGCTGTTCCGCGGCGGTGATCCCGAGCGCGAGATTCCCGCCTGCATGTCCTGCCACGGGCCCGACGGTTCCGGCAATCCCGGCGCACCGTACCCGCACCTCGCCGGCCAGCACGCCGATTACGTCCAGGCGGTGCTGACCGCCTGGAAGAACGGCGACGTCTGGGGCAAGGACGCACATGCCCGGATCATGCCGACCATCGCCAAGCGACTGACCACCCACGACATCGCCGCGGTCTCCAGCTACATCGAAGGCCTGCACACGGCGACGCCGGAAACCGCGCCCAGCGGCACGGCCAGCGCCTCGACGCCGGCGATCCCGGCGGCTCCCGGCTCGCCCTGACACGGCGCGCCGACGCACACCTGCATTTGAGGACCACACCATGTTGATGCGAAGCCTTTGCGCCGCGACGCTGCTGCTGTTTGCCGGCCACGCGCTGGCCGCCGCGCCGCAAAAGTGGGTGGCTGGCAAGAATTACACGGTGCTGGAGCCGGCCCAGCCGACGCCGGACCCCGACAAGGTCGAAGTGGTCGAGGTGTTCTCCTACGGCTGCCCGCACTGCAAGGACTTCGTGCCGTTCGCCGACAAGATCCGCGAGGCGCTGCCGCCCCAGGCGGTCTTCCACACGCTGCCGGCCGCCCTCGGCCACAGCGCCTGGGCCACCTTCGCGCGCGGCTATTACGCGGCCAGGGCGCTGGGCGTGGCACACGAGGCCCACGACGCGCTGTTCAAGGCGGTGTTCGAGAAGCAGACCATCTCGCCGATCAGCCCGACGCTGGCCGATCTTGCAAAGTTCTACGCAGGCTACGGCGTCAAGCCGGATGTGTTCACGGCCACCGCCAACTCCTTCGGTGTCAACGCCGCGATCAAGCGCGGCAACGAGCGCATCAAGGGCTTCGGCGTCACCGGCACGCCGACCATCGTGGTCAACGGCAAGTACCGGCTCGACGTCGCCAGCGCCGGCGGTTTTGGCCAGACGGTGGAACTGGTGCATTACCTGGTGGCGAAGGAAGTGGCCGAGCTGAAGGCGGGCCAGTAAGCGCGCCGCGGGCGCCGGGTGGCGCCTTTTTTCCGAACCATCCGGTGCCATACTTGTCCAACGGCGCGTGCCGGCGGACCCGTGCGGGTGCGTCCCTTTGCCACCAGAGGAGACTCGGATGAAGATCAGGTTTGTCGTCGCGATGTTGGCCGGCGCGCTGCTGGTCAGCGCCTGCGCCGCCAAGGACAGCGGCGCCGCCCAGGCGCAGCCGCAGTGGACGGCCGGCAAGAACTACTTCGTGATCTCGCCGGCGCAGCCCACCGGCCACACCGACAAGGTGGAAGTCACCGAGGTGTTCTCCTACGCCTGCCCGCATTGCGCGCACTTCCAACCCTGGGCGCAGAAGATCAAGGCCAGCCTGCCCGACGGCGCGATCATGGACTACCGTCCGGCGGTGTTCCATCAATCCTGGCTGCCGTTCGCCAAGGCCTTTTACGTGGCCAAGGCGCTGAACCTGCTGGATGAGACCCACCAGGCGCTGTTCGACGCGTTGCATCGCGACCATCGTCCGATCAGCAGCCTGCAGGACCTTGCGCAGTTCTACGGCAACTACGGTGTCGACCCGCAGGCCTTCCTCAGCACAGCCGAGTCGTTCATGGTGCAGACGGCGGTGACCAAGGGCGTCGAATGGGAGCGCGCCTGCGGCGTCGACGGCACGCCGACCATCATCATCGACGGCAAGTACCGCGTGACCGGCCAATCGGCCGGCGGCTACCCGCAGATGGTGGAATTGATCGACTGGCTGGTGAAGAAGGAGCTGGCCGAGCGCGGCAAGGCCTGATGCAGCAAGGGCGCCGGCCCCGCGGCCGGTGCTGCAGCCGCCATGCAAGCGCAACCCGCCAATGACCATGCGCAGCCGGCGGCCGGCGACGACCGCCGGCTGCGGGTGCTGAGCTGCAACATCCTCGCCGGCGCCAGCGTCGATCATTACCACGAGTATTTCACCCGCAGCTGGACCCAGCTGCTGCCGCACCGCGACAAGCTCGCCAACCTCGATCGTTTGGCGCAGTTGATCGGGGGTTTCGACGTGGTCGGGCTGCAGGAGGCCGACGCCGGCAGCCTGCGTTCCGGTTTCCTCAACCAGACGGAATATCTGGCCGAGGCGGCCGACATGCCGTTTTGGAGCCACCAGCCGAACCGGCGGGTGGCGCGCATGGCGGCCTCGTCCAACGGCCTGATCTCGCGGCTCGAGCCCAGCGCCGTGTTCGACTATCCGCTGCCCGGCCGCATCCCCGGTCGCGGCGCCCTGCTAGCGCGCTTCGGCGAGGGCCGCAATGCGCTGGTGGTGGTGGTGGCGCATCTGTCGCTGGGTCCGCAGGCCCGCCTGCGCCAGTTGCGCTTCATCGCCGACCTGCTGAGCGAGCACCCGCACGCCGTGCTGATGGGCGATCTCAACTGCGAGGCCGGCAGCATGGAGCTGCGCGATCTGTTCAAGCACACCAGCCTGCGGCCGCCGAGCTCGGCGCTGCCGACCTTTCCCAGCTGGCAGCCGCGCCGCGCCATTGACCACATCCTGGTCTCCGGTGACATCGAGGTGGTGCACAGCTGGCCGCTGCCGGACGCCTTCTCCGACCACCTGCCGCTGGCGGCGGAGCTGCAACTGCCAGCCGGCCTTGAGCTGCGGCCGATGCTGCGCAACGCCTAGAGGCCGCAGCGCGGCGGTGACCGCGATGTGGCTGCCGGGATCCCCAACGACACCTGTCTGTCGCATTCAGGGTGGCGAACCTGCTTCGCTTACACTGGCACGCGTTTCCGCCCACGTACCTGCCCGCATCATGCTGCTGTGCCTGCTCCGCCCCCGTTCGTGGTCGCGCCGCGCCGCCGTCGCGTTGGCCATTGTCGCGCTTGCGCTGCCCGTGCTGCCGGCCCGTGCGGAGCCACCCGACCTCAACGCGCAGCGCACGCAGTTCCTCGCGGCCTGGGCCGCGGCCAAGCTGGGCGGCAGCCAGTGGCACGCGCTGGCCAAGGGCCTGGAGGACTACCCGCTCTACCCGTACATCGAGGCCGCGGCGCTGGAGCACGACATCCGCAGCCTGAAGACGCCGGAGGTAAAAGCCTGGCTGGCGTTGTATCCGGACACCATTCCCGCCGAACGCCTGCGCCGTGCCTACCTCAACGAACTGGTGCGGCGCGGCGACTGGGATGGGTTCAAGGCCCTTTACCGGCCAGGGCTGGGCGACGCGCTGGCCTGCGACGCGCTGCGCGGGCGCCTGGCGACCGGCGGCAAGCTCGATTTCAACCGCGACCTCGCCTCGCTGTGGCAGCAGACCTCGCTGCCGCCCGAGTGCACGCCGGTGCTCGACCACGCCCATGCCAAGGGCCTGCTCACCCGGACCCGCATCTGGCAGCGAATCGAGCATGTCGCCGAGCATGGCCCTGCCCGCACCATTGACCGCCTGGCGCGTTGGCTGCCGAAATCGCAGGCGGCCGAGGCGCGGCGGCTGGCGCTGGCGCGGCGCTCGCCGAGCCGAGCCTTGCGCGAGGCCCGCCACTGGCGCGACACGCCGCGCGCGCGCGCAGCCGCGGCGCTGGCGCTGCGGCGGGAGGCACGCCGCGACTCGAAGCGGGCCGACGGCGAGTGGCAGCGCCTGCGCAAACATTTCAACTTCAGTGCCAGCCAGCGCCACGCCATCGAGGCCGACATCGCGTTGTACCGCTCGACCAACTTCACCGACCACGCGCTGGAGCGGCTGACCCAGCTGCCGGCCGCCGCGCAAAACGGGGCCACCCGGGAATGGCGCGTGCGCGTGGCCCTGGCCGAGGGTGACTGGCACCAGGTCAAGGCTGCGCTCGACGCCATGCCGAAGGAGCAGCAGCAGGATGAGACCTGGCGCTACTGGCGCGCACGTACCTTGCAGCAACTGGGCCACAAGCAGCAAGCGCACGCGCTGTTCGCCGCACTCGCGGACGAGGCCGACTATTACGGCTTTCTCGCCGCCGACTGGATCGATGCGCCCTACACCCTTTGCCCCTCCACCATCGATGGCGACGCCGGCGCCGAGCAGGCGCTGCTGGCCCGGCCCGGCCTGCAGCGGGCCTTCGAGTTCTACGCGCTGCACCTGCTGACCCCGGCGCGGCGCGAATGGAACCGGGCGGAGGCCAACCTCGACGACGCGCAGCGCACCCTCGCGGCCAACCTGGCCTACCAGCGCGGCTGGTGGGACCGCGCCATCCTCGAGTTCGCCAGCGGCAGCGGCAAGCACCTCTACCAGTGGCGCTTCCCGCTGGCGCGCAAGAGCCAGGTACTGAAGGCCTCGAAGGCGGCCGGCATCGACCCGGCCTGGGCCTACGCGATCATCCGCGCCGAAAGTGCCTGGATGCCCGACGCGCATTCCGGCGCCGACGCCCGCGGCCTGATGCAGCTGCTGCCCTCGACTGCCCGCCATGTCGCCCGCCGAAACCATCTGCCCTACAGCGGCGGCGCCGACCTGTACGACCCGGACGTCAACATTCCGCTCGGCACCCGCTACCTCGGCGCCATGGCGTCGCGCTACGACGGTGCACCCTGGCTGGCCAGCGCCGCCTACAACGCCGGGCCCAATCCGGTGGCCGACTGGCTGGAGGCGCGCGGCGCGCTGGCGCCCGACGTGTTCGTCGCCACCATTCCCTACAAGGAGACGCGCGAATACGTGCGCCGGGTGATGGCCTTCTCGGTGGTCTACGACTGGCGCCTGCACGGCCGCGCGCTGCCGCTGGGCGCGCGCATGCCGCCGGTGGGCCAGCCCTACGTGGCGCCGGATGCCGACAGCCCGCGCAAGCCGGTGCGCTGCCCGGCGCCGCCGAAGGCACCCGCAGACGGCGCGGTCATCGTGCCGGTGCCCGCGACCGTGGCCGCGCCGGCGGCGGCCCGCTCGAGCGCCGTGCCGGCGCCGGCAGGCAGCCACTGATGCGTACCTACCTGGTCGGCGGTGCGGTGCGCGATCGCCTGCTGGGACGGCCGGTGGTCGACCGCGACTACGTGGTCGTCGGCGCCACGCCGCAGGCGATGCTGGAGCGCGGCTTCAAGTCGGTGGGCAAGGATTTCCCGGTGTTCCTCCACCCGAAGACGGGCGAGGAGTACGCGCTGGCGCGCAGCGAGCGCAAGACCGGCCGCGGCTACCACGGCTTCGCCTTCGACACTGGCGCCGAGGTGACCCTGGAGCAGGACCTGCAGCGCCGCGACCTGACCATCAACGCCATCGCCGAAGGCGACGACGGCCAGCTGGTCGACCCGCACGGCGGTGCGCGCGATCTCGAGGCGCGGTTGCTGCGTCACGTTTCGCCGGCCTTTGCCGAGGATCCGGTGCGGCTGCTGCGGGTGGCGCGTTTCGCCGCGCGCTACGCGCCGCTGGGCTTCCGCGTTGCCGACGAGACCATGGATTTGCTGCGCCGCATGGTCGCCGAGGGCGAGGTCGACGCGCTGGTGGCCGAGCGGGTCTGGGCCGAAACGCGCAAGGCGCTGGGCGAGCCGCAGCCCTCTGCCTTCATCCGCGTGCTGCGCGACTGCGGCGCGCTGGCGGTGCTGTTTCCCGAGGTGGACGCGCTTTACGGCGTGCCGCAGACGGCCAAGCATCACCCTGAAGTCGACACCGGGGCTCACCTTGAGCTGGTACTTGACCAGGCCGCGCGGCTGGCGCCGGGCGACGACCTGGTCGGCTTCGGCGCGCTGACCCACGACCTCGGCAAGGCGCTGACCCCGGACGACATCTTGCCGCGCCACATCGGCCACGAGGCCCGCGGTGTCAAGCCGCTGCGTGCCTTGTGTGCGCGCCTGCGGGTGCCCACCGAGCACGCGGCACTGGCCGAGCTGGTCTGCCGCGAACACCTCAACGCGCACCGCGCACTGGAGCTGAAGCCGGCGACGGTGCTGAAGCTGCTGCAGTCGCTGGATGCACTGCGCCGGCCCGAGCGCCTGGCGCGCTTCCTGCTGGCCTGCCAGGCCGACAAGCGCGGCCGTACCGGCCACGCCGACGACGCCTATCCGCAGGCAGAATACCTGCAGGCCGCGCGTGCCGCCGCCGCGGCCATCAACGCCGCGCCGTTCGTCGAGCGCGGCCTTGCCGGCCCCGCGGTCGGCGAGGCCATGCGTCGTGCCCAGGTCGCCGCCATTGCCGCGCTGCCACGAGTCCCGCACCGGGACCCGGGACCCGGGACCGGGGACCCGGATGACGGGCGCGGATCGGAAGACGCAGGCGCCGCCTGACTGCGCGGCCGCGTGTCAGCGCGATTGCTGTCGTGCAGGGGATGGGGAATGGGGAATGGGGAATCGGCAGAGCCGCTTCGCCGGGCTCTTGCCGCTCACCGCTCGCCGCAAGCCACTCACCTCGCCCGTCGTCTCACGCGTCTACCGGCTCACCCGATACCAGGCCAGGCCGGCCAGCTCGTGCAGCGCGGCATTGGTCTTGCCGATGGCGCCGGCGCTGGGCAGCAGGTCGGTCCAGCGGTGCGGCCGTTGGTAGCGGATGTCGACCGGCGCGGCGCAGGGCCGGAAGCCGGCCTTGCGCATCGCGTACAGCGCGCGCGGCATGTGCACCGCCGACGTCACCAGCCAGACACGGCGTGGCAACGGCGGTTGCAGCGCGGCCAGGTGCTGCGCGTTTTGCCAGGTGCTCGACGAGGTGGTCTCGGTGCGAATGGCTGCGTCCGGCACGCCGAGGTCGCGCGCCAGCTCCGCCATCAGGCTGGCTTCCGACACGTTGCTTGCCGGCGCGCCGCCGCTGAGCGCCAGCGGCGTACCGGCCGGCTGGCGGCGCCAGAGCGCCACGCCGCCAATGGCGCGCCGCAGGCTTGCCTGGTTCAGGGCGCCGTAGTTGCCGGCGCGGGCCAGCGCGTCGGCGCCACCCGCCAGCACCACCACCGCCCGCGGTGCCGGTGGCGGGCAGGGCCGCTCCACCGGCGCCGCCACGAAGTGCAACAGCGGATCGGCGCCCAGCGGGGTGCAGAACACGTAACAGGCCAGCAGCAGCACGCAACCCAGCCAGCGCAGCAGCAGCGGCAGGTGGCGCCAGGCCAGTGCCAGCACGACGCCCAGCGCGATCCCGACGAACAGCGGCGACAGCAGGATGTGGACCAGCGCACCCAAGCCGGCGGTCCGCTACAGCCGCCGGCTCTGGTCGACGCCCAGCACCGCGGCGTCCAGCGCCTGCGGCGGCAGGTCGCGCACCAGCAGCATGGCTTGGAAGCGCTCACCCATCTGCCCCGGCAGCGTCAGCCGCTTGACCTGCTGGGCCAGCGCGTAGCGTTCGGCCTCGTCGGCCGCCGCTTCGTGCGTGCGCTGGAACGCCGGCTCCAGCCCGGCTGCGATCAGGAACGCCGCCTGCGGCACATACGCGGCCACAGCGAAGCCGGCCTGGTTGCCGGCCTCGGCCAGTGCCGTGAAGTCGACGGAGGTGCTCAGATCCTGCAGGCCCGGCAGGTGCATCGCGTCGCCGTGGGCGCGGTGGCGGTAATGGGCGATCAAGGTGCCGTCGGTGCGCTCCGGCAGATAATATTCATGGCGGGGATAACCGTAATCCACAAACAGGAGCAAGCCGCGGCTGAGGCTGCCGGCCACCGCCTGCATCCAGTACGGCAGCTGCGGCAGCAGCTCGGAGCGGTAGCCGTCGGCAAACTCGGTGCCGAGGTCGCGTTCGAGGTGGCGGACGGCAGCGCCGACCAGCGCGTCGGCCGGCAAGTCGCGGCGTTGCAGCGTGCCGTCGGCCAGCGCCACGTGTTCCTCGAACACCTCGCCGCCGCGTTTGGTGAAGCGCGTCGCCGGCAGCGCGTCGATCACCTCGTTGGCAAACAGCACGCCCTGCCAGTCGTCCTCCGGTGGCCGCTGCAGCCAGTGCACGCGGGCCAGCAGCGCGGGCGTCAGGTTGGCCACCAGCCGCTGCTGCTGGCGTTGCTGCAGGTCCGCACTGGGCTCGAGGATGCCGTAGCGCTTCGGCAGCGTGCCGAGCGTGTCGAGCCGCTTCAGCGCCGCTTCGGCGAATGCGCCGCTGCCACCGCCGAGCTCGACGATCTCCGCGCCGCCGCCCAACTCGCGCAGCGTCGGCAGCAGCGCCTGCACCACGCACTCGGCGAACAGCGTGCCCAGCTCGGGTGCCGTGACGAAATCGCCGCTCGCGCCAAATTTGCTGCGCCCGGCGCTGTAGTAGCCAAGCCCCGGCGCGTACAGGCAGCGCTCCATGTAGCGCGAAAACGGGATCGGCCCCTGCGCCGCGATCTCCGCCTGCAGCGCCGCCACCAGCCGCTGGCTGTGCGCGCGTTCGTCGGCGTCGGGTTCGGGCAGGCTGGCAGACAATTCACTGCACTCGGGTGGCGAGAATGAGCGCGAGCATAACGCCTCCACCACAACCTGCCGCCAACGGCGCCGCCGCGACACCGGCCGGCGCGCCAGCGCTCGCGCTACCATGGCGTTTTGCCGCTGGCCGGAGCCGCCGCCCATGAGCCGACCCAAACCGATGCTGTTGCTGATCCTTGACGGTTGGGGCCATCGCGACGAGCGCGAAGACAACGCCATGGCGCAGGCCGAGCTGCCCAACTGGCGGCGGCTGCTGGCCGAGTGCCCGCACACCCTGGTCGACACGCACGGCGAGCATGTCGGCCTGCCCGCCGGGCAGATGGGCAACTCGGAGGTTGGCCACATGAACATCGGCGCCGGCCGCGTGGTCTACCAGGAGCTGACGCGCATCGACAAGGCCATTGCCGACGGCGCGTTTTTCGACAACCCGGCGCTGACCGGCGCTTGCGACGCGGTGAACGAGGCTGGCGGCACGCTGCATGTCTTCGGGCTGCTCAGCCCCGGCGGCGTGCACAGCAGCGAGCAGCACATCTTCGCGCTGCTGGAGCTGGCGCGGAGGCGAAAGGTCGCACACCTCGCCGTGCACGCCTTCCTCGATGGCCGCGACACGCCGCCGCGCAGCGCGCGGCCGTCGCTGGAGGCGCTGCAGCGCGAATGCTCCGAACTGCCGGACGCGCGCATCGCCAGCATCAGTGGACGCTTTTACGCGATGGATCGCGACAAGCGCTGGGACCGCGTGCAGCGTGCCTGGCAGGCCATCGCGCTGGCTCGCTCGCAGTACCACTACGACGACGCACTGGCCGCGCTCGACGCCGCCTACGCGCGCGACGAGGGCGACGAGTTCGTCACGCCCAGCGTGATCGGCGGCGCCCACGGCATCGTCGATGGCGACGCGGTCGTGTTCATGAACTTCCGCGCCGACCGCGCGCGCCAGCTCAGCCATGCCTTCGTCGACGCCGACTTCGATGGCTTCGAGCGTGAGCGGGTGCCGCAGCTGTCGGCCTTCGTCACCCTGACGCAATACGAGAAGGGCCTGCCGGTCACCGCCATCGGCTACCCGCCGCAGACGCTCGACAACACCCTCGGGGACTACCTGGCAAAGCAGGGTCTGACCCAGCTGCGCATCGCCGAGACCGAGAAGTATGCGCACGTGACCTTCTTTTTCTCCGGCGGCCGCGAGCAGCCGTTCGAGGGCGAGCGGCGCATCCTCGTGCCAAGCCCGAAGGTGGCGACCTATGACCTGCAGCCGCAGATGAGCGCGCCGGAGGTGACGGCAAAGCTGGTGGAGGCGATCGGTTCGGGCGAGTTCGATTTCATCGTCTGCAACCTCGCCAACGCCGACATGGTCGGCCACTGCGGCAAGTTGGGGCCGGGCATCGAGGCAGCGCAAGCGATCGACGCGGCGCTGGGCAGGATCGTCGACGCGGTCCGTGCCGCCGGCGGCGAGCTGCTGGTCACCGCCGACCACGGCAACCTCGAGCAGATGCGCGACGCCAAAGGCGAGCCGCACACCCAGCACACCGTCGGCCCGGTGCCGCTGGTTTACGTTGGCCGGCCGGCGTCGCTGGAGCATGGCGCGCTGTCCGACATCGCGCCCACGGTACTGGCGTTGATGGGCTTGCCGGCGCCGCCGCAGATGCAGGGCCGCAGCCTGGTGCGGCTGGCGGACTGACGCCGATGCGTCGCCGGCGGGCGGCATGGCTGGCGGCGGCGCTGCTGCTGCCGGCGCTGGTCGCGGCCACGCCCGCCGCCGTTGCAGCCGCGGCGCAGACGCAGACCGATCAGCAGGCGCAGGCCAGACGCAAGCTCGAGGCGGTGCGCGCGCAGATCAAGGCGCTGGTGGCCCAGCGCCAGCGGACGCACGCTGCGCGCGATGCCCTGGACGCCAGGCTGGCGCGCCAGGCGCAGGCGCTGTCGCAGGCCGCGGAGGCGTCGGCCGCCGCGCGTGACGCGGTCACCGCGCAGCAGGCGAAGCTCGATGAATTGAAGGCGCAGATGGCGGCGGTGCAGGACCGGCTGCACCGCCAGCGCCAGGCGTTGGGCGAGTTGCTGCGCGCGGCGTACGCACTCGGCCGTGGCAGCGAACTGCCGATGCTGCTGGAGGCGCTGGATCGCTGCCCGGCTCCGGCCACCTCGGCGGCCGGCGAACCACCGCGTGGCGACGCGACCACGCCCAGCTGCGCCAGCGGCGCGCGGGCGCTGGCACAAGTCGATCGTGCGCTGGCCTACTCGCGCTACTTCCAGCGCGATCGCGTGCAGCGCATTCGCGGGCTGCTGGCGGACCTCAAGCGCTTGAAGTCGCTGCGCGCAGACATCGACGCGCGCCAGGCTGCGCTGGCCGAAGCCTTGCAGCAGCAGCAGGCGCGGCTGGCATCCCTGCAGGGGCAACGCGAGCAGCAACGCCGCGCACTGGCCCGCGCCGACGCGGCGCTGCGCACGCAGGGCACGCGGCTTGAGCGCCTGAAGCGCGACCAGCAGGAGCTCGAAGCCCTGTTGCGGCGCTTGCGCGATGTGTTCGCCGACCTGCCGCGGCAACTACCGGGCGAGGTGCCCTTCGCCGGGTTGCGCGGCAAGCTGCCGTGGCCGGCGCACGGCGCGTTGCACCCGCACCATGCCGGCGTGCTGATCGCCGCGAGGCCCGGCAGCGAGGTACGCGCGGTCGCCCATGGCCGCGTGGTGTACGCCAACTGGCTGCGTGGCTACGGCATGCTGCTGATCATCGACCACGGTGACGGCTGGCTGAGCCTTTACGGCGACAACGAAACGCTGCGCCGCGACGTCGGCGACTGGGTCGACGCCGGCACGGTCATCGCGACCAGCGGCCGCGGCAGCGCCGGCACCGGCGTGTACTTCGGCCTGCGGCACAAGGGCCAGGCGGTCGACCCGCGGCCATGGCTGGCTGGGGGCCGGGAATAGGGAATGGGGAATCGGGAATGGGTTGAAAGCGCCGGGCGGCGCGACGCCGAGGTTCCCTGGGCTCGGCCGCGCGACGTGCGGTGGCGCGGTTGCCGTGCCGCGGCGCGGTCAGGTTTCGTGCGGGGCGGCGGCTTCCCGCGGCCGGATGAGGATTCGCACGGCGATGATGCCGAGTTCGTAGAGCAGGTACATCGGCACCGCCAGCATGATCATCGAGGCGACATCAGGCGGCGTCACCACTGCCGATATGGCGAAGGCGCCGACCAGTGCGTAGCGCCGGCCGCTGCGCAGCCGTTCCAGCGGCAGGATGCCGACCGCGGCCAGCACCACCACAATCACCGGCACCTCGAAGCACAGGCCGAAGGCGAAGAAGATCAGCACCACGAAGTTGAGGTAGTGGGTGATGTCCGTCATCATCGCCACGCCCTGCGGCGTCACCGAGGTGAGGAAACGGAACGCCGCCGGCAGCACCAGGAAATAGGCGAAGGCGCAGCCGAGATAGAACAGCCCCATCGAGGCCAGCAGCAGCGGCCGCGCCAGGCGCTTTTCGTGGCGGTACAAGCCGGGGCTGACGAAGGCCCACAGCTGGTAGACGATCATCGGCATGCTGACGAACAGCGCCGTGTACAGCGCCAGCTTCAGCGGGGTGATGAAGGGGCTGGTGACCTGCGTGGCGATCAGCTGCCCGCCCACCGGCAGCCGCGCGACCAGCGGCGCGGCCAGCTCGGTGTACAGGTTGTTGGCGAACGGGATCAGCGCAAGCAGCACCGCCAGCACCGTCAGCACCGCCTTGAGCAGGCGCGAGCGCAGTTCGATCAGGTGCGAGAACAGGCCCTGCCCGAGACCGCCGTCCTCGGGTGATTCAGGCGTGGCCATTGCGTTCTGCCGGCGCGTCGCCGTCCTGCGGGTCCTGCCGCGCCGGGCGCCCGGTCGGCGGCAGCGCGGTGACTTCGGCCAGGGTGCCGCGCGCGCTGTCGGCGCCGGCGCGGACTTGCGCCTCGGCCGCCTCGGCGCGCGCCGCGGCCGCGTGCGCGGCGCGGCGGATCTCCTCCAGTTCCAGCTCGCGCTCGACTTCGGCGCGCACGCTGTCCCAGCTGCGGCGCACGCGGCGCAGCAACGCACCCGCGGTGCGGGCCGCGCCCGGCAGTTTCTCCGGGCCCAGCACCAGCAGCGCGATCAGCGCCAGCAGCAGCAGTTTGCCGAGGCTGAACTCGATCATGCGGCCAACCGCCCGCCGCTACTTCGGCTCGCCCGCGTCGCGCGCTGCCCCGTTGCCGGCGTCGGCGGCCGGCGGCGCGCTGTTGGCGGCCGTCGACCGGGCGGCGGCGTCCTTGGCCTCCTCGGCCTCGTCGCCGCCTTGCAGCGCCTTCTTGAAGCCGCGCACGGCATTGCCGAGATCGGGACCCATCCGCGTCAGCTTGCCGGCACCGAATACCGCCAGCACGATGACCAGCAGGATGATCCAGTGCCAAATACTGTCCAGACCCATGTCAAACCTCGTGTTCTTGCGCAGCAAACGCGGTCGCGCCGGGCGCGGCCACGCGGTTCTGCCTGTTACTGCGCAGTGTACTCCTCAAGCGCGTCGCGAAAGGTGACGACGGCCGCGGGCACGGGGCCGACATCGCCGGCAAATATGCGTTTGGGGGTGACGCCGGTGCCGTAGATGGCGGCGTTGGCGGCATCGTCCATGCGCAGCACCGCGCCCTGGAACGACAGCCCCGCAAACAACCCGCGGCTGCGGGAATAGGCATAGATCTCCGCGTGCAACTGCGCGTCGGTCGAGGCCTGCGCGCTGCGCCCGACCGGTCCGGCGGCCACCGACAGGTCGGTGCCGAGCGTGAATTTGCCGTAAATGATCGAATCCACGCCGCGCTGCGAACGGAAGATCAGCAGCACGTCAGTGGACGACACGCCCGCTTGCAGGCCGATGCTGCCGCCGGTGACGGTGATGAAGGCCGGGTTGGACCAGACGCCGTCCTTCTTGATCGCGATCACGCCGTGGCCGCGACGCGCGGCGACCACCAGGCCGGCCTTGATCACGTTCGGCAGGATGGCGATGGCGTAGGCATTGCGCAGCATGTTGCGCGGCATCGCGTTGTCCGGCGCCTGCATCATCTGCTGCAGCACCTGGCTGGCTTCGGTCACCCGGCCCAGCGGCGTATCGCTGTCGCCGGCCAGCGCCGGGGCGCTTGCCAGTACGGTCGCAACGACGAGGACAAGCGCCGCGACGGCGCGGCGAGCGAAGATCATGGCAACCTCGGTGTGTGGCGCAAGGGGTCGGGCGGGGCGATTGCCGCGCCTGCCGGGTGGCGCGCAGCCTGCCGGCGGCGATCGGTCATGGCGCGCTCAGCGGCCGCGGCCGCGCACCAGGGCCAGGCCGGCCAGCGCCAGCAGCCCCAGCAGCTCGAGCAGCCGCGACAGTGTGCCCCCGGCGGGCACGGTGGTTGGCCCGCTGGTCGGTTCACCGCCCGGCGGCGGGTTGACCGCTGCCGTGCAGTCGGCGGGGCCAAAGCTGATGCCGCGGATGCCGATGCCGCGCAGCGAATCCGGGCCGGTGATCGGCCCCAGGATGGTCGCGGCGCCGGTGGCGGGGTCGATGCTGGCCAGATCGCTCCAGTCCGACGTGGTGTCCACGCCGGGCGGCGGCGGCACGTAGTTGATTGCGGCCAGCAGCCGGCCCAGCGCGTCCACGCCGGGCGAGGTGGATGCGGCAAACGGAACGGTGCTCCCGAAGGAGCCGACAAGGCTGGCGGCGCCGCTGGCGGTGTCGATGTGGTAGAGGCCTGGGTCGTCGCCGGTGCCCGTGCCGTACAGCTCGCCGTCCAGCATGGTGAGGCCGCTGATCGCGTGGCCCAGCGCACCCACCAGGGTGCTGGTGCCGGTGGCGGGATTGACCGTCCAGAGCATGTCGGCGGTGGCCGACGACAGCCACAGCTGGCCATCGCAGCCGAAGGTCATGCCGAAGTCCAGCGGCGCGTCGCTGGCCATGCCGGTCTGCGCCGACGTGATGCCGAAGTTGCCGATGACGGTGGCGTCGCCGGTGGCCGCATTGATGCGTACCAGGCCCTTGATGGTGTCGGAGGCCGCGTAGAGCGTGCCGTCGGGGGCGCTGGTCAGGCCACTGAGATCGGCGATGGTCTGCGGGCCGTTGCTGCCGGCAGCGCCGATCAGTGTGGCCGTGCGGGTACCAAGGTCGACGCTGTAGAGCTGGTCGTAGTCGACCGCGTAGACGGGCCCCTGGAGGCTTTGCGCGTGCGCGCGCAGCGGCGCCAACGACGCCAGCACGATGGCCAGGCTGAGAACAACACGCATTGGGCGGTCCCGTTATTATTGTCCCGCGCTGCGCCACGGATACGCGTGCGGGTTAGCGCCAGTTTAACATCGAATCTCCTGTCGCGAGCACGTCTTGGCCTCTCGGTTCACATTCAGGCACACGACCTGTCCCGGTGGTCCGCACCCGGCGCAGCCACGCCCTCGCGTGGTGCTCCCGTGAGCGAGGCCGGCAAGGTCGCGGTCCTGCTGGTCAACCTCGGCACGCCGGTGGCGCCGACGGCGGCGGCACTGAGGCCTTACCTGGCGCAGTTCCTCGGCGACCCGCGGGTGATCGACCTGCGGCCGCGCTGGTGGTGGAAGCTGGTGCTGCACGGCCTGATCCTGCGCATCCGGCCGCGCCGTTCGGCCCGCGCCTACGCCAGCATCTGGCTGCCCGAGGGCTCGCCGCTGCGCGTCTACAGCGAGCGGCTGGCGGCGGCACTGGGCGAGGCCTTGGCGAGCCGCTGTGCGCCGGCGCCGCAGGTGGCGCTGGCGATGACCTACGGCGAGCCTGCCGTGGCGGCGACACTGGCGAGGCTGCACGGCGAGGGCGTGCGCCGCGTGCTGCTGCTGCCGCTGTTCCCGCAGTATTCGGCCACCTCCACCGGCGCCGCCATCGACACCGCCGCCGACGCGCTCAAGGCCATGCGCTGGCCGCCGGAGCTGCGCCTGGTCAATGACTACCACGACGACGCCGGTTACCTGGACGCGCTGGCCGCCAGCGTGCGCGCACACTGGCAGCAGCAGGGCCGCGGCGATCGGCTGCTGCTCAGTTTCCACGGCATCCCGCAGCGCTACGTCGAGCTCGGCGACCCGTACGCGGCGCAATGCCGGGCCACGGCCGGGGCGCTGCGCCATCGGCTCGGGCTCGGCGAGGGCGAGCTGCTGGTGTCGTTCCAGTCGCGGGTCGGCCGCGAGCCCTGGCTGCAGCCCTACACCGACGTCACGGTGAAGCAGCTGGGGCGGGAAGGGGTTGGCCGTCTCGACGTGCTCTGCCCCGGATTCGCTGTGGACTGCCTGGAGACGCTGGAGGAAATCGCCCTGCGCGCCGACGCCGACTTCCGCGCCGCCGGTGGCCGCGAACTGCGCTACATCCCTGCGCTCAACGCCAGCCCCGGCCATGTCGAGGCGCTGGCCACGCTGGCGCTGCGCCACCTCGGTGGCTGGGGCTGCGCCGAGCGACGGGGACCGGAGACCGGGGACCAGGAACCGGGCAGGGCACCCGCACCCTGAGCACGACGGCGCACCTGCCAAATGCCGTAGGGTGGGTTTCAACCCGCCATGTTGTTGGCGATTTCCGCCCGTGGCGGCGGGTTGAAAACCCGCCCTGCATCGCTGCGCCGCACAGCGGCGCCTTGGGTTGGCGGTGAACGAAGCGGACCCCCAACACGCGCTGCCTGCACGTCGGCCGTCAGCCGCGCCCCGACGCTGTTGGTCCTCCCATTCCCGATTTTCCATCCCCGCGAAACCACAAGGCTGCGCGCGCGGCGGCGAGGATCGCCGGCAACCATCGCCGGTACTGC
>DASSBG010000018.1:0-11703 GCA_035699085.1 Rhodanobacteraceae bacterium
GCTCCAAGGGGATCGGGATCGCATTGTGCGGCCTGCTGCGGCCGCTGTCTCCGGCACGGTTCGTATTCTGTGCTGCAACATGGCAATACGGCCATGTCTCCCGATGCGCCGTTTGTCGCCATGCCTGATCTCGACTCCGTCATTGCAAATTCATGTTGCGTTGCACACAATACGCAAAAGTATGGAACTGCCATGATCCCTGCCATCGACTTCGCCGCCCCCTCCCGCTTCGCCTCGTTGCCGCCGCGCAGCAGCAAGCGTTTCGCGCGCCCGCAGGTGGCGCCCGCGCCGCAGGGCGAGCAGGTGCATACCCAGGATGGCCGCGAGCTGATGCTGCGCGCGATCGAAGCGGGCGACGTCGCGGCGATGCAGCGCTGCTTCACCCGGCTGTCGCCGGAAGATATCCGCCGCCGCTTCCTGCACGCGATGTCCGAGCTGCCCGCGCCGATGGCGCAGCGTCTGTGCCGCATCGATCCCGCGCTCGAAACCGCCTACGTGCTGATGGACGAGTCGGTGCAGCCTGCCGAGATGCGCGGCGTGGGCCGGATCTATGTCGATGAAGCCACCGACAACGCCGAATTCTCGGTGCTGGTGGAGCAGGACTGGAGCCGCCGCGGCCTCGGCGCCCTGCTGATGCAGCGGCTGGTCGACGACTGCCGCCGCCGCGGCCTCGCCGAACTGTGGGGCTACGTGCTGCTGGAAAACCGGCCGATGCTGCAACTGTGCCGCGAGCTGGGCTTCACCCAGCGGATGATGCCGGACGAACCGGGCACGGCGCAGATCACGCTGAAGCTCTGATGGAGCGTCACCCCTCCCCAGCCATCCCCTGCATGCAGGGAAGGGAGCAAGGCACTCCACGCCCGGTCCCTCCCCCTGCTCCGCAGGTGAGGGAGTTCAGGCACTCTGCCCAGGTCGCCCCCTAACGTTGCGAGAGAAGGGTGCCCAGCCACATCGCGTTACACTTGCCCGCTTTCCCCGGCGCGGCACTTCAGGCGGCGCCCTGCACACGCGCCCCCATGACCAGCCCGATCAAGCACCCGCCCCTGCCGACCACCCCGAAGCAACGCCGCTACTGGACGCCCCCACACGGCTCCGGCCGGGCGCTGCTGATCGCCGAGGCGGCACGTTCGCACGAAGGTCTGCTGGTCGCGGTGACCCGCGACACCCAGCGCGCGCAGGCGCTGGAAGCCGAGCTGAAGATTTTCGCAGGCGGCCTGCCGGTGCTGCATTTCCCGGACTGGGAAACGCTGCCCTACGACGTGTTCAGCCCGCACCCGGAGATCGTCTCGCAGCGCATCGCCACCTTGTACCAGTTGCCCGGCGTGAAGCGCGGCGTGCTGGTGGTGCCGATCGCCACGCTGATGCAGCGGATCGCGCCGCGCTCGCACATCACCGGTTCCGGACTGGTGCTGTCCAAGGGCCAGAAGTTCGACCTGGCCGCCGAACAGCGCCGGCTTGAGGCCTCCGGTTACCGTCACGTGCCCCAGGTGGCCGAGCCCGGTGACTTCGCCGTGCGCGGCGCCCTGCTCGACGTTTTCCCGATGGGCACGGCCGAGCCGTATCGCATCGAGCTGTTCGACGATGAAGTGGATTCGATCCGCAGCTTCGATCCGGAAACCCAGCGCTCGCAGGACAAGGTCGAATCGGTACGGCTGCTGCCGGCGCGCGAGTTTCCGCTCAGCGACGAGGCGGCCGCGTGCTTCCGCGACCGCCTGCGCGAACGCTTCCCGATCGACCTGCGCCGCTGCACGCTGTACCAGGACATGAAGCAAGGCGTCACGCCGGGCGGCATCGAGTACTACCTGCCGCTGTTCTTCGACGCCACCGAGACGCTGTTCGACTACCTCGGCGAGGACGCGCTGTTCGTGCTGGCACGCGAGGCACTGGACTGCGCCGACAGCTTCTGGAGCCAGACCGGACAGCGCCACGAGCAACGCGCACACGACATCGAGCGGCCGATCCTTCCGCCGGAGGACCTGTACCTGCCGCCCGACCGCCTGCGCCAGCAACTGAAGACGCGGCTGCTGGTGGAGATTGTCGCCGAGCACGCCCACGCCGCCGATCTTGGGGCGAGCGAGGCGCCGATGCTGGCGCTGAACCCGCGCGCCGCGCAGCCGGCGCAGGCATTGCAGGCATTCCTCGACACGCGCCGCGGCGCCGTGCTGGTCACCGCCGACAGCGCCGGCCGGCGCGAGGCGCTGGCCGAGCGCCTCACCGCCGCCGGCGTGCCGACACGGCCGGGCGACTGGGCCGGTTTCGCCGCCGAGGTCGCCGGCACCCCGCCGGCCGACCTGCGCACGCAGCCGCCGATGCTGGCCGTCGCGCCGCTGGAGCGCGGTTTCGCCTTGGCCAAACCGCCGCTGACGGTGCTGACCGAGCACGAGTTGCTCGGCGAGCGCGTGCGCCGCGAGCAGCGCCAGCGGCGCGGCGCGACGCAGGATCCGGAAGCCATCATCCGCGACCTCGGCGAGCTCGACGACGGCGCGCCGATCGTCCACGTCGACCACGGCGTCGGCCGCTACCGCGGGCTGGCCACGCTCGACGTCGGCGGCACGCCGGCCGAGTTCCTCGATATCGAGTACGCCAAGCAGGCGCGCCTCTACGTGCCGGTGGCGCAGCTGGCGCTGGTCAGCCGCTACACCGCCAGCAGCCCCGAGCTGGCGCCGCTGCATTCGCTGGGCGGCGACGCCTGGGAGCGGGCCAAGCGCAAGGCCGCCGAGAAGGTCCGCGATGTGGCTGCGGAGCTGCTGGCCATCCACGCGCAGCGCGCCGCACGGCAGGGCCACGCCTTGCCGGTCGACCCCGTGATGATGGAGGCATTCGCCGCCGGCTTTCCCTTCGAGGAGACGCCGGACCAGCGCCAGGCCATCGACGCGGTGCTGGCCGACATTGCCAGCAACAAGCCGATGGATCGCGTGGTCTGCGGCGACGTCGGCTTCGGCAAGACCGAGGTCGCGCTGCGCGCCGCCTTTGCCGTCGCCACCGCCGGCAAGCAGGTCGCCGTGCTGGTGCCGACCACGCTGCTGGCGCAGCAGCACTACCAGAACTTCGCCGACCGCTTCGCCGAGTGGCCGCTGCGGGTCGAGGTGTTGTCGCGATTCCGCTCGAAGAAGGACATGGCCGACGCGCTGGAGAAGCTGGCCAGCGGCCGCATCGACGTCGTCGTCGGCACCCACCGGCTGCTGCAGAAGGACGTGCGCTTCAAGGACCTCGGCCTGGTGGTGGTCGACGAGGAGCAGCGCTTCGGCGTGCGCCACAAGGAGCGCCTCAAGCAGCTGCGCGCCGAAGTCGACATGCTGACGCTGACCGCGACGCCGATCCCGCGCACGCTGAACATGGCGATGTCGGGCATGCGCGACCTCAGCATCATCGCCACGCCGCCCGCCCACCGCGTGGCGGTGAAGACGCTGATCGCGCAATACGACCCGGCGATGATCCGCGAGGCCTTCCAGCGCGAACTGCAGCGCGGCGGCCAGGTGTACTTCCTGCACAACCAGGTCGACTCCATCGCCCGCACCGCCGACGAGCTGCAGGCGCTGGTGCCCGAGGCGCGCATCCGCATCGGCCATGGCCAGATGCCGGAGCGCGAGCTGGAGCAGGTGATGCTCGATTTTCACCGCCAGCGCTACAACGTGCTGGTCTGCACCACGATCATCGAGTCGGGTATCGACATCCCGACCGCCAACACCATCATCATCAATCGCGCCGACCGCTTCGGCCTGGCGCAGTTGCACCAGCTGCGCGGGCGCGTCGGCCGCTCACACCACCGCGCCTACGCCTACCTGATCGTGCCCGACCGCAAGGCCATGAGCGCCGACGCGCACAAGCGCCTGCAGGCGCTGGCGGCACTGGACGAGCTGGGTGCAGGTTTCACGCTGGCCACCCATGACCTGGAAATCCGCGGCGCCGGCGAGCTGCTGGGCGAGGAGCAATCCGGGCAAATCCAGGAGGTCGGCTTCGGCCTCTACACCGAGCTGCTCAACCGCGCGGTGCGTGCGCTGAAGAGCGGCAAGCTGCCGGACTTCGACCTCACCAGCGACCACGAGGCCGAGATCGAGCTGCACGCGCCGGCGCTGATCCCGTCGGATTACCTGGCCGACGTGCACACGCGGCTCACGCTGTACAAGCGCATCGCTGCGGCGCGCGACGACGAGGCGCTGCGCGAGCTGCAGGTGGAGATGATCGACCGCTTCGGCCTGCTGCCGGAGGCCGCGCGCACGCTGTTCGCCATCGCCGCGCTGAAGGTTCGCGCCACGCCGCTTGGAATACTCAGGCTGGAGCTTGAACCGGAAGGCGGCAGGGTGAAGTTCAACCAGCAGCCGGCGGTCGAGCCCGCCACCATCATTGGCCTGATCCAGACGCAGCCGCGCGTCTACCAGCTCGACGGCCAGGACAAGCTGCGCGTCCGGATGGACCTGCCGCAAATCGCCGACCGCCTGCGCGCCGCCGAGCAACTCCTCGCTGCCCTCGGCGGCTGACGCCGACGAAAACCGGGGTCAGAGTGCACTTTTGCCTACCGGTGCGTCCGCACTCTCCATATCGTGCCGAAGAAGTGCACTCTGACCCCGGTTTTACGGTTTTCAGGCGGGGACGAGGCACTGCACGCTGAACCAGCGGCCCGGGTCGGTCCAGACGCGTTCGACGCGCAGTCCGGCGCGCGCGGCCAGGGCGGCGAAGGATTCCAGCGAGTACTTGCAACTCAGCTCCACCGCCATCGCCTCGCCCTCGGCGAAGTCGAAGGCTCGGCCGCCGACGTGCACCGTCTGCGCCTTCAGGCTGACGATGGATGTCTCGATGCGCTCCGCCGCGGCGTTGTAGACGGCACGATGGGCGAAGGCATCCATGTCGAAATCCGCCTCCAGCTCGCGGTTGAAGCGCGCCAGCATGTTCAAGGTGAAATGCGCCGTGACGCCGGCAGCGTCGTTGTATGCCGCCGTCAGTACCGCCGGGTCCTTGACCAGGTCGACGCCGACCAGCGCCGCGCCGCCGGCGCCGATCTCCTCGCGCATGTTCACCAGCAACGCCAGGGCGTCCGGCCGGTCGAAGTTGCCGATGGTCGAGCCGGGGAAATAGATC
Source organism: Rhodanobacteraceae bacterium (assembly GCA_035699085.1). GTDB lineage: Bacteria > Pseudomonadota > Gammaproteobacteria > Xanthomonadales > Rhodanobacteraceae > DASSBG01. The sequence continues at coordinate 5,077 of DASSBG010000018.1, forward strand.
ACGTTGCGGCGTTGCGCGCGGCGCGGCTGCGGCAGCGCCAGCGACCGGGTGAAATCGGCGCAGACCGGCAGCATCTCGATGCGCGGGAAACGTGCGCGCAGTTCGGCGACGCTGGCGTCCAGCGCGCTGCGCGAAATCTCCACCGGCACATACGCCACCGGCTCCTCCAGGTGCTCCAGCAGCAGGCGTGTCTTGATGCCGCTGCCGCTGCCGTACTCGACCAGCGCCACCTCGGGGCCCAGTGCCGCCGCCATCGAGGTGACCTGCTCGCGCATCAGGGCCAGCTCGATGCGCGTCAGGTAGTACTCCGGCTGCTGGCAGATGCGCTCGAACAGCCGCGAACCCTCGGCGTCGTAGAAGTACTTGGGCGACAGCGCCTTCGGCGAGAGCGACAGCCCTGCGCAGACGTCCTCGAGCATGGCATCGCGCGCGGCGCCGCGCTGGCAGGCGGCGTTCATGCGTCGCGCGCCAGGCGAATGCCGCTGAACTGCCAGCGGTCGGTGGCGTGGAAGAAGTTGCGGTAGCTGGCGCGAACGTGGCCGGCGGGCGTCGCGCAGGAGCCGCCGCGCAACACCTGCTGGCCGTGCATGAACTTGCCGTTGTACTCGCCGAGCGAGCCCTCCAGCGGGCGAAAGCCGGGATACGGCGCGTAGGCGCTGGCGGTCCATTCCCAGACATCGCCGAACAGCTGCACCGGCGCGCCGTCGGCGGCGGCCTGCGCGGCCCTTGGCTGCCATGGCCCGTTGTCGGCAAAGTTTCCGCGCGCGCTGTCATGCACCGCCGCCAGCGCCTCCCACTCGTCCTCGCGCGGCAACCGGGCGCCGGCCCAGCGGGCGAAGGCGTCGGCCTCGAACCAGCCGACGTGGCAGACCGGCGCCTGCGGGTCGATCGGTGCTTCGCCGGCCAGTGTGAACTCCGACTGCAGGTCGTCGGCCCAGTACAGCGGGTGCCGCCACTGCTCGCGCTGCACCGCGTCCCAGCCGTCCGAGAGCCACAGCGCCGGCTCGTCGTAGCCGCCGTCGTCGATGAACTGGCGATAGTCGGCGTTGCTCACCGGTCGCACGGCCAGGGCGTGCGGCTGCAGCCAGACGCGATGGCGCGGGCGCTCGTTGTCGAAGGCGAAGCCGCCGTCGCCGGCGCCGATCTCGACCGCGCCGCTGGCGCCGGCCACAAAGCCCTGCGGCAGGTCGAGCGATGCACCGGGCTGCACGCCGGGACGCAGCGCCGGCAGCAGCGGGTTGCGCGACAGCGCATGCTTGATATCGGTGAGCAGCAACTCCTGGTGTTGCTGCTCGTGCGCCAGCCCGAGTTCGATCCGCGCACGCAGCGCCGGCTCGTCGCCACCCGCCGCGAGCAACCCGGCCATCTGCCCATCGACGTGCGCGCGCCAGGCCAGCACCTCATCCACCGACGGCCGCGTCAGCAGGCCGCGCTCGGCGCGCGGGTGCATCGTGCCGACGCTCAGGTAGTAGGAGTTGAACAGGTAGTCGAAATGCTCGTCATACGGCTGGTGGCCCGGCAGGCAGTGGCCCAGCACGAAGCGTTCGAAGAACCAGGTGGTGTGGGCAAGATGCCACTTGGCCGGGCTGGCCGCCGGCATCGATTGCACGACCATGTCCTCGGCGGTCATGCCCGCCGTCAGCTCGACCGTGGCGCGCCGCACCGCAGCGTAACGATCAGCCAGCGCCGGAAGCGCCCGACCGGTTCCGATGTCGACGTCGGTGTTCATGATCGGCCTCGGCGCGCGCCTGCGCGTCCACGTCTTACCTTATCAAATGGGCCCGACGCAGCGGTTAACGGCGTGGCGCCTGCGGCGCAGTGATGGGGACCGGCGGGCCGGGAACCGGGAAAGTATCAGGAACGGTTGTACATCGGATGAGACGCGGATAAAGCGCGGATCAAAAATGCTTTTGCCTGTTCGGCGTCAAGGCTTTTGCGCCTGGCGCCTCACAGGCGCTCGACGATTGCGTCGGCGATGCTCTGCGTGCTGCCCGTGCCGCCCAGGTCGGGCGTGACGCGGTCGCCGGCGGCCAGCGTCTCGCGGATGGCCTTGCGCACGCGCTGGCCCTGCTCGACGCGCTCGATGTGGTCGAGCATGTCGGCCGCCGCCAGCAGCAGCGCGCACGGGTTGGCGACGCCCTTGCCGGCAATGTCCGGCGCCGAACCATGCACCGCCTCGAACAGCGCCACGCCGGCACCGATGTTGGAACCCGGCGCCAGGCCCAGGCCACCGACCAGCCCCGCACAGAGATCGGACAGGATGTCGCCGAACAGGTTGGTGGTGACGATCACGTCGAACTGCTGCGGGTCCATCACCAGCTGCATGCAGGTATTGTCGACGATCATCTCGTTGAACTCGATGCGCGGATAGTCCGCCGCCACCTCGCGCGCCACGTCCAGGAACAGGCCCGAGCTCGTCTTCAGGATGTTGGCCTTGTGCACGGCCGTGACCTTGCGCCGGCCCTTGCGCTTCGCCAGCTCGAAGGCGTAACGCACGATGCGGGTGGCACCACGCCGGGTGTTGCGGACGATCGATTGCGCGGTGTCGCCGTCAGCGGACAGCGTCTGGCCCTCCGCCAGGTAGGCGCCCTCGGTGTTCTCGCGCACGGTGATGATGTCGATGTTCTCGTAGTGCGCGCGGGTGCCGGGAAAGCTCAGCGCCGGGCGCACGTTGGCGTAGAGGTCGAAATGGCGCCGCAGCTGCACGTTGAGCGACGTGTAGCCGCCGCCGATCGGCGTGGTCAACGGGCCCTTGATGGCCACGCCATGGCGCTCGATGGCCTCCAGCGTCGCCTGCGGCAGCAGCTCGCCCACGCGCTCGTGCGCGGCCATGCCGGCCTCGACGAACTCGTAGTCGAGCCCGGCGTCCAGCGCGTCCAGCACGCGCAAGGTGGCGCCCATGATCTCGGGGCCGATGCCGTCGCCGCGGATCACGGCCAGGGTGCGCTTCATGGCGGGCTTGCTCCTGAGGAAAAGCGCCCATTATCGGACAGACGCGCCACACGGTACAATGAACGCATGAACCGATGGCTCACCTGGACAGCCACTGGCGCGTTGGCGTTGCTGGCTGCTGCCGCAAGCGCGGCCGCCGCCGACGTGCAGATCGACGCCAGCCGCACTGGCGCCGACGGCACGACAATCACCGGCACCTGGCCCAATGCCTGCACGCCGGTGGTCAGCGGCCGCAGCGGCAACGATGTGCTGCTCGGCAGCGCCAACGGCCTGTGCGGCCCCGAGAGCCACGCCTTCAGCCTCACCCTGCCCGCGCCGCTGCCGTTTTCGCCGGTGCCGCCGAAGGACCGCCTGCAGCCGCTGCACATCTACGCTGCCGCCACGCCGGACGCCAAGGCGCAGCTTGTCGGCTTCCGCCTGCTTGGCGGCCGCGACACGCCAAGCCATCCGGACGCGGGCTTCTGGTGGCCCGTCGACACCCGCAGCAGCAACGGCAGCGTGCTCGGCATCGAGCTGCAGCAGGACGCGCTCGGCGTCAGCCTGATGAGCTACGACGACGCCAGCGGCGCGCCCGTCTGGTACTTCGGCACCGGGCAGCTGCACGGCAGCGTGGCGCATGTGGAGCTGTTGCGCATGGATCGCGGCAGTTCGCCCTTCGCCGAGAGCCAGACGGCGCCGCAGGCGCAGCCGAGCATGAGCATCGACCTCGCCTTCAGCTCCGACACCAGTGCACGCGCCTGGCTCAGCCGCAGCGATGTCGGCGGCGGGATCGACCTGGTGGCCATGGACATCGCCCGCGTGCCGTTCTCGCCGCTGCCGCAGCAGCAGTCGTGGCTGGGCAGCTGGCTGGTCGCCGCCAGCGCGGCGCCGGACGGTCAGCTCGCGCTGCCCGACACGCTGGTCTGGACACGCAGCGACGCCACCGACGCCGGCCACATGCGGCTGGCCGACGCCAGCGGCGACTACGCGCTCGATTGCCTGCACGCCGCCAATGACGAGACCGCACCGGCGCAGCGCTGCGTACTGCGCGATGCCAGCGGCGCGATCGTCGTGACCTTCGCCCACGTCGGCTTCGACCGGCTCGACGGCCACACCATCGATGGCCGCCCGGTCGCCCTGATCCGCCCGCGCTGAGCTGCGGGGAATCGGGACGTAAAAGCCCGACCGCCGTTTCGTCGTCGAGTGCGCGGGCGCAGACAGGCCCGATGCCCCGCCATGCCACGCAGGTGCTCGCGCGCCTTCAAGGCAGCGTCGCACGTCACGAGCTTCAAGCACTCGGCTTTGACTCAAGCCGCGCGTGCATTTGCTGGGTCGCTGTTGACGGCGCGAGCGCGAGCTTGCGCGTGTTGGGGTTCGCTTCGCTCACCGCCAACCCACCGCTCCGCCAAGCTTGCGCGGGCCTCCCGACGCGCGATTCCTGTTCGCGGCAATCAAAAATCGGCGGCCGCGGTAGCCGCGCGCAGCGCTACGGGCTGGGTGGCGGGGCCGCCTCCAGCAGCTCGGCCAGCTTGCCGCTGCGGTCGGCCTGCGCCAGCTCGGTGTAGCCGCCGACGTGGTGGCCGTTGACGAAGATCTGCGGCACGGTGCGCGCGCCGCCGCTGCGCTTGAGCATCGCGTCGCGCTGCGAGGCATCGCTGTCAACGCGGATTTCCCGCCACTCCAGGCCGCGCGCCTTGAGCAGGTTCTTGGCCGCGTTGCAGTAGCCGCATACGGCCGTGGTGTACATGTCGATGTCAGTCATTTTATTGGCAACTCATAGCCTTGCGTAACAAACCTAACAAACGTTCTCGCCGCGCGACAAGCAGCCGGCCCGACGCGCAGGCGGCGGACAACGGAACTTTGCCTGCGCTAGGCTAACCTAAGCTGATCAATCGCACGGATTCGCCCATTCCCCATGCCATTGCGGCTGCTCGTGTTCCTGATGACCGCCGGCCTGTGCGTCGCCGCCAGCGCCCAGGACGGACCGCGCCTGCCGGATCTCGGCAGCTCGGCCGGCACCGTTCGCAGCCCCGCCGAAGACCGGCAGATCGGCGCCAGCATGCTGCACCAGATGCGCGCGCTGGACATGGTGCTGGACGACCCGCTCACCTCGCAGTACCTCAACCATCTGGGCTACGAGTTGGTGGCGCACGCGCACATCGACAAGGGCCAGCAGTTCACCTTCTTCGTCGTCAACTCCGACGAGATCAACGCCTTCGCCGCGCCCGGCGGCTATATCGCCGTCAATGCCGGCCTGTTCCGGGCAACGCGCAGCGAGGACGAGCTGGCGGCGGTGCTGGCGCACGAGATTTCGCACGTCACCCAGCACCACCTGCTGCGCTCCACCGAGGCGGCGAGGAAAGCCACGCCGCTGATGCTGCTGGGCATGCTCGGCGCGCTGGCGGCGTCGAGCCAGGGCGGCAGCAGCGGCGCGAACGCCGGCGCCGCCGTGATGATGGGCACCCTGGGCGCGCTGCAGCAGCACATGATCACCTTCACCCGCCAGGACGAGGCCGAGGCCGACCACGTCGGCATCGCCCTTCTGGCCGAGGCCGGCTTCGACCCCGACGCCATGGCCGGCTTCTTCGGCCGCATGGAGCAGCTGCTGCGCCCGGGCAGCGGCGGCCGCCAGGCACCGGAGTTGCTGCAGACCCACCCGGTCACCAGCCACCGCATCAGCGACGCCAAGGCCCGCGCGCATGCGCTTGAGCAGCGCATGGCCAGCCAGCCGCAAGGCACGCCCGGTGCCGGCGCCGACTGGGCGACAACGATGGCGCCCCTGCCCTACCTCAAGCCCGGCAGCGATGTGCTTGCGCAGGCCGCGCACGCCGCTGCACCACACGCGAAAGACCCGTACAGCCTCTACCTCCTGATGCGGGAGCGGGTGCGCGTGCTCACCGGCACCAACCGGGATGTCGTGCGCTACTACGCCGCCAACCTCGAGCACGACCCGGGCTTCGACACGCCGTCCAACCGCTACGGCTACGCGCTGGCATTGACCCGCGCCACCCGCGGCGCCGAAGCGAAAAAGATGCTGGCACCGCTGCTGGCCAAGCGGCCGAACATGCTGGCGCTGCAGCTGGCGATGGCCGATGCCGAGCTGATCGCAGGCGACCGCGCCGCATCGCTGCGGCGTTACGCGGCGCAGCTCGAGGGACAGCCGGAAAGCCACGCCGTGGCTGAGGCCTACGCCAACGCGCTGCTCGCCAGCGGCACGCCGGCGGACGCGAAAAAGGCGGCCGATATCCTCAAACCCTTGCTCGACAACGAGGTGGACGAGCCGACGCTCTATCGCGTCTACGGCCACGCCTGCGCCGTATCGGGCCAGCGCGTGCGCGCCAGCCGCGCATATGCCGATGCCGCCTTCCTGTCCGGCCGCGCCACCGATGCCCTGAACCAGTTGCAGGACCTGCTCAAGGAGCCGGACCTCGACTATTACCAGCGTGCCCGCATCCAGGCCGACATCGACGTGATCAAGCCGATCGCGCTGGAGCTGCGCCGTCGCGGCATCGACGCCGAGAAGCAGGGCGCACCGTAGAGGAGCCGGGACTCGGGACCCGGGACCCCGGGACTCGCGATTCGGGACCCGGGATTCGGGATTCGGGATTCGGGATTCGGGATTCGGGATTCGGGATTCGGGATTCGGGATTCGGGATTCGGGATTCGGGATTCGGGATTCGGGATTCGGGATTCGGG
>DASSBG010000019.1:0-76598 GCA_035699085.1 Rhodanobacteraceae bacterium
CATCGACAACGGCGTGGTCACCGACTTCGTCAGCCTCGGCGCCGTGCCGGTGGCCCGGATCACGGGCGGCGCAGCCACCTACATCCTGCCCGACTACCAGAACACGCCGCTGTTCGAACTCGACAGCGCCGGCAACATCACGCGCAGCCCCGACTTTCTCAGCTATGGTCGCCCCGTGGACGCCGAGGGCCAGGGTGAGATCCCGAGCTACACTGGCGCCGCTGGCGACCCCGCCACGGGCTTTCTCTACCTCGGCGCGCGCTACATGCGCTTCTCGCGCTTTCTCAGCGTCGACCCGGCCCCGCTTGACCCCACCAGCCCGAGCGGGCTCAACCGGTATGCTTACGCCAACGACAACCCCGCGCGCTACACCGATCCGTATGGACGGCAGAGCGTGGAGGACATCCACAAGCTCGATGGCTGCCCGTCATGCGTGCTCGTCAAAATGGACACGGGGTGGGAAGCCGTGCCCCGTGGCGTCGCAAGCGATGTCATATTGGCGCACGCCAGTGGGGCGAGTCTTGCGAAATATCAGAATGGACCAAGCGCTAAAGAAGCCGCGCATGTTGCCGACATCATATCGGTCAGTGCAACTGCAGTAGCAATCGCCACAGCCGTTGATGTGCCGCCGGTCGCAGTTGTGGCTGGCGCAGTGGACGAAGCGGCGGCTGTGACCGGCTTTCTCCTTGAGCCGACCATGGAGCGTTTCATCAACATTGAAACGCTTGGTGGGCTGTCGCTGCTAAAAGCAACAGCAAAGGGGAGCATCAAGGCAACAGAATCGGTCAGAAAGCTGCAGCAGGCCACCCAAGCCACGACCGTCATTGGGGCGGCTGTGCCGGAATCCGAAAAAGAAAGCAAGGATCTGATGTGGACGCCGCCGACAGTCCGACATTCTGAACATAAGCGCTGGCCGCCTTCGGCCTACAGGAGGTATTCGCGGTAATGGATCGACTGGTATCCACAATTTGGCTTTGTACGAGCAGCTTTGGTGGGCTTCTTGCGATACCTGCCGTGCCACCTTATGCATGGGGTGTGGTGATACCAATTGCTTTCTCTTCCGTGGCGTATCGTGACCTAACGAACGCCACGAGCCGAAAAATCTTCCTCTTTACGGCTGCGGCCGTTCTGCTGATTGGCGTCGCTATTGGCCAATTATGCTTCACAGCCAACGCACTTTCCTCCACAGGAATGGTCTTGGCGCTATTAACATTTGGTGGTTCGCTTGTAAGTATCTGGAGAATATGGGTGCTCGAGAAAGGAACTTCCAGATGAAAAGTTTTTGGCTGCCATTGGCCGGTGGATTCACTTTTGAAGTGCGGCTCCGCTCGCTGTCTATGAATTATCGCAGCCAGGCAACGTCTATACGATCGAATTTGAAGATGGTGCATCCATCGATGTCCACGAATCGGACCTCGAACCGTTTGGCAGCAACCCAGAGACTCTCTGATCAATCCCAGGTAGCCGTTACCAGCCTGGCTGCCCATGGGCGTCAGGTGGTGTCGAGCTGCGCGAAGATCTGCGGGAACTTGAGGGCGGTCAGGTGCGGTCATCGACTTGCCCGGCGGAATCCTCCTGCCGCGTGAGGTCGAAGTAACGACTGGCGCCCGGCGACGTCGCGCGCGCGCCGGGTCGTCCCCGGGCTGCTCGCAGTTTCCGCCGCAGCTTGCGACCAGGCACGACCCGATCCAGACACCATCCGCGGAAAAGGGGACGGAGGCATTTGTTTTGAGGCGTTTGTCTTGCTGACCGACGAGACGCTCGCCATCGACGGGCGACCTCACGTATGGCAACGGCGTCACCCTGAGCCGCACCCCGAACAGCCGCGACCTGATCGACACGACCCGCTACAGCGTCGACGGGAGCGATCTCACCGATCGGGCGCTCACCTGGGACGCCAACGACAACCTCGCGAGCTGACGACACGCAGAACCTGTTGATTGAGTTGGCTCCCGGTGAGTCGCTTGTCTGTTCGCACGATGGCAGATTGATCAGTTATCACGGAATGTGTTTCTTTACGAGGACTGGCATCATCAGTCGCATAAGCAACTTTTTTTCCGTTGACGCTGGGTCTCGCATGGCCCGGAACCGAGAGATGTGCCGTAAGCTGGAGAAGCGAGATTGATGTCCGCTTGCTCGACGGCCGCGTTGACGCAGGGCGGCCAGCATGAAAGGTTCCGCAGGATACTTGGCGCGTCTCCGACCGCTGGACGTGACACCATCAAGCGAATGGAGCAGACCATGGGCAAGTCGATCACCATCCCGACCGCAGGTACGCAGTGCATCGGCGCCTACGTCGCCGAGCCGGCAGGCGAGCCCGCCGGCGGCATTGTCGTGGTGCAGGAGATTTTCGGTGTCAATGCGCATATTCGCTCGGTTGCCGACGGCTTTGCCGCCGAGGGCTACACCGCCATCGCGCCGGCATTCTTCGATCACTTGGAGAGCGACGTCGAGCTGGCCTACGACCCCCAGGGGACTGCGCGCGGCCGCGACCTGGCCGCCGAGGTCGGGGTCGAGCGCGCGGTGACCGATGTGGCCAGCGCCGCCGAGGCCATCGCATCCGCGGGCCGCATCGGTGTGGTCGGTTATTGCTGGGGCGGCACCGTCGCGTTCGTCGCCGGAGCGCGGCTGGGCCTGCCGGCGGTGAGCTACTACGGCTCGCGCAACGTCAAGTTCCTTGGCGAACCTGCCCGCGCGCCGCTGATGTTCCACTTTGGCGAGCGCGACAAGTCCATTCCTCCTGAGGCGATCGAGCGCCATCGCCGGGAACTGCCGGAGGCGGAGATCTTCAGCTACCCGCAGGCCGGCCACGGCTTCAACTGCGAGCTGCGCGAGAGTTACGAGCCGGAGAGCTCGGCGCTCGCACTGCAGCGCACGCTGGGGTTTTTCGGCCGCCACCTGCGCGGCTGAGGCACCGCGCACGCTCAATCGGCCGTGGCGTGGTCGATGCCGGCGGCGGCGGCGTCGACCATGGCGTCGATGTCGTTCGCGTCGATGCAGTACGGCGGCAGGAAGTACACGGTGTCGCCAAGCGGGCGCAGCAGCATGCCGTGCTCCAGCGCGTGGCGGTAGAAGCGCAGGCCGCGCCGCTCGGCGCCGGGCCAGGGCGTGCGCGTGGCCTTGTCGGCTATCAGGTCCATCGCGGCAATCAAGCCGGTCTGGCGCACGCCGCTGACGTGCGGGTGGCCACGCAGCGGTTCGATCCGTTCCGCCAGGCGCGCCGCCAGTGCCCGGTTACGCTCCAGCACCGGCTCGTCGCGGAAGATCGCCAGCGCCGCCAGTGCCGCCGCGCAGGCGATGGGGTTGCCGCTGAAGGTGTGCGAGTGGAGGAAGGCGTTGTTGGCGGCATAGTCACCGAGAAAGGCCGCGTAGACGTCTTCGGTGGTCAGCACTGCCGACAGCGCCAGCGCGCCGCCGGTGAGCCCTTTCGACAGGCAGAGGAAATCCGGCCGGACCTGAGCCTGCTCGCATGCGAACAGCGTGCCGGTGCGGCCGAAGCCGACCGCGATCTCATCGGCGATCAGGTGCACTTCGAATTCGTCGCAGACGGCACGCAGGCCGGCAAGGTACAGCGGCGAATGCATGCGCATGCCGCCGGAGCATTGCACCAGCGGCTCGACAATCACCGCGCAGGTTTGCGCTGCGTGGCGCTCCAGGATCAACCGCATGTCGCCCAGCCGCCGGCGCGCCACGTCGTCGGCGCTCTCGCCGGGTTCGGCATCCAGCCAGTCCGGTGACGGCGCCACGATCGGCTCGAGGAGCAGCGGCCCGTAGACCGCGCGGTACAGCGGCAGGTCGCTGACGCTGAGCGCGCCGAGGGTCTCGCCGTGGTAGGCGTTGGCCAGCGCGATGAAGCGCCTGCGCTCCGATTGGCCGCGGTTGTGCCAGTAGTGGAAGCTCATCTTCAGCGCGATCTCGACTGCGCTGGCGCCGTCGCTGGCGTAGAAGACGCGGCTCAGGCCCGCTGGCGCGACACGTACCAGCTCCTCGGCCAGGCGCAGGCCCGGCTCGTGGGTGAAGCCGGCGAACATCACGTGGTTGAGCGTCGCGGCCTGCTCGCCGATGGCGGCCGCGATGCGCGGGTTGGCGTGGCCGAACAGGTTGCTCCACCAGGAGCTGATGGCGTCGAAGTAACGGCGGCCGTCGGCGTCAATCAGCCAGGCGCCTTCGCCGCGCACGATCGGCACCAGCGGCAGCGCGCCGTCATGCTCGCGCATCTGCGTGCAGGGGTGCCAGTTGTGGCTGAGGTCGCGCGCCGCCAGCGCGGCGTTGCCGACGGCGGCGGGCCGGTTGCGTTCGGTCATGCCTGTTATGATCGCCGCTGGCGAGCGCCAGTACAAACGACGCCGTTTCCAGCGACCATGCATAGCCTGCCTTCGATGCCAAATCCAGCATTCTTCACGCGCCGGCGGCCACCGCTTGCCGGCACCGGCTGGCGCCGCGCCGGCTTCACCCTGATCGAGGTGCTGGTGGTGGTGGTCATCCTGGCGATCCTTGCCGCCGTGGTGGTGCCGCGGATCATGGATCGTCCCGGCCAGGCTCGCCAGGCGCGCGCGCAGCAGGACATCCAGTCCATCCAGACGGCGCTGAACATGTACCGGCTGGATACCTTCGCCTATCCCGACACCGAGCAAGGCCTGGAGGCGCTGGTGCAGCGGCCGGCCAACCTGCCCGACGGCGCCAACTGGAAGGGCTCGTACCTGGACCGCATGCCGCTCGACCCTTGGCACCGTCCGTACCTGTACCTGCACCCCGGTGTGCATGGCGACGTCGACATCTACACGCTCGGTGCCGACGGCAAGCCCGGTGGCAGTGGCGAGGCTGCCGACATCGGCAACTGGGACACGCAGGCGACGCAGCCGGGCGCGCCGTAGGCGCCGCGATGAGCGCCGCGCGCGGCTTCACTCTGCTGGAGGTGCTGGTGGCGGTGGTGATCGTCGCGGTGCTGGCGGGCGCGGTCGGCGTCGGCATGGCGGGTCTTGGCGGCTCGCGGCAACTTCACAACGAGGCCGAGCGCCTTCAGCATCACCTGGAGTACGCCTGCGAAACCGCCCAGCTTGATGGCCACGCGCTGGGCCTGCGCCTGCGCCCCGATGGCTACCTGTTCGTGCGCCGCGACGGGGACCGCTGGCGCGCGCTGGTGGAGCAGCCGGCCATGGCCGCGCATTCGCTGCCGGCGGGCACGCAGCTGGTGGTCAGCCGCGACGGCGAGCGTTTGGCCGTTCCGGCAGCAGGCGCCAGCAGCGCGGCACCGCAACTGGTCTGCTTCAGCAGCGGCGACCTCACGCCATTCCGCGCGGAGCTGACGCGCAGCGGCGCCGGCGAACGCTTCACGCTGGTGGGTCACGCCGACGGCCGACTGACGCTGGAGTCCGCCGATGATCCGCGCTGAAGCCGGCCGGGCCGCCGGCTTCACCCTGCTGGAAGTGCTGGTCGCACTGGTGGTGCTGGCCCTGGCGCTGGTCGCGCTGACCCGCACCGCCGGCGGCGAGACGGCGCAGTTCGACGCCCTGCGCCAGCGGACGCTGGCGGGTTGGGTCGCCGCCAATGCGCTGACCGAGGCGCGCCTGCAGCCGGGCATGCCGGCACTCGGCCGGCGCGACGGCCAGCGCATGCTGGCGAATCGCAACTGGCGTTACCGCCTGACCGTCAGCAGCACGCCTGCCGCCGGCATCCGGCGCCTGCACGTGGATGTCTACGCGCCGGGCGACGACGGCCCGCGCGCCGTGCCGCTGATCGGCATGGACGGCTTCGCCGGCCAGAGGCTGCAGCCGTGAGGCGCGCCAGCCGAGGCTTCACCCTGGTCGAGCTGCTGGTGGCGGTGGCGATCTTTGCCGCGGCCTCGGTGATGGCCTGGGTCGGGCTGGCACGCATCGCCGACACCCGCGCGCGGCTGGCGGCCGAGCAGCAGGCCTTCGCCCAGGTCGAGCGCAGCGTCGCCCTGCTCGGGGCTGACCTGGGCAGTGCCGCCCGGCGGCCGATCCGCGGTGCCGACGGCGGCGAGCTGCCGGCGCTGCGTGGCGATCCGCGACAGCTCGAACTGACCCACGTCGGCGCCTTCGACGATCCGGCGCAGGCGCGCTCGGCGCTGGAGCGGGTGGCGTGGTTTCTCGACGACAAGGCGCTGACCCGCGCGCGCTACCGCGTGCTCGACCGCGCGCCAGGCACCACGCCGCTGCTGCGCACGTTGGACGACAAGGTCGACGACCTTGGCTTCCGCTACCTCGACCACCGCGGCGCCTGGCACGACCACTGGCCGCCGGCGCAAGGCGGCGACGCGGCGCCGCTGCCGCGAGCGGTCGAGTACACCATCCGCTTCGCCGGCCTGGGCGACGTCCGTCGCGTGATCGAGCTGCCGGCCAGCAGGCCCGTGGCGCCCGCAGCGGACGCGCCCTCGTGAGCGCGCGCCGGCAGCAGGGCGTCGCCCTGCTGGTCGCGTTGCTGGTGGTGGCACTGGCGACGGTGCTGATTGCCGCGCTGCTCGACTCCGGCCAGTTGGCGCTGGCCCGCACGCGCAACCTTCTGCGCGGCGAGCAGGCCCAGGCTTACGGACGCGGGCTGGAGGCCTATGCCGCGCAGGTGCTGGTTGACGATGCCGCCAATGGCCAGCTCGACACCAACGACGATATCTGGGCCGTGCCGCTGCCGCCGACCGATGTCACGGGCGGGACGATCAGCGCCACGATGCGCGACATGAACGGCTGCTTCAACCTGAATAACCTGGTTGATGCCGATGGCCAACGGCAAAAGGTATGGATGGATCGCTTTGGACGGCTGCTGGAGAACCTGCAGCTGTCGCCGGCCATCGCCGAAGTCGCCGCCGACTGGATTGACCGCGACCAGGATGCGAGCCAGGGCGGCGCCGAGGACCCGGTCTATCTCGGTCGCCAGCCGGCTTACCGCAGCGCGGGCCACGGTTTTGCCGATGTCAGCGAGCTGCGCCTGCTCGACGGCGTCGACGCCCATGCCTACGCGCTGCTGGCGCCCTGGGTTTGCGCGCTGCCGACGCAAACGGCCCTAAACATCAACACCGCCGGCATCCCGCTGCTGCGCAGCCTGGCGCCGGACATCACCGAAGCGGTGGCGGCGCAGCTCCATGCCAAGGGCCACGCGCACTGGAACAGTGTCCATGCGGCGATGTCGGTACTGCAACGCGCCGGTGTCCGGGTCGATCCTGCCGACAAGGCGGGCCTCGGTGTCAGCAGCGAATACTTCGTGGCCCGCGCCCGCATCACGCTCGACGGCATCGACTACGACTACCGCAGCCTGATCCAGCGCCGCAGCGGCATTCGCGTGCTGGCGCGCCAGCGGGGCTTGTGAAGCCGGGACCCGGTTGTGGAATCGGGACCCGGGACCCGGGACCCGCGAGAAGCGTGGATCGGAGTGCCCCGACCGACTACCAGCTGCGCCGCGCAGCGGTGATGGCGGTCTTCCGCTTTCCGACCGTTGTAGCTGCCTGCCGCGCAAGTGCCAGCGGATGCTCCAACGCGGCAGCGCCGCCAGTGAACCGTGATTGCCTGGCTCCGCCGCTCTTCCGTGTCCCCGGGTCCCGGGTCCCGGATCCCGGCTTCCAACCGAGCCCCGAGTCCCGGCCCCGCGTCCCCGCTCAAGCTACAATCGCCCCATGAGTTCCCGGCTGCTCGTGCGCATCGACGGCGACGGCGCGCTGCACTGGCGTGCCGATGACGGCGCGCACGGCACCGGCGCGCCGCCGGCGGCGCGGGTCGAGGCTGCGGACCAGGTGGTGGCGCTGGTGCCGGGCGCCGACGTGCTGCTGACCGAGGTCGAGCTGCCGGCGACCAGCGCCGCGCGGCAGGCCAGGGTGCTGCCGTTCGCGCTGGAAGACCAGGTGCTGGACCCGGTCGAGGAACTGCATTTCGCGCTGGCACCGACCGTCGTCGGTGGCCGCTCGATTGCCGCCGCGGTCGCGCGCAACACGCTCGACGGCTGGCTGGCAAACCTGCATGAGGCGGGCCTGCGGCCCGACGCATTACTGCCGGATACCTTGGCGGTGCCGCAGGCAGGCGATGCCGCCAGCCTGCTGCTTGAACATGGCCAGGCGCTGGTGCGGTTGGACGCCTGCAGCGGCTTTGCCTGCCCGGCCGGCCAGGTTCCGGTCTGGCTGGCGGCGCGCCTGCCGTCGCGGCTGGTCGTGCACCGCGTCGATGCCGCCGAGCCGCTGCCATCGCTGCCGCCAGGCGTCGCTGTCGAAACTGCCGCACCTGCGCCCGCACTGGATACCCTCGCAGGCGGCCTGGACGATGCGCCGCCGTTCAACCTGTTGCAGGGCGACTACGCGCCGCGCCACCGGCGCGCGCCGCAGCGCCGTTTGTGGCGCGTTGCGGCGGTGCTGGCGGCACTGGCGTTGCTGCTGGCGCTGGCCGCGCAGGTGGCGGGCGTGCTGCGCCTGCGCGCCGCCAACGCGCGCGTCGACGACGCCATTGCCGCGGCCTATGCCAAGGCCTTTCCCGGCCAGCCGATGGCGGCCGATCCGGTGGCGCGTACGCGCAGCGAGCTGGAGCGGCTCGGCGGCGACGGCAGCGACGCTGGTCTGCTGCCGCTACTGGCGCGCATCGCGCCGGTCCTGCGCCAGCACGGCAAGCAGTACACCACGCTCGGCATCGATTACCGCAACGCAACGCTGGAACTGGCGGTGCGCGCGCCCGACCTCGCCGGCATCGACCAGTTGCGCGAGCAACTGGCCAGCCTGCGCGGCCTCACCGTCGAGCTGACGGCCGCCACGCCCGGTGACAACGGCGTCGACGGCAGGCTGCGGATCCGCGGGGGTGGCGCATGATCGCGGCGCGGGCGCATCGACTCGGCGCCGCCTGGCGAGCGCGCGAGCCGCGCGAGCGGGCGGTGCTGCTGGCGGGCGCGGTGCTCGCGGTGCTCTTGCTCGGCTGGGCCTTCGCCTGGCACCCGCTGGTCGAGGCCCGCGAGGCGCTGGGCCAGCGCCTCGCCAGCCAGCAGCAGAACCTCGCCTTCATGCATCGCGCCCAGCAGCAACTGGCGTCGCTGGCCACGCGCGAGCGTGGCGGTGACGTGCGGCGGCAGGGCAAGTCGCTGCTCGGCCTCGCCGACGCCAGTGCGCGCGCGGCACACCTTGGGTCGGCGATCGCGCGGGTTTCGCCATTGGACGCCCGGCGCGTGCGCATCGACTTCGAGGGGGCCGATTTCGATTCGCTGGCTGCCTGGCTCGCGGGCTTGCGTTCCGACTATGGCATACGTGCCGACGATGTCTCCATCGCGCGTGCCGCGGGCGTCGGCCGCGTCGACGCCCACGTCACCCTGCAGGAGCCCTAGTGGAGCGCGTGGCCGCATTGGCCCCGCCCAGCGGGGTCCGCACAGGGTGACTCGGTCCGCCGGTCTCGTGCGGCTGCTGCGCTGGCTGCTGCTCGCCCTGCTGGTGCTGCTGGTGCTGGCCGTGGTGGTCGCCTGGACGCTGCCGGCGCAGCTGGCATGGCGGGTGGTCGCCGATCGCGCCGGCTCGGTGCAGCTGGAGGGCATCAGCGGCAGCGTCTGGCGTGGCCATGCGGACCGGCTCAGCGTCGCCGCCACGCCGGTTGGCACGCTGGACTGGCAGCTGCAGCCGGCGGCGCTGCTGCGCGGCCAGCTGCGCGCGCAGCTGCAGCTGTCAGGTCCGCGCGTGCAGGGCCGGGGCCAGGTCACGCGGCTGCGCGACGGCCGGTTGGACGTGCGCGGCCTGCACCTGACGATGCCGGCAGAGCAGCTGCAGCCGGCGCTCGGCCTGCCGTCGCTGCAGCTGCTGGGCACGTTCCAGGTCGATGTCGCGCACGCGCTGGTCGAGCATGTCTGGTTCGATGCCTTGCAGGCGCATGCGGTTTGGCAGGATGCTGGCGTCGCCGGTTCGGCACGCGCCGCGTTTGGCGCGGTGCTGGCCGATGTCAATCTCGACGACGCGGGGCGCGTGGTTGGCCGCCTGCATGACGGCGGCGGGCCGCTGATGGTGCAGGGCCGATTGCAGGCATCGCCGATCGGCTACACGCTGGTGGCCCACCTGCGCCCGCGCGACCGCGACAACTTCAACCTGCAGGAGGCGCTGATGTACATCGGCCAGCGCCAGCCGGACGGCAGCGTGCTGCTGCGGGTCGAGGGCCACGCGCAGCTGCCGACGCTGTAGCGCGCGGTCCGACGCGCGCTTGCCATCGCATCATTCCGGAGCCGCGCGCGGCGCGGACACCGGAATCGTCACGACCATTGCAGCGAGCCCGCGCGGCGCAGCAGCGGCCTTCGGCAGTCCGGAATGGCGATGGCGGAGCAGGCCGCGAGGGCGTCGTCAGCGGCGCCGTGGCGCGGCGGGTACAATCGGGCATCATGCACAAGCCACCCAAGATACTCGCCACGCGCCGCGTGGCGCAGAGCACGTTTCTGTCGGTCGAGCAGGTCGACCTGGAATTCAGCAACGGCGAACGACGCACCCACGAACGACTGCTCAGCTCCGGCCTTGGTGCCGTGATCATCGTTGCCATGCTCGACGGGGACACGGTGTTGCTGGTGCGGGAGTACGGCGTTGGCCTGGACAGCTACGAACTCGGCCTGCCCAAGGGCCGCCTCGACCACGGTGAAAGCATCGAGGATGGTGCCAACCGCGAGTTGAAAGAGGAGGCGGGCTACGGTGCGCGCAGCCTCAAGCGCATCGGCGAGCTGTCGCTGACGCCCGCCTACATGACCCAGCTCACCCATATCGTGCTGGCCCGCGATCTCTACCCGGAGCGGCTGGAAGGCGACGAGCCGGAAGAGCTGGAAGTGGTGCCGTGGAAGCTGTCCGAGCTGCACCGCCTGCTGGACCGCAACGACGTCACCGAAGGCCGCACCATCGCCTCGCTCTTCATGGCACGCGAGTTTCTCGCCGGCCGCTACCACCCGCAATGAGCGCCCTTGAGCGCCTGCTGCCGCCGGTGTCGGCGATCGCCCGCCGCGCCGCGGCGGCAATCCTCGAGGTCTATGCAGGCAGCTTCACCGTGCGCCGCAAGGACGATGCCTCTCCGCTGACCGCCGCGGACCTGGCCGCGCACGACGTGATCGTTGCCGGCCTGCGCGAGCTGACGCCGCAGTGGCCGGTGCTGTCGGAGGAGGCGGCGGCGCTGCCGTGGGCCGAACGCTCGCAATGGGGGTGCTACTGGTTGGTCGACCCGCTGGACGGTACCCGCGAGTTCGTCAAGCGCAACGGCGAATTCACCGTGAATATCGCGCTGATCGAAAACCACGTGAGCGTGCTTGGCGTGATCCTGGCGCCGGTCACCGGCCGCCTGTACCGGGCCTGCCGCGGCTCGGGCGCGCAGGTCGAGACCGCGCCGGGTGCGCTGCCCGAGGCGGTGTCGACGCGCAGCGTGGCCTCGCCGCTGACCATCGCCGGCAGCCGCTCGCATGGTGGTCCCGGCGACGAGGCCATCCGCGCCGCGCTCGGTCCGTACGAACGTATCGCGCTGGGCTCGTCGTTGAAGTTCTGCCTGATCGCCGAGGGTCACGCCGACCTCTATGTGCGCCGCGGGCCGACGTCCGAATGGGACACCGCCGCGGGCCAGTGCGTGCTGGAAGAAGCCGGTGGCGCGGTGCTCGACCTGGCCGGCAAGCCCTTCCGCTACAACCGCGGCGAAAGCCTGATCAACCCGTCCTTCATCGCCGTCGGCGACCCCGCCGTCGACTGGACCGGCAAGCTGGCGCCATTCGCCTGAGGCGGGATTCGGGAATGGCGGGATCAGCGCAAACCCTGGAGCCGGCCGATGAGCGCCGTTCGAAGGTCTGTTCCATCGCCTGGCTGTGCGACCCGACCTGATCGGTTGTCGAAGCAGGCTCGGGTTGGCATCGAATATCTCGCTTGCTTGCCGCTCGCGATCGCCACTTGCCCACCCGCCGCACGGATGGCGGCTCACGGCAAACCGGGCGCCGGCGCGCGCACCGGGCCGTGTCGTTGCCACCTGCTTTCCGCGTATTGGTTGGTAGACACTGCAAAGGTACAGGTTATGATCCCCGATCCGACGATGCCATCAGGGTGCAGGTGGCGGCCCGTGGCGCTGGCGGGGCTGCTGGCGCTGGCCTTCACGGCGCCGGCCCTGGCGTGCTTGCCCTGTGACGGGTATTTCGACCCCGGCTTTGCGAACGGCGGGCGGCGCCTGCTGCCGCTGATCGCTGCGCACAGCGACGACGGCAGCTATCTCGACACGACGCCACTGATCCTGCATGCGGCGGGCGGCAAGATCCTGATCGCAGGATCCTGCGAGGAAGATCCGTCTCACCACCCCGACGATTTCGCCGAGGGGTGCATTGTACGGCTCCTTCCAGACGGCAGTACCGACTACAGCTTCGGCCCGAATACGCTCGGCACGGTCAGCCTGAGCCAGTTCGATCTGTATTCGACGTGGGTACATGCTGCGGCGTTGGCCGCCAACGGCGACATCCTCCTTGCCGTGCAGCGGGACCTCTTCCACCACCAGGTGGTCCGGCTCAGCGCCAATGGTCGAAACATGAAAGGAAAGAGCGACGACTTCACGATCAGCCCCGGAACCGGAGGCCAGCAGTGGAACATCGCTGCGATGCGCGTCCAGCCCGACGGAAAGATACTGCTGGCCGGAAGCGGTCTGCCCGGCACCTACGGACCGTTTTTCATGGCCGTCGTCCGGATGCGCGCGGACTTGAGCAGCCTGGATGCGGACTTCGGCACGGACGGCCGGGCTTCGGTCGTATTTGACGTGGACGCCGATGGCGCCCTGGAGAGCGCCGATGTGGAGTCGATGGTATTGCAGGATGACGGGCGCATCGTGTTGGCCGGGGGCACCGGGAACGAAGGCGCGCCGTCGACGGCGGCTGCCCTGGCGCGACTGACGCCGCAAGGCGAACTGGATTTGAGTTTCGGCGACGGCACCGGCCGCGTCACCGGGACCTTCGGCGAAGGATTTGCGAAAGTCGAGGCCATGGCCCTGGATCGCCAGGGGCGCCTGCTGATCGGTGGCACGACAGCGGTCAACGCAGCCAACGGCTGGGGCAGTGACATGATCGTGAATCGATTGCTGGCCGATGGCAGCCAGGACCCGGTTTTCGGCTACCTGTATCCCGGCGACACGCCCGGGCCGGTCGTGGTGGGAGGCGACTTCGGCGGGGACTACAACGATGGCCTGACCAGCCTGCTCGTGCAGGACGATGGGAACATCATCGCGTTGGGTGCAGGGGAGCTTGCCTCGGGTGCGCAACATTTCGAGGCCGTGCGGCTCGATGGCGGGAACGGCACAACCGATGCCCTGTTCGGCGTCAACGGCGCCAGCCACGGCGACTTCGGCTGCGCTTCCGATGCCGACGCAGCGGCCTCCGGCGGTATCGACGCAGGCGGCGCTGTTGTCGTCGGCTACTGCCATGACGCGACCGGCTTCCACTACGGCATCGCGCGGCTGTTCGTCGACCACATCTTCGGCGCTGGTTTCGAGCCCTGACCGCCGCACCTGCCCGTCGGCCGCAGACTGGCGGTGAGCGCGGAGAAGTCCAGACACGCCATATTGCGCGGGGCGGCACGCTTTGCGGGTCCGGGTCGCGGGCCCGTTCCGGTTTCCGACTCCATCAAGCGGCGCCGCCGAAACCGAGCTGGCGCCAGGCTTCGTAGACCGCGATCGCGACGGCGTTGGACAGGTTGAGGCTGCGGTTGTCGGGTTGCATCGGCAGGCACAACCGCTGCGAGGTCGGCACGCGTTCCAGGGCGGCCGCGTCGAGGCCGCTGCTTTCGCAACCGAACACCAGCGCGTCACCGTCGGCAAAGCGCGCGTCGCTGTAGCGATGGTTGGCGTTGCGGCTGAAGGCGAAGGTGCGCGGACGGCCAAGTGTGGCGAGGCAGGCTTCGAGGTCCTCGTGCACAGTGACGCGCGCGTACTCGCGGTAGTCGAGCCCGGCGCGCCGCAGCCGCTTGTCGTCCAGCTCGAAGCCCAGCGGCCGGACCAGGTGCAGCGCGGCGCCGGCGTTGGCGCACAGACGCATCGCGTTGCCCGTGTTGGCCGGAATCTCGGGCCGGTGCAGGATGACGTGCAGCATGCGCGCCATTATGCCGGCACCCACGCCCGCCATCCGGCCAAAGGGGCGCCGGCCGCGCCTCGCTGCCGGCGCCGGCCGTCAAGGCCTCACGCGACCGCCGCGGTCGCCGCGGGCAAGCTCGATGCGGCGGCATGTGCCAGATGGCCGGGCGAGATGCCCGCGACCAGCATGGCGACGAAGGCGCCGATCACGACGATGGCGCAAACCGCCATCAGGGCGCACATCAGGGTGTCTTCGGTTTTCATTGCTTGATCCTCGGCTGGTGGACGGGGCAGGGATTGCAAGCAGCTTGCCAACGTGCGCGTCGGAAAAAACCTGTCTGATGTCAGGTGCTTGCGCTGACATCGACGAGGCGGGGGCGCTTGCGCACCGTCCGCGGACAACCAGCCATGTCCGCGCACGGACAGTGCGGACAGGCGGCCGCATCACGTGTCCGCGCGCGGGCTCATCCGGGGCATGCTCTTGTTGGTCACGTCGCCAAGCTCTACGACGTTCCGGGTCCCGGTCCGGCCCCGGCCCCGAGTCGGTCCCAATCCCGGCCGAATGCCGAATCCCGGATACCCAATCCCCTATCCCAGCCTTTCCGGCACAATGCGCGGATGCCTGCACCGGCCGACAAGCCCATCGATGCCTTGCTCGCCATCATGGCGCGCCTGCGCGATCCGCAGGGCGGCTGCCCCTGGGACCGGCAGCAGGATTTCGCCAGCGTCGCGCCCTACACGCTCGAAGAGGCTTACGAGGTCGTCGACGCCATCGATCGCGGCGACATGGACGACCTGCGCGACGAACTGGGGGACCTGCTGTTCCAGGTGGTATTCCACGCGCGGCTCGCCGAGGAAGCCGGCAGCTTCGCCTTTGATGACGTCGCCCGCGCCATCGCCGACAAGCTGGTGCGCCGCCACCCGCACGTGTTCGCCGGCCTGCGTTATGCCGATGCCGACGAGCAGGCACGGGCCTGGGAGGCGATCAAGGCCGCCGAACGCGCCGGCAGCGGCGGGGCCGACACCAGCGCACTGGCCGGCATCGCCCGAGGCCTGCCCGAGTGGCGGCGAGCGCTGAAACTGCAGCAGCGCGCCGCGGCCAGCGGCTTCGATTGGCGCGACCCGCAGCCGGTGCTGGACAAGCTGGCCGAGGAACTGGACGAGGTGCGCGCCGAATTCGAGGGGCCGCCCGAGACCGACCGGGTCGAGGACGAGATCGGCGACATGCTGTTCGTGCTGGTCAACCTGGCGCGCCACGCCGGGGCCGATTTTCCGCGCGCGCTGCGCCGCGCCAACGCCAAGTTCGAGCGCCGCTTCCGCCGCATGGAGCAGCTGGCCCGCGACGACGGTCGCGACTTTGCCGCGCTGACGCTGCCCGAACAGGAATCGCTCTGGCGCCGCGCCAAGACTGACGAACGCTCGCCGTAGCATTGTGCGCGGCCGAGGCCGCGAGCACCGCCGCGCGACGCGCACCGGTGCCGAGCCGTCGGTTGGCGGTGAGCGCAGCGAACCCCAACACGCCGTGCCAACGCTCGCACCGTCAACAACGATCCGGCGCTGTTGCTTTTCCGGGTCCCGGGTCCCGGGTCCCGGGTCCCGATTCCCGATTCCCCATTCCCGATTCCCCATTCCCCATTCCCCATTCCCCATTCCCGGCCGTCAGCGCCGCAGCAGCTGCAGCGGCGGCGTCCGCGCCACCCGCCACGTGCCGACCAGGCCGAGCAGCATCACCACGACCGCGGCCAGTGCGCCGACCCAGAGCAGCGTTGGCCAGGGCGGCACGAACCGCTCGATGCGAAACACGCCGCGCGCCAGCCACAGGCCTGCACCGGCGGCGCCGAGCACGGCGCTGAGCGCCGCCACCAGCCCGAGCAGGGCGAACTCGCAGGCCGCCGTGACGCGCAGTTGCCGTCGCTGCGCGCCCAGCGTGCGCAGCAGCGCCGCCTCGTGTCGGCGTTCGGCGGCGCTGGCGGCCAGCGCCGCGGCCAGCACCAGCGCGCCGGCCAGCAGGCTGAAGCCAAGCACCCAGCGCACCGCGCTGCCCACCTGCTCGACAATGCCGCGGATGCGGTCGAGCAGCGCGTCGATGTCGATCAGGCTGAGGTTGGGGTAATCACGCGACAGCGTCGCAAGCCGGTCGGCGCGCGCCGGCGGAAGGTGAAAGCTCGCCACCCAGGTGTGCGGCAGCGCGCGCGCGTGGGCCGGGTCGAGCAGCAGGAAAAAGTTGACCCGGAACGAGCGCCAATCCACCTGGCGAACGCTGGATACCGTCGCGTCCAGCGTCGCTGCGCCGACCTTGAAGCGCATCGTGTCGCCGATCTTCAGCCTGAACATCTCCTGCCAGCGCTGGTCAACGGAGACCTGCGGCTGCAGCGGATGGGCATTGCTCCAGCGGCCGGCGACCACCTTGTTGGACGGCGGCAGCGACCCGCTCCACGACAGCCGCACCTGGCGATCGGCCCAGCGCGACGCGTCGGGATCCTCGAAGTGCACGCTGTGGATCGGCTGGCCATTGATTGCGGTCAGCTTGCCCACGGCCAGCGGCAGCATGTTGAGATTGTCGGCGCCCAGCCGGGCCAGCGTCGTGCGCAGGCCCTGGCGCTGGTCGCTTTGCAGGTTCAGCACGAACCAGTTGGGGGTGTCAGCCGGCAGCTCCTGGCGCCAGCCGGCCAGCAGCGCCGGCGCCACGATGCCGAGCAGCAGCAGCGCGGTGAGCCCCAGCGCCAGCGCGGTGGCCTGGATCAGGGTCAGTCCGCGGCGCCGCGCCAGCGCCGCCAGCCCCAGGCGCAGTGCGGGATGCACGGCCGGCGCCAGCCGCCGCGCCAGCCACAGCAGCAGCGCCGCCAGCAGCAGCGCCAGCAGCGCGACGGCGGCGAGGCTGGCGCTGATGACCAGCGCGAGCGTCGCCGACCCGCCCTGCAGCCAGATCAGCAGCACCGCAACCGCCGCAGGCACCAGGTAGAGCACGTCGAAGCGCCGCGGCCGGCGACCGATGTCGCGGCGGAATACGGCCACCGGCGGCACCTCGCCGAGCCGCGCCAGCGGCGGCAAGGCAAAACCCGCCAGCACCGCCAGGCCGGCGAGCGCCGCGGCGAAGGCCGGGCCGATGGGCAGCGCGGTGGGTGCCTGTCCGAACAGGCCATGCAGCGCCAGCCAGGCCGCCTGCGCCAGTCCAAGCGCCAGCGCCGACCCCAGCGCCGCCGAGGGCAAGGCCAGCAGCGTGAGCGTCAGGACCAGCAGCGCCAGCACCTGCCGGCGCGGCGTGCCCAGCGCGCGCAGCAGCGCCACCTCGTCGCGCTTGCGGCGCGCGTAACGCTGCGCCGCCAGCGCGATGGCGACGCCGGCCAGCAACGCCGCCAGCAGCGCGGTCAGGCGCAGGAAGGCGCCGGCGCGTTCGAACGACGAGCGCACCCGCTCCTGGGTCTTCTGCGGCGTGATGAGCTCGGCGCCTTGCGGCAGGTGCGCTTTTGCAAGCGCAGACCATTGTTTGACCCTTCCCGGCGCGCCGGCCACCAGCAACTGGTGACGCGCGCGGCTGCCGACGCCGAGCAGGCCGGCCGCGCGCGCGTCGGCGAGGTTCATCTGCGCGCGGGGCGCAAGCGCGAACAGCTGACCGCCGTCCGGCTCGCTGACCAGCTCGGCGGCGATCCGCAACTCGCTCCCACCGACCTGCACCCGGTCGCCCACCGCCAGGCCCAAGCCGACCAGCGCACGGTGGTCAAGGTAAACGGTGCCGGCGGCCGGGCCGTGGCCGCTGCGTTGCGCGCCGCCAGCGCCGGCCAGCACTTGCTTGCCGCGCAGCGGCCAGGCGGCATCCACCGCGGCGACATCCAGCAGCTGGCTGTGCTCGCCGGCAAAGGCGACGCTGGGAAAGCGCGCACTGGTGCTGGTGCGCAGGCCAAGCTCGCGGGCCGCGTCGCCCAGCGCGTGCGGCAACGGCGAGGGCGCCGAGACGCCGGCATCGCCACCGATCAGTTGCGAGGCGCCGGCCAGCACGCCGCGCTCGACCCGCGCCGAGAGCGTTGCCACCACGCCCAATGCCGTCACTGCCAGCACCAGCGCCAGGCCCAGCGTGCGCAGCTCCGCCAGGCGCCATTCGCGCCGCAGTGTGCGCCAGGCGAGGGCGGCCAGCATCACGCCACCAACCGGCCGTCGTCGAGTTCGGCGACATGCGCGCAGCGCCCCGCAAGCTGCGCATCGTGCGTCACCAGCACCAGGGTGGTGGAGTGGGTGCGGTTGAGTTCGAACAGCAGATCGCAAACGGTCGCGCCGGTGCGCCGATCGAGGTTGCCGGTCGGTTCGTCGGCAAACAGCACGCGTGGCTCGTGCACGAAGGCGCGCGCCAGCGCCACGCGCTGCTGCTCGCCGCCTGACAGTTGGTAGGGATAATGACCACGCCGCGCCGCCAGGCCGACCGCGTCCAGCGCAGCGCGCGCTCGCGCCCGCACGTCACGCTCGCCGGCCAGCTCCAGCGGCAGCATCACGTTCTCTTCCGCGCTCAGCGCCGGCAGCAGGTGGAAGGACTGGAACACGAAGCCCACCAGCCGCCGGCGCAGCGCCGCGCGTGCCTCCTCGTCCAGCGCCGGCAGGTCATGGCCGTCGAGCAGGATGCGGCCGCTGCTCGGCGTGTCCAGGCCGGCCAGCAGGCCGAGCAGGGTGGTCTTGCCCGAGCCCGAGGCGCCGACGATGGCCAGGCTGTCGCCCCGCTGAAGCGCCAGCGACACCCGGTCGAGGATGTCGATGCGGCCGGCCGGCCCGACCAGGCTCTTGCTAACATCCTCGGCCCGCACCATCGGCTGTCCGGAATCGCCCATGCGTCGTGTTCTCCTCGCCGTCCTCTGTTGCCTTGCCAGTGTGGCCGCCGTTGCCGGCGCCGCGACGCCGCCGAAGACCATCATGGTGCTGGGTGACTCACTGTCCGCCGCGCACAATATCCCGATCGAGGCCGGCTGGGTGCACCGGCTGCAGGCGCGGCTCGACGCCTTGCAACCGCCGCGCCGCCTGGTCAATGCCAGCATCAGCGGTGAAACCACGCAAAGCGGCCGCAGCCGGCTGCCGTCATTGCTGCAACAGTACCAGCCGGCGCTGGTGATCCTCGAACTGGGCGCCAACGATGGCCTGCGCGGCCTGCCGCTGGCGCAGATCCGCAGCAACCTCGACGCCATGATCGCCGCCTGCACGGCGGCCGGCGTCAAGGTGCTGCTGCTGGGCATCGAGCTGCCGGTCAACTACGGCCCGCGCTACCGCGACGGCTTGCGCGCCATCTACGCCGACCTCGCCAGGAAGCACGACACCGGTCTGGTGCCGTTCCTGCTCGACGGCGTCGCACTGAAGCCCGAGCTGATGCAGGCCGACGGCATGCACCCCACCGCCGCTGGCGAACCACGGGTCGCCGCCAACGTCTGGCAGGCCCTCGCGCCCATGCTCCAGCCGCCAGCGGCCACGGCCCCCGACAACTGAAGCCCCCGCCCACTGCTTGCCGATGGCGACTTGACGATAGCGTTCACATCTGTAATCGTTCCGTCTTGCTTACATGTGTAAACGAAGAAGCGGTGATGATCAGTGATGCCGAAGCCGTACTGATGGAAGCGCTGTGGCGACAGTCGCCGCGGAGTTCCGAAGAGCTGTTTGCCGAGGTCGGCCCGGCGCGGGGGTGGCAGGAGGGGACGGTGAAATCCCTTCTCAACCGCCTGTTGAAGAAGCGCGCCATCAGCGCGCAACGCGATGGCCGGCGCTACCTCTACACGCCGCGGTTGGCCCGCGAGCATTACGTAATGCAGCAAAGTACGGACCTGCTTGACCGCTTGTTTGGAGGCCGCGTCGCCCCATTGGTGGCGCATTTCAGCGAGCACCGCAAGCTCGGCAAGAAAGACATTGCGGAGCTGAAACGCCTGATCCGGGAGCTCGATGATGACGGCGACTGATGTGCTGCAGCACCTGTGGTTTGCCACTTTGGCCTTGAGCCTGGCGCTGGCGGTCGTGGCGATCCTGCGGCGGCCGTGGCTGCGGGCGTTCGGTGCCGAACAGGCCTGCCACCTCTGGTGGCTGCCGCCCCTGGCCGTGCTGGCGAGCCAGTTGCCGCGGCCCGCCCTGCTGCCGCCGGTGATGGTGCAGGCGCCCGTGCTGCATTGGCTGAGTGACTCGTCGGTACCGGCAAGCAGGCTCGCGGCTGCTGCGGCGCCGGCCTGGCCGGCATGGCTGCTGCTGGCGTGGTTGCTTGGCGCCGGCGCCTGCCTGCTGTTGGCGGCGTGGCAGCAGAGGTCGTTCGCCGCCCGCATCCGCGGGGCGCATCCGTCGCCACACGAATCGCTGCCGCAGGTCTGGGTCGCCGACGACTGTGCCATCGGTCCGGCTCTCGTCGGCGTCTGGCGGCCGCGCATCGTCGTGCCGGCTGATTTTGCACAGCGCCACGATGCCAGCGAACGCAGGCTCATTCTGGCGCACGAGATGGCGCACGCGCGCCGCCGCGACACGCTGGCCTCGCTGGTCGCCACCATCGTCCGCGCCCTGTTCTGGTTCCATCCCGCGGCGTGGTGGGCTGAACAGCGGATGCGGCGCGACCAGGATCTGGCCTGCGACGCGGTGGTGCTGCGGAGCCGTCCAGGTTTGCGGCGTTGTTATGCCGGGGCCATGTTGAAGGTGCAGTGCCCTGCGCTGGCGGCGCCGCTGGCCTGTCCCTGGCTCTCCCATCCCCTCAAGGAGCGGATCGTCATGTTGAAAGCATCCCTGCCCACCGCTGGACGCCGCAGGGTCGGTCTCGGCGCCATGCTGCTGCTGACCATCATTTGCAGCGGCAGCGTGTACGCCGCGCGTTCGGCCGCTGCACCATCCATGCCGGCCAACGGCGCCACGATCTACCAGCTGTCGCTGGTGCTGACGCGCGGTGATGCCACCGTCTCCAGTCCGACCCTCTGCGTCCACGCGGCCGAAGCTGCGCGGCTGGTGGTCTCTCCCCGCGTCCGCGTAATCGTCGACGGCGGCGTTCCTCGCCCTTCGGCGACAACCGCTCTTGCGGTTCAATTCAAGATGACTCCGCTCGCGCGACAGCGCGTGGAAGTTGCCCTCGACGGCCACGCCGACGATGGCACCGGGCACCAGATCCGGTTCCAACCGGTGCTGCGCGGCCCGCTGGGCCAGACGATGTCGACCCGGCTGGACACCCCGCAGGGCGCTCCGCTCATGACACTGACGGTGCTGCCAAGAGCCGGCTGCAAGGCCGTCTCCACGCCGCTATAGCACCTTGCGCCGCTCCGTAGCGCGCTTTTGACTTTGGGGTCCCGGGTCCCCGTGTATCGTGTGCGGGCCATTTGGTCCGCCGTCTCGACTCTCCGATGAACCACAGCGGCGCCCGCCGGAGCCGCGGACTTGATCCCCGCGGCGCAAGTCCCGACCATGGCGCTTTGCCACCCGTCGAGGAGCAGGCCATGGAACTGCGCAAACTGGGCCGGTCGGAGCTGCGCGTGGCGCCGCTGGCGCTGGGTGGCAATGTGTTTGGCTGGACCGCCGACGAGAAGACCTCGTTCGCCGTGCTCGACGCCTTTGTCGCCGCCGGTGGAAACCTGATCGACACCGCCGACAGTTATTCCCACTGGGTACCCGGCCACAAGGGCGGCGAGTCCGAGACGATCATCGGCAAGTGGCTCAAGCGCAGCGGCAAGCGCGACGCCGTGGTGCTGGCAACCAAGGTCGGCAAGCCGATGGGTGGCCGCAGGGGCCTCTCGCCCGGCTACATCGCGAGCGCGGTCGAGGATTCGCTGCGCCGCCTGCAGGTCGACGTGATCGATCTCTACCAGGCCCACGAGGACGATGAGGACACGCCGCTGGTCGAGACGCTGGGTGCCTTTGCGCGGCTGATCGAGCAGGGCAAGGTGCGCGCCATCGGCGCCTCGAACTTCACCGCCGCGCGGCTGGGCCAGTCGCTGCAGGTCAGCGCGGACCATCGCCTGCCGCGCTACGAAAGCCTGCAGCCGGAATACAACCTGATGCAGCGCCACGAATACGAGGAGGCGCTGGAGCCGCTGGTGCGCGAACACGAAGTCGGCGTGATCAGCTACTACGCCCTCGCCAGCGGCTTCCTCAGCGGCAAGTACCGCAGCCGCGAGGACCTGGCCGGGCGCGCCCGCGGCGGCGCGGTCGAAAAGTACCTGAACGCGCGCGGCCTGCGGGTGCTGCGCGCGCTGGACGATGCCGCCGCTCGGCACGAGGCGACCCCGGCGCAGGTGTCGCTGGCCTGGCTGATGGCACGGCCGGGCGTCACCGCGCCGATCGCCAGCGCGACGAGCGTCGCGCAGCTCGAGGAGTTGGCGGGCGCCATGCGCCTCAAGCTGGATGCCGGCGACATCGAGGCGCTCGACCGCGTCAGCGCCGCCGCCTGAGCGTGAACGGCGTCAGTGGGCCTGGGCCTGGGCCTGGGCGTGGGCCAGGCGCCGCTGCGCGCGTTTCTCGCGGCGCCGCCGCGAGCGGCGGGCGAAGACCAGGTAAATCGCCGGCGTCGACAGCAGGGTCAGGCTCTGCGACACGACCAGCCCGCCGATCAGCGCGATGCCCAGCGGCCGCCGCAGCTCGGCGCCGGTGCCGATGCCGATGGCCAGTGGCAGCGCCGCCAGGATCGCCACCATCGTGGTCATCATGATCGGTCGGAAGCGCGCGCTGCAGGCGTCGCGAATCGCCTCCAGTGGCGTCATGCCGGTGCGCTCGGCGACCAGCGCGAAGTCGATCATCATGATGGCGTTCTTTTTCACCAGGCCGATCAGCAACACCAGCGCCATCACCGAGATGATCGACAGTTCGGTGTTGGTGACGATCAGCGCCAGCAATGCGCCGACGCCCGCCGACGGAATCGTGGACAGGATCGTGATCGGGTGGATCAGGTTCTCGTAGAGGATGCCGAGCACGATGTAGACCGCCAGCACCGCAGCCAGAAGCAACAGCATCATGTTGGACTGCATCTCCTGGAAGCGGCGGAAACCCTCGCCGAATTCCAGCCGGATGCTGCCCGGCAGGCGCATGTCGACGATGGTGTTGCGGATCACCTCGG
This sequence comes from Rhodanobacteraceae bacterium, assembly GCA_035699085.1. Lineage (GTDB taxonomy): Bacteria > Pseudomonadota > Gammaproteobacteria > Xanthomonadales > Rhodanobacteraceae > DASSBG01. The sequence goes on from DASSBG010000019.1 coordinate 23,053, forward strand.
TGGCCTCGCCCATGCTGACGCCGGGTGCGAGATTGAAGCTGAGGTCCATCGAGGTGAACTGGTTGCTGTGGTGGATCTGTGTCGGCGCCAGCCCGGGGACCTGCTCGGTGACGGCCGTGATCGGGATCATCTTGCCGCCGCGGCCTTCGACGTAGATGCGATTCAGCGCCGCCGGGGTCGCGGTCTCCGAGGGCAGGGCGTTGAGCACCACCTGGTACTGGTCGGTGTCCGAGTAGATGGTGGAGATCTGCCGCTGGCCGAAGGCGTTGTAGAGGGCGTCGCTCACCGCCGCGACCGACACGCCGAGGCGCGCCGCCTTGTCGCGATCGATCACCATGTTCTGGCGCAAACCGGCCTCGTCGACGTCGGTGCCGACGTCCTTCAGCAGCGGGCTCTTCTTCAGCTGCTCCTGCAATTTCGGCAGCCACTCGGCCAGTTCCTGCGGGTTGTCGCCCAGCAGTGAGACGCTGTACTGGGCACCCTGGCTGGTGCCGCCGCCGCCGCTGGGGAGATCCTGGTGGGCGCGCATGCGCAGGTTGATGTCCGGGAACTTGGCGGCCTTGGCCGACAGCCGCGCCACGACCTGCTGGGTCGACTTGCGCCGCCCGTGGCCGAGCGGCTTGAGCTGGATCGCGAACGACCCGCTGGTACCGTGGCGGCCGCTGCCGAGCTCGGCGCCGACGTATTCGACGGCCGGGTCCGCCAGCAGCATCTCGTTGACGCGGTCCAGGCGGCTCCTCATGTCCTCGAAGGACAATGTCGAGCCGGCGCTGGCGCGGGCCCAGATCAGGCCGGTGTCCTGCGGCGGGAAGGCGCCGCCCTTGACCATCCCGAACAGGAAGACCGTCAGCACCACCAGCAGCAGCGGCTGCAGCGCGAACAGCCGCGGGTGGCGGAGGGCAAAGTCCAGCGCCACCTGGTAGCCACGCAGCATGCCATCCTGCACGCGGCCCAGCCAGTCGCTGAGGCGCGAGGGCCTGTACTCGCGCGCCGGCCGCAGGAAGCGGCCGCACAGCGCCGGCGTCAGCGTCAGCGACACCGTCGCCGAGACCAGGATCGCCGCGATCAGCGTGATGGTGAACTCGCGGAAGAACACGCCGATCATGCCAGGCGCAAACAACAGCGGGATGAACACCGCCACCAGCGAGGCCGTGATCGAAACGATGGTGAAGCCGATTTCACGCGCGCCCTTCAGCGTCGCCTGCAGCCGCGAATCGCCCTCGTCAATGTGGCGGATGATGTTCTCGATCACCACGATGGCATCATCGACCACGAAGCCGATGGCGATCACCAGCGCCAGCAGCGACAGGTTGTCGAGGGTGTAGCCGAGTACGTACATGGTCGCGAAGGCGCCGGCCAGGGACAGCGGTACGGCGGCCGCCGCGATCAGCGTCGGCGCCATCCGGCGAAGGAACAGCGCCATGGTCAGGATGACCATGCCGAGGCTGATCAGCAGCGTGATCTGCACCTCGCTGACCGATGCGCGAATGGTTGGCGTGCCATCGTAGAACGGCGTCAGGTGCGTGCCGGGTGGCAGCGTCGCGCGCAGCACCGGGAGCTCGGCCTTGATGCGGTCGACGGTGGCGATGATGTTGGCCTCGTTGCGCTTGAACACCGAAATGCCGATCGACGGCTTGCCGTTGAAGGTGGCCGACTGGAAACTGTCTTCCGGCCCCTCGTAGACGTGCGCAATGTCGCGCAGGTGGATCGGCACGCCGTCGCGCACCGCCACGACCAGGTCGGCGAAATCCTCGGCGCTGTGCAATTGGTCGTTGGCAGTCACCGCCATGCGCGTGACGCCGTCGCTGATGAAGCCTTGCGGCGAAGTGACGTTGGCGGCGCGCAGCGCGTTGCGCACCGCGTTGGGCGACAGGCCCATCGCGTTTACGGCGCGCAGGTTGAGGTCCACACGCACCGCCGGCTGCGCGCTGCCAGCGACGTCCACCGAGGCCACGCCTGGGAGCTGCGCCAGGCGCGGCTGCAGGATGCGCGAAGCGTGGTCATAGAGCTCGGACAGCGGCTGGGTGTCGGAAGTCAGCGCCAGCTGGATTACCGGGTCGTTGTTCGGGTTGGCCTTGTGGTAGGTGGGCAGGCTGGTGAGGCCAGAGGGGAGGTCGCTGGCCGCGGCGTTGATGGCGGCCTGCACGTCGCGCGCGGCGCTGTCGATGTCGACGTCGTCATTGAAGAACAGCAGCACGAAGGTGCTGCCGGTCGAGCTGCGCGAGGACATGCGGTCCACGCCCGGCACCTGGCCGAGGTGGCGCTCCAGCGGCGCGGCGACGGTCGCCGCCATGGTGCTGGCATCGGCGCCGGGCTCGGAGGCGGTGACGTAGATCACCGGGAACGAGATCTGCGGCAGCGCGCTCACACCCAGCAGCGAGTAGCAGATGCCACCCAGCACCAGCAGGCCCATGGCCAGCAGCGAGGTGCCGATCGGCCGCCGGATGAAGGGCGCGGAGATGTTCATGTCGCGGCGTGGCCCCGGGCTCGTGCCTGGCGAACCGCTGGCTGCCCATGGTGGATGCCGGCCCCGTGGGTGGCGCAGTGGTCAGTTGTCGGCGCCGCGACCCTGGCGGCGTGACGACGGTCCCGCGTGCCGGGTTGGCGAAGCGAGCGGTCGAGACGCATTGTTTGTTCTCCTGCGCTCATGCCTGGCCGTGCTGTTGCGAGCGCAGTCGCGCGCGGTGCTGGCGGCGCGACTCCAACCAGTCGGAGAAGCGCTCCATGTACAGGTAGATCACGGGCGTGGTGTAGAGCGTGATCAGCTGCGACAGCAGCAGGCCGCCAACGATCGACACGCCCAGCGGCCGCCGCAGCTCGGCGCCGATGCCGTTGCCCAGCGCCAGCGGCAGCGCGCCGAACAGGGCGGCGAAGGTGGTCATGAGGATCGGCCGGAAGCGCAGCAGGCAGGCGCGGTGGATGGCATCGCGCGCGCTCATGCCCGTGCGCTGTGCCTCGATGGCGAAGTCGATCATCAGGATGGCGTTTTTCTTGACGATGCCGATCAGCAGGATGATGCCGACGATGCCGTCCACCGACAGGCTCATGCCGAACAGCATCAGCGCCAGCAGCGCGCCGACGCCGGCCGGCGGCAGGGTCGAGATGATGGTGATGGGGTGGATGTAGCTCTCGTACAGCACGCCCAGCACGATGTAGATCACCACGATGGCCGCCAGCAGCAGCAGCACCTCGTCGCCCGTCGAGGCCGAGAACTCGGCCGCCTTGCCGATGAACTCGGCATGCACCTGCGGCGGCAGGTGCATGTCCGCGGTGACCTGGTTGATGGCGTCCACGGCCTCCGACAGCGAGTAACCCTGGGCGACGTTGAACGACAGCGTCACCGCCGGCAGCTGGTCCTGGTGGCTGATCACCAGCGGCGCGGTGGTCACCTTGGCATTGGCCAGCGTCGACAGCGGCACGGTGTTGCCGCCGCCGGCGATGATGCCGGTGTTGCTTTGGCCGACGCCGGTCGATGTCGATGAGTTGGACGAGCGCACCATGCCGTAGCTGGTCGCGTTGGAGCCGGTCAGCGCGCCGCTGCCGTTGCTGCGCACCGTCAGCTTGTTCAGCAGGTCGGTGCTGTTGCGGAATTGCGGGGCCACCTCCAGCACCACGCGGTACTGGTTGAGCGCGGTGAAGATGGTGGAGATCTGGCGTTGCCCGAAGGCGTCATAAAGGGTGTCGTCGATGGTCTGCACCGGCACGCCCAGCCGGCTCGCCTTGTCGCGGTCGATTTCCAGGTGCAGCGAGCGGCCCTTGTCGGCCAGGTTGTTGTCGATGTCCGCCAGTTCCGGACGCTGGCGCAGCGCGGTGGTCATGGCGGTGGCGTACTTGGCCAACTCGTCGGTGTTGACGTCCGAAATCGTGTACTGGTATTCGGTCGCCGAGACGCGGCTGTCAAGGGTGATGTCCTGCACCGGCTTCAGGTAGAGGGCGACGCCGGGAATGCCCGCGACCTCGCGCTGCAGCCGCGGCAGGATCACGTCCAGTCCGTCGCGCTGGCTGCGCTCCTTGAGCACGATGCTGACCTGGCCTTGGCTGAGCGTCGGGTTGACGGAGCCGGCGCCGATGAAGGCGGCAACGCCGGCCACTGCCGGATCCCTGCGCAGTGCGGCTGAAACCGCCTGGGTGCGCTGCTTCATGGCCTCGAAGGCGATGTTGTCGTTGGCCTGCACCACGCCGGTGATCAGGCCGGTGTCCTGTTCCGGCAGCAGGCCCTTGGGAATGGCCATGTACAGCAGCACCGTCACCACCACCGACAGGCTGGCCACGCCGATGGTCAGCAGGCGGTGCGCCAGCACCCAGTCCAGCGAGCGGCCGTAGGCGTCGACGGTGCGGGTCCAGAGCGTGGCCTTGCCATTGGCGGCAGTGTTTTCGTGGGCCTCCTCGGCCGGCGGCAACTCATCGCGCTTGAGCAGATACGCGCACATCATCGGCGTCAGCGTCAGCGACACCAGCATGGAGATGCTGACGGCGAAGGTCAGCACCCAGGCAAACTCGTGGAACAGTCGGCCGGTGACGCCGGGCATCAGCAGCAGCGGCAGGAATACCGCGACCAGCGACACGGTCAGCGACACCACTGTGAAGCCGATCTCGCGGGCGCCGACCTCGGCGGCCTCGCGCGCGGATTTGCCCTGCTCGATGTAGCGGACGATGTTCTCGATCATGACGATCGCGTCGTCGACCACGAAGCCGGTGGCCACCGTCAGCGCCATCAGCGACAGGTTGTCCAGCGACATGCCGGTCGCCGCCATCAGCGCGAAGGTGCCCAGCAGCGACAGCGGTACCGCGGTCGCCGGGATCACCGTGGCCCAGACCCGGCGCAGGAACACGAAGATCACCGCCACCACCAGCAGGATCGACAGGATCAGCGTGAACTGCACGTCGTGCACCGAGGCGCGAATGGTGACCGTGCGGTCGGCGAACACGCCGAGGTTGACGCCGGCCGGCAACACGCTGCGCAGCTGTGGCAGCACCTGGCGGATCTGCGTCACCGTGTCGACGATGTTGGCGCCCGGCTGGCGGCGGATATCCAGCAGCACCGCCGGCTGGCCATCCTTCCATGCGGCGAGCTGGTCGTTCTCGACGCCATTGATGACCTCGGCAACGTCCGACAGGCGCACCGGCGCGCCGTTGCGGTAGCTGATGACGGTGTTGGCGTACTCCTCTGCGCTGGACAGCTGGCCGTTGGTGCCGATGGAATAGTTCTGCACGGCGCCGTTGAGGGTGCCGGTGGCGGCATTGACGTTGGCCTGGGTCAGCGCGCTGCGCACGTCTTCCAGTGTCAGGCCGAGGTTGCCGAGCTTGGCCGGGTTCACCTCGACGCGTACCGCCGGGCGCACGTTGCCGGCGATCGACACCAGGCCGACACCCTGCACCTGCGAGAGCTTCTGCGCCAGGATCGAGTCGGCGTAGCGATTGACCTCGCGCAGCGGCAGCGTCTCCGAGGTCAACGCCAGGGTCAGGATCGGCGCGTCGGCCGGGTTGACACGGTTGTAGACCGGCGGGTAGGGCAGGCTGCCCGGCAGGCGCGCCGAGCGCAGCGCCGATTGCACGTCCTGGGCGGCGACGTCGATGTCGCGCTCCATGTTGAACTTCAGGATGATCGTCGACAGTCCGGCGGAACTGTCCGAGCTCATCATGTCGATGCCGGAAATCTGCCCCAGTTCGCGCTCCAGCGGCGTGGTCACCAGCGTCGCCACGGTGTTGGCGCTGGCGCCCGGGTACTGCGTCGTCACCACCAGGGTCGGTGCCTCGATTTCGGGCAGGGCCGACACCGGCAACTGACGGTAGCCGAGTATGCCGACCAGCAGCAGCGCCACCATCAGCAGCGAGGTGGCGATCGGGCGGCGGATGAAGAGGGTCGAAAAACTCAAGGCTGGAGGTCCCTGGGTGGGCCCGGCTGAGGACGCGGGGGCAGTGGTGGCGTCAGCGGGGCCGCGACGATGCGTTTAGTGATGACGGCCCCGGCCGCGCTGCTGCGACGCCTTCTTGATCTCGGCGGTGGTGGGCGGCGCCGGCACCTCGCCAGGCGCCATCGGCTTGACCTTGCTGCCGGGCTTGAGCCGGAATTGGCCCTCGGTGACCACCTTGTCGCCGGCGGCAAGCCCCTTGCTGATGATGACGTGGCTGGTGTCGGCTTCGTTGCCTGTGGTCACGGGCTGCATCTTCACCGTGTTGTCGGGCTGCAGCAGGTAGACGTAATCGCCGTCCGGCCCCCGCTGCACCGCAACCGTCGGCACCACCAGCGCCTGGCTGGCCACGCTCACCCGCAGGCGCACGTTGACCGCCTGGCCCGGCCAAAGCTCGCCGTCCTTGTTGGGAAACTCGGCTTTCAGCCGGTAGGTTCCGGTGGTGACGTCGATCTGGTTGTCGATCACGGTCAGCTTGCCGTTGCCGGCGAGCACATGCTGGCTGGTGGTATCGAGCGCCTCGACCGGCAGCGTGGCCGCAGCCTGTGCCGCTCGCACGCTGTCGAGTGTCTCGGCCGGCAGGCTGAAGAACACGTTGATCGGCCGCAGCTGGGTAATGGTGACGATGGTGTCGCTGGTGGTGAGGATGTTGCCCGGATCGACGTTCCGGATGCCTGCCAGGCCGTCGATGGGCGAGTTGATGGTGGTGTAGTCGAGGTCGATCTTGGCATCGCGGACCGCAGCCGCATCGGCCGACACCGCCGCGACCAGCTGGTGCACGGTGTTCTCCAGCGTGGTCAGGTCCTGCTTGGAGATGTAGTGCTTCTCGATCAGGTCCTGCGCTCGCTCGAGGTTGGAGCGGGCGGTATCGAGCTGGGCCTGGTCCTGGCGCTGGTGCGCCACCGCCTGGTCATACTTGGCCTGGTAGGTGCGCGGATCGATCTTGGCGAGCACCTGTCCCTTCTTGACCTGGCCGCCCTCGGTGAATTCCAGGCTCATCAACTGGCCGGCGACCTGCGGCCGCACGGTGACGCTGTGCAGCGCCTGCACGGTGCCGTTGGCGGTCAGGAAAACCGGCACGTCTTCCTGCGTCACCGGCACCACCGTGACCGGGATCGGCGCATGCTCCTGGGCCTGCCCCATGGCCAGCCGGTGGCTGCCACCGCCGAAGACACGGAACAGAACGACCGCGACAATGATCGCGGCAATGACGATCAGCGCTATTTTTCCGCGAGACATGCAAGCTCCATGGCATCCTGTGAAGCGCCTGCCCGCGACGTGTACTGGCCGGCAGCCAAGGCGTCAGACCGCGCGGCGCGCGGCGCAGTTCAGCGCACGCGCGCACAGTAGCCGAAAGTGGGGGCGCGGCGTGCGTGTCACAAGGCACTGGGCCTTGTGGCACAGGCGGCCGCGGCGGCCGCATGCGGCGCGGGCATGCCCGGCAGGCATGGCCGGGGCGGCCATGCCTGAGGGGGCGGTTACTCCTCGGAGCCGATGGTAGGCAGGCCGGTTTCCTCGGCCAGCGCGTGCGCGTTGTGCTGGTCGGAGAGCTTGCGCATCAGCGGCAGCACCGCCAGGGCGATCACTGTGCAGACGATGCCGGCCACGCCCAGCCAGAAGAACAGCGTGGTGTACGTCGGCATGGTGGAGGTGAACAGCAACTGGTTGAACTGGTGCAACAGGTCCTGGCCCTGCTGTGGCAGTGACGAGAATGTTGGCAGGTGCGCATGGCTGGCGATCTCGCCGCTCTGGTCTGCACCGTCCACCCACTTGCCGAAGTCCTTCAAATTCATCGACATCACTGCCGGGTAAGCTGCTTGCACTTTCCCAACCAGAGGAACGGAGCTGCCCGCCAGTATTTTCCCGATCGTGTCGGGGATGCTGGCGAAGGTCGATACCACGCCCCCCAGATACTGCGATACGCCCGAGGCAACGAAGTAGGCGCCCATCATGAAGCCGCCCATGCGCGCGGGCACGTAGCGGGCGATCATCGCCAGGCCAAGGCCGCTGACCAGCAGCTCGCCCAGCGAGCTGAGGCCGTAGCCCCAGACCATGATCCAGGCGGTGGTCTTGCCCGGCGCGGTGGTGAAGTGGCCGGCGGCACTGTAGATGAAGAAGCCGGCCGCCACCGCGGCGAAGCCGACGGCGAACTTCGCCGCAATCGACAAGTCCTTGCCGCTCCTGCCGGCACGCGTGTACAGGACCGCCAGCAGCGGACTGAGGATGAAGATCCAGATCGGGTTCAGGGCCTGGAACTGCGCCGGCTTCCAGTCCCACAGGTGCAGGCCGAAGATGTTGAAGGCCGGATCCACATTGCGCAGCGCGAACAGGCTCAGCGAGGTGGACATCTGCTGGTAGAAGATGAAGAAGAACACCGTCTGGATGGTCAGCACCAGCGCCGCCACCATGCCGGCGCGCTCGCTGCGCGCGCTGTTGGAGATCAGGTAGACGAAGATGCCCAGCACCGCGGCGCCGGCGACATAGACGAATACCCGCGCCACCATCTCGTACTGCAGGATCCAGGCCGAGATGAACACCGCCACCAGGCCCAGGCCGAGCACGGCGCCAAGCTTCGGCAGGCTGACCGGGTGGTGGTCCGGCTCGGAACCGATGGCGCGCATGGTGTTGCGCATCATCATGTAGTTCGCCAGACCGACCAGCAGGCCGATGGAGCAGACCGCGAAAGCGGCGTGCCAGCCCAGCTCGTTGCCGTAGGCCTGGTTGACGTAATCCTTGATGACCGGCGTCAGCAGCTGCGAAACCATGGCGCCGACATTCACCGCCATGTAGTAGATGGTGAAGGCGCTGTCGATCTTCGAGTCGTCGCCCTCGTAGATCTTGCGTACCAGGTTGCCGGCGTTGGCCTTGAACAGGCCGTTGCCGACCACGATCACGCCCAGCGCGCAGAACAGGAACCAGGTGCTGACCCCGGGCACCGCCATCAGGGCGTAGCCGATGGCCAGGATGATGGCGCCAGTGAGCATGGTGCGCCGGGTGCCGAGGATCTTGTCGCCGACCCAGCCACCGAAGGCCGGGGAAACGTAGATCAGCGCCGCGGCCGCACCCCACGTCAGCGTTGCGCGTTCGTCCGCGAAGCCCAGGCGCTGCACCATGTAATACACGATGAGCACCTGCATGCCGTAATAGCCGAAGCGTTCCCACATCTCGATGAGAAAGACGGTGGTGAACGAACGGGTCTGGGAAACGCCGCCCGGGGCGACAGAGCTGGTGGACATGGATACTCCGATGCTCGTGCTGCGAAGGATCCCGCGCGCGCCCCCTTGGCACGGGCCGGGTCGGGGCAGCGTACCCCAAGCCGGCGTTTTGTGCTCGTTAAGGTTCAGCGAAACGAGACCATCCAAACCGTCGGTTTCGGCAGCCCCCGGCGCACGCTATGCTTGCCCGATGCAAGCCTATCTCGATCTGTTGGCGCGCGTGCTCGAACAGGGTGTCGCCAAGGGCGATCGCACCGGCACCGGCACGCGCAGCCTGTTTGGCGCGCAGATGCGCTTCGACCTTGGCGCCGGCTTTCCGCTGCTGACGACCAAGAAGCTGCACCTGCGCTCGATCGTGCACGAGCTGCTGTGGTTCCTGCGCGGCGACACCAACATTGCCTGGCTCAAGGAGCACGGCGTCCGGATCTGGGACGAGTGGGCCGACGAGCATGGCGATCTGGGACCGATCTACGGCCGCCAGTGGCGGGCCTGGCCGACCGCCGATGGCGCCGTCGTGGACCAGCTTGCGCAGGTGGTCGAGGAGATTCGCCGCAATCCGGATTCGCGGCGCCTGGTGGTCAGTGCCTGGAATGTGGGCGAGCTGCCGAAGATGGCGCTGCCGCCCTGCCACGCGCTGTTCCAGTTCAATGTCGCGGCCGGCCGACTGAGCTGCCAGCTGTACCAGCGCTCGGGCGACATCTTCCTCGGCGTGCCGTTCAACATCGCCAGCTACGCGCTGCTGACGCACATGGTGGCGCAGGTCACCGGGCTCGAGCCGGGCGACTTCATCCACACGCTTGGCGACGCGCACTTGTACTCCAACCACCTGGAGCAGGCGCGTACCCAGCTGGCGCGAACGCCGCGGCCGCTGCCACGCCTGCGGCTGAACCCGCAGGTCCGCTCGCTGTTCGACTTCCGTTACGAGGACGTCGTCATCGAAGACTATGACCCGCACCCGGCAATCAAGGCGCCCGTGGCGGTCTGAGGGAAGAGCCAATGTCCATTTCACTGATCGCCGCGCTTGACGAGGACCATGCCATCGGACGCGACAATGCGCTGCCCTGGCACTTGTCTGACGACTTGAAGCGCTTCAAGTCGCTGACCCTGGGGAAGTGCACGCTGATGGGCTACAACACCGCGCTGGCCATCGGCAAACCGCTGCCCGGGCGGCGCAATCTGGTCTTGAGCCGACGCCACGACGCGCCCTACGCGGGCCAGGACACGGTGCGCTCGCTGGAGGAAGCGCAGCTGGTCGCCGGCGGCGCCGGCCTGATGGTGATCGGCGGCGCGGAGGTCTACCGTACGGCCCTGCCGTTCGCCCGGCGCATGTACCTGACCTGGGTGGCGACACGGGTGCAGGGTGCAGACGCCTGGTTCCCGCGGGTCAATTACCGCGAGTGGGTCGAGGTCAAGCGCAGCCACCATGCCGCCGACGACCGCCATGCGCTGGCCTTCGACTGGGTCGACTACGTGCGCGAAGCCTGACTACCGGGCATGGTCGCGGGCGCGCTCGAGGTGGTGGCCGGCGTGCTCCAGCGCCGCGACGGGCGGGTTTTGCTCAGCCAGAGGACGGCAGGCCGCGACCAGGCGGGCCGTTGGGAGTTTCCCGGAGGCAAGCGCGAGCCGGGCGAGGGCGCCACTGCGGCGCTGGCCCGTGAGTTGCGCGAGGAACTCGGGATTGAGGCGCTGGCCTTTGCTCCGCTGATTGCACTGCCCTGGAACGTCGGCGCCCGCGCGTTGCGGCTGGAGGTGCTGCGGGTCACGCGCTGGCACGGCGAGCCGGCCGGCTGCGAGGGCCAGGCGCTGCGCTGGCAGGCGCCGGCGCTGGTCGAACGTTCGACGGTGGTGGACGCCGATCGCGTCGTGCTGGACGCGCTGCGCCTGCCGGCCCACTACCTGATCACGCCGCCGGACGCCGGCGCCGACCCCGATGCACTGGTCGCGGCCGTCGAACGCGCGCTGGCGCGGGGTCAGTGCCTTTTCCAACTGCGCCTGCCGCAGGCCGACCAGCCGACGCGGCGCATGCTGGCCTGCCGGCTGGGGTCGTTGTGTGCCGGAGCCGGGGCATCGCTGCTGCTGAACCAGGACCTGGAGCTGGCCCGTGAACTTGACCTCGGCCTGCACCTGCGTGCCGCGCAGCTGGACGATTTTGCCCAGCGGCCACTGCCACGCGGCCGCTGGCTGGCGGTCTCCTGCCACGACGAAAAGCAGCTGGCGCGCGCGCAGGCGCTTGGCGCCGATTTCGCGACGCTGTCGCCGGTGCGAGCCACCGCGAGCCACCCGCAGGCCACTCCGCTGGGCTGGGCACGGTTTGCCCGCCGGGTCTCGCAGGCCGCGCTGCCGGTGTACGCACTCGGCGGCCTCGAGCTCGACGACCTTGAACGCGCGCGTGCGGCCGGTGCGCAAGGTATCGCCGCCATTCGCGCAGCCTGGCCTTGAGCGGCGGCCGTGCGCGCAGCCCATACAATGGCGCAATGGAAACGATCCTCCTGCTGGGCGCCAATGGTCAGGTCGGCTTCGAGCTGCGCCGCACGCTGGCACCGTTGGGCGCGCTGGTGGCAGCCACGCGCAGCGGCGAGATCCTGCCGGGCGCGCCGTGCGAGCGCGCCGACCTCGTTGACGCCGCCGCGCTCGCCGCGTTGCTCGAACGGGTGCGGCCGGGCCTTATCGTCAATGCGGCCGCCTACACCGCTGTCGATCGCGCTGAAACCGAGCCGGCACTGGCCGCGCGGGTCAATGGCGAGGCCGTCGGCGAAATTGGCCGATGGGCGGCGGCGAACGACGCGGCGGTCCTGCACTATTCCACCGACTACGTGTTTGCCGGCGATGCCGATCGCGCCTACGCCGAGAACGACACGGTCGCCCCCTTGGGCAGCTACGGGCGCAGCAAACTGGCCGGCGACCAGGCGCTGGCCGCCAGCGGCGCCGCGCACCTGATCCTGCGTACCGCCTGGGTGTATGCCGCCCGCGGGCACAATTTCCTGCGTTCGATGCTGCGCCTCGCGGCCGAGCGGGACGAGCTGCGCGTGGTTGCCGACCAGGTCGGCTCGCCCACGCCGGCCGCCCTGATTGCCGAGGTCAGCGCCCAACTGCTGGCGCGCTGGCTGCCGCTGGAGGCGGCGGAGCGGCACGCGCGCGGCGGCGTGTATCATCTGACCAGCAACGGCCACACCAGTTGGTGCGACTTCGCCCGTGCCATCGTCGCCGGCGCCAGCGCCCGCGGGTTGCTGGCCCGCACGCCGCCAGTCACCGCGATCAGCAGCGCCGAATACCCCACGCCGGCACGGCGCCCGGCCTGGTCCGTGCTTGATTGCCGGCGGCTGCAGACGTGCTTCGGCGTACACCTGCCGGACTGGCAGGATGGATTGGCGACAACCTTGACGGACATGCAGGCCAGCTCAGGATGTTGATACCGACGATCTTGTCCGGCGGCGCCGGCACCCGCCTGTGGCCGGTTTCGCGCAGTGCCTATCCCAAGCCGTTCATCCGGATGGCGGACGGCCAGTCGCTGCTGTACAAGACCCTCGACCGCGCCTTGCGCGTCGCCGACGGCGGTCCGGTCATCACCGTCACCGGCCGCGACTACTACTTCCTTACGCGCGACGAATACGCGCGCCACCCGCAGGCGCGCCTGGACACGCTGCCGTTCCTGCTGGAGCCCGCTGGCCGAAACACTGCGCCGGCCATCCTGCTGGCGGCCCTGCACGTGCGCGAGATGCATGGCGACGATGCGACGCTGCTGGTGCTGCCCGCCGATCACCTGGTTGGCGACACCGAGGCGTTCGCCGCCGACGTCGCACACGCCGCGGCGCTGGCTGCCGATGGCTGGCTGACCACCTTCGGCATCCGTCCCGACCGCCCGGAGACCGGCTTCGGCTACATCCGCGCTGGTGAACCGCTGGCCGGCGGCGGGCGCCAGGTCGCTGCGTTTGTCGAGAAGCCCGACGCCGCCACCGCTGCCGGCTATCTCGCCGCCGGTGATTACCTGTGGAACTCGGGCATGTTCTGCCTGCGCGCAGGCAGCCTGCTGGATGCGGCCACCGAAGCCTGCCCGGAGGTACTGGCCGCCGCCAAGCGCTGCAACGCCACCGCGCGCGGCGACGGCGTGCGCGAGTTCGATCGGGAGGCCTTCATGGCGCAGCCGGACATCTCCTTCGACTATGCGGTCATGGAGCGCGCCGCGCGAGCCGCGGTGGTGCCGGCCACCTTCGACTGGAACGACATCGGTTCGTGGAAGGCCCTCAGCGAGCTTGGCGATGTCGACGCGGTCGACGCGGATGGCAACCGCGTGCAGGGCGCGGCCATCCTGGTCGACAGCCGTCGCTGCTTCGTGCAGTCGCAGACCCGCGTGGTCGCCGCGGTCGGCGTCGACAACCTCGTGATCGTGGACACCGGCGACGCCGTGCTGGTGGCCGAGCGTGAGCGTGCCCAGGACGTCAAACGCGTGGTCGAGCAACTCCGCGCCGACAATCACCAGGCCGCCACCTTCCACCAGACCGTGCACCGGCCCTGGGGCAGCTTCACCGTGCTGGAGGATCGCGACGACTGCAAGGTCAAGCGCCTCACCGTGAAGGCGGGAGGGATTCTGTCGCTGCAGCGCCACCAGCGGCGCAGCGAGCACTGGACCGTGGTCGATGGCGCCGCCACCGTGCGCATCGGCGAGGACGAATTCACCCTCGAGCGCAACCAGTCGGCTTACATACCGATGAACACGCTGCACCGGCTGGAGAACCGCGGCGAAACGGACATCCACCTCATCGAGGTGCAGTGCGGCGACTACTTCGGCGAAGACGACATCGAGCGGCTCGAAGACGTTTACGGCCGCGTCGAGGCGGCGTTACGCGTGTCCTGATGCCTGGGGCTCGAGACTCGGGACGCGGCCGCGAGTGGTGAGGCGGTTGACGGGGACCGGTACCGGAAAGGCCCGTCCGGAATCAGATTCGATTGGTGCGCCCACGGGTCGGCAACCGCAGGTCGGGTTGGCGCCGCAGGCGCGTAACCGGCGTGCAGCGGAAACCGTCGGGTTACGGCCTTCGGCCTGACCCGACCTGCAGGAGCCGCCGCCGCGGCGAGTTGGTTGGCGGGGACCGCGGACCGGAATGGCGGGCCCCCGGCGTGCGCTTGCGCGGTTGCGGCGGCTGGACTAACGTCAAAGGCTTCCCGCGGGGTTTGGACGACGATCATGAAAACCATTCTTCTCGTTCTGGCTGTGCTGGCCAGCGGCAGCGCGATGGCGCAAGAGGCACCGCAGAAGCCGCATCCATTCAACGTCCACGACCTCGTGATGATGGACCGCGTGGGCGCGCCGCATTTGTCGCCGGACGGTGGCAGCGTGGCCTTCAGCGTGCGCTCCACCGACTACGAAGCAGACAAGGGCATCAACCGGTTGTGGACGGTGGCGACCGGCGGCGGCCAGCCGCGTGCGCTCACGGCGGCGTCGCTGAACGCCCACGATCCAGCCTGGTCGGCCGATGGCAAGTGGGTGTATTTCCTCGCCGCGCATGACGGCCGCACCCAGCTGTGGCGCGTTGCGGCCAACGGCGGACAACCGCAGCAACTCACCTCCCTGCCTCTCGCCATCAACAGCTACCGATTGTCGCCGGACGGCAAGCACATCGCGCTGTCAATCGACGTGTTCACCGATTGCGACGACCTCGCCTGCACGCGCAAGCGGCTGGATGAGCGCAAGGCCGATCCGGCCACCGGGCATCTCTACCACCGGATGTTCATCCGCCACTGGGACACCTGGAGCGATGGCCGCCGTTCGCAGCTGTTCGCGGCGGAACTCGGCGGCGACGGCAAGCCCGGCGACTTGCGCTGGCTGAGTCGCGGCCTGGACGGCGACATTCCCTCCAAGCCGTTTGGCGACAACAGCGAGTACGCCTTCTCGCCGGATGGCCGGACGCTGTACTTCGACACGCGAATCGCCGGCACCACCGAGCCGTGGTCGACCAACTTCGACATCTACGCGGTGCCGGTGGATGGCTCGTCCAGGCCGCGCAACCTCACCGCGGCCAACGACGCATGGGACGGCTGGCCGCTGCCCGCGAAGGACGGCAAGACGCTGTTTTACCTGGCGCAGAAGACGCCGGGCTTCGAGTCCGATCGCTTCGCCATCAAGGCGCTGAACCTTGCCAGCGGAAAACGCCACGAAGTCGACCCCCACTGGAACCGCAGCGCCGGCCCGCTGCAGCTCGCGGCCGACGGCAAGACGCTCTACACCAGCGCCGACGACCACGCCAACCACGCGCTGTTCGCGGTCGACATCGGCAGCGGCAAGGCCACCCGCATCGTCGGCGACGGCACGGTCAAGGGGTTCGACGTGGGCGACAAGGTGCTGGTCGTGGCGCGGCAGGACTTCAAGCACCCGACCGACCTCTACACGGTGCAGACGGGCGGCGAAAACTTCGACCAGCTGACGCATTTCAATGCTGATCGACTGGCCCGGATCGAATTCGGCGACTGGCAGTTCTACAGCTTCACCGGCTGGAACGGGGACACCGTGCAGGGCTACGTGATGAAGCCGGTCGGGTACAAGCCAGGCCACAGCTACCCGGTCGCTTTCCTGGTCCACGGCGGGCCGCAGGGAGCCTGGAACGTCGACTTCCACTACCGCTGGAATCCCGAAACCTACGCCGGCCAGGGATTCGCGGTGGTCGCGATCAATTTCCACGGCTCCACCGGCTACGGCCAGGCCTTCACAGACGCGATATCGCAGCACTGGGGTGATCGCCCGCTTGAGGATCTGCAGAAGGGTTGGGCTGCCGCGCTCAAGCAGTTCCCGTTCCTGGACGGCGACCGTGCCTGCGCGCTCGGCGCCAGCTACGGCGGTTACATGGTCTACTGGATGGCCGGCGTCTGGAACTCGCCCTGGAAATGCTTCGTCGATCACGACGGCGTCTTCAACACGCGCATGATGTACTACTCGACCGAGGAGCTGTGGTTCGAAGAGCACGAGAACGGTGGCCCCGAGTACACGCATCCGGCCGGTTACTCCAGGTACAATCCGATTGACCACGTGAAGGACTGGCGGGTGCCGATGCTGGTGGTGCACAGCGGCCATGATTTCAGGATTCCGCTGGCCCAGGGGATCGGCGCCTTCACCGCGCTGCAGCGGCAGGGTATCCCGAGCGAATTCCTCACTTTTCCCGACGAGAGCCACTGGGTCTCCAGCCCGCACGACAGCGTGCAGTGGCACGACACCGTCAACGCTTGGCTGAAGCGCTGGATCGGGAGCAAGCAGTGAGACCTTGACCGGGCCGCGGGCGCTCGAGTGGCTGGCGGTGGCATTGAGCTGACCTCGTCGACCGATCGCAGCATCACCCTGGTCAACAGCACAATCAGCGGCAATGTCAGCGTAAGCGGCGGCGGCAGCGTGTCGGCGGCCGCGGCGCCAGTCCCCGCCTCAGGCGCCATCACCGACTGCGCCAGCGGCAGCGGCACCTGCAGCGCGTGGTATGCAACCGAGCCCACGGCTTCGGCGGTCCCGTTGCAGGCCAGTTTCGGTTCCATGACAGCCTTCATGGGTTGGGGCGGCGACTGCGCCGGCAGCACCGGCGCCGCGGCCACGGTCAGCGTCGACCAGGCGACGATCTGCAGCGCCACGTTTGCCGCCATGACCATGAGCGCCTCGGCCGGCCCGGCCAGTTACGGCGCACCGGTCACGCTGTCGGCCACCGTCACCGGCAACACGCCCAGCGGCAGCGTGACCTTCAGCGAAGGTGGCACGACGCTGTGCAGCGCAAGCCTCGACGCCAGCGGCACAGCCAGCTGCAGCGCCGGCGGGCTGGCGGTCGGCAGCCACTCGATCTCCGCCAGCTACCCCGGCGACGCACTCAATGGCAGCGAAAATGCGCGCCTGACCATGCAGGTCGAACCGGGCGTGCAGTCCATCAGCAACTTCGTGGCCTCGCCGCCCAACCCGGTGTTCAGCGTCGGCGGCACCTTCGGCCTGTCGGCTACCGGTGGCGGCTCGGGCAACCCGGTCACCTTCAGTTCCAACACCACCAGCGTCTGCACGGTCAGTGGCTCGATCGTGACCATGCTGACGGCGGCTGACTGCATCCTGGTCGCCCACCAGGCCGGTAACGCCAACTGGGCCGCCGCTCCCGACGTCATGCTGACCGTGACCCTGGCCGCTGCCGCGCAGACCATCAGTTTCGCGGCGCCGCCGGATACGCCGTTGAGCGACGGTTCGCTCAGCGTCGACCCGACGGCCAGCAGCGGCTTGCCGGTGACGTTGGTGTCGATGACGCCGGTCGTATGCGGCGTGGCCGGCACCGGCCCCTTCACCGTGAGCATGATGGAGGCCGGCACCTGCACGCTCACCGCCAGCCAGGCCGGCGATGCCAGTTACACGGCGGCAACACCGGTGACGGTGAGTTTTCAGGTGACGCAGGCGCTGGCGCCCCCGGTGCCGGTGCCGACCCTGGGGCGCCGCGCGCTGCTCGCCCTCAGCCTGTTGCTCGGCCTGCTTGGTGCCAGTGTGCGCGGGCGTCGACGGCGCACCTGATCGGACAGCGCCGGACACGCTGCGGAGGCGTTGATCCCGCCGCTGCACTGCACTCGCGCTTGCACTTGGATTGGCGCGGGGCTGCTGCCGCGTCATTGCCTGCAGTTGCGCTCCTGGCGGCGGCGGGCAAGCCGACCTGCCTGGTGCCGTTCGAGCCCCTGACACAGAGAAGTACGACGATCGCGTCCGACCTCAGTCTGTTGCAACCGCAAAAGCCCGGCGCTATGCTCGGGTTGTTGCCGCTGTGGCGGCCTGTCCGAGGGGGAGTTCAATGAACAGCCATTCCATGCGCCGTGCGCATCGTCCGCTCGCGATGGCCGTGGCCGTCGCGCTTGGCATCGGCAGCGCCCATGCCGCCAACATCACGGTCCTCGACATTGGCGACACCGGCAGCGCATCCACCTGCACATTGCGCCAGGCCATCGAGTCGGCCAACAATGACGATGCCACCGGCAGCACGTGCGCAGCCGGTGCCGGCGCTGACGTCATCGGGTTTGACGGCACGCTTGCCAGTTCCACCATCACCCTCGCCAATGGCGAGCTCTCGGTGGCGGACGGTACGACGCTCACCATCAACGGCAGCGGCCAGACCATCGACGCCAACGGTACCTCGCGCGTGCTTCATGTCGGTCGATACGCCAGCCTCACCGCCAGCAGCCTGACGGTTACGGGCGGCAGGTCTCCAGACAGCGGCGGCGCCATCTATGCCGAGGCCTACGCCAACCTGTCGCTTTCGGACCTCGTCGTATCGAACAGCAGCAGCGGCGACCAGGGGGGAGGCATCTACCTGGACATCCATGGCTCGCTGACCCTGTTGAACAGTACCGTCGACGGCAATAGTTGTGCGAGCTGGGGCGGCGGGCTGGCGCTGGAGGGTTACACCGACACCAGCCTGACCGGTTCGACCATCACGAACAATATCGGCGCCGAGGACGCTGGTGGCGTCTATGTGGCCGAGTACTCGCAGCTGACAGCGGCGTCCATCGTAGTGACGGGCAACTCGACCGACGGACAAGGCGCGGGACTGCAGTTTTTCGACAGCCAGGCGAGCATCGCGACCTCTGCCATCACCGGCAATGAGGCGGGCGGCTACGGCGGTGGCCTGTATGCCGACGACACAACCGTGATCGTCAGCGACAGCACCATTTCCGGCAACACCGCGTACAGCGGCGCCGGCGCCTACCTGACCGGTGCGACGTCGACCGTCAGCGACAGCACGATTTCCGGAAACATCGGATTTGCAAACGCCGGCGGCATCTATGCGTCCGATACCGACCTCACCGTAACCGGGTCGTCATTGAACAACAACCTGCTGTCGACTTACGAAAACTACGGTGGTGGGGCCTTGTACGGCAGCAGCAGCAGCGTCAGCATCCGCGACACGACCGTGGCCGACAACACCGTGACTGGCGACACCTCCGGTTATTTCGCCGGCGGCCTGTACTTCTGGGACAGCACAGCGACGCTCGTCAACGTCACCATTGCCGGCAATCATGCCAGTGGCGATGACCAGATCGCGGGCGGTGCCATCCAGAGCCAGGACGACCTGGCTTCCGGCGAGTTCCTGCGCCTGATCAATGTAACGGTCAGCGGCAACACCGCCGAGGCGACCGCGGCGGCGGCCGAGGACGCCGCCGGTGGCATCCTCGTCGGGCCCTACGCGACTGGTTTGGTGGAACTGCAAAATTCCGTCGTCTCGCGGAATGTGGGCACGATCACCAACGACATCGGCATCGCAAACGACGGCGGCGTTGTCACGGCGTACCACAGTCTGTTGGGTACGGCGCTCGCCACAACTCAAACCGGCAACGGCAACCTCTTCAGTGACGCGCCGGGGCTTGGCGGGCTGGCTGAGAACGGTGGCCCGACGCTGACCATGGCATTGCTGAGTGGCAGCCCGGCGCTCGACGCGGGCGACAACGCGCTGGTGCCTGGCGGCGTTACCACCGACCAGCGCGGTGCCGGCTACGTGCGCATCTTCAACGGTACGGTCGACATCGGTGCGTTCGAGGTGCAGGCCGCTGCGCCGCCACCGGCAAGCACCAGCGTGCCAGTGCCTGTTCGCTCG
Source organism: Rhodanobacteraceae bacterium (assembly GCA_035699085.1). Classification (GTDB taxonomy): domain Bacteria; phylum Pseudomonadota; class Gammaproteobacteria; order Xanthomonadales; family Rhodanobacteraceae; genus DASSBG01. The sequence continues at coordinate 42,760 of DASSBG010000019.1, forward strand.
CCGTGGGCGTTGGGCCTGCTGGCCGTGCTGCTGGGCTTCGCGGGACTGCGCCGCCGTCGACGACGCACCTGATTGCCCGGCGACCCGCTGGCCGCAGGGCCACGCCGGTGCACGTGCGGGTGCCGCGGGCGGTGCGGGAATGGCCGGGCTTGCGCGCCTGCCGTCACCTCATCGGCTGTTCCGGTCCCTGGTCGCCGTAACTCGGTTCCGGGTCCCGGTTCTCTGCCCACATCCGCTTCCTGGGCCCCGGCGCCGCAGCTGCTACGGCGCCGCCGGTGGCGGCGCGTGCTTCTGGCCCTGGGCCAGCGTCCAGGCGACGATCTGTTGGCTGAGGCGGTCGCAGGCACGGCCGAAGGCGGCGACGACGGCGTCCAGCTTGGTCCCGTCGGTGCGCTCCTCGATGCTGAAGCGGCGCGACGCCAGGATCTGCCGTCCGCCGGCCTTCAGCAGCCGTGCGTCCAGTCGCACCACCACCGTGGGCGTCGGCTGGCCGCGGTATTCGGCCTGGAAGGCGGCGAGGGTGGAATCGAGCTCGAAGTCGGCGGCCAGGTCGGCTTCGTCGCTGCTTATCCCGTGGATGCGGCCGCTGGCGTGGAAGGCTTCGATCAGCCGGTCGCGCAGCAGTTGCGGTGCGCGCTGCACCCACCGGCCATTCTGGTAGGTGCTGACCTTGCCGGGTTCCGGCTGTACCACGATCCGGGTGCCGGAGAGGACGCGCTGCGCCTGCGGCGTGTCGACGCGCAGTTGCCAGGCCACCGCCGGCCCGGCGGTGGCCGACGCCGCGCCGGCGGGCAATTCGTAGACATCGAAGCTGCTGCCCTTGGGCAGGATGGAGGAGCAACCGGCGAGCAGCGCCAGGGAACAGAGAACGAGCAGGGGCGTCAGTGCTTTCATTGCGGTACGAACTCCTTGGGGTGGTCGCCGCCGAGCAGGAACGAGCGCGGGTTCTCCTCCAGCCGCTGGGTCACCATGCGCAGCGACTGCAGCGTTGCGCGCAGTTCCTTGATCGCCGGCCCCAATTGCGACAGACCCTGCATGCCGCGGTTGAGCGAGGCACTGTTGTTGGACAGCAGCTCGTCGAGCTGCCTGGAGGCGTCCTGCAACGAGGCCATCGCCGCCGATGCCTTCTCCAGCGTCGCCTTGCCCTGCTTGCCGAGCAGCGCGTTGGCTGTTTGTGTCAGCTTGCTGGTCTGCGCCAGGGTCGCATTCATGCGCTTGCTGGCTTCGGCCAGTTGCGCGATGAGGATCTTGAGGTCCTCGCGCTCGCCGGCTACAGCGCCGGTCAGCGCGTCCAGATGCGCCAGCGTGTTGTGCATGTGCTGCACGTTCTGGGGCGACAGCAGGTGGTTGGCGCGGGCGATGATCTCGTTGACGTTGGTAACGATGTGCTCGCTGCCGGACAGCAGCTTTTGCAGCGCCGAGTTGTCGGCCTGGATGCGCGGCACTTCGTCGTCCGGCGCCGTCAGTGGAGCGCTGTTCGGCGTGCCGCCGGTGAGCTGGATGAAGGCGATGCCGGTGAGACCGGTGAGGCCGAGCTTGGCGCGCGTGTCGACCTTGATTGGCGTGTCGCCGTCGACCCGGATGCGCACCAGCACCTTGCGCGGGTCCTTGGGGTCAAGCTTCAGCTGGGCCACGGTGCCGACGTTGATGCCGTTGTACTGTACGGCGCCGCCCTGCGACAGCCCGGTGACGGCTTCGCTGAAGACGATGTCGTAGTACTTGTACTGTTGGGCGACGCTGGTCTTGGCCAGCCACAGGGCGAAGATCAGGATGCACAGCACGATGACCAGCGTGAAGGCGCCGATCAGCACGTGGTGGGCTCGGGTTTCCATCTCATACCTCCTCGGCCAGCCGCGACCGGCCCGCCTGCGCCGCGCGACCGCGCGGCCCGTGAAAATACGCCTGCACCCAGGGATCGGGCTGCGCGGCCACCTCGTCCACCGGGCCAATCGCGAGGATACGCTTCTGCGACAGAACCGCGACCCGGTCGCAGATGGCGTAGAGCGTATCCAGGTCGTGGGTGACCATCACCACCGTCAGCCCCAGTGCACCGCGCAGCGTGTGGATCAGGCGGTCGAGGTTGGCCGCGGCGATCGGGTCAAGACCGGCGCTCGGCTCGTCAAGAAACAGGATTTCGGCGTCCAGCGCCAGCGCGCGGGCCAGGGCAACACGCTTGCGCATGCCCCCCGACAGGTCGGACGGCGCCTTGCGCGCGCTGTCCAGCCCCAGCCCGACCAGCGCCAGCTTCAGGCGCGCCACCTGCTGCGCCTGCAACCGCGGCAGGCCGCCGTGCTCGACCAGCGGCAGGGCCACGTTTTCAGCCACGGTCAGCGAGGAGAACAGCGCGCCCTCCTGGAACAGCACGCCGATGCGCTGCTCCAGCTGCGAACGCCGCCGTGCGCCCAGGCCTTCCCATGCCTGGCCCAGCAGCCGCACGCTGCCAGCGTCGGAGCGGCGCAGGCCGATGATCGAGCGCAGCAGCACCGACTTGCCGCTGCCGGAGCCGCCAACGATGGCGATGATTTCGCCGCGGCGCACCTCCAGGTCGAGGTCCTGGTGCACCACCTGGTTGCCAAAGCGGTTGACCAGGCCCTGCACTTCGATCACCGGCTCGCCGGCGCTCACCAGCCCATCTCCATGAAGAACAGTGCCGCCAGCGCGTCGAACACGATCACCACGAAAATCGACTGCACCACGCTGGAGGTGGTGCGTTCGCCAACCGACTCCGCCGAGGCCGATGCCTGGAAGCCCTCAAGACAACCGATGGCGGCAATGAAGAAGGCAAAGATCGGCGCCTTGCTGAGGCCGACGAACAGGTGCCGCACGCTGGTGTCGTCGTGGAACACCGAGAGAAACATCGCCGGCGTGATGTCGAGCGCGAAGATGCAGACGATGGCGCCGCCCGCCAGCCCGGTGATCATCGCAAGAAAGGTCAGCATCGGCAGCGTCAGCACCAGCGCCAGCACCCGCGGCACCACCAGCAGTTCCACCGGGTCGAGGCCCAGCGTGCGGATGGCGTCGATCTCCTCGCGCGCCTGCATCGAGCCCAGCTGAGCCGTGAAGGCGCTGGCGGTGCGACCCGCCAGCAGGATCGCCGCCAGCAGCACGCCGAACTCGCGCAGAAACGAATAGGCAATGAGATCCACCGTGTAGATGGTTGCGCCGTAGCTTGCCAGCACGCTGGCGCCGAGGAAGGCGATCACCGCGCCGACCATGAAACTCAGCAGCGACACGATCGGCACCGCGTCCAGCCCGGACTGCTCCATGTGGTGGACCAGCGGCGTGATGCGCCAGCGACTCGGGTGGAGGGCCAGCCGCGCCAGCGTCTCGAGGATCCGGCCAATGAAGCCGATCAGCGCCAGCGACTCGCGGCGCACGTGCTCGACGGCGCGGCCGGTCTTGTCCAGCATGGTGATGAAGCCGCTGCGCGTCTGCATGCGCGGGGTACGGTAGGTGGCCTGCAGCGCGCCGCCGACCAGCTCCAGCAGCGCACGGCGCTCGCGCGGCAGGTCGCTCGCCTGGGCTGCCCGCGCGAGGCGCTGGTAGCCAAGCAGTTCGGCCAGCAGGCCTGCGCCGGCGGTGTCGATGTTGCCCAGCGGCGACAGGTCAACCCGGGTGTGCTCGTCCAGTTGCGGCCGCGTGTGGTCGACCAGGCTGTCCAGCGTCAGGTAGTGCTGCAGCGTCCAGTCGCCATCGACGCACAGGCAGACGCCGCCGTCGTCGGTGTCGATGAAGCGGGCGGAACCGGCGCGGGTCACGGGCCGCACCGCAGGGGCTGATCGATGCAACGGGCCACGCCGGCATCATAGCGGGGATTTCGTGAATGGTGGCGCGCGTGGCGCCTCGTGAGCCCGGGGCAGGGAGGCGGGCAGCAGGGAGCGGGGAGCAATGCCGCAGGTTGGCGGTGAGCGAAGCGAACCCCAACACGCCATGCCAGTGCCCGCGCCGTCAACCACGACCTCGCCGCCGTTGCCTTTTCCCTTTCCGAGTCTCGATTCCCCGTTCCCGCGACGCCAAGCGAACCCCTACGCGCCATGCCCGCGCCTGCGGCGCAATGGCGGGCCGATGCTCTCGCCATTCCCGATTCCCATTCGCGCGAGGCAACGCCACGCTCGCCGCTTTCGGCGTGCCGACTTTGCCACTACGATTTGCGATGAGCGCAAACATGTTTCTCCACCACCGGGAACCGCGTGAGCGAGCCGACCTCCAGCCTGAAGAGCCGCGTCAGCTTCCTGATCGAGCTGGCGCGGCGCCTGCATCAGTACGGCACCACCGCACTGCGACTTGAGGACGCCCTGAGCGGCGTGGCCCAGCGGCTGGGCCTGCACGCGGAGGTCTGGTCCAGTCCGACGGCCATCATCCTGTCCTTTGGCGACGACGCGCAGGGGGCCGATGGCGTGGCCCAGGTCACGCAAGTGGTGCGCCTGCCGCCGGGCGACGTCAACCTGGCGCGGCTCTGCGAGGTGGACGACATCGCCGACGACGTGATCGAAAGGCGCATCGGCATCGACGAGGGGGTGCGCCAGCTGCGCCAGCTGACCCAGCCGCTGGATCGCGCCCACGCCACCGGCATGGTGCTGGGCTACGCGCTGTCCGTGTTCGGTTTCGCCGGCGTGATCGGCGGCACCTGGGCAGATGCGCTGGCGGCGGCCGGGATTGGCGCAATGATCGGCGGCATCGTCCTGCTGGCCCAGCACTGGCCGCGGCTGGCGCCGGCGACCGAGGCGGTGACGGCGCTGCTGGCCACGGCGGTGGCCAGCGTCGTCAGCATCTGGCTGTGGCCTGTGCATGTCAGTCTGGTGGTGCTGGCGGCGGTGATCGTGCTGGTGCCGGGGATGATGCTGACGACCGCGGTGCGAGAGCTGTCGGCGGTGCATCTGGTGGCGGGAGTCTCGCGGCTGTTTGGGGCGCTGTCATCGATGCTGAAGCTGATTTTCGGCTACGTCGTGGTCATGCAGTTTGTTGCCTGGATGGGGCTGCGGCTGCCGGACGTGAGCGCCGCGTCAATGACCGGCTGGGCGCTGTGGCTGGCGCTGGTGCTGGGCTCGTTCGGCTTTGCCCTGGTATTCCTGGCGCGGCGCCGTGACTGGCTGCTGGTGGCCTTGTCGGCCATGGCGGGCTATCTCATGGCGCGCTACGCGGGTGCGGAGTTCGGCGCCGGTGCCGGCGTATTCATCGGCGGACTGGTGCTGGGTGCGCTGAGCAACGTCTATGCGCGTGTCACCAGCCGACCCGGCGCGTTGATCCGCGAACCCGGCATCATCTTGCTGGTGCCCGGCAGCGTCGGCTATCGCACCCTCGTGGCGCTGGCCGAAAACGATGTCGGCAGCGGCGGCCATACGGCCGTCATCCTGGTGACGATCCTGGTGGCACTGGTCGCCGGCTTGCTGTTTGGCGACATGCTGGTGGCGCCGCGCCGATCGCTTTGACTTTTGGCGGTGCCGCGGCAAACACGAAAACGCCGACCAATGGCCGGCGTTTTCGTCATTTGAAAAGGCGCAATTACTTGATCAGCAAGTCCTTCTCCTTTTTGCCCTTGGCGACCGCTTCCTTGAACCAATTGGGACGCTTGCCACGGCCCGACCAGGTGCGGCCGGGGTCGGCTGGATCGCGATATTTGGGCGCAACGCGCCTGCGCACGGCGGTGCGGCGGCCACGGCCGGGGAAAACCTCGTCCATGGTGAAACCGGAAGACTTGACCAGCTTGTTGACCTTTTCACGCACTTCGGCAATGGCATCCTTGCGCACTTCATTCTTGCGCGCTGCCACCTGCCGCTCCAGGTCGGCAAGCTGCTTGGAATTGAGATTCTTGATGTCAATGGCCACGGTGAACTCCTCGTAATGACGTGACGGTTTTACCAGACTGCGATTGATCAAGTGCGCAGTGGGCGGCATTTTGGCGCAAAATCCGCCCGCACTGCAAACCGTGCCATTTTGCAGTATCGGATCCTGACATCGGAAATCCGGCTTCAGCCGATTAATTCCAGCAGTTGCTCGTGGCTGATCTGGCGGTTTTCGGCGTCGGTCCGCGCGCGGTATTCCAGCGTCCCGGCCTCCAGTCCGCGCGGGCTGACAACCACCCGGTGGGGAATGCCGATCAGGTCGATGTCGGCGAACATGCTGCCCGGCCGCAAGCCCCGATCGTCAAGCAGCACGTCCACGCCACGCCCGGCCAGTGCCTCGTACAGTGCCTGCGCGTGGGCGTCGACGGCCGGGTCCTTCTTCGGGTTGATGACGCAGATTGCCACCGACCACGGCGCCATCGCCTGCGGCCAGATGATGCCGTTGTCGTCGTGGTTCTGCTCGATGGCGGCGGCGACGATGCGGCTGACGCCGATGCCGTAGCAGCCCATCAGCAGGGTTCGCGGCTTGCCTTCCTCGTCGACCACGGTGGCGCCCATGGCCGCGGCGTACTTGTCGCCGAGCTGGAAGATGTGGCCCACCTCGATGCCGCGCGCGATCTGCAGGCGGCCGCTGCCGTCCGGCGCGCGGTCGCCCTCGACCACCATGCGCAGGTCGGCGACGCGGTCGATGCGGGCGTCGCGCGCCCAGTTGGCGCCGCGCAGGTGCCGGCCGTCGGCGTTGGCGCCGCAGACGAAATCGGCCAGGCACGCGGCGTCGCGGTCGACGATCACCGGGATCGAGGCGTCCAGGCCGACCGGGCCGATGAAGCCGGGCGCGGCCCCGGTGGCGGCACGTACCGCCGCCTCGTCGGCGAGCTCGCAGCCGCCGCCGAGTTCGGGCAGCTTGGCAGCCTTGACCGGGTTCAGCTCGTGGTCGCCGCGCAGGCACAGCGCCACCGGGCCGTCGCTGCCCTTGACCAACAATGTCTTGATGCATTGGTCGGGGGCCACGCCGAGCGCGGCGCTGACCTCGGCGATGGTCTTCTGCGTCGGCGTGTCGACCCGCTCCAGCTCGGCCTGCGGTGCCGGCCGCTCGCCCTCGGGCGCGCGCGCCTCGGCCAGCTCCATGTTGGCGGCGTAGCCGGAGCCGTCCGAGAATACGATCGCGTCCTCGCCCGAGTCGGCCAGCACGTGGAATTCGTGGCTGGCGCTGCCGCCGATCGCACCGGTGTCGGCCTCCACCGCGCGGAAGCGCAAGCCGAGGCGCGTGAAAACGCGCTCGTAGGCCTGGTACATCGTGGCGTAGGTGGCGTCCAGCGAGGCCTGGTCGAGGTGGAAGGAATAGGCGTCCTTCATGAGGAACTCGCGCGCCCGCATGACGCCGAAGCGTGGCCGGATCTCGTCGCGGAACTTGGTCTGGATCTGGAACAGCGTCAGCGGCAGCTGGCGGTAGCTGCGCAACTCGTTGCGGGCAAAGTCGGTGACCACCTCCTCGTGGGTGGGGCCGAAGCAGAATTCCTGCTCCTTGCGGTCACGCAGCTTCAGCAGCTGCCCACCAAACCGTTCCCAGCGGCCGGTTTCGTCCCACAGCTCGCGCGGCTGCACGGCTGGCATCAGCATCTCGATGGCGCCAGCGCGGCGCATCTCCTCGCGCACTACCTCGGTCACCCGCGCCAGCACGCGCAGGCCCAGCGGCGACCACGTGTAGAGGCCCGAGGCCAGCTTGCGGATCATGCCCGCGCGCAGCATCAGGCGGTGGCTTGCGATCTCGGCATCGGCGGGCACCTGCTTGACGGTGACCAGGTGGAATTGGCTCAAACGCATGGATTCTTCCGGTAGTGGCGCAGCAGCGGTCGGCGCGACCAGTCACTGGTCGTGCGCCGGCCGCCGCGGCGGAGGTGCGCTCAGTGGACTGGGCTGATGGAGCAGAACTTCGCAAAGTCACCGCGCGCCAGTGACAGCCGCTGGCGGCGCTGGTCATCGGAGAGGATCACGCTGCTGCCGGGGCTCTCGGTCAGCGGGCGGTCGCTGGCCAGCAGCTTGATCTTGTGGGCGAGGTTCTTGCACAGCGCGGTGCGGTTGGCCGGTGTATCGGGCGCGCGTGCCGGCGCCGCCGACGCACTGGCGGCCGGTGCGGCCGCGACCGTGGCAGCGGCCGGCGGTTGCGCCTGGGCCGGGCTGGCTGGCGGCTGGGTGCTGGCACCCGTGGCCAAGTCCACGACCTGGTAGGGCACTCCGCGGGGCGGCGGCGCGTCGGAGAAATGGGCCACGCCGTGGGCGTCGGTCCAGCGATAGACCTGGCTGGCGGCAAGGCACGGCAGGGTCGCAAACACGATCAATGCAAACATCCAGCGGCGCATGACGATACTCCAGCAACGGGCGGTGATCGCGCGCGGGCGCAGCCGCGCGCGTGACGCGCCAAGAATAATCGATGGGCGCGGGCAGCGCATCGTATCCTGAACAAGGCGTGCCGGGGTGCGCCGGGCACGGGTGCAGCCCGCCATGGGCCGCGGCGCCTGCTGATAAACTGCCGCAGCCACCAACGCAACGGAACCGGCATGCCCGAGCCCAGCCCCAACATGCACCGCCGGCGCGGCATCTACCTGTTGCCGAACCTGTTCACCACCGGGGCCATGTTTGCCGGCTTCTACGCCATCGTCGCCGCCTTCGTGGGCAGCTTCGCGGTGGCGGCCATCGCGGTGTTCGTGGCTGCCGTGCTGGATTCGCTGGACGGTCGGGTGGCGCGGCTGACGCATACCCAGAGCGAATTCGGTGCCCAATACGACTCGCTGTCGGACATGGTCAGCTTCGGCCTGGCACCGGCGCTGGTGATGTACGCCTGGTCGCTGTCGACCCTGCACATGGATGGTCCGATTCTCGGCAAGCTCGGCTGGTGTGCCGCCTTCGTCTACGCCGCCTGCGGCGCACTGCGCCTGGCGCGCTTCAACACCCAGATCGGCATCGCCGACAAGCGCTATTTCCAGGGCTTGCCCAGCCCGGCCGCCGCCGGCTGGTGCATGGCCTTCGTCTGGAGCATGCACGACCTCGATTTCAGCGGCGCGGAGCTGCGCTACTTCACGCCGGCCTTGATCGTGATTGCGGGGCTGCTGATGGTAAGCCGGGTGCGCTATGCCAGCTTCAAGTCCTGGCCGCTGAACGACCGGGTGTCGTTCCTGTGGATCATCGCGGTCGTGCTGGTGCTGGCGGGACTGGCGCTGAAGCCCGCCTACGTGCTGCTCAGCCTCGGCACCATCTATGTGCTGTCGGGGCCGGTCCTGACGCTGCGTGGCCTGCGCAGCGCCCGCCGCAACCGGCGCAAGGCCCTGCCGACGGACTTGCCATGAGCGCCGCAGCCGCCCGGCTTCCACGTCACGACCCGCGGCGCCTGCGCCGGCTGGCGGCGCTGGGCCTCAAGCCCTGGCGGCTGCGCGGCCGCGACGACGCGAGTGGCGGCGCGGCCGCGCCACGCTGTCTGGTGCTGGCGCCGGCGGCGGCGCTGGCGGACGCGCGGCAACGTCGACTGGTGGAGGCGCTGGCGGCGGCGCTGTCGCTGCCCGCGAACGCCCTGCGGCTTGTCGCGGCGACCCCGGCTGCGTTGGCCACTGCGCCCGCGGCGCCAGCCTGGGTTGCATTGGGAGAGGACGCGGCGGCGCTGGCGGCGCCACGCGCGCAGGGCCAGGCACTGGCGCGGCTGGACTCACCTGCCGCCTTGCTGGCCTCCGCGGCGGCCAAGCGCTCTGCATGGCAGGCGTTGAAAGCGCTGCGCCGGGCGCTGCGGGAAGCCTGAGCGATGGCCGCCGTTGTTCGCCATCCGCAGCCGCGCCCGCAGATGCGGGCGATGCAGCGCAGCGAGCTGCAGGCCGTGATGCAGGTGGAGACTTCCGCCTACGAATTCCCGTGGACGCTGGGGATCTTCCGTGACTGCATCAACAGCGGCTACGAATGCTGGGTGCTGGATGATGGCCGGCAACTGCTCGGCCACGGGGTCATGTCGATTGCCGCTGGCGAGGCACACCTGCTCAATCTGTGCGTGGCGCCGGCGGCGCAGCACCAGGGCCATGGCCGGCACCTGCTGCGGCGGTTGATCGACATTGCGCGCTGGCAGGGTGCGGAGCGCGTGTTCCTGGAGGTGCGGCCGTCGAATCCTGCGGCGCTCGCGCTCTACGACCAGGCCGGTTTCAACGAGATCGGCGTGCGCCGCGGCTACTACCCGGCGCGGCAGGGTCGTGAGGACGCCATCGTCATGGCACTGGAGTTGCTGCCGGACGAGCCGCACGGCGCGTGATCGGGATCCTGCGCCGGCTCCGGCGGGCAAGGGCGCGCCGACACATGCCGCGCGAGCCCGCCGGAGCCGCAGGTCGGCGGTGAGCGCAGCGAGCCCGACACGCCATGCACGCGCTCGTGACCGAGCGACCCGGCGCTGTTGCCTTTCCCATTCCCAATTCCTGTGCGACCGCTGTCAGGCGCTGCCGACGAGACAGCGCGGCAGGCTTGACCGTGCTGCCGATCAAAGCCGGGCGGCCTGGTCGCGCAGGGTGGCGTGCTGGCGCTGCCAATCCGCAAGGCGCTGGCGTTCCTGCTCGACGACCTCGGCCGGCGCGTTGGCGACGAAGCGCTGATTGCCGAGCTTGCCCTCGCACTTGCGAATCTCGCCTTCGATCCGGCCCAGTTCGCGGGCCAGCCGGGCCTTCTCGGCCTCGACGTCGATGAGCCCGGCCAGCGGAATCAACACGCGCAGCGCGCCGACCGCCGTGACGGCCGCCGCCGGCTCCACGTCGCCTTCGCCCAGCCATTGCTGCGAATCCAGCCGGCCGAGAAAGGCGAGCTGCGCAGCGAACTGCTCCGCTCTGCGCCGGTCGTCGGTGCCGCCACCGGCCAGCAGCAACGCGATCGGCTTGCCCGGGGAGATGTTCATCTCGGCACGGATGCGGCGCAGGCCGGTCAGCACCGCCTTCAGCCATTCGATGTCCGCGACTGCCTGCGCGTCGTTGTCCGCCGCGACATCGCCCGGCTGCGGATACGGGCGCTGCATGACGGTGGTGCCCTCGATGCCGAGCCGCGGCGCCACCGACTGCCAGATCTCCTCGGTGATGAAGGGAATGATGGGGTGCAGCGCGCGCAGTACCGTCTCCAGCACGGCAAGCAGGGTGTGGCGCGTGCTCGCCGCAGCCAGCTCGTCGTCGCCGTTCAGCGCCGGCTTGGACAGCTCCAGGAACCAGTCGCAGTACTCGTTCCAGACAAATTCGTACAGCGCCTGCGCCAGCAGGTCGAACCGGTAACTGGCGAAATGCTGCTCCACCTCGCCCAGCGTCTGCTGCAGCCGCGCCAGGATCCACCGCTCCGCCTCGGTTTGCGGCGCCTGGCCCGGTCCCCGGTCCCTCGCAGTTGAGCAACACAAACCGCGCCGCATTCCACAACTTGTTGCAAAACGCCTTGTAGCCCTCGGCGCGGCTGATGTCGAAGTTGATGGTGCGGCTGTAGCTGCCGAGCGCGGCGAAGGTGAAGCGCAGCGCGTCGGCGCCGATGGCGTGGATGCCGTCGGGGTAGTCGCGGCGAATGCGCTTCTCGACCTTCTCGCGCACCTGCGGCAGCAGCAGCGAAGCCGTCGACTTCGCAACCAGCGGCTCCAGCTCGATGCCGTCGATCAGGTCGAGCGGGTCGAGCGTGTTGCCCTTGGACTTGGACATCTTCTGGCCGTCGGCATCACGCACGATGGCGTTGATGTAGACGTCGCGGAACGGCACCTTGCCGGTGAAGTAAAGGCTGGCCATCACCATCCGCGCCACCCAGAAGAAGATGATGTCGAAGCCGGTGACCAGCACCGCGCTGGGCAGGAACAGCTGGTCCTGCGGCCAGTTCGCGACGATCTGGCCGTTCTCGTTGCGTACCGGGCCCTCGGCAGGCCAGCCCAGGGTGGAAAACGGCCACAACGCCGAGGAGAACCAGGTGTCGAGCACGTCCTCATCCTGGCGCAAAGTGCCCACGGGCTCGCTTTTGGCATGCGCGCGGGCATCGGCCTCGTCCTCGCCGACGAAGATGGTGCCGGCCTCGTCGTACCAGGCCGGGATGCGATGGCCCCACCAGAGCTGGCGGCTGATGCACCAGTCCTGGATGTTGTCCAGCCACTGGGTGTAGGTGGTCTGCCAGTTCTCCGGCACGAAGCGGATGTCGCCATTGCGCACGGCGTCCAGCGCCGGCTGGGTGATGGCGCTGCGGCCGCCCGGCCGGCCATCGTCGAGCGTGTCGTGGGTGAGGTCGACGAACCACTGGTCGGTGAGCATCGGCTCGATCACCGCCTCGGAGCGCTGGCTGATTGGAACCTGCAAGGTGTGCGGTTTGGTCTCGACCAGCAGCCCGGCTTCCTCGAGGTCGGCCAGTACCGTCTTCCGCGCCTCGTAGCGGTCGAGGCCGCGGTATTTCTCCGGTGCGTTGCCGTTGACCTTCGCCTCCAGCGTGAAGATTTCGAGCAACGGCAGGCCGTGGCGCTGGCCGATGGCGTAGTCGTTGAAGTCGTGCGCCGGCGTGATCTTGACGCAGCCGGTGCCGAACTCGCGGTCGACGTAGTCGTCGGCGATCACCGGGATCTCGCGCCCGGACAGCGGCAGGCGCAGCGTCTGCCCGACCAGGTGCGCGTAGCGCTCGTCCTCGGGGTGCACCGCGACCGCGACGTCGCCGAGCATGGTCTCCGGCCGGGTGGTGGCGATCACCACGCTGTCCGCACCGTCGTGGGTCATGTAGCGGATCGACCACATGTGGCCCTGGCGCTCGACGTTGTCCACCTCGAGGTCGGACACCGCCGTGCCCAGCACCGGGTCCCAGTTCACCAGCCGGTTGCCGCGGTAGATCAGGCCGGCGCGGTACCAGTCGACGAACACCTTGCGCACCGCCGCCGAAAGCCCCTCGTCCATGGTGAAGCGTTCGCGCGACCAGTCGGCCGAGGCACCGAGGCGGCGCATCTGCCGGGTGATGGTCGAGCCGGACTCGTGCTTCCATTGCCAGACGCGCTCGACGAAGGCCTCGCGGCCGAGGTCATGGCGCGTAGTGCTTTCGGCGGCGAGTTGGTTTTCGACGATCTTCTGCGTGGCGATGCCGGCGTGGTCGGTGCCGACCTGCCAGAGCGTGTTGCGGCCGCGCATGCGCTGGTAGCGGACCAGCGTGTCCATCACCGTCTGCTGGAAGGCGTGGCCCATGTGCAGCGTGCCGGTGACATTGGGCGGCGGCAGCAGGATGCAATACGGCTCGCCCTCGCCGGGCGGCTTGAAGCAGCCGGCCGCCTCCCAGCGGGCGTACCACTTCGACTCGATCTGGCCGGGTTCGAAACTCGTATCCATCAGCGCTCTCGGGCGGGCGCCGCTGTGGCGCGCGTGCATCGGGGAAAGCGCCGATTGTACGGGCCCGGCCGCGTACGCCCAAGCGCCATGCGGTCACCAGGGCCCGCCGATCAACCTCGGACCGGCTCCAACGGTTTGACTTCCGGGGCCGCTACAGCCAGCGGGCGCGGCGCAGCAGCAGGTACAGGCCAGAGCACAGGCCGATGGTGACGGCGATCATCGCCGGGTAGGCCCAGGGCTTGTCCAGCTCCGGCATGCCGTGGAAGTTCATGCCGTACCAGCTCGTGATCAGCGTCGGCGCGGCCAGCAGCGCGGCCCAGCCGGCCAGCTTCTTCACCACCTCGTTCTGGCCGAAGGTGACCAGCGAGACGTTGACGCTCATTGCCGCCGACAGCATCTCGCGCATTGCCGCGATGCCCTCGTTGACGCGGAAGACGTGGTCGTAGACGTCGCGCAGGTAAACCCGCACGTCGTCGGCAATCAGCTGCGGGTGCAGCCGCACCAGCTGGTTGGTGACGTCCTGCAGCGGCGCCACCGCCAGCCGCAGGGTCAGCAGCTCGCGCTGCATGTCATAGAGCCGGCGGATGGTTTCGCGGCTGAAGGTGTCGGCGAAGATGTCCTTCTCCAGCACCTGCAGCTCCTCGCGAAAATCGCTGATGATCGGCATGAAGTTGTCGACAATGAAGTCGAGGATCGAGTAGAGCCCGAAGCTCGGTCCCAGCGCCAGCAGCTCAGGCGTCGACTCGGCATTGCGGCGCGCCGGCGCGTAGCTGAGCGAGGCGCCGTGGCGCACGGTCACCAGGTAGTGCGCGCCGACGAAGATGTGGGTCTCGCCGAAGGCGATGCGGCCGTCGATCATCTGCGCGGTCTGCACCACGATGAACAGCGAGTCGCCGTAGCTCTCGATCTTGGTGCGCTGGTGCGCGTACTGCGCGTCCTCGATCGCCAGGTCGTGCAGGTCGAACTCTTCCTGCATCTTGGCCAGCAGCGTTTCGTCCGGCTCGTAGAGCCCAACCCAGACGAAGTTGTCCGGGTCCTGCAGCACGTCGCTGATGGCGTCGACCGTGATGTCGCCCAGCCGGCGACCGTCACGGCCATAGGCGATGCAGTTGACCACCATCGGTGGCGGCGGGTCGGGGCGTGGCGAGGGCGTACTCAGCGACATGCGCGCATCATGCCGCCCCCGCCGCGCGACGGCAACGCGCGCTCCGCGTTGCCGCTACGGCTCAGGGCAGCAGGACGATTGCGCGACCGCGGCCTCGGTCACCACTGCGTCGCCCAACCCGCGCTTCAAACAATCCCCGGTCCCGGACCCCGATCCCGGCTTCACTCAGCACTCGACGACATTCACCGCCAGGCCGCCGCGCGAGGTTTCCTTGTACTTGTCCTTCATGTCGCGGCCGGTGTCGCGCATGGTCTTGATCACCTTGTCCAGCGAGACGCGGTGCTTGCCGTCGTTCTTCAGCGCCATGCGGCTCGCATTGATGGCCTTGACCGAGCCCATGGCATTGCGCTCGATGCAGGGGATCTGCACCAGGCCGCCGATCGGGTCGCAGGTGAGGCCGAGATTGTGCTCCATGCCGATTTCCGCGGCATTTTCGACCTGCCGAGGACTGCCGCCGAGCGCGGCGGTGAGGCCACCGGCGGCCATCGAGCAGGCCACGCCGACCTCGCCCTGGCAGCCGACCTCGGCGCCGGAGATCGAGGCATTCTCCTTGTAGAGGATGCCGATGGCACCGGCCGTCAGCAGGAACTCGATGATGCCGTTTTCGTCCGAGCGCGGGCAAAAGCGGTCGTAGTAGTGCAGCACCGCCGGCATGATGCCGGCCGCGCCATTGGTCGGCGCGGTCACCACGCGGCCGCCGGCGGCGTTCTCCTCGTTGACCGCCAGCGCGTAGAGGTTGACCCAATCGAGGATGGACAGTGGGTCCTTCAGCGAACTTTCCGGCTTGCTGCGCAAGTCCTCCAGCATCGCCGGCGCACGGCGCGTGACGTGCAGGCCGCCGGGCAATTCGCCCGGCGAGCGAAGGCCGCGTGCGACGCAGTCCTGCATGGCCTGCCAGATCGCGAGCAGGCCGGCGCGGATTTCCGCTTCGCTGCGCCAGGCCTGTTCGTTGGCCAGCATCAGCTGCGCGATGCTGATGCCTTCGCGCTCGCAGGTGGCGAGCAGTTCGTCGCCGCTGGAAAACGGATGGCGCACCGCCGTGGTGTCGGCCACGATGCGATCGGCCGCCGCCTCGTCCGGGTTGACGACGAAGCCGCCGCCCACGGAGTAGTAATCACGGCTGGCCAACTCGTTGCCGTCCGCGTCGAAGGCCGAAAAGCGCATGCCGTTGACGTGGTAGGGCAGCTTCTGGCGCTTGTTGAAGACCAGGTCGGTCTTTTCGTCGAAGGCGATGGCGTGGCTGCCGGCGAGCTGCAGGTGCTTCTCGCCGCGGATGCGCTCCAGCGCCGACGGGATGGCGTCGGGGTCGACGGCGTCGGGCCAGTGGCCCTCGAAGCCGAGCAGCACCGCCTTGTCGCTGCCGTGGCCGCGGCCGGTCAGCGCCAGCGAGCCGAACAGCTCGCAGCGCACGCGCGCCACGCGCGCCAGCACGCCCTGCTCGCCCAGCCAGTGCGTACTGAAGCGCGCGGCCGCGCGCATTGGGCCAACCGTGTGGGAGGACGAGGGGCCGATGCCGATCTTGAAGAGGTCGAAAACGCTGACAGCCATGGCTAACGAGGTGGGGACGGTGTGCCGCTCATTCTAGGCCGTGCAAGGCTGCGCGAGCGTGCGTGGCGCACGCTGTGAACCGTCAGATCCGGCGTTTCCAGCTGGCGTTGTAGCAACGCCAGTCGCCGTCCTCCAGGCGCCAGGCCGAGACGACCTTGTAGACCCCGAGGCGGCGCGGCAGCACGCCGCCGTCGCGGCCGGCCAGGGTGACGGTGAAGTTGGCCATGTAGCGGTCGCCACGCGGCTCGATCGAGACCGGACCGACGATTACGCTCGGATGTTCGCCACGCAGGCGCGCCACGCGCAACAGGCCGGTCATCTGGCGGCGATCAAGGTCGCCCTCGTTGCCGACGAAGCCGTCGCTCAGCAGGTCGCCCAGCGCGCCGGCGTCGGTGGCTTCGGCGGCCCGGGCGCCAGCGCTGATTGCGGCGCGGATCTGTTGCTCGGCGGGCGTGTGGTGGCAGGCGGCAAGCGCCAGCACGCCGGCCGCGAGCAGCAGCCAACGCCAGCGCCGGATGAACGAGGCGGCAAACGCGTGCGTCACGGTGAGCCTCCCGGCCCGGTCTTTCGCCCGCTGCGATGGCGTGGCATCGTGGGATCAACGTTGTCCATGGTGCCGATGATGCCCGTACCGCTCGTTCTGTACCAGCGCGATGAATGCCGCTTGTGCGACCTGGCGCTTGCCGTGATGGCCGCCGCGCGCGTCGCCGATTTCACCAGCGTCTGGATCGACGACGACGCCGAACTCGAGGCGCGCTACGGCGAGCGCGTCCCGGTACTGCGCGACGAGGCGCGGGCGCGCGAGCTCGCCTGGCCCTTCGACGCCGCGACGTTGCGCGCATGGCTTGACGCCTAGGCGGGTTTCAACCTGCCGGCCTTTTTCAGGCCACCAAGGCGCGTTGAGCAGCCGACGGCGGGTTGAGACCCGCCCTACGGCTTGCGCTTCAGGTGCTTGAGGATTTCGTCCCGCCCTTCACGCAGGATCGAGTCGCGGTCCAGGCTGGCGACGATGTCGGCGACCGCGCGTTTGGCGCCGTGCTCGCCCCAGGACTTGCCGTGCACCAGGTAATGCTCCGCCGCGCGGCCGATCAGGGTGGTGGCGTACCAGGCCAGCGCGCCCTGCACACCGGCGGTGAGCGCCGTCGACAGGCCCGCGCTCAGGCCCTTCAGTGCCGATGCCACCAGGTGCGTGCCCCAGACCGCGCCCATCAGCGCCGCCAGTTGGGCGCTGATGGTCGCCACCAGCCGGCCGGACTCGCTGCGCGTCAGCGGCAGCCCGTACACCCGCGACAACTGCACCACCATGGCCGCGTCCAGCCCGGCGGCAGCCAGCAGGTCGGCGACCGGGATCGGGTTCAGCGCCACCATCAGGCCCTTGGCCAGGCAGTACTGGCGGATGACTCGGGTGGCCAACTGCTTGCGGCTGATGGCGATGCGCGCGCTGACCTGGTCGGTGAGGCGGCCTGCGAACAGCCCGGCATTGAGCGCCGCCAGCGTCTTGCCTTCGCGCTCGGCCAGGTCCAGCAGGCGCTGGCGCAGGGCTGCGATATTCGGCGCTCGCGGCCGCTCCGCCTCGTGCTCGCGGCCCTGCGGGTCGCTGGCAACGACGCGCGCCGGCGCCGGCTGCGCGCTGGCTGCCAATACGTCGCCGGGCCGCACCAGGCCCTCGGCGTGCTGGCGCAGCCGGGCCAGCAGGCGCTCGCGCTCGTGCTCGCCGTAGCGGTCGGCCTTGTTCAGCACCAGCAGCAGCGGCCGCCGGGTCTGCGCGACGTCGCGCAGCGCGGCCAGTTCGTCGCGGGTGAGGTCGCCATCGCAGACGAAGATCACCAGGTCGCTGACCTCGGCCACCTCGAACGCCAGCCGCTCGCGGGCTTCGCCGTCCAGCTCGTTGATGCCGGGCGTGTCGATCAATACCAGGCCGCCGTCGCCGGCCTCGGCGAGCCGTGCCTGCCCGGCCTCGACCGTGGTGCCATGCAGCACGCCGACCTCGAAGGCCTCGCGGCCGAGCAGGGCGTTGCCGAGCGCCGACTTGCCGACCGAAACGCGGCCGAACACGGCGACGTGCAACTCGCCGCGCGCCAGCTTGTCCAGCATCGCCGCAATGCGCGCGAAGTCGCCGGATAGCTCGCGCCGAACCGCGGCCGGTACCTGCGGGTCGTCGAGCAGCGCGCGCAGGCTGGCTGCAACCCGATCGTCGCCGGCGGCGGCGCTTGCCGCGGGCTCGGGCGCGGTTGCCGGCAGCGCGGGCGTGGCCGCCCGCCGGTGGCGCAGGCGTCGCCAGGCGGCGCGCAGGTCCATCGGCTACTTCAGCACCAGGTGGCCGCGCACGCCGATGCGCTTGCTGATGTCGGCCCAGTCGCTGCTCGTCCCCAAGCCGAAGTCAAGACGGTCGAGCGTGGTGGAGACGTCAAGCGTCGCGCCACCCGCGGTTGGCTTGAATTGCACCGCCAGCGTCACCGGCTGGCTGTGCCCGTGCAGCTCCAGCGTGCCCTCGGCGGTGACGCTGCCATCGGCGGCGCGATGGAAGGCGCGGGTGACGAAGTGGGCCTTGGGCGTGTGTGCGACGTCGAAGAAGTCGGCGCCGCGCAAGGTCTCGTCGCGCTCGCTGGCCTGGGTGTCGACGCTGGCGAGGTCGATGGTGACGTCGAAACGCGCGTCGGCGAGATCCGCGGGTTCGTAGCGGATGTCGCTGTCGAAGCGCTTGAAGACGCCGTGGAAGGCGCCGCCCTGGAAGCTGCCGTCGAAGCCGAGCGTGCTCTGCGTGGCGTCAACCGTCCAGCTGTGGGCAAGCGCCGCCAGTGGCAGCACCATCAGGATGAGGGCAAGGGGCAGGGCGCGTTTCATGGTGGCTTCTCCCGGCTGTGCGCACGGCCGAAGGGCAGCATGCCCACCAGCACGGTGTCGCGATCGATGAAGTGGTGCTTGAGTGCGGCGGCGACATGCAGCACCGTCACGGCGACCAGCGTCCAGAACAGCGTGATGTGCAGGCTGAGGCCGATCGATTTCAAGGCCGCGTCGGGGCCGCCGGTGAGGTTCGGCATGCGCAGCAGGCCCCACCAGTAGAGCGGACGCAGGCTGGCGGCCGAGTCGAACAACCAGCCGCTGAGCGGCGTGGCGAACAGCAGCACGTACAACGCGATGTGCGTGGCGCGCGCCGTGCCGCCCTGCCAGCCGGCGATGTGGACGGGCAGTGGCGGGCGGCGCGTGGCCAGACGCCAACACAGCCGCAGCAGCGCCAGCGCCAGGATGGTCAGGCCAATCGACTTGTGCAGGCTGAAGATCGGGATTACCCCCGGGCGCTTCGGCAGGCTGACCATCCACAGGCCGAGGCTGCCCTGGAGGATGATCAGGGCGGCGATCAGCCAGTGGAACAGCTGCGCCAGCGGGTTCCAGCGCTGGATGCTCGCGGGCGTCATGCGCGCTCTTCGCCGTCGTGTTCGCGCACCACCTCGGCGGTCAGCGCCGACAGCCGCTTCAGGCGATCGCCCCCGCGGTCGGCCAGCAACTGCTTCAAGCGGCGCTCCGCGGCCTGCTGGTCCAGCGCGTGGTGATCGGCGAAAGTCGCGGCGAGCGCCTTGCCCAGGCTGTCGAAGATCAGCGCGTAGGCGAACGCGTGCAGCACGCCGCCGCCCAGCGTGCCGAGGCCGGGAAAGGCCTTGAGCGCATTGCCGGCGATGGCCAGCACGATGGAGGCGCTGGTGCGGATGGTCAGGCGCGCGCGCTTGACGAACGCGTCGATTTCCAGCTCGCTGACCGGCACCGCGTAGAGCCGCGCCAGCTCGCGGGTCAGCGCGGTTGCCAGTGCGCCCTGGATGATCAGGTCGCTGCCCGGCACCACCGCCGCCAGCGCGCCGATCGCGGCGCGGCGGGTGTAGCGGGTGGTGATCTCCTGCGCCTGGCCGGAGCGCGCCACCCGCTCGGCCTCGCCGATGCGCTGGTCGAGGCCGCCGAGCACGGCGCGTTCGCGCGCGGTCTCGAGCGTGTCGCGGTCGGTGCGCGCCAGCCGGGACAAGGCTTGGCGCAGTGGTTCGATCGCGGCGATTCGCGCGCGCTCCACGCGCTCGACCCGGCCATCCGGCAAGGTCCGCTCGTAGCGTTCGCTGCCGCCGGCGCTGACGGCGACCACTTCGCTGGCGGCGCTGCGGCCGTGCTGGCGCAGGCGCTCCACCAGCGCCGCGCGCTCGGCCGGCCGCCACTGGTCCGCCTTGTTCAGCACCAGCAGCAGCGGCTTGCCGAACTCCGCCAGCCAACGCAGCTCCTTCGCCTGCGCGCGGTTGAGGTCGCCGCTGCAGACGTAGAGCACGATGTGCGCGCGCAGCGCTTCGTCGCGCGCCTCGGCCTCGGCCGACTCGCCGCCGGCCTCGGCGCTGCCGGGCACGTCGGCCAGCAGCATTGGCTGGCCATCGGCCAGTTCGCCGGCATGGTGCGAAACACGGCGCGTGGTGCCGCCCACGACATCGCGCTCGACCGCGGCTTGCGGTGCCAGCGCCGCGACCAGGCTGGACTTGCCGCTGGAGATCTCGCCGAAGACCGCGACATACAGCATTGCCTGCGCGCGCCGCCGGTCGAGCTCGGCCACCTCGCCGTGCAGCGGCTCGGTGTCCGCCCCCAGCGCGTCGAGAGCCTGGATCCGCGCCTCGGTGTGGGCGCGGTCGGCTACCGGCACGGGCTCCCGGCTGCGCCGGCGCGGCCGCAGCAGGCGCCAGCCCAGCCAGAGCGTCGCGATCACGAACAGCGCCAGTACGGCCGCCACCGTCCACTGCAGCCACAGTGGCAGCGTCGCCACTCGCTGCGCCAGCGCCACTGTCGTTTCGGTCGCCACCAGCAGCAGCACCAGCAGCAGCGCCAGCACCAGGAAAGGCAGCAGTGAGCGGAGGCGGAGGCTCATGCGGGCATTGTAGGTGAGACGTCGGCGGTGAGCGGTGAGCGGTGAAGCGGCGCGGCGGTGCCAAGCGGCTCCCCGACCTCCTGGCCCGATCCCGATGATCCGGGCAGCAGCGAGTTCCGAACCGCCGGGCGTTTGTGTGCCTGGCTGTTGCCGCTCACCGCTGGCCGCCGCTGGCCGCCCGTGCCTTTGCGCCGCGCCGCCCGCTGCCGTAGCATGCGGCCGACGTGGCTGGCGGCGGCTGTTCGCGCCGGCCGAATCCATCGGGGAATCATGCTCGCGACCTGTTTGTTCGCCTTGATCATGGCGGCGTCCAATGCGGCGGCGCCGTTGCCGCCGACGCCTCGGTTTCGCCACTACACCATCGCCGACGGCCTGCCCTCGAACAACGTCTACAGCACCATCCAGGACACGCGCGGCTACATCTGGGTCGGCACCAACGACGGTCTGGCGCGCTTCGACGGCCGGCATTTCACGATCTTCAGGCATCGCAGCGGCGACCCGGCCAGCCTGCCAACCAACGATGTCTCGGTGCTGCTGGTCGACCAGCGTGGCCGCTTGTGGGCCGGCGGCGAGGGCAGCGGCCTGAACCGCTACGAGCCGGCGACGGGTGGCTTCCGCCATTGGCTGCACCACGCCGGCGACCCGGGCAGCTTGAGCGGCGACGACCTGATGGGTCTGGCGCAGACCAGCGACGGAGCGATCTGGGCCGGCGTCTATGCCGGCGGAGTCGACCGCCTGTCGGACGACGGCAGCCATTTCACCACGCTGCGCCATCGGGACGGTGATCCCGGCTCGCTGGCGTCGGACAACATCGCCACCCTGCACGCCGACAGCGAAGGCCGGCTGTGGATCGGCAGCGATCGCGGCGTCGACATGCGTGATGCCGATGGCCGCATCCACCATATCCACTTTGCCGGAGTCAGCCAGGCGAGCTTCTGGGCCTGGCAGATCGACGGCGATGGCGATGACGTGCGGGTGGCGACCAACCTCGGTCTGTTTACCATCGGCGCCGACCTGGTGGCACGCCGCCTGCCACGCCTGGCGCAGGTGCACGACAACGTCTACTCCAGCTTTCGCACGACCCGCGGCGGCCTGTGGGTCGGCCTGCGCGGCGGCATGCGCCTGCTGACGAGCGACGGCCGCAGCTTCAGCTTCCCGACGCGGCGGCTGCTGCCCGGCGGCCTGCCGGGGCGCCTGATCATGCACGTCATGCGCGACCGCGAAGGTGGCCTCTGGCTGTCATCGCTGGACGCGGGGCTGCTCTACTTGAGCCCGCATTGGCGCGACTTCACAGCTTTCGGCCACATACCCGAGGACCCGGACAGCCTGCAGGACAGCCGGGTGCTGGCGCTGGCGCGCGAGCCCGATGGCAACCTCCTGGTCGGTGGCCCCAACGGCGCGCTGGACCGGCTGGATCCACGCACCGGTGCGGTCGAGCACCTGGACGAGGCGATGGGGCTGCCGGAAAAATCAGTCACCGGCCTGCTGGCGGGCCGCGACGGGCGCATCTGGATCGGCCAGGAGCGCGGGCTGCGGGTGCTCGACGCGCACGGCGAGCTGCGCCGAGTCGGCGAGGGCGTGCTGCACAACGGCGTCGTCTGGATGGCCCATGCCGCCGATGGCGGAGTCTATGTGGCGCCGAGTTCGCAAGGTGTGTTCCACGTTGACCCGCAGACCCTCGCCATGACCCCGCTGGCGCTGGCGGCCGGTGGCGAGAAAGGCCGCGAGACGCACGCGCTGGTCCTGCGCGGCAAGGTGCTCTGGCGCGGCAGTCGCAGTGGCTTGTCATGGCTGCTGCCCGGCGCGACGCGCCTGCACCACGTACCCGGCGTGACGCGCGGCCCCGTTGATGCGCTGGCCTTCGATGGCAGCGGGTTCTGGCTGGCGCGGCCGGATGCACTCGAGCACTACCGGCTTGCCGCCGGCAAGGCGGCGCTGGTGCGGCGGGTTGATGCCGGCGACGGGTTGCCGGCCGTCGGTATCAACGGCCTGTTCGTCGATGGCGGCGGCCGGGTCTGGCTCACCAGCCAGACTGGCCTCTGGCGATTCGACCCGACCAGCGGTGGCTTCCGCCGCTATGGCACCGAAGACGGTTTGCCCAGCCCCGGCTTCGGCCACGGCGTGATTGCCGACCAGGGGCGCGTCTACGCCGCCACGCTCGGCGGCGTCGTGGCCTTCCGCCCGCTGAGCCTGCACGACCGGCCGCAGCCGCCGCTGCTGCGCCTGACGTCCGCCGAGGTGCGGAGGAGCGGCAAGCAACGGGTGCTGCCACTGGCCAGCGGCGAGATCGCCATGGGCTGGCGCGACCGGGACCTGCACGTGGTGGCACAGGCGCTGTCCTACATCGACCCGCAGCGCATCCACTACCGCTTCCGCATGGTCGGACTGGACAGCGGCTGGGTGGACACCGGCACCCACGGCGAGCGCGAATTCGCGGCGCTACCGCCGGGTGACTACGCGCTGCAGGTCGAGGCCGCCGGTCCTGATGGCGCCTGGGCAACGTTGCCACGCGCCTGGCCGGTGCGGGTGGCCGCGCCGCCGTGGGAGCGGCCGTGGGCCTGGCTGGCCTACGCCCTGGCCGGATTGGCGCTGGGATGGCTGGCCTGGCGCGTCGCGCGGCGCCGCGTCGAGCAGCGCGTCCACCTGAACATGCTGGAGCAGGCCAGCGCCGCCAAGACGCGTTTCCTGGCCACCCTCGGCCACGAGATCCGCACCCCCATGACCGGCGTGCTCGGGATGGCCGAACTGCTGACGCACACGCCGCTGGACGCGCGCCAGCGCGGCTTCGTCGGCGCCATCGAACGCTCGGGCAGCGTGCTGCTGAAGCTGGTCAACGACGCGCTCGACATGGCCCGTATCGAGGCCGGCCGGCTGCCGCTGGAGATCGCACCCTTCGATCCGGCCGCGCTGCTGCACGAGGTGGCGGCGCTGGAGGACGGCCTCGCCGCGGCCAAACAGCTGCGCATCGAGGTGCAGGTCGCGGCGGACGTGCCGCGTTGGGTCAATGGCGACGCGGTGCGTGTCAAGCAGATCCTCCTCAACCTGACGGCAAACGCCGTGAAGTTCACCGAGGCGGGGCGGATCGGGCTGTGTCTGGTCAGCCGCGACGGTGCGCTGGTCTACGCCGTGCGCGACAGCGGCCCGGGCCTGGCCGAGGCCGACCGTCACCGGTTGTTCCGGCGCTTTGAGCAAGGCTCCCGCAACAGTGGCAGTGGCGGCAGCGGCCTGGGCCTTGCGATTTGCCGCGAGCTGGCCGCGCTGATGGGTGGCTCGGTTGAGGTGGAGTCGCTGCCCGGGGCGGGCAGCACCTTCAGCGTCACATTGCCGCTGCCGGCGGCGGCGTCCGGACCATCGGCCAAGCCGCCACCGCAGGCGCCACACGCGCGCCGGATCCTGCTGGTCGAGGACGACCCGGTGGTTGGCGAGGTAATCGGCGGCCTGCTGGAGGCGCAGGGCCACGAGGTGCGGCATGCGGCCGACGCGTTGGCGGCCATCAGCGAACTGGCGGTGGCGCATTGCGACGCCGCGCTGGTTGACCTTGACCTGCCCGACATCGATGGCTTCGAGCTGATCCGCATGCTGCGCGCCAACGTGCGCCGGGCCTTGCTGATCATTGTCGTCACCGCGCGCACCGAGGCCGGCGACGAGACCGAGGCTCGCGAGGCCGGTGCCGACGGTTTCCTGCGCAAGCCGGTCAGCGGCGACCAGCTGGCGGCGGCGCTGGCCGCGGCGGGCGAGCCGGCGTCGGCCGCAGCAGCGCCTGGACGCGCCGGCGCAGCAGCGGAACCACCTCCTCCGCAAACCACGGATGATGCTTGAACCAGCCCTGGTTGCGCGGGCTGGGATGCGGCAGCGGCAGCACCCCGCGGCCCAGGTGCTGGCGCCATGCTTCGCAGGTGGTGGTGAGGTTGGGTCCGGCACGGGCGCCCAGAATGTGCGCCTGTGCGTACCATCCTACCAACAAGGTGAGGCGAACGTTGGGCAGCAGCGGCAGCAGTCGCGGGTGCCAGGTGCGGGCACAGATGCGCGGTGGCGGCAGGTCGCCCGACGCACCCTTTCCCGGATAGCAGAAGGCCATCGGCACGATCGCCACGCGCGCAGGGTCGTGGAAGGTCAGCTCGTCGATCCCCAGCCAGTCGCGCAACCGCGCCCCGCTGGGGTCGTCGAACGGCACGCCGCTGAGGTGCACCCGCCGGCCCGGCGCCTGGCTGACGATCAGCAGTCGCGAGCTGGCCGAGGCCTGCAGCACCGGCCGCGGCCCCAGCGGCAGGCTGTGCTCGCAAAGGCGGCAGGCGCGGATGTCGGCAAGGACGGTTTCGACGGTATCGGGCATGCAGGGGATGAGCTCGGCGGCGGCGCGGCGTCACTGGCTGCGGGAGCCAAAGCGCGCCAGCCGCGGGAGGCGTGATGGTCGTCACATAGTCTATCGTGCGGTGCTTGCGGCCAGGCCACCTTTTGCCTGCCCGGCGGGCTATGATTCGCGAATGCGCCCGCTCTCGCGGCGCGCCGGGGATGGCGATGGCAATGCATTTCATATCGGGCCTGCCGCGATCGGGCTCGACCTTGCTGGCCGCGTTGCTGCGCCAGAACCCGCGCTTCCACGCCAGCATGACCAGCCCGGTCGGCACGCTGTTCACCGGCATGCTCAACCAGTTCAGCGCCGGCAGTGAATTTGGCCCGGTGGTGGATCCGGCGATGCGCCGGCGCATGCTGCGTGGCCTGTTCGACACCTGGTACGCCGACTGCGCCGACAAGTCTGTCGTGTTCGACACCAACCGCTTGTGGTGCGCGCGCCTGCCGGCGCTGCTCGATCTGTTTCCCGATGCCAAGGTGATTGCCTGCGTGCGCAACGTGGCCTGGGTGATGGACAGCCTGGAGCGCCTGTTCCGCGCCAACCCGTTCGAGAACACCAAGCTGTTCAACGACGACAGCGAACGCAACAGCGTCTACAGCCGCGTCGACACGCTGGCGCAGCGCAACCGCCTGGTCGGCTTCGCCTGGTCGGCGCTGAAGGAGGCCTATTACGGCGCGCAGGCCGGGTCGCTGCTGCTGGTCGAGTACGAGCTGCTGGCGCAGGCGCCGGAGAAGGTGCTGGGGCTGGTCTACGACTTCATCGGCGAGCCGGCGTTCGCGCACGATTTCGAGCACATCGAGTACGACGCACCGGAATTCGACGAGGCCCTTGGCGTACGCGGCCTGCATCGCGTGCGGCCGAAGGTCGCGGTGCAGGAGCGGCGAACGGTGCTGCCGCCCGACCTGTTCCAGAAGTATTCCGAGCTTTCATTCTGGCGCGACGGCACGGGCAGTGCCGCCAGCGTCATCCGCCACAAGGCCTGACCGGCCACCGCGCCATCCTCAAGGGGAACGCCATGCACAGCACGAGTAACGGGTTTGAGCGGACAGCGGGCCGCCGCTTCAGCCGCACCGCATTGACGGTAGCCATTGCCACCGTGCTGGCGGGCGCCTCGCAACAAGCGCTGGCCGAGGCGGTGATGCCGCGTGCCGTGCCACCGAGCCTGGCCGGCATCGCGGCGCCGTGGGCGGAGCGGGTGTTGTTTGTTGATGCGCGGGTGCCGCAGCCATCGAAACTCGCCCTTGCCGCCGCGCCGGGCACCCGGCTGGTGATGGTCGGTGCGCACCGTGACGGCCTCGACCAGGTCGCCAACTGGTTGGCTGCACATCCCGGGGCACGGACCGTGGCCATGGTCGCGCATGGTACGCCCGGCACACTGCAGCTTGGCGCCAGCACACTCGACGCGCGCGCACTGGATGCGCATGCGGCGAGTCTGGCCCGCATCGGCCGCTCGATGGCCGCCGATGGCGACCTGCAGCTGTACGCCTGCGACACGGGCGCGGGCGAGCGGGGTGCGCATTTCCTGCAGCGCTTCGCCGACCTCACCGGGCGCGCCGTTGCCGCATCCGACGATATCACCGGCAAGGACGGCGACTGGGAACTCGAGATCGCGCAGGGCAACGCCGACGCCGCGCCCGTTCTGAGCGCCGCGGCCCTGGGTGACTACGCCCACGACCTGGCGACCTTCAAGGTGACCAACCTCAACGACAGCGGCCCCGGCAGCTTGCGCCAGGTGATCGCCGATGCCACCGGCAATGATCAGCCTGACACCATCGTGTTCGATCCGGCACTGTTCGCTGGCGGGCCGCAGACGCTCACGCTGACCAGCGGCGACGTCGACGTTGGTGGCATCGGCGATCTGGATGGGCTGAACATCATCGGGCCGGGCTCCTCCCTGCTCACTATCAGCGGCGGCAACAACTCGCGCGTCTTCATCGCCTATGGCGACGCTGGCGACCACGCCACGGGCAACTCCTCGCCGTTGGCGATTTCCGGCATGACGCTCGCGAATGGCTTCGCCGATGTATACGGCAATGCCTCGGTCGTCGGGTATGGCGGCGGTGCCGTGATCGGCTACTACTCTGGCGGCCTCACCATGGACCATGTGGTGGTGCGCAACAGCAGCATCGGTGCCTACAGCAACGGTGGCGGCGTCCTGTTTTACGACCTGGATGCCTCGTTGGGCATCAGCAACAGCACGTTCGAAGGCAACAGCACCGGCACGGGCTACAACGGTGGCGGTATGGAGGCATCTGCCGCCAGCATCAGTATCGCCAACAGCACGTTTTCCAACAACACCGCCACACGCGAAGGAGGCGGCGCCGGCTTGGTTGCCAAGGGCAATCTGTACATCGCCAACAGTACCTTCGCCGGCAACACAGCAGGCACCAACCCTGTCGCCAGCAACCGAGGCGGCGGATTGGCCATCGAAGACAGCACGGGCACCCTCAGCATCGTCAACTCGACCATCGTCAATAATCAGGTAACGGCCGTTGCGGGTGCGGCAGGGGGCGGTGGTGGCTTGTTCGCGCGCAACAGCACCGTGACGCTGTACAACAACCTGATCGCAAACAACACCAGTTCGACCAATGGTCCCGATGTCCACCTCTACCAGGGTGGAACGCTGAACGGCAGCACCAACATCATCGGAACCGCGGTGAGCGTAGGTTCGGGTAATCCTGGAACCAACAATCTCACAGGGACCATCAGCACGTTACCGACGCTCGGCTCGCTCGCCTACAACGGCGGCGCGGTCAAGACCATCTCCATCGACGCCGGCGGCTCGGCCGGCAATGCCGGCATCGCCGCGCAGGCGCCGGCCACCGATGCGCGCGGCTACCAGCGGGGCAGCACGGTCGATATCGGCGCCTATGAAGCCAACGACGCCAACACGTTCGACTTTTTCGGCAGCCTCTACCCGCCCAATGGCTACGTTGACGTTCCCAATGACAGTGACCTGTCGCTGGAATTCGGCGCGCCTGTAACAGCAGTCGCGGGCAAGAACATCGTCATCCACGACGGGAGCGGCAGTGTGTTCGAGTCGATCGCCGCCGACGATCCGCGCATCAGCATCGTGCCCGGCGCCGGAGGCGCCGGCAGCAAGGTCGTCATCAATCCCACCGGCACGTTCGCGGGCAATGCCGGCTATTACGTGACGATTGATGCCGGCGCGTTTGTTGACGCAGACGGCAACAGTTTCAGCGGCATCAGCTCGCCAGGCACCTGGGCGTTCACCTCCGCCGCCATGCCGGCCGCCGTCACCAGCGCCACCTACGACGCCAGCACCGGCGTATTGGCGGTGACCGGCACCGGCATGACCACCGGCGACACCATCGATTCCGGCAAGCTCACGCTGACCGGGCAGGGCGGCAACAGCTACACCCTGGCCTCGGGCAGCGTTACCGCCAGCAGTGCCACCACGTTCTCCATCACGCTCAACGCGGCCGACCAGCTCGCCGTCAACGGCCTGCTCAACAAGAACGGTACCAGTTCGGTCGATGCCACGACCTTCAATCTCGCGGCGGCGGCCAACTGGGATTCCACCGCCAGCGCTTCGGCCGACCTGACCGGCAACGGCGTCACCGTCAGCAACGTCACGTCGCCCACCATCACCTCGGCGACCTACGACGCGAGCACCCGCGTGCTGAGGGTGACCGGCACGAATTTCGTCGGGACCGTGGGCGCGAACAACGACATCTCCGTGTCGAGGCTGGCGCTGACCGGTGAAGGCGGCGCAACCTACGCCTTGACCTCCGCGGATGTCGAGGCCACCAGTACCACCTCGTTTTCCGTCCCCCTCAATGCCAGCGATGGGGCGGGGCTGGGCCGGATCTTCAACAAGAACGGCAGCAGCTCCACCGGCGGCACCACCTACAACCTGGCGGCGGCGGATGACTGGGACAGCGTCATCAACGGCTCGGACACCTCGGACGCCTTCGGCAACGGCGTGACGGTCAACAACGTTGCAGTGCCCTTGATCACCAGCGCCACCTACGACGCGAGCACCGGCGCACTGAGGGTCAGCGGCACCGGCTTCCTGACGCTGAGCGGCGCCAGCAACGACATCGTCGCCAACAAGTTCACCGTCACCGGGGAAGGCGGCAGTACCTGGACGCTGACCGACACCGCCAACGTCGAGATTACCTCCGGGACCAGCTTCACGTTGAGCCTGAGCGCGACCGACAGGGCAGGTATCAACCAGATCGTCAACAAGAACGGCACCAGCTCGACCAGCGGCACCACCTACAGCATCGCCGCGGCGGAAGACTGGGCGGCCGGCGCCGACGCGGCCGTGATCGTGGCCGACACCACCGGCAACGGCGTGACGGTCACCAATGTCGCGGTGCCGGCCGTTACCAGTGCCGCTTACGACGCCGGCACCGGGCAACTGGTCGTCACCGGCACCGGTTTCCTGTCGCTGAGCGGCGCGACCAACGACATCGTTGCCAACAAGTTCACAATGACCGGCGAGGGCGGTGCGACCTACACCTTGACCGACACGGCCAACGTCGAGATCACCTCCGGCACCAGCTTCACGTTGAGCCTGAGCGCGACCGACAGGGCGGGCATCAACGGGATCGTCAACAAGAACGGCACCAGCTCGACCGGCGGCACCACCTACAACCTGGCCGCCGCCGAGGACTGGGCCGCCGGCGCCGACGCGGCGGTGGTCGTGGCCGATACCACCGGCAACGGCATGACGGTCAGCAACGTCGCCGTGCCATCCATCACCAGCGCCACGTACAACGCCAGCACCGGCGCGCTGGCCGTCAACGGTACCGGTTTCCTTCCACTCAGCGGCGCGACCAACGACATCGTTGCCAACAAGTTCACAATGACCGGCGAGGGCGGTGCGACCTACACCTTGACCGACACGGCCAACGTCGAGATCACCTCCGGCACCAGCTTCACGCTGAGCTTGAGCGCGACCGACAAGGCGGCCATCAACCAGCTCGTCAACAAGAACGGCAGCAGCTCGACCAGCGGCACCACCTACAACGTGGCCGCTGCGGAAGACTGGGCCGCCGGGGCCGACGCGGCGGTGGTCGTGGCCGATACCACCGGCAACGGCATGACCGTGAGCAACGTCGCCGTGCCATCCATCACCAGCGCCACTTACAACGCCAGCACCGGCGTGTTGGTCGTCACCGGTACCGGCTTCCTGTCGCTGAGCGGTGCGAACAACGACATCGTCGGCAACAAGTTCACCGTCCGCGGCGAAGGCGGCAGCACCTACACCTTGACCGACACCGCCAACGTCGAGATCACCTCCGGCACCAGCTTCACGCTGGGTCTGAGCGCCACGGACAAGGCCGGAGTCAACCGGGTCGTCAACAAGAACGGCACCAGTTCGACCAGCGGCACCACCTACAACCTGGCCGCCGCCGAGGACTGGGCCGCCGGCGCCGACGCGGCCGTGGTCGTGGCCGATACCACCGGCAACGGCATCACGGTCAGCAACGTCGCGGTCCCGACCATCACCAGCGCCACCTACGATGTCACCAGCGGGTCGCTGATCGTCACCGGCACCGGCTTCCTGTCGCTGAGTGGCGCCAGCAACGACATCGTCGCCAACAAGTTCACCGCCACCGGCGAAGGCGGGACGTATACCTTGACCGACACGGCCAACGCCGAGATCACCGCCGGCACCAGCTTCACGCTGGCGCTCAGCGCCACAGACAAGGCCGCGATGAACCAGCTCCTCGACAAGAACGGCACCAGCTCGAGCGGCGGCACCACCTACAACCTCGCCGCCGCCGAGGACTGGGCCGCCGGCGCCGACCCCGCGGTGGCCACCGCCGACACCACCGGCAACGGCATCACGGTGGCCGGCGTGCCGCTGCCGCAGCTAGCCTTGAGCATCGACGATGGGGGCGATTACGCGCGCTACGGCAAGATTCGGAACTACGAGGTCACCATCACCAATTCCGGAGGCAGCGACGCCGCCGGCGCCACCTTGTCCGCGACGTATTCGGCAGGTTTCGATGTGGCCCACGTCGAGTGGCAATGCTTCGGTGGTGGTTTGGCGTCTGTCTCGTCGGTGGCGCACTGCGAGCCATCGAGCGGCACCGGCGCCCTGTCGTCAACGATCGACCTGCCCGTCGGCGCCAGCCTGACTTTCCTGGTCAGCGTGCCGGTGGCTGTCGATGCCCTGGACCCGGAGGTGCGCATTGACGCCGCTCTCAGCGCTGGCGGCAGCAACTCCAGCACCAGCGATACCGACACGCTGGTGCTGTACCGCGACGGTTTTGATGTGCCGTATGCCGATGGCACTCAGCTGGTCACGCAGCCGATGGCGACCAGCGCAACGGGCGGCGGCACCGCCACCGTCACGGCCACGCCCTGTGCCACCGAGGTGGCGCTCGCAAGCAGCGAGCCGCCGCTGGTCGACGTGCCGGCCAAGGCGGGCGAGGGTCTGGTGGATCGGCTGTTCGATCGAAACATCAGCGGCGGCCGCCGTGTCGCCGTTGAGCGCGTGAACCTCGGCGTCCGGCCGTGGGTGCGGCTGCTGACCAGCGGCGTCGATGGCGAACGTGTCAGCGCCTGGACGGCGAGCGAGGCCGGCGCCACGCTGGCGGTCGGGCTGGCTGACGACGGCAGCGGACAATGGTTGCTGCTTGAGGCCAACGATGCCTCCCTGCGCCTGCCGTTGCCTGTCGACGATGCGATGGGCAGCAGCAGTTGTCGCTGACGATGGCACTGGTCCGGCGGCGCAGTGACAAGCGGCGCGGCATATTCCTGCCGCGCCGACCTCCGGTGGCGACAACGCCATCGCCGCGAGGGCGTGCCGCGAACCGCGCAGCGCGCTGGCTGGGCCAGGTACCCGCGCGCCGCTGGGTTCGCGCCGCATGCATGACGATTGCCATGGTCGCCGGCGCGCCGCCGCTGGCGCTGGCCGGGCCGGCTTCGCGGCTGCGGACGATCAATGCCGCCCTGGCCAGCCTCGGCGCGGCTGTGATGAACAGCGCGCCCCAGGGTACGGACAAGACGATCACCACTTGGGAGGACATGCGCTACACCTTCACGCGGGCCGATTTCGGCTTCAGCGATGTGGATGGCGACGTGCTGCAGGCGGTGCGGATCGCCAGCCTGCCGACGGCGGGTGTCTTGACCACCGCCGGCCGGGTGATGTTGGCCGGTGACCTGGTCAGTGCGGCCGATATCGACGCCTTGCAGCTGGTATTCACGCCGGCGGCCAATGCCAATGGTGCGGGTTACGCCAGTTTCACGTTCCAGGTGCAGGACGATGGCGGCACGGCCGGTGGCGGCGCCGACTTCGACCCGTCAGCCAACACCATCACCGTGGATGTGATCGCCACCAATGACGCGCCCACCGGAACGAACACCACGATCACCACCGGCGAAGACACCGCCCACACCTTCACGAGGGCCGATTTCGGCTTCGGCGACATTGACGGCGATTCGCTGCAAGCGGTGCGGGTCACGACTCTGCCAGTGGCGGGGGTGCTGACCCTCGGCGGCGTGGCGATCAGTGCCGGGGACGCGGTCAGCGCCATGGACATCGACGCGTCCAGGCTTGCTTTCGCACCGCCGGCGGATGCCAATGGTGCAGGCTTCGCCCGTATCGACTTCAGGGTGGAGGACACTGGCGGCACTGCCAATGGCGGGAGCGACGTTGACGCAACAGCCAACACCGTTACCGTGGACGTCACGCCCGTGAATGATGCGCCCATGGGACTGGACCGCACGATCACTGCCAACGAGGACGCCAGCTACACCTTCACCTCGGCCGATTTCGCCTTCAGCGATGTCGAGGGCGATTCGTTGCAAGCGGTGCGGATCGCCACCCTGCCGTGGGTCGGCATGCTGACGCTTGACGGCGTGGGGGTCGCTGCAGGTGAGTTGGTCAGCGCGTCCGCCATCGACGCGTTCCAGCTGACCTTCACGCCGGCCGCCAACGGCCACGGTGCCGGCTACGCGAATTTCGCCTTCCAGGTACAGGACGCTGGTGGCACGGCCGACGGTGGCGCCAACCTGGATGCCTCGGCCAGCACGATCACCGTCGACGTGACCTCGATCAGCGACGCACCGGCGGGCACGGATCGTACGGTCAGCACCAGCGAGGGCACGGCCTACGTCTTCACGAGGGCTGACTTCGTGTTCAGCGATGTGGATGGCGATGCGCTGCAAGCGGTGCGGATCACAACGCTCCCGTGGCCCGGCATCCTGACGGTTGGCGGCATGGAGGTCAATGCAGGGGACATGGTCTTCGCGCCCGACATCGACGCGGGCGGGCTGGTCTATACGCCCGGGTCCGCTGCCGGTCGTGCCGACTACGCAAGTTTCACGTTCCAGGTGATGGATGACGGCAGCACGGCCGGCGGTGGTGCTGACATTGACCCGTCGGCGAACACGATGACGGTACGCATTACCGCGGTGAACGACGCGCCGGTTGTGACCACCAGCGGCGGCACCACCGTGTTCACCGAGAATGGCAGTCCGCTGGTCGTGGATGGCGGCCTGACCGTGGACGACGTGGACAACGCCACCCTGGCCAGCGCCACCGTGATGGTGGCCGGCAACTTCCGGAGCGGCCAGGACGTACTGGCGTTCACCAACGACGGCAGCACGATGGGCAACATCGCCGCCAGCTACAACGCTTCGACCGGAATCCTGACATTGGTTTCCGCGGGTTCCACCGCCACGCTGGCGCAGTGGCAGGCGGCGCTTCGTTCGGTCAGCTATGCCG
>DASSBG010000020.1:0-17166 GCA_035699085.1 Rhodanobacteraceae bacterium
CGCGCCCGCTGGATCAGCGTCGCCGTGCGCGACAGGCCGACGGTCGGGTCCGGTTGCAGCCGGTAATAGTCGTAGCCGAGCACGCTGGCGTGCAGGTCCGTCGTCTCCAGCAGTGTCAGTGTGGCCGTGCTGCCCTCGGGAGGCGCGGCCGCTGCGGCCGGCGGCGTGCCGGGTGCGGTTGTGGCGCAGCCGCCAAGCAGCGCCAGGCAGGCGAGAAGGGGCAGGAGGCGTTGGTGCATGGGCGGCATCGACAGGGAAACCGTCACTCTAGCGCCGACGGGTGCCGTTCGCTCCGTGCAGTCCACCTGCTGAGGCTGGGGTTTCCGGCCAAGGCCCGGTAAGCTCTGGCCCCTGTGGCTGAACAAACGCGAAATATTGCCGCTGTTTGCAGCGTTTGTGCAACTGATTGATCAAAACCGGAAAAGGGGCTCATGAGCAATCACACGGGAAAATTCGAGGCCGCCGACAAGGGCCTCAAACGCAACGTCACCTTCACGCAGTTGCTGTTGCTCGGCGTCAGCGCGCAAATCGGTTCCGGCTGGCTGTTCGGCGTCCTCGCAGCCGCCGGCATGGCTGGCCCCGCGGCGATCGCTTCGTGGTTGATCGCCTCGATACTGATCTTCCTGATCTCGCTGACCTACCTGGAGCTCGGTGCGATGCTGCCGCGGTCCGGCGGCATCGTGCGCTATACCTACCTGACCCACGGAACCTTTTCCGGCTGGATCATCGGCTGGGCCTACTGGTTGTCGGTGGTCGCCATCCCGCCGATCGAGGCGGTGGCCGCGCTGACTTACATCGGCGGCAAATGGCCACAACTGGGCCTGCTGACGACCGTCGAAGGCGTCCACATGCTCAGCTGGCCGACCGGCATCATTGCCGGCATCGTCCTGATGCTGCTGTTCTTCTGTCTCAACTTCTTCGGCAGCAAGCTGCTGGCCGAGTCCAACCGCTGGGTCACCATCTGGAAGATCGCCCTGCCGGTCGCAACGTTCCTGTTCCTGTTCTACATCCTCGACGCCAGCAACTTCTCCGCCTACGGGGGCTTTGCGCCCGAGGGCATTCCGGCGATTTTCCACGCCATCCCCATGACCGGCATCATTTTCTCGCTGCTGGGGTTCCGACAGGCGCTCGACTACGGCGGCGAATCGCGCAACCCGCAACGCGACGTGCCCCTGGCCACCTTCGGCTCCATCCTGATCCCGACGATCATCTACACGCTGTTGCAGATCGCCTTCATCGGCGCCCTCAACTGGGGCGACATGGGGCTGGCGCCCGGCCAATGGGGCGAACTGGTGACCGGTGGTTGGGCGGACGGCCCGCTGTTCCACGCGCTGGAATCGGCCAACATCGCCATCCTCGGCGCCTTTGGCGTGCTGCTGCTGATCGATGCCGCGGTCTCGCCGCTGGCGACCGGCTGGGTGTACTTGGGCACGGGTTCCCGCACGGGCTACGGTCTTTCCGTGCACCGCTCGATCCCGAAGGTGTTCTCCGAAAACAACAAGTTCGGCATACCGTGGCTGCCGCTGATCGTCTCCGGCGTCGTCGGCTGCGTGTTCTTCGTGCCGGCGCCGAGCTGGTACAAGCTGGTCGGCTTCATCAGTTCGGCGGCGGTGCTCACCTACATCATGGGCGGCGTCGGCCTGCCGGTGCTGCGGCGGACCGCGCCGTCGCTGCCGCGGCCGTTCCGGCTGCACGCCTCCGGCCTGTGGTCGCCGGTCTCGTTTCTTGCCGCCGTCATCATCCTGTACTGGAGCGGCTTCGAGACCTTGACCAACGTGTTCACGGCCACCTTCATCGGCTTGCCGATCTTCAGCGGCTACTACGCGTGGAAACGGGGTTGGCTGTCGCGCCCGGCGAGCGCCGGCCTCAGCATCGTGTTCTTCGTGCTGTGGCTGTACGTGGCGGTGGCCAGCGGTTGGGTGCTCAACGATTCGCCAGGCCAGGGCGCGGGTGACTGGTCGTTCCCGGCCTACTTCGCGTCCTTCGCCGTCCTGCTGGTGGCCTACTGCGCCGGCCTGTGGCTGCTCAGCAATGCCGAAGGACGGCTGCACGTCAAGGCCACCTGGTGGCTGATCTGGCTGACGCTGGGCTCCATGTTCGTGGCCTATTTCGGTGTCTACGGGCCGCTGGCCGACCCGGTGCTGTTCTTCCCCTGGGGCATGGTGGCGGAGCTCGCCGTGGGCATCGTGGCCTACGTCTGGGCGATCCGCGTCGGCTTTGCCTCGGAGGAGATCGAGGACATCGTGCAGACGCACGCGCGAAACCAGGCCGCGGAGCAGGCGGTCGTCGAACACTGACCACTGAAACGGCGTCCGCTGCCGCGGCTTGCGGGCCGCCGCAGCGGGCGGCGCGCGCCAGCCGAACCGCGTCTCGGCAGCTACTTCACGACCGGCAAGTGCACCACCTTGCCGGTTGTCTCCGCGCTCGCCGGCGGTTCGCGGCGGCGGGCCGTGCACACGCGGTTGCGGCCCTCGCGCTTGGCCTGGCGCAGCGCGTCGTCGGCCCGGTCCAGCAGGGCCTCCGGGGTCTCGTCGTCGCGGCGCAACGCGGCGACGCCAACGCTGATGGTGATCGGGCCGCCGTGGATCGGCAACGCAGCGGTGGCGACACGGAGGCGTTCGGCGGTGGCAGTTGCCTGGCCCTGGTCCATGCCGGGCAGCAGCACCGCAAACTCCTCGCCGCCGATGCGCCCAATGATGTCGCCGGCACGCAAGTTGGCGCGCAAGGTGCCGGCCAGTGCAACCAGCGCGTGGTCGCCGGCCGCATGGCCGAACTCGTCGTTCAGGCGCTTGAAGTGATCGACGTCGAGGTACAGCGCGCCAAGCACCTGGTAGTCGCGCCGACTGCTGGCGACCTGCTCGCGGGCGAGGCGAAAAAAGCGCCCGCGGCTGGCGATGCCGGTCAGGTCATCGGTGCCGGCAATGATTCGCAGGCGCTGTTCCAGGACCAGTTGCGCCTGCAGCTGGCGGGTCATGAACACGTGGATGACCAGCGACAGGCCCAGCGACAGCAGCATGAACACCACGTACTGCACGGCAACCAGGGGGCCGGGGACAAGCATCCAGCACAGGCAGGCGGGGCCGAGCAGGCAGGCCACCGTGCCCAGCACGAAATCGCGCTGCGTCAGCCACACCGGGCTGGCGGCGATGGGTACCAGTACGAGGCCCGGCAAGACCCAGGCCAGGCCGTGCGCGTGCACCGTCCCGATCAGCACGATGCCGAGTTCGATCACCACGACGCAGAGCAGGCCGAGCGCGCTGAGCTGCGCCGGGTGCAGGCGCACGAAGCTGGCCGCCGCAATCACGGCAAGCGCGACCATCACCGCGATCAGCGCCGGCGACGGCAGCGCGATCTGGCCGTCATGCCAGTAGCTGGACACCGCGAAGAGCGCGAAGCCCGCGGCGCCGGACAGCAACAGGGCGCGCATCAGGGGTGTCAGCTGGCGTGCGAAAAAAGCCAGGCGTGCGGCTGCAGACCCTGCCCTCCGCGTCGCCATGCGCAACTGTTCGCGCTCAGCCTCCCAACCATCCATTGAACCCGGGTGCTCCTCGCAACCTGCGGCGATAGTACCGTTTTGCGGCCGGGGCGGCACGCGCCGCGGCAACCTCAAGCGCGGTGCATGACTTCTGCCGCTGGCATTGCGGATGACATTCGCGGAGCATGGAGCAGGATGCCCAATCCGGGGCCGCGCATCGAGAACCATGCCAATGATCGCCCGTGTCTGCCACGCCGCCTTGTTCGCCGCACTGCTTGCCTGCGGCGTGGGTGCCGGCCATGCCGCCGCGGCGGCGCCGGCACCGGCGCCGGTCGACCAGCCGTGGCCGGGCGGAACGCTGTCGCTGAAGGTCGATTTGTCGGATGCCGCCAGACGCATCTTCCGCGTGCAGGAGACGATCCCGGTCGCCAGCAGTGGCCCGCTGACGCTCTACTACCCGCAGTGGATCCCCGGCGAGCACGCGCCGACAGGACCGATCAACAATGTTGCCGGGCTGGTCATCACGGCGAACGGTACTGCGCTGCACTGGCGCCGCGACTTGCGCGACATGTACGCGGTGCACCTGAGCGTGCCGGCAGGCGCGCGGCAGCTGCAGCTGCAGTTCCAGTTTCTTTCGCCCGGCCGGGGCGGCATGTTCAGCAGCAGCGTGTCCTCGACGCCGGCGCTGGTGGACCTGGAGTTCAACCAGGTCGCCTTCTACCCGGCCGGTTACTACACCCGGCGCATCCCGATCCAGCCCAGCGTGACGCTGCCGCCAGGCTGGCAGTTCGCGAGCGCGCTGGAGGTCGCCGGGCGCAGCGGCGACACCATCACCTTCAAGCCGGTCGGCTTCAACGACCTGGTCGACTCGCCGCTGATCGCGGGCCGGTATTTCCGCCGCGTCGACCTCGATCCCGGCGCCAGCGCGCCGGTGCACCTCGACATCGTGGCCGATGCCGCTGCCGACCTTGACATCAGCGCCGAGCAGATCGCCCGGCACCGCGCACTGGTGGACCAGCTCTACGCCTTGTTCGGCGCGCGTCATTACCAGCACTACGACCTGCTGCTGACGTTGTCGGACCACACCGGGCATTTCGGCCTCGAGCACCACCAGTCCAGCGACGACCGCCTGTGGCCGGACTTCTTCACCGACGACCAGAGCTACGCGCGCCTCGCCACCTTGATGCCGCACGAATTCGTGCACTCCTGGAATGGCAAGTTCCGGCGCCCGGCCAAACTGTGGACGCCCACCTTCAACACGCCGATGCAGGACAACCTGCTGTGGGTCTACGAGGGCCTGACCGACTACTGGGCCGGCGTGCTGACCACCCGCGCAGGCTTGTGGACGCCCGCGCAGTACCGCGACGCGATGGCCTCGATTGCCGCGTCCATGGCGCATCGCAGCGGCCGTGCCTGGCGGCCGCTGCAGGACACCGCCGACGCCGCGCAGCTCACCTACGCGGGGGGCGGTGGCTGGCTCAACTGGCGCCGCGGCACCGACTTCTATCCCGAGGGCCAGCTGCTCTGGCTGGACGTCGACACCACGATCCGCGCGCTCAGCCACGGCCGCCATTCGCTGGACGATTTCGCGCGCGCCTTCTTTGGCATGGACGACGGCTCCAGGACAACGCAAACCTACACCTTTGACAGCCTGGTCGCCGCGCTGAATGCGGTGCAGCCGCACGACTGGGCGGCGTTCCTGCGCCAGCGCCTCGACGCCACCGGCGACCGGCTGCCCGAACACGGGCTCGCGCGCGCCGGCTGGAAGGTCGTCTACAGCGACACGCCATCGGACTACGACCGCGGCACCGCCAGCCTCACCCACGGTGTCGATCTGGCCTACTCCGTCGGACTGCGCATCGGCAGCGACGGCGGCATCCGCGACGTGCAGTGGGGCGGTCCGGCCTTCAAGGCCGGCCTGGTGCCGGGCATGAGCATCGTCGCCGTCAACGGCAGCGACTATGATGGCGAGACGCTGAAGCATGCGATCACCGGCGCCCGTCAATCCGCGGCCCCGATCGACCTGCTGGTCAGGAACCACGACTATTTCAGCCACGCCCGCATCGACTGGCACGGCGGCCTGAAATACCCACATCTGCAGCGCATCAAAGGCACGCCCGATCGCCTCGCTGCCATTGTCGCCGCGCGCAAATAGAACGCAGGAGAACCGTATGAAGATGTCGTTGCACCTGTCCGCCGCCCTCCTCGCCGCCAGCCTCTGCCTGGCCACCCCCACTGCGCGGGCCGGCACCGACCTGCCGCCGGTGGCAGACACCCCCTGGCCGGGCACCATCACCATCCACGTGGATGCCACCGACCTTGCCCACCGCATCTTCAAGGTGCACGAAACGGTGCCGGTGACGCCGGGCCCCATGATCCTGCTCTACCCCGCCTGGATTCCCGGCCACCATTCGCTGAGCAACCCGATCAACAAGGTCGCGGGCCTCGTGATCACGGCCAACGGCCAGCGGCTGGACTGGGTCCGCGACAAGTACCACGTCTACGCCTTCCACATCGACGTGCCGCAGGGCGTCGACAGCCTCGACGTTGCCTTCGACTTCCTGTCGCCGCAGAGCCGTCGCGAAGGCGCGGTGGTGATGACGCCGGAGATGCTCAACCTGTCCTGGAACAAGGTCTCGCTGTACCCCGCCGGCCACAACGCCAGCCTGATTACCTTCAAGCCCAGCGTCACGCTGCCCGAGGGTTGGCAGTTCGGCACCGCGCTGGAGGTCGCCAGCCGCGACGGCAACACCACGCACTTCAAGCCGATCGACTACGCCAACCTGGTGGACTCGCCGATGTATGCCGGCAAGTACTTCAAGCGCGTCGACCTCACCCCGGCCGGCGGGGCGCCGGTGCACATGGACATCGTCGCCGATGCGCCGCAGTACCTGGAGATCACGCCCGAGCAGCTCAAGGTGCATCGCAACATCGTCACCCAAATCCTCAAGCTGTATGGCGCGCACCACTACGACCATTACGATTTCCTTGTTTCGCTGTCGGACGAGATGAGCGGCAAGGGCCTCGAGCATCACCGCTCCAGCGAAGACGGCATGCGCACCGGCTACTTCACCGAGTGGAAGCACAACTGGGTGGGCCGCGACCTGCTGACCCACGAGTTCAACCATTCGTGGGACGGCAAGTACCGGCGGCCGGCAGACCTCGCCACGCCCAATTTCAACGTGCCGATGGGCGACAGCCTGCTGTGGGTCTACGAGGGCCAGACGCAGTACTACGGCAATGTGCTCGACGTGCGTGCCGGCCTGCTGGACAAGGACCAGGGCCTGCAGATACTGGCGATGGTTGCGGCCACCTACGACCGCAACCGCCCGGGTATGAGCTGGCGCACCATCCAGGACACCACCAACGACCCCAGCATCGGGCACCGCTCGCCGCTGCCTTACCGCAACTACCAGATGAGCGAGGACTACTACTCCGGCGGCCAGATGATCTGGCTGGCAGTGGATGCGAAGATTCGCTCGCTGACCGGCAACAAACGCTCGCTCGACACCTTCGCGCACGCGTTCTACGGCATGCACAACGGCGCCTGGGACGTGAACACGTACACCTTCGACGACGTCGTCGCCACGCTCAACCAAGTTGCGCCCCACGACTGGGCGCACTTCCTGCGCAGCCGCCTCGACGGCCACGGCAATCTGTCCGACGCCATCGCCGACGCCGGCTGGAAGCTGGTCTACACCGACGAGAAGTCCGACGCGCTGAAGCAGTACGAGAAACAGCGCCATGTCGTCAATGCCACCTATTCGCTGGGCTTCTCGGCCTCCAGCAAGGGCGACTTGCGTGACGTGCGCTGGGACGGCCCGGCATTCAAGGCCGGGCTGGCGCCGGGCATGAGCATCGTCGCCGTCAACAACCGCGAGTTCAGCGGCGACCTGCTGGAGGCGGCGATTCGCGACGCCGCCGGCAAGAATGGCAAACCGGTGGAACTCCTGGTGAAGGATCAGGGTCACTACAAGACCATCACCATCGACTACCACGGCGGGCTGCAGTACCCCCACCTGGTGCGCGACAAGTCGAAACCCGATTACCTCAGCGACATACTCGCGCCGCGCTGAGCGGCAAGCCCGGCCTGCGCGGGCGCAACATACAAGGGACGCCGTTTGGTCACATTGGAGCAGGTCACCCGCAACTACCACGTCGGCCGGCAGCAGGTGCATGCGCTGGCCGGCGTGGACCTGCACGTCGAGCAGGGCGAGTTCGTCGCCATCACCGGCTCGTCCGGCTCGGGCAAGTCCACGCTGCTGAACATTCTTGGCTGCCTCGATCGCCCGAGCGGCGGCAGTTACCGACTGGACGACGTCGACGTGTCGACCTTCGACGACGAGCGTGCCAGTGAATTCCGCAACCGCCGCATCGGTTTCGTGTTCCAGTCCTTCCATCTGCTGCCGCGGCTGAGCGTGCTGGAAAACACCTTGCTGCCGCGGCGCTTCCTGCGCGGCGACGCCGACGGCCTGGAATCGCGCGCGCACGCGCTGCTGGAGCGCATGGGACTGGCCGAGCGGCTGCACCACCGGCCGGGCGAGCTGTCCGGCGGGCAGATGCAGCGCGTCGCCATCGCCCGCGCACTGCTGATGCGCCCGGCGCTGCTGCTGGCCGACGAACCCACCGGCAACCTCGATTCGAAAAGCGCAGCCGACGTGCTGGCGCTGATCGACGAGGTGCACGGCGGAGGCCAGACCGTGGTGCTGGTGACCCACGACCAGGAGGTGGCGCAGCGCGCGCCGCGCAGGGTACAGCTGCGCGACGGGCGGATCGAGCATGACAGTGCGGCGGCCTGAGGTACGCATGGTGCTGGCCGCGGTGCTGCTGCTGGCGGCGCTGCCGGCAGCGGCGGTGGTGTTGACCGGCGAGGTGCGCACCGCCGCCGCGCAGGACCTGTTCGTGCCCCCCTCGAACAGCTCCCCGGTGGTGCTGCATTTCTTCGTGCCCGACGGCACGGTGGTGCACAAGGGCGACCCGGTGCTCGGCATCGACCCCGGCGGCGCCGCGTCGCAGGTGCGCGACGTCGAGCAGAAGATCATGCAGACCGCCAAGACCGCGGAGAAGGACCTGGCGGCGCTGCAGCTGAAGGTGGTCGATGCCGAGCTCGCGCTGGCCGACGCGCAGGCCGCACGCGACACGGCGGCGGTCGATGCCGGCATCCCCAAACAGCTGCTGTCGGCGCTGGATTACGACCGCTACCAGGGCACCTTCGAGAGCGCCAAGCGGCAACTCGATCTCGCCAAAACGCAGTTGGCGACCGCCCGCGCCGCGGTCGAGCGCCAGCGCAAGGACGGCGCCTTGCAGGTGCAGAAGCTGCGCACCCAGCTGGCCTACCTGCAGACCCAGGTTGACGCCGCCACCGTGGTGGCCGACCGCGACGGCATCGTCGTGCATGGCTTCCAGGGCCGCAGTCCCTGGGGCAGCGGCGGCCGCTTCAGGCAGGGCTCGACCGTGTTCCCGGGCAGCGTGGTCGGCCAGGTGGTCAGCGCCGGCGAGCACCGCGTGCGGGCCTGGGCGCTGCAGGCCGACCGCGACGCCCTGAAGGTCGGCCAATCGGTGCGCCTGCATTTCGATGCCTTGCCGCAGGCGCATGTCAGCGGCACGATCGAGAGCATCAGCGGTGGCGCCGAACCCAAGACGGAATGGGGCGAAGGCCGCTACTACCAGGTCGACATCGCGCTGGCCGAGGGTGCCGGCGAGCTGCCGCTGCTGCCCGGCATGAGCGTGCGCGTGCAGACCGATGACAAGGCGGCGGCCGCCGCGTCGCCGCCCGCACCGGCCGCGGCGGACACGCCGATCGAGGCCACCGGCACCATCGCGGCCCAGCGCTCTGTGGCGATCATGCCGCCACAGGTCCAGGGCCTGTGGCAGCTCAACGTCACCAGCATGGCCCCGGACGCGGCGCCGGTGAAGAAGGGCCAGCCGGTGGTGGTGTTCGCCGCCGGTTCGCTGGCCCAGGAGCTGCCGTCGACGCGCAGCGAACTGGCCGAAAAACAGCGCACGCTCGACCAGCTGCGGCTCAAGCTCGCCGACGACAAGCGCAGCGCCACGCTGGCCACCGCGCAGGCGCGCGCCGACGCCGAAAAGGCCGCGCGCAAGGCGCAGCAGCCGCAGGAGTACGTACCGGGCATCGACTACAAGAAGCTGGTGATCGACCGCAAGCGGACCGCCCAGCGCCTGAAGCTGACGCTCAAGCGCGAAACCATTGCCGCGCGTTCGCGCGCCGCGCAGCTGGCGCTGGCGCAGGCCGAGGTCGAGCAGCTGCAGGCCAAGCTCGCCCGCGACCAGAAGGCGCTGGCCAGCTTGACGGTACGCGCGCCGGCCGCCGGCATCTTCCTGCACAACGTGCTGCCCAGTGGCGACAAAGTCGACACCGGCTCGCAGGTCTGGCGTGGCATGCGCGTCGGCGACATCCCCGACATGAGCAGTCTGGCGGTGCGAGCCGAACTGCCCGAGCGCGAGCTGCGCCGCGTCCATGAAGGCGACGCCGTGCGGGTGATCCTTGCCGGCGGTGCCAGCCGCACCCTGGCCGGCACGCTGGCTGATGTCGGCGGCGGCGTGCACAGCAAATCCAGCGCCGAGCCGGTGCCGGTGGTCGACCTGCTGATCACGTTCAATGCGCCCGTCGATGGGCTGAAACCCGGCCAGCCGGTGCGGGTGGAGATCACCCCCGCGGCCGAGGCACCCGCGACGGACGCGCCCGCATCGGAGGCAGCGCCATGAGGCACGG
Organism: Rhodanobacteraceae bacterium; assembly: GCA_035699085.1. GTDB lineage: Bacteria > Pseudomonadota > Gammaproteobacteria > Xanthomonadales > Rhodanobacteraceae > DASSBG01. The sequence continues at coordinate 10,209 of DASSBG010000020.1, forward strand.
GGTGCTTGCCAGCCTTGCCGCGCTGTTCGCGCTTGCCGCGGCCGGTTGTTCCGATGCGCCGCAGGCGCAGGCGCCGACCGAAGTGGTGCGGGCCGCGCCGCTGCAGATTTCGGTGCGTGCCGAGGGTGAGCTGCGCGCCGCCGAGGCCACGCCGCTGCTGGTGCCGGGGCGGCAATGGTCGCGGCGCCAGCTGGTATGGATGCTGCCCGATGGCACCCGGGTGAAGAAGGGCGAGCTGGTGGCGCGCTTCGGCGCCGAGCAGAGCAAGCAGGACCTCGCGGCGGCGCTGATCGACCTGGAACGCAACATGCTGGCGCGCATGAACAAGCAGGCCGAGCTGGCTGAAAACCAGGGAACACTGAAGGTCAACCTGTCGCAGGTCGCTTCGCAGCTGGCCATTGCCGAGCGCTACGCCAACGCCGGCTTTGACGCGCTGTCGCGCAACGAGGTGCTGGACGCGATCCAGGATACCCAGTTCCTCACCACCAAGCAGGACATCCTGCAGTGGCGCCGCGCCCAGACCGGCAGCCGCGGCCAGGCCGAGCTGGCGGTCATCGACGCCAAGCGCGCCACCTTCCAGCTGAAGGCAAAGCAACAGCGCGAGGACCTGGACGCGCTTGAGCTGCGCGCGCCGCACGCCGGCATCCTCATGCTGCAGACGGACTGGAGCGGGCAGAAGCCCCAGGTGGGTGCCAACCTGTTCGCCGGCCGTCCCTTCGCCAACCTGCCGGACTTGGCCAGCATGGAAGTGACGCTGGCTGTGCCGCAGGTGCAGGCGCATGGGTTGCACACGGGCCTCGCCGTCGAGCTGCACCCGCTGGGCGCGCCGGAGCAGAGCATCCAGAGCACCATCTCCTGGGTCGCCGCCGCGGCCGCACCGCGCTCGCGCGAGAGCCCGGTGAAGTATCTGTCGGTGAAGGCGTCGGTGCCGGCGGCGGCAATCCAGCGGTACGGCTGGGTGCCGGCACAGCGCTTTGTCGGCCGCATCGTGCTGCTGGACGCCAAGGCCGCGCTCAGCGTGCCCAATCTTGCCATCGACAGCCACGGCAGCGAGGCCAGCGTGCAGGTGCGCGCCGGTGGCTCGGTCGAGCGCCGCACGGTCAAGCTGGGCGTGCGCGGCGCCAGCCGTTCGCAGGTGCTGGACGGCCTCAAGCCCGGTGAACACGTCCTGCTCGACGTCGGCGGGCACGCACCATGATCACCCCGGCCTGGCGCGAAGCGATCGAGGAGTTGTCGCGGCGCAAGCTGCGCACCTTCCTCACCTTGCTGGGGCTGATCTTCGGCGTGGGCGCCATCGTCGCCATGCAGGGCGTCGGCGAAGGCAGCAAGCGCGAGGCGCTGCGAATGGTCGAAAGCCTGGGGCTGCACAACATCATCGTGCAGGCCAATTCGCCGCACGACCCGGATTCGCTGAAGGAGGTGCGCGAGCGCAGCCTCGGCCTGACGCTCGCCGATGCGCGCGCGGCGCTGAAGGTGGTGCCCGGCGCGCAGCGTTTTGCCGCGCAGAAGGCGGTCCACGTGCAGTCGGTGTTTTCCGATGCCGGCGCGGGCAAGATCGAGGCCAGCGGCGTCAGCCCCGGCTATTTCGCACTGTCGTCGCTGCACGTTGCGGCCGGGCGGGCGCTGACCCAGGACGACAACGACCGTCTGGCCGCGGTTGCCGTGCTCGGCCACCAGGCAGCCGCCGAGCTGTTTCCCGGCGGCAAGGCGCTGGGCCGGCTGGTCAAGGTCGACCACGTCTGGCTGCGGGTGGTCGGTGTGCTGGCCGACCGCGACCTGGACAAGAACAGCTTCGAGGGCGTCGCGCTCGGCGGCGCCAGCAACCAGGTGTTCGTGCCGCTGGCCAGTGCCGAGGCGCGCTTCCGCTTCCAGCCGATGGAAGACGAAGTCGACCGCGTCCTGTTGCGCATCGACGACCCGTCGCAGCTGTCGGCCGCCGCGCAGGTGCTGGCCGCGGTCATCGCCCAGCGCCACGGCGGCGCCGACGACACCAGCATCGTGGTGCCGCAACAGCTCTACCGCCAGCACCAGAAGACGCAGCGCATCTTCTCCATCGTCATGGGCTCGATCGCCGGCGTCAGCCTGCTGGTCGGCGGCATCGGCATCATGAACATCATGCTGGCCAACGTGCTGGAGCGGCGACGCGAGATCGGCTTGCTGCGCGCCATCGGCGCACGCCGCAACGACATCATCGTGCGGTTCCTGCGCGAGGCGGTGGTGATCTGCGCCAGCGGCGCGCTGGCCGGCGTGCTGTTCGGCGCGCTGCTGGCCTACCTGATTGCCGCCTTTGCCGGCTGGCAGGTGGCGTGGGCGCCGCTGCCGATCGTGCTGTCGGCGCTGCTGTGCGCGGTGATCGGCCTGGGATTCAGCGTCTACCCTGCGCGCCAGGCCGCCGCGCTCGACCCCATCGAAGCCATCCGCGCCGAATAGCACCGCCGCGCCGGTTTGCCTGCGCGCTCAGCCGTGGCGCGCCATAATCGGGGCGTTCGATGCAGCGGGCAGTCGGGCGCGACACGGGCAGCAGACACGGAGGACACGGCATGAGTGCAACGGCAGACACTGCCGGCGCGGCGGAGGTCAAGAGCACCAGTGATCCGGCGGTGGCGCCGCAGCGCTTGCGCGGGCAGGCTGCGCTGGTGACCGGCGCCAATTCCGGCATCGGCGAGGCGATCGCACGCGAACTGGCCGCCGAAGGCGCGGCGGTGGTGGTCAACTACGTGGTCGATCCGGCGGCAGCCGAGGCGGTCGTCAAGGACATCCGGGCGGCCGGTGGCCAGGCCATGGCGATCAAGGCCGACGTCAGCCGCGAGGACGACGTGCGCGGCATGTTCGCCGAGGCGGTCAAGGCGCTGGGCACGCTGGACATCGTGGTCAGCAACGCCGGCATCCAGCGCGATGCGGCGCTGGTCGACATGACGCTGGCGCAGTGGGACCAGGTGCTCGGCGTCAACCTCACCGGCGGCTTCCTCTGCGCGAGGGAGGCGGCACGCGAGTTCCTGCGCCGCGGGCCGCGGCCGGAGGTCTCGCGTGCGACCGGCAAGATCATCTTCACCAGTTCGGTGCACCAGGTGATTGCCTGGGCCGGGCACGCCAACTACGCCAGCACCAAGGGCGGCATCATGATGTTCATGCAGAGCATCGCGCAGGAGCTGGCGCCGCAGAAGATCCGTGTGAACAACATCTGCCCCGGTGCCATCCGCACGCCGATCAACCACGACGCCTGGGCCACGCCGGATGCCGAGAAGGCGCTGCTGACCCTGATCCCCTACGGCCGCGTCGGCGAGTCGGCCGACATCGCCAAGGCGACGGCGTGGCTGGCCTCCGACGAGGCCGACTACATCTGCGGTGCATCGCTGTTCGTCGACGGCGGCATGACCCTCTACCCCGGCTTCGCCACCGGCGGCTGAGCCGGAGCCCGGGACCCGGGTACACGCCAATCGTGGTGCGGCAGGTTGGCGGCGCCGTAGGTTGGCGGTGAGCGCAGCGAACCCCAACACGCCATGCCCGCGCTCGCTGTCCCGAATCGCCAATCCCGGCGCAGTAGGTGGCGGTGAGCGAACCCCAACACGCCATGCCCGCACTCGCGCCGTCAACAACAAGCTGGCCCGGGCGCCGCCGACGGCGCTGTCAACGACCTGACCCAAGCGAAGCCGCAGCAGGCGACAGCCACGACATCGCGGGCGCGATGTTGGGGTTCGCCTTTCGGCTCACCGCCAACCTACAAAAGCGGCGGCGCAGCAGGCCCCGCGCCGTCTCCCGATCCGAATCCCGAATCCCGAATCGCCAATCCCGGCGCAGTAGGTTGGCGGTGAGCGCAGCGAACCCCAACACGCCATGCCCGCGCTCGCGTGGTCAGCAACCACGCGGCAAAACCACGCAGCTTGATGCGAAGCGGGATACTCGCGTTTGCGGCGTATGCTCGCTCGTGGTTCCCAGGTACGGCGGTGCGGGCCGAGGCGCCACGAGATGCGGCGCCTGCCTTTGCCATTCGCTATTCCCGATTCCCCATTCCCGGCGTCACCCGCATGACGCGCAGGTGGAAGTCCCAGCGCACGTCGCGCGGGCTGTCGCCCCAGGCGCGCAGCAGCGCCGATTCGATGCTGGCGACCGCGTCCTCGCCGGTCGCCTGCCGGTAACGCTGGCTTGCCGACCACGAGCGCAGGTAGGCGAGGAACTGCGCCGCGCTCCAGTGCATCACCATCTCGAAACGCGGCGCCTCGACCGGCGCAAACGGAAACGGGACATCGGCATAGCCGTTGTCGACATGCGGCCGTTCCGGCGGCCAGTAGGGGCCGGTGAGGTCGACGTAAACGCGGTCCTTCAACGCATCCACGTCCGGCGTCACGTGCACGTCGGCGTAGCTCCATACCGCCAGCACGGCCCCCGGCTTCGCCACCCGCCGCACCTCGGCGAAGAAGCCGGCGAAGTCGAACCAGTGCAGGGCTTGGCCGACCGTCACCAGGTCGGCGCCGGCGTCGCCAAGGCTGCACCGCTCGGCCGGCTCCACGGCGTACCCGATGCGAGGATGCGGCGTCGCCTGCGCAATCTGCTGTGCGCTGGGGTCGCTTGCATGCACATGCTCGAAACGGCCCGCCAGCGCCTGCGCCACCTGCCCGTTGCCGCAGCCGACGTCCCAGGCCAGCTCCGTCGCCGGCGCCTGCGAGGCCAGCCAGCCGAACAGCGCCGGCGGGTAGGTGGGCCGTGCGCTGCGGTACATCGCCGCGTGGCCGGAGAAGTGGTCCTTGAAGGGCATCGCGTGCAATCCTGATCGACGCTGATTATCGGGCAGCGGGCGCACTGCCCGCCGACACGTCGCGCCAATGGCCGGGGCGCAGGTCGCCCAGCGAATGCCCACCCACCTGTGTGCGCAGCAGGCGCAGTGTCGGCAGGCCGACCGCTGCCGTCATGCGCCGCACCTGACGGTTGCGGCCCTCGTGGATGCGCAGCTCCAGCCAGCCGGTCGGCACCGTCTTGCGGAAGCGCACCGGCGGTTCGCGCGGCCACAACCATGCTGGTGGGCCATCGAGTGCGCGTGCCTGCGCCGGGGCGGTCGGGCCGTCCTTCAGCGTGACACCGGCGCGCAGGCGGGCCAGCGCCGCCTCGTCCACCCGGCCTTCCACCTGTGCCAGGTACACCTTGGGCGTCTTGTGGCGCGGATCGGTGAGGCGATGGGCGAGGCGGCCATCGTCGGTCAGCAGGAGCAGCCCTTCGCTGTCCCTGTCCAGCCGGCCCGCGGCGTAGACGCCCGGCATGTGGATGTAGTCGGCGAGCGTCGGCCGACCTTCGGGATCGGTGAACTGGCAGAGCACGCCGAACGGCTTGTTGAAGGCGATCAGCACGCGGTGCCGCCTGTTGCGCCAGCGCGCGCGCCGCGAGCCGGCGCAACCGGCACAGGCCGCGGCCGCGCGCAGTGCCCGGCGCGCCGCCTGGCGGCGCGCGCCCGGTCAGGTCCCGGCATCACCGCAGGTCTGACGGTCCGCCCGCGCCTCAGTGCGTACTCGCCGCCGCGGCCGGTGCCGCGCCCTCCGCGGGTTTGACGAAACGCAGGGTCATGCGGTCGCTCTCGCCGATGGCCAGGTACTTCTCGCGGTCGGTGGTGCCCAAGGCCAGGGTCGGTGGCAGCGTCCACACGCCCTTCGGGTGGTGGCGCGTGTCCTTGGGGTTGGCGTTGATGTCGCTGGTGGCGTCCAGCTTGAAACCGGCGTCGGTCGCCAGCTTCACCACGTAGTCCTGCGGCAGGTAGCCGGTGCCCTTGGCCTGCGCCAGCGTCTCACCCGGCGCCGCGCGGTGATCGGTCAGGCCGAGGATGCCGCCGGGACGCAGCGCGGCGTAAAAGGCCTTGAACATCGCCGGCGCCGTGCCGGCCGCGACCCAGTTGTGCGCGTTGCGGAAGGTCAGCACCGCGTCCGCCTGGCCCGGCGGCCCGAAGACGGGTGCGGCCGGATCGAAGCGCACGACACGCGCGTTGGCGAAGTGCTCCGGCCAGCCGGAAATCAGTGCTTGCACGGCCTTGGCCGCGCCGGCCGGCTCGTCGCCGCTCTTGCGGCTGCGCGCGATGGCAGCGATGTACTGGCCGTCGTCGTTGACCAGCGGCGCCAGCAGCTCGGTGTACCAGCCGCCGCCCGGGGTGATCTCGATCAGCGTCATGTCCGAGCGCACGCCGAAAAAGGCAAGCGTGGCGCGCGGGTGGCGGTATCTGTCGCGCGCCTTGTGCGAAACGCTGCGCCAGGCGCCGTCAACGATCGGGGCGAGCTGGTCGGCAAGCATGTCGCTGGCCGAGCGCGGCGGCGTCACCTGCTCCGGTTGGTCCAGCGGCGGCTCGATGCCGCTGTCCGCCGCCGCCGGCACCGATGCGGCGGCGGCCGGCGAAATCGGCGCGTCGTTCGGCTGGCAGCCGGCGAGCAGCAGTGCGCCGAGCGTGATGCCGACGATGGTGTGCATCCGGGGCGTGCTCATGGTGATGTCCTCACGTTGGAATCGCGATGACGCGCAGTATGCGACGCCGCGCCCCGCACGGCCAGCACGCGTCGCCCGCCGCGGCCCATGCGGCGCGCAGCGCGCGACACGACGGCATTGCCGGCCCGATGTTGGGGTTCGCCTGCGGCTCACCACCAACCTACCAGCCGCACCGCTTGGCGAAGCGGTAGGTTGGCGAAGCGGTAGGTTGGCGGTGAGCGAAGCGAACCCCAACACGCCATGCCAGCGCTCGCCGCGTCACGACAACTGCGGCGCATCCAATTCCCGATTCTCCATTCGCCAGCCGCATTGCCTGGCGAAGCGGTAGGTTGGCGGTGAGCGAAGCGAACCCCAACACGCCATGCCCGCGCTCGCCGCGTCACAACAGCTGCGGCTCACCCAATTCCCGATTCTCCATTCGCCATTCCGGCGCAGCGCCGCGGAGCTCGCACGACAACCACGGCATTGCCGGCCCGATGTTGGGGTTCGCCTGCGGCTCACC
>DASSBG010000021.1:0-50779 GCA_035699085.1 Rhodanobacteraceae bacterium
ATATCTGACCACCTCGACGAGGCCTTATACATAGACGCAGCCGGTATTTCGCTGCCGAAAAGCAGAGGTTGACAGTGGGGGCGAGTCCATACATAGGTTGGCGGTGAGCGAAGCGAACCCCAACAGCCGACGAAGTCGGCACCGCACGCCGCGACAGAATCGAGAACGCCCGACCGGCAGCCGGATCATCGCAGGTTGGCGGTGATCGAAGCGAACCCCAACAGCCGACGACGTCGGCACCGCACGCCGCGACGTGGCAAAGGCAAATAGCCAACCGAACGTCGGGGATAGCGGGCCTTTGCCGCCACGCGTGCACGCGACATACGAGAAGGTTGGCAATGCGGCCTCCGATTCGCTGCCGGACATGCCGCCGATCTTGGCATGCGCCTTCGGCTCATCGCCAAATCGGCTTTGGCCGCCTCGATGTTGGGGTTCGCCTTCGGCTCACCGCCAACCTACGTGCTTCGCCAACCGTCGCTCCGAGTCCCGAGTCCCGGCGCTGGTTCGGCAAGCGCCGGATGTGCGCGCCCAGCCGGCCGAGATTTCCAGCTCTGCGCGTATATCGACCGCGCGGCCTTCAGCGTCGTCCGCTTGACGTGCAATCTTGCGCTGCCGACCAGCATGCGGTAGACATGGGCGCGCTGCACCGAGACGCAGGCGGAACACAACAGGATATCTACAATGGCGCCGGATACGCGTGCGTTCTTGTCACCTGCCGACGATCTCCAGGCCGCGGCAGCAAACGGCGTGGTTTTCGCAGGCAAACCGATGCGGGCGGCGCGGCAGGTCTTGGCTTGCCTCGCCGTCCTTGCCGTCGCGGGTTGCGCACTCAATCCGCGCTATGGCGAGCATGTCTACTCGCTGCAACCAAAGTCGATAGTGGAATCGCGGCCCGCTCTTCGAGCAATTGAACGCCACGATAGCGGCGGTATCGGTCAAGCCCACGGCGTCGAAGTGCGGTGTGACGGTAACGAAACGACGAGCTTTTCGATGAATTACAGCAACGGAGCGATCGAAACGATCCCGCCGGAGATCAAGCTGACGACGATCACCGTGCAGAATGCACCCCGGCTTCGCTTCGTGCTGTTCAACAACGGGTCCACGTGCACCAATTTTCCCGACTCGTTGATGCGGACGATGACGCACGCTGTGCGCGCCACGTTGTCCGAAGCAAATAATCCGGCGCCACCAGGTATTGTCGAAATCCACTTCATTCCGCCGGAGGTCAAGGTGCATAGCCTGACCAGCTTTCGCGAACGCAAACCGCGCATCCATCTCAAGTTTTACAATCGCTGTAGCGTGACGGACGAGCTGGCAAAGGCATTTTATCTTGGCGCAAGCATGATCGACACGGTGCACGAGCTTTCCCACGCAGCCTATGATTGGCGCGGAAAGAAAAGACAGGGCAATAGCGAACGGATCGCAACCAGCAGCGACATGTGCATGCTTGAGGAAATGCAGGGCCTGGATCCTCAGGTCTACAAGGGACTGACCACGCTGGTAACCGCAAGCGTGCGTGCGGAGCTGCAGATGCCGGCCAGTGCAAAGATCGATATCGACAAGTGGTGCTCGCAATGGAACCACGACATGCGCACATTGGTGCAATCAGATGCCGGTGGCACGCACACCGCAACACACCGCCCCCGGGCGACCCGGGGAAAGGGGAGGCCGTGATCCAGGCATCGAGGGCCACCGACTTCCACGACTGATGTTGGGGTTCGCGTTCGGCTCACCGCCAACCTGCGCGCCCATCCCGGATCTCGCCAATCGTTGCGCGGCCGTACCGCCTGGTTCGGTCGCATCACTTGATCCGCGCCTTTCCCGGTCCCCGATCCCCGATCCTAATTCGGCAAGCGCCGGATATGCGCGCCCAACCCGCCGAGCTTTTCCTCGATGTTTTCGTAGCCGCGGTCGATGTGGTAGCACCGTGCGCCGCGACCTGGCCAAGGAGAATCGACAACCGAACGTTGGGAATCGCGAGGATTCCCCGCCACGCGTGCAAACGACATACGGGTGGTTGGCGACGCGACCGCCGATGCGTGTCGGGCGCACCGAGCTTTGGCCGGCCCGATGTTGGGGTTCGCCTTCGGCTCACCGCCAACCTACGCGCTTCGCCAACCGTCGCTCCGGGTCCCGAGTCCCCGGTCCCCGGTCCCGGCTAATTCGGCAAGCGCCGGATATGCGCGCCCAGCCCGCCGAGCTTTTCCTCGATGTTTTCGTAGCCGCGGTCGATGTGATAGATGCGGTCGATCTCGGTTTCGCCCTTGGCGACCAGGCCTGCCAGCACCAGCGAGGCCGAGGCACGCAGGTCGGTGGCCATCATCGGCGCGCCGCTGATGCTGTCGACGCCGTGCACGATGGCAGTGTTGCCTTCAAGCTGGATATCCGCGCCGAGCCGCTGCAACTCGTGGGCGTGCATGAAGCGGTTCTCGAACACGGTTTCGGTGATCACGCCGACGCCCTCGGCGACGCAGTTGAGCGCCGTGAACTGGGCCTGCATGTCGGTCGGGAACGCCGGGTACGGCGCGGTGGTGATGTTGACGGCGCGCGGCCGGTTGCCACGCATGTCGAGCTCGATGCAGTCGGCACCGGTGTTGATGTGGGCGCCGGCCTCCTCCAGCTTGGCCAGCACCGCCTCCAGCGTCTGCGGTCGCGCACGCTTGGTGCGCACCTTGCCGCCGCACATCGCCGCGGCGACCAGGAAGGTGCCGGTCTCGATGCGATCCGGAAGCACTTCGTAATCGGTGCCGTGCAGCCGTTCGACGCCCTCGATCACCAGGCTGGAGGTGCCCATGCCCGAGATTTGCGCGCCCATGGCATTGAGGCAGTGCGCCAGGTCCAGCACCTCCGGCTCCTGCGCCGCGTTTTCTATCACCGTGGTGCCCTTGGCCAGCGCCGCCGCCATCATCAGGTTTTCGGTGCCGGTGACGGTGACCAGGTCCATGCTGATGCGGGCGCCGCGCAGGCGCTTGGCGCGCGCCTTTATGTAACCGTTCTCGACGACCACCTGGGCGCCCAGCGCCTGCAGGCCGCGGATGTGCTGGTCAACCGGCCGGGAGCCGATGGCGCAGCCTCCGGGCAGCGACACCTCGGCCTCGCCGAAGCGCGCCACCAGCGGCCCGAGAACGAGGATCGAGGCACGCATGGTCTTGACCAGGTCGTAAGGCGCGAACCAGCGCCGCGCCGGGCGTGGGTCGGCATGGATGCGCATGCGCTCGTCGACCACCAGCTGCACGCCCATCTGGCCCAGCAGCTCCATGGTGGTGGTGACGTCGTGCAGGTGCGGCACGTTGCCGATGCTGACCGGCTCGTCGGCCAGCAAGGTGGCGGCGAGGATCGGCAGCACCGCGTTCTTGGCGCCGGAGATCCAGACGTCGCCGCTGAGCGGGTCGCCGCCCTGGATGACGATCTTGGCCATCAGGCAGCTTCTTCGGGCGTGCGGGTGGTGAGGCTGAGGGCGTGGATTTCCTCGCCCATGCGCTCGCCGAGAGCCGCGTAAACCAGCCGATGGCGCGCCAGCGGCGGCTTGCCGGCAAAGGCCGCGCTGACCACGGTGGCCTCGAAGTGCACGCCGTCATCGCCGCGCACGGCGACCCGCGCGTCCGGCAGCGCCTGCTCGATCATCGTCTGGATGGTACCTGCGTCCATCGAATTCCCTGGTGAAGGTCTCTGAATAGCCACGCTGGCGCCGACGCCCGTGCGGCGCTGCATGGTGCAAAGCGGTTAGAATGGCGGCCATGGTACTGAAGTCAGTGCCACGGGTATGAAGGAGTTTACCTGATGTCCTCCCAACCGGATGCCGCCGCGCCACAGCTCGCCCCCTATCCGGCACGCCTGGATGACGCCGCGCTTCGAGCCAGCGCGCTGGCGGTGATCGCCACCGAGGTGCAGTCGATACGGGCGCTGAGCAGCCACATCGACGACAGTTTCCTCGCCGCCTGCCGCCTGGTCTGGCAAAGCCCGGGCCGCGTGGCGGTGACTGGCATGGGCAAATCCGGCCACATTGCGCGCAAGGTCGCCGCCACTTTGGCCTCGACCGGCACGCCGGCCTTTTTCGTCCACGCCGCCGAGGCCAACCACGGCGACGTCGGCATGATCACCAGCGACGACGTGGTGCTGGCGATATCCAATTCCGGCGAGACGGTCGAGATCCTGACCATCCTGCCAACCATCAAGCGTCAGGGCACGCCGCTGGTGGCGATGACCGGCAACACCCACTCCCGGCTGGCGCAGCAGGCCGACGTGCACCTGGACGTCAGCGTCACCAACGAGGCCTGCCCGCTGGGGCTGGCGCCAACCTCGAGCACCACCGCGGCGCTGGTGATGGGCGATGCGCTGGCGGTTGCGCTGCTGGACGCACGCGGCTTCACCGCCGAGGACTTCGCCCGCTCGCACCCGGCCGGCATGCTCGGCCGGCGGTTGCTGCTGCACATCAGCGACATCATGCACGTTGGCGACGGCGTGCCGCGGGTCGGTGCCGACGCCAGCCTGGCCGAGACGCTGGTTGAGATGTCGCGAAAAGGCCTCGGCATGACCGCCGTGGTCGACGAGGACAACCACCTGCTGGGCGTATTCACCGACGGCGACTTGCGCCGCGCGCTCGACGACCACCAGATCGACCTGCGCACCACGCCCGTGGCGCAGCTGATGAACCAGCATGCCAAGACCATCAATGCCTCCAAACTGGCGGTGCAGGCTGCCCAGTTGATGGAGTCGCACAAGATCCACGCGCTGCTGGTCACCGATGAGGACGAGCACGTGGTCGGCGCGCTGAACATTCACGACTTGCTGCGCGAACGGGTGGTTTAGGAGCGGGGACCGGACCCCCGGTCCCTCCCCACAAAGCCGCGCTATCATCGACGGCATCATGGCCACCAACCCACTCGATGCAATCCCCGACGACGTGCGCCAGCGCGCGGCGGGCGTGCGCCTGGCGGCGTTTGACGTCGACGGCACGCTGACCGACGGAGGCTTGCGGGTCGGCGCCGATGGCCGCGAGTTCAAGGTGTTCCACACCCACGACGGGCTGGGCCTGAAGCGGTTGCGTGCGCACGGCGTCGAAGTGGCAATCATCAGCGCGCGCATCAGCCACGCGGTGGCGGTCCGTACCGAGGAACTCGGCATCGACCACGTCTACCAAGGCCAGGACGACAAGGCGACCTGCCTGACGCGCCTGCTCGAGGCGCTGCACCTCGAGCCCGGCCAGTCGGCCTTCGTCGGCGACGACCTGACCGACCTGCGCGCCATGCGGCTGGCGGGCCTGGCGGTGGCGATGGCCAACGCCCATCCGTCGATCGTCCCCTACGCGCACTGGCGCACGCCGCACGCCGGCGGCCAGGGCGGCGTGCGCGACGTCTGCGACCTGCTGCTGGTGGCGCAAGGCAAGTTCGAGGCGGAACTGGACCACTGGCTGTGATCTCGCGGCGCCCGGATCTGCGACGGCATGACGTGCGCCGCCCGCGCTGGGTCTTCGCCATGGTCATGGCGTCGCGGCGTGCTGCGGCTCAGCGGCAGGCGTCCTGATGTCCGAGCCGGCGCGCAACACGGCACTGCAGCGTCGCTGGCGCGTGCCGCTGTCGCTGGTGGCGCTGGTGGCCGCCGCCGTCGCATCGCAGCTGCTGTTGTGGTGGCTGACGCCGGCGCCGGTGCACCACACCATGGCCGGGCCGCCGCGCTCCGACTACACCTTGCGCGACTTCAGTCTCAACGTCCTGAAGGAGGATGGCAGTGTCGCCATGCGCATGCAGGCGCCGCACCTGCAGCGGCGCAACGGCGACGGCTCGCTCTACATCACCGCGCCGCGCTTCGAGCTACCCGGATCGGGCAACGACAGCCAGTGGCTGGGCAAGTCCGAGCGCGGCTGGGTCAGCGCCGACGGCAGCGAGCTGAAGCTGCTGGGCGCGGTGCACATGCACCGGCCGGCCACCGCCACGGTCGGCGAGGCGACCATCGACAGCGCCGACATCATCGCCTGGCCGGACCGCCACCAGCTGGCGACGCCGGCGCCGACGGTGATCCGCGAACCGGGCCGTATACTGCGCGGCACCGGCATGCAGGTCGATCTCGCCACTCACACGATGGAGTTGATGGCCAATGTCCATGGCACCTTCCAACCCGCGCGTCATTGATTTGGCGGCAGCGGCGCTGGTCTCGCTGGCGCTGTGCCTGGTAGCCGCGCTGCCGGCGCACGCGCTGAGCACGGATCGCCAGCAGCCGATCAAGGTCGACGCCGACCACTTCAAGGCCAGCCGTCCCGGCACCACCACGCTCACCGGCCATGTGGTGATCACGCAAGGGACCCTGGTTGCCACCGGTGCCAAGGGCGTTGCCCACACTGGCGACGACAACGCGGTCGAGCGCGTGGTCCTGACTGGCGCGCCGGCGACCGCGCAGCAGGCGCTGGACGATGGCGGCCACATGCACGCCGAGGCTGACCGTATCGACTACCACGTCGCCAACGACACCATCGAGCTGACCGGCCACGCCACGGTGGTGCAGGCCGGCAAGGGCCGCTACACCGGTGCCCATCTGGTCTACAACACGCGCACCGGCGCCATCGCCGGCGAGGGCGGCGAGCAGGGCCGCGTGCACCTGATCCTGCAGCCACAGACCTCGGCGAAGCCCGCGGCCCGGCCGGCGCCCGCCAGCAGCCGCGGTACCCCCTGAATGCTGCGCGCGCGCGGGCTGCAAAAGAGCTTCCGCTCGCGCCAGGTGGTGCGCGACTTCGGCTTCGAGATGCGCCAGGGCGAGGTGGTCGGCCTGCTCGGCCCCAACGGGGCCGGCAAGACCACCTGCTTCTACATGGTGGTTGGCCTGATCCCCGCCGATGCCGGCCAGATCCTGCTCGATGAGCGCGACATCACCGGCCTGCCGATGCATGCGCGCGCCCGCCTCGGCATCGGCTACCTGCCGCAGGAGCCGTCGGTATTCCGCCGCCTCAGCGTCGCCGACAACGTTCGCGCGGTGCTGGAGTTGCGCGGCGACCTCGATGCCGCGCAGCGCGACCAGGCGCTGGCCGAGCTGCTCGACGAGCTGAAGGTGGCGCACCTGGCCACGCAGAAGGGCCTGAGCCTGTCCGGCGGCGAACGGCGGCGGGTGGAGATCGCCCGCGCGCTGGCCTCCAACCCGCGCTTCATGCTGCTCGACGAACCGTTCGCCGGCGTCGACCCGATCTCGGTCGGCGAGATCCAGCGCATCGTGCGCCACCTGCGCGACCGCGGCATCGGCGTGCTGATCACCGACCACAACGTGCGTGAGACCCTGGGCATCTGCGAGCACGCCTACATCCTCAACGAGGGCGAGGTGCTGGCCCGCGGCGGCCCCGCCGAGCTGCTGGCCAACGAGCGCGTGCGCGAGGTGTATTTGGGGCGCGAGTTTCGGCTGTAGGGCCGGCGCCGGGGACCGGGGACCGGACAAGCCGAAGCCGGCCAGCGTGGGACGGAGCGCAGAATCGTAGGTTGGCGGTGAGCCGAAGGCGAACCCCAACACGCCATGCCCGCGCTCGCGGCGCCAACAACGATCTCGGCCAAACCGAAGGCGGGACGCGCGACAATCATGGCAGTGCGGGCCCGATGTTGGGGTTCGCCTGGCTCACCGCCAACCGGCGCGGCTCCCCCCGCCGCCGCGCCATCGCCGCGCGGCCGCGCCACCTGGATCGGCCGCACCATCGGACCCGCGCTTTACGGGTCCCGGGTCCCCGGTCCCCGGTCCCGGCTTCTCCCAATTCCCCGTTCCCGGCGCCCGTTCCCCCGCCGCCGCGCCATCGCCGCGCGGCCGCGCCACCTGCATCGGCCGCACCATCGGACCCGCGCTTTACCGGTCCCGGGTCCCCGGTCCCCGGTCCCGGCTTCTCCCACAGGCAAAAGCCGTGCCGAACTCCCCAATCGCGGCATCACGGGGTACGATGAGCGCCGACGCCGCACAGGCAGGGCTCGCAGCAGGCGCATGAAACCGGGGCTTCAATTTCGACTTCACCAGCAACTGGCGCTGACGCCCCAGTTGCAGCAGGCCATCCGCCTGCTGCAACTGTCCAACCTGGAGCTGGAAGTCGAGCTGCGCCAGCTCACCGAAGCCAATCCGATGCTGATGGTGGAGGATCTCGATGGCGACCCCGGCGAGGGCGACCGGGTCGCCGAGGACCCGGCCGCCAACAGCCCCGTGGACGCCGACAGCGACGGCGAGTCCGCGACCTCCGACTTCGACCCTGGCGACGCGCCGCTGGAGTTCAACGGCAGCTATCCACAACCGCACGGTGGCGGCGGCTTCGAGGCCGATGACATCGGCGACAGCGCGGAGACGCTGCGCGAGCACCTGCTGTGGCAACTGAATCTCAGCAGCCTGGGCGAGCGCGAGCAGGCCATCGCGCTCGCCGTGGTCGACGCGATCGACGACGATGGCTACCTGCGCGAGGAAAACGCCAGCATCGCCGCGGCGGTCGCCGGGCCGCGGCCCGTGGCGGAGGCCGAGATCGAGGCCGTGCGCCAGCGGCTGCTGCGCTTCGACCCGCCGGGCATCGGCAGCCGCGACTTGCGCGAATGCCTCGCGATCCAGCTGGAACTGCTGCCGCGCGACAGCCTGGCAGGCGACCTGGCAAGGCGCATCGTGGACAGCGAACTGGACCTCTTGGCGCGCGGCGACATGGCCCGCATCGCCCGCCGCCTGCAGGCCGACCCGCGCGCGCTGGACGAGGCCGTGGCGCTGGTCCGCAGCCTGCAACCGCACCCTGGCGCGGGTTTCGACAGCACGCCCACCGAATACATCACGCCCGACGCTTACGCCCATTGCCGCGACGGCCGCTGGCTGGCCACGCTCAGCCCGGACTGCATGCCGCGGGTGCAGATCAACCAGCACTACTGCGGCTTGATGGCACAACTGCGCAGCGAAGATGCCAGCTATCTCCGCGGGCAGTTGCAGGAGGCCCGCTGGCTGCTGAAAAGCCTGCAGTCGCGCGCCGACACCATCCTCAAGGTCGCCAACGCCATCGTCCGCGCGCAGAGCGCCTTCCTCGACTATGGCCCCGAGGCGATGCGCCCGCTGGTCCTGCGCGACGTCGCCGAGGAGGTCGAGATGCACGAGTCGACCATCTCCCGCGTGACCACCCGCAAATACCTGCACACGCCGCGCGGCATCTACGAATTCAAGTACTTCTTCTCCAGCGGCGTCGGCACCGAGGATGGCGGCAGCGCCTCGGCCACCGCCGTGCAGGCGATGATCCGCAAGCTGATCGATTCCGAGGACCGCCGCCGCCCGCTGTCCGACCAGGCGCTGGCCAGGGAACTGCAGGAACGTGGCATTCATGTGGCCAGGCGTACCGTGGCCAAGTACCGTGAGGGACTGCGCATCCCGACATCGTCGCAACGCGTCAACATGGAGCAGCGCTGAGCCAGACCGCAGCGCACCAGGCGGGAACTTCCGCCCGGCGGCCGGCTCCCAACAAGGAACCGCACAACGCATCCATCCGCCCACAGGAGGCGCCCAATGCAACTTCAGATCAGCGGCCAGAACGTGGAGGTCACGCAGGGCCTGCGCGACCACGTTGAAACCAAACTCCGTCGCACCGACCGCCTTTTCGAGAACGTCACCAAGCTGACGGTGGTGCTCAGCGTGGAGAAACTGCAGCACAAGGCCGACGGCACCTTGGCGGCAGCTGGCCGGGTCCTGCACGCCGACGCCAACGAGGCGGACATGTATGCCTCGATCGACGTCATGTTCGAGAAGCTCGACAGCCAGCTGCGCAAGCACAAGGAAAAGCTGACCGACCACCATCAGGCCGAGGGGCGGCAGCAGCGCTACGGCTGAGCCGCCACCCGGTGAACGCGCGGGCGTCGCCACGGCGGCGCCCGCTGCATGTCTGCCATCGCGCCGCCGGCCATGTAGACTTGCAGGCAGCCCGAGATCGTCGTTGCCTGCATGGACCGAGTGACTGCCCGCCGATTGTTCGACGCCGTGAGCGAGCGCCTGGCATTGCGCTGGGCGGCCGGCCTGCGCGGCGAATCCAGGCTGCTCGAGCCCGGCGTGGCGCAGGCGCGCCGGCCGTCACTGGTCGGCTATCTCAACGTGATCTACCCGAACAAGGTGCAGATCATCGGCAGCGCAGAGCTGTCCTGGCTGGACGGTCTTGAGTCGCGCTCGCGCTGGGAGACCATCCAGAAGATCGTCAGCCAGCAACCGGTGGCGCTGCTGGTCAGCAAGGACCAGGTGTTGCCGGCCGACCTGCGGGAAGCGGCCGAGGAAAGTGGCACGCCGCTGTGGGTCAGCGCCAAGCGCGGCCATGAGCTGCTGACCTTCCTGCAATACCACCTGGCGCGCATGCTGGCTCGGCAAATCACGCTGCACGGCGTGTTCCTCGAGGTGTACTCGATCGGTGTACTGATCACCGGCGATGCGGGCACCGGCAAGAGCGAGCTGGCGCTGGAACTGATCACCCGCGGTCACCGCCTGGTCGCCGACGACGCGCCGGAGTTCACGATGGTCGCGCCCGACGTGCTCGAGGGCACCTGCCCCGAGATGCTGCAGGACCTGCTGGAGGTGCGCGGCCTGGGCGTGCTCAACGCGCGCCAGATGTTCGGCCACACGGCGGTCAAGGAGTCCAAGTACCTGCGCCTCATCCTGCACCTGCAGCCGATGCGCGAAGGCGAGGACGTCGACGCCATGACACGGCTGACCGGCGACATCGGCGTGCGCGAGGTGCTGGACGTACCGATCCCGGCGCTGACCATCCCGGTGGCGCCAGGCCGCAACCTTGCGGTGCTGGCAGAGGCCGCGGTCCGCAACCACATGCTGAAGAGCAAGGGCATGGACCCGGCCAAGGCGTTCATAGACGGGCAGGCGCGCCAGCTGCGCCCGCTGGCACCCTGGTGAGCGGCGGCACTCCCATTACCCGCGTGCTGGTGCTCACCGGCATGTCCGGCGGCGGCAAGACCGTCGCCTTGCGCGCACTCGAGGACCTGGAGTTCTACTGCGTCGACAACCTGCCGGCGGCCCTGATCCCGTCGCTGGTGCGCGCGGTCACGGACGACAACGAGCGGCCGCAGCAGCGCATCGCCGTCGGCGTCGACATCCGCAACCGCATGGACGACCTGCAGCGCATGCCGGAGGTGCTGTCCAAGCTGGCGGCCGACAGCGTCGAGGTACAACTGATCTTCCTCGACAGCCGCGACGAGGTGCTGATCAAACGCTATTCCGAGAGCCGCCGTCGCCATCCGCTGTCCGCGGGCGGCCTGTCGCTGTCCGACGCGATCGCCCGCGAGCGCAAGCTGTTGCGGCCGCTGGCTTCGATCGCCGAGCGGCAGATCGACACCAGCGACCTCAACGTGCACCAGCTGCGCCGCACCATCGCCACCGACGTGGCCCGCGGCAGCAACGAGATGACGTTGTTGTTCGAGTCGTTCGCCTACCGCCGCGGCCTGCCGCTGGACGCCGACTTCGTGTTCGACGCGCGGTGCCTGCCGAACCCGCACTGGGACCCGGCGTTGCGGCCGCTGAGCGGCCGCGACCTGCTGGTGAAGCGCTTCCTCGACCAGCAGCCTCTGGTGCAGCGCTTTGCCGACGGCGTCACCGCCTTCCTGCGCGAGTGGCTGCCGCGCTTCGAGCACGAGGACCGCAGCTACGTCACCATCTGCATCGGCTGCACCGGCGGCCGCCATCGTTCGGTGTACCTGGCGGAGCTGCTGTGCGAGCGCCTCCACGGCAGCCGCCGCCAGGTGCTCACCTTCCACCGCGAGCTCGAATAGGCATCCACCAGCCGGCCCGGCGCGGACGTCAGAGGCCTGTCCGTCTCGCACGCGCGCCGGACTGACGACGGCGGCGTCGGTGCGGCGCAAGACACGCCGCGGCTGACGGCCACGAGGCACGCAGCTCGCCCCGCGGGCGGCATGACCGGCTGCGCCGCACGACAAGCTGTGCGCCTTCTGGCTATCATGCCGCCTACGTTGGGATCGACCGGAGGATCCATGGCCGTTGGTGTGCTGCTCATGACGCACGAGGCGATCGGCCCGGCTCTGGTGACCGCGGCGCGGCACGTGCTGGGCAGGCTGCCGCTGGCCGTCGATGCCTTCGAGGTGCCGGCCGATGCCGAACCCAACGCCATGCTGCACGAGGGTGCCGAACACGCGCGCAAGCTCGATGGCGGCGACGGCGTGCTGGTGCTGACGGACGTGTTCGGCGCCACGCCCTGCAACGTGGCGCGCCGGCTGGACGAGCTCGGCGTACGCCTGCGTTGCGTGCCGGGCCTGAACCTGCCGATGCTGCTGCGCGTGCTGAACTACGCCGACCGGCCGCTGGAGGAGCTGGCCGATGTCGCCGCCAGCGGTGGCCGCAGCGGCATCTTCGTGGACAACGGCTAGAACTTCAAGCAGAGGAAGCGGCATGGTCGAACAGGACATCATCGTCAGCAACAAGCTCGGCCTGCACGCGCGCGCCTCGGCCAAGCTCGTGCAGGCGCTGCAGCGCTGCAAGAGCCAGGTCTGGCTGATCAGCAAGGGCCGCGAGATCAACGCCAAGAGCATCATGGGCGTGATGATGCTGGCGGCCGGCCTTGGCGCCACGGTGACTGTGCGTGCCGAGGGCGAGGACGAAGCCGAGGCAGTCAATACCGTGGTCGACCTGTTCGAGCGCAAGTTCGACGAGGGCGTGTGAAACGTCGCGCGCACCCGCAGGGAGACCGCCGGTGAGGCGGGTGCTGGAGGGCACCGGTGCCGCACGCGGCATGACCGTCGGCCGCGCGCGGCTGGTGCAGCCGAGCCAGCCGGTGCTCGACAGGCGGCCGCTGCCGCCGGGCGAGGTCGGCGCCGAGGTCGAACGCCTCGACGCCGCGCTCGCCACCGCCCGCGCCGAGCTACTGGACCTGCGTGAACGCCTGCACGGCATGCTGGCACGCGATGTCGGCGAATTCATCGACGCCCACCGCCTGCTGCTGGACGATCCGGAACTGCTGCAGGGACTGCGCTCGATGATCCGCGACAAGCACCTGCGCGCCTCGGTGGCCCTGCAGCAGCAGCGCGACCGGCTGGTGGCGGTATTCGACTCGATGGACGATCCCTACCTGCGCGCGCGCCGCGAGGACATCCACCAGGTGATCGCGCGGGTGCAGGCGGCGCTGGCGCGCCAGACCACGCACGAGGAACGCAAGCTGGCGGCACGGGTCGGCGAGGTGCTGGTGTCGGACTCGGTGGCGCCGGCGGAGCTGGCCGCGCTGGCCGGCCACGGGCTGCTGGGCGTCGTCGCCAGCGCCGGCAGCACCTACTCGCACAGCGCCATCCTGGCGCGCAGCATGAACCTGCCGATGGTGGTGGGCGCGACATCGGCGCTGACCGAGATCCACGACCACGACCTGGTGCTGGTCGATGGCGACAGCGGCACCGTCACCGTCCACCCCACTGCCCAGGATCTTGCCGCCTTCCGCGCCTGGCAGCGAGAAGCCGCGGCCGAGGGCAAGCGATTGGCGTCGCTGGCTGACGCTCCCACCGCCACGGCGGATGGCTGCGCGATCGATCTGGAGGCCAACGCCGAAATGCCACCGGACGTGCTGCGCGCGCGCCAGCTCGGCGCTGGCGGCATCGGCCTGTACCGCACCGAGTTCCTGTTCCTGCAGCGCGAGGGCCGGCCGGACGAGGACGAACAGTTCGAGGCCTACCGCGCGCTGGTGCTGTCGATGGCCGGCCTGCCGGTGACCATCCGCACCCTCGACCTCGGCGCGGACAAGGCCGACCGCGCCGGCATTGTTGTACCGGGCGAGGCCAACCCCGCGCTGGGCATGCGCGGCGTACGCCTGTCGCTGCGCCGCCCGGCTCTGTTCGCCGAGCAACTGCGTGCAATCCTGCGCGCGGCCTGCTACGGCCCGCTGCGCATCCTGGTGCCGATGGTCACCACCGTCGACGAGTTGGCCGCCGTGCGCACCCTGCTCGGCGTCTGCGCCCGCGACCTGCGCGGCGAGGGCCACGCCGTGCCCGAACGCATCGAGGTCGGCGCCATGATCGAGGTGCCGGCCGCGGCGATCGGCATCCGCGCCCTCCTCGGCGTCGCCGACTTCGTGGCCATCGGCACCAACGACCTGGCCCAGTACACGCTCGCCGTCGACCGCAACCACGACGCACTGGCCTCGCTGTACGATCCGCTGCAGCCGGCGCTGCTGCGCCTGGTGGGGTACGTGATCGCCAGCGCCCGGCGCGCCGGCAAGCCGGTGACGCTGTGTGGCGAGATGGCCGGCGACCCGGCCTTCACGCCGCTGCTGCTGGCGCTCGGGCTGACCGGCTTCAGCATGCACCCCAGCCACATGCTGGCCGTGCGCGACGCACTGTCGCGGCTGGACCGCCGCGCCCTGCGCGCGCTGGCGCCGCGCCTGCTGCGCGCCGCCGGCCGCGACGAAGTCGAGGCGCTGCTGGCGGCGGCGACCTGACGCGACGCGCGCGGCGGCGAAGCGTCACGCCGCCCGGCCGACAATCAGTCGAAGCCGCCTACGAACAGGCAGTCGGCAAACACCGGCGAGCTGCAGGCAATGACCCGCAGGTTGTCGACGCGCATCACGTCGGCCACCGTGCCGGTGTTGTTGGCTACGCCGAACAACAGGGTGCCGATTCCACGGGCAGTGGCCAGGTCGATTTCCGCCTCGTCCAGCAGGGTCACGCCGTCGATGCGCACGGACACGCGCTGTTGATCGGCCGAGGCGTCAATCTCCAGCGGCACGATGGCATTCGGCGCAACCGTTCCGCCGAGGAAATGCAGTGTCCCGCCGGTCAGCGCGGCAAAGCTGGTGCTGTTGTCGGTCGTGTACAGCGTGAGGAACTGCTCTGCCGCGCCGCCTTGTTCGCGCAGCCCGATCGTCGGCTGTCCCACACCGGTGAACAGCACCTGGGCCCGGACCTGCACCGTGCCCGTGACCACCTCTTCGTCGTTGAGAAAGCCGAAGCGGGTGTACTGCGCGTTCGGCCCGGTGTCGCGCACCTGCAGGTTCGGCGTCGTGAAAGGCGCCAGCCCGACGATTGCGCTGGCGTTGTAGATGGGCTCGCCGAGGTTGGCACCGCCAAGCCCCGGCGCCACGCCAACCGTCTGCGCGTCAAAGTGCGCGTGCAGCAGCACGTGATCGCCGGCGTGCACCAGCGAAGCGCCGCCCACCGCCAAAGCCCACAGCCACCACGAACACAGTCGCATGACCTCGCCCTCCCGCGGCACCGGCGCCGACATTCGGCGCTGAATGTATCCGCGGCGTGTGCCGGCGGCAAGTGCCGGCGGCGCTGCAACCTGCGGCTCCTCCCATTCCCGATTCTCAAGCCGGATTTTCGCGCGCGCCCCGCCGCGCCACCGGCGCGCACCGCTTGCCATCGGTAGAATGCTGATCATGTCCGCCGACCTCCCCACGCTTGTCTCGCCCGACGTGCTGGCCCGCCGCGCCGAGCACGCCGCCCACTTTGCCAAAGCCAGGCCGTTCCGCCATGTGGTCATCGACGGCTTCCTGCGCGAGGACATCGCCGAGCGTCTGCTGGCGCAGTTCCCGCCCTTCGAACACGGCAATGCGCGCACCGAGAACGGCACGCTGGGCAACAAGTCCACGATCGAGCGCATCCGCGCGCTGGGCAGTGCGTACGAGGCACTGGACGACGCCATCCAGAACCAGCGCTTCCTCGGCCTGATCGGCGAGATCACCGGCATCCCCGGGCTGCGCTACGACCCCTACTACTTCGGTGGCGGCACCCACGAAAACCGCCAGGGCCAGGACCTCGACCCACACGTCGACTTCAACCGCCACCCGGTCGAAGGCTGGCACCGGCGGCTGAACCTGATCGTCTACCTCAACCACGAGTGGGAGGACGCCTGGGGCGGCTCGCTGGAGCTGCACTCGGACCCGCGCGCGGCCGACGACCAGGTCACGCTGGTCACGCCGGCCTTCAATCGCGCGATCATCTTCGAGACCACCGAGTCGAGCTGGCACGGCTTCAGCCGCATCGACCTTCCGCCGCAGCGCGCGCAGCTGACGCGCAAATCCGTCGCCCTGTACTTCTACAGCGACGAGCGGCCGGCCGAGGAGTTGGCCGACACCCATTCCACCATCTACGTCGAGCGCCCGCTGCCGGCCCGCTACGCCGCCGGCACGACGCTCAGCGACGCCGATGTCGAGCAGCTGCGCGGGCTGCTGGCCCGCCGCGACCAGCACATCCAGCGGCTGTACCGCGACATCAGCCGCCTCGGTACCGAGCTGGAGCAGGCTCGAGCCGCACTCTACGCCGGCCGGCTCGGCCGGCTGCGCCACTTCCTGCGCAGCGCTCGCGCGCACCTGCGCCGGTAGCCCTTCTCCTTCGTGACATCAAGGGGCCCCGCCAGTGACAACGTCTACGCCACCGGCCTTGACAGGGCCGCGGCGGGATGTCGTGTACGACCGCGTACAGCTGCATCGTCCGCTAAACTGCAGCGGTTCTTGCCCCGGAGCTTCACATGACCATAGGGACGCTGGCCAAGCAGGCGCGTGAATTCAGCCGCGCACTTGACGACGAAAAGCATGCGCTGAAGCAGGATGACTTTGGCTGGTACCCCTACGGCACGCTCAACAACTTCGACCACCTGCGCGCGCTGCTGGGGAAAACGAAGCATGAGGATGTTCTGTCGCTAGCTGTCGACGGCGCTATCGCAGATATTGGCGCGGCCGATGGCGACACTGCGTTCTTTCTGGAATCGTTGGGCTATTCGGTCGATGCAATTGATTACCCGCCCACCAACTACAACGGTTGCCGCGGGCTGCGGGTTCTGAGGGAGGCGCGGAAATCGGCCATCGGGATCCACGAGATCGATCTGGACGCGCATTTCGAGCTGCCTGGCGCACGCTACGGCCTGGCGTTCTTCCTGGGTATTCTCTACCACCTGAAGAACCCGTACGGCGCTATGGAAAGCCTCAGCCGCATCGCCCGCCACGCGCTCGTCAGTACGCGCGTCACCCGCTACAACGTCGCCATTGAGCGACAGGGCCAGCAAGGGCTCAACAGCAAGCGGGTGGAGCTGACCGACATCCCGGCCGCGTACCTCGTCGACAGTCACGAGTGCAACAACGATCCAACCAACTTCTGGATGTTCAGCGAATCCGGCCTGAAGCGCCTTTTCGACCGCTGCGGTTGGGACGTTCTTGAGTACACGTCTTTGGGTGATACGAAGAAGTCAGACCCGGCTACCGCGGAGCACGACGAGCGCGCCTTCTGCCTTCTCCGCAGTCGCCACTGGCAGCCGTAGGTCGGGCTGGCGCCGCAGGCGCGTAACCCGACAGGGCCGGAGGTGCGTGGCTTCTAAACCGGGGTCAGAGTGCCTTTTCCGCGCGAGTGGGGCCGCTGAACGAGACTCCGGGGGAAAAGGCACTCCGACCCCCTGCGGCTCCTACACGAACAAGCCGTGCATCGCCGACACCAGCGCGTAGCTGATCAGCGCGGTGATCGGCATGGTCAGGATCCACGACCAGACCATGCGCTCGACGACGGTCCAGCGGATGGCGCTGAAGCGCTTGGCCGCGCCCACGCCCATGATCGCGGCCGAAACGTTGTGGGTGGTCGAGACCGGCAGGCCGTACAGCGAGCAGACGATGATCACCAGCGCCGAGCTGCTCTCCGCGGCAAAACCGTTGATCGGGTGCAGCTTGACCATCTTGTGGCCGAGCGTTTTGATGATGCGCCAGCCGCCGCCGGCGGTGCCGGCCGCCATCACCAATGCGCACACCACCTTGATCCACACCGGGATGCCGAAGCCGCCGGCCGGCGACATCGGGATGCGCATGAAGTCCAGCCAGCCCGGCAGCGTATCGAGATGCCCGGCGGCGGTGGCGCCGGCCAGCGCAAGGGCGATGATCCCCATGGTCTTCTGCGCGTCGTTCATGCCGTGCGAAATGCCCATGGCGCCGGCTGACAGCAGCTGCGCCTTGCCGAAGAACGCGTTGGCGAAGGGCGTGCGGCCGAAGCGGTGCAGCCAGCCGCCACGGTTGGCGAACCACGACAGCAGCGCGAACAACCCGCCCATGACACCGAAGGCAATGGTGAAGCCGATCAATGGCGAGGCCACCATCGGCACCACCACCTTGGGGATGACACCGGTGCCGGCCCACCAGTGGGCCGGATCGGAGGCCCAGATGATGGCGTGGGTACTGTTGCCAGCGGCCGCAATGGCGGCGCCGCAGAGGCCGCCGACCAATGCGTGGCTGGAGCTGGATGGCAAGCCAAGCCACCAGGTCACCAGGTTCCAGATGATGGCGCCCACCAGCGCGCCGATCAGCAGTTCGGCGCCGACATGGATCACGCCGGTGTCGATCAAGCCCTTGGCGATGGTGGCGGCCACCGCGGTGCCCCAGAGTGCGCCGATGAGATTGGTGCCGGCTGCCATGATCACGGCCTGGCCAGGCGACAGCACCTTGGTGGCAACCACCGTGGCAATGGAATTGGCGGTGTCGTGGAAGCCGTTGATGTAGTTGAAGATCAGCGCGATGGCAATGACCACCAGCACCAGGGTGAGACTCATCGTCCGGCCCTCAGGAATTCTTCAACACGATTTCGTAAACCACGTTGCCGACGTCACGGCACGTATCGACGGCTTTTTCCAGCACCTCGTAAAGGTCCTTGGCGAGCACCGCGCGCAGCGGGTCGCTGTTGTCCAGGTAGAGGGCGCCGTAAGGCTCCAGCAGCAGGCGGTCGGCTTCCGACTCGATCGCCTGCAGGCGCTCCTGCAGCTTGCGCACGCGGCTGATGTTCATGCCGTTGCGCAACTCGACCACCATCTCCTTCATCACGGTGGTGGCTCGCTGGATCAGTTCGGCACGGGGAAGGAAGTTGATCGAGCCCAGCCGGTCGCCAAGCATGATGTAGCGCTCGGCGAACTTCTGCACGGTCTTCGGCACCTTGTACAGCGCCGAGGACAGCGCCTCGATGTCCTCGCGGTCGAGCGCGGTGACGAAGGTGTCGACCAGTTCCTCGCTGATCTGCGCGGCCAGATCCTTCTCGCGCTGGTGTGCCACCGCGAAGGCATCCAGCGCCGGCGCGGTCGTGCGGTCGGTAAGCATGCGCACCAGCGCCGTGGCGCTCTCGCAGGCGGTGTCGGCGCTGGCTTCCAGCAGGCCGTAGAACTTGTCGCCGGAACCGAAGATCGTCTGCAATGAAAACATCGTCTGCCCTGCCTGCCGCACCTGCGGTGTGCGTATGGTACACAATGCCCATGTTTGCCGACGCCATGAGGACCGCCTGATGAACCAACGGCACCCGCTGACGCCGCGACCGCCGCGGGGTGACGCATGAATGGGCTGCTGGCCGCCAGCACCGCGGCGGCCGCACCGGCCGGCGAAGCCGCACCGGATCTGGGTCTGGCGCTGACGCCGCTGGGCTGGCTGGCGGTGGCGTTCTTCGTGCTGGCGTACCTCGGTGTGGTTTTCGAAGAGCGCCTGCAGCTGGCCAAGTCCAAGCCGGTGATGCTGGGCGCGGCGCTGATCTGGGGCCTGCTGGCCTGGCAGGTCGGCGGCCCGGGTGACCCGCGCCATGTCCTGGTGCGCGGCGCCTTCGAACACATGTTCCTGGAGTTCGCCGAGCTGTTCTTCTTCCTGGTGGTGGCGATGACCTATGTCACCGCGATGGGCGAGCGGCGCGTGTTCGAAGCGCTGCGGGCACGGCTGACGCGGCGCCGGATGAGCTACCGCGCGCTGTTCTGGCTGACCGGCATCATCGCGTTTTTCCTCTCGCCGATGATCGACAACCTGACCACGGCGCTGGTGATGTCGGCGGTGGTGATGGCGGTTGGCGGCGGCAATGCTCGCTTCGTCACCCTGGCATTCATCAACCTGGTGGTCGCGGCCAACGCCGGTGGTGCCTGGAGCGCGTTTGGCGACATTACCACGCTGATGGTCTGGCAGGCGCACCAGGTCGAGTTTTTCGAGTTCTTCCGCATCTTCCTGCCGGCGCTGGTGACCTGGCTGGTGCCGGCGCTGATCATGCAGTTCGCCCTGCCCCGCGGCGCGCCGCCGCAACGCGAGGACAGCGCGACCATCAAGGAGGGCGGCAAGGTCATCTGCGCGACCTTCGCATTGACCATCATCATCACCGTGGCAGGCAAGCAGTTCCTCGGCATGCCGCCGGTCTACGGCATGCTCACGGGCCTGGCGTTGCTGAACCTGCTTGCCACGCGCATCGACCGCCGCCAGCGCCGCTATGCGCTGGCAGAGGGCGTCGAGCACGAGCCATATTCGATCTTCCGCATCATCGCCAACGCCGAGTGGGACACCCTGCTGTTTTTCTACGGCGTGCTGGCCTGCGTGGGCGGGCTGGCGACCTTCGGCTTTCTCCGCCTCACCTCCGATGCGATCTACGGCGGCCTAGGCTTCACCGCGGCCAACGTCATCATGGGACTGGCCTCGGCAGTGGTCGACAACATCCCCATCATGTACGCGGTGCTGCGCATGGCGCCGGCGATGGACCACGGCCAATGGCTGCTGATCACGCTGACGGCCGGCGTCGGCGGCAGCCTGCTGTCGGTAGGTTCGGCGGCCGGCGTGGCGCTGATGGGCGCAAGCCGTGGCCGCTACACGTTCATGGGCCATCTACGCTGGACCTGGGCCATCGGGCTGGGCTACGCCGCCGGCGTCGTCACCCACCTGTGGATCAATGCGCACCATTTCACGTAGAGCGGGACCCGGGACCCGGGACCGGCGGCGACGCGGTTTGGCGAGCCGCGGGTTGGCGGTGAGCGAAGCGAACCCCAACACGCGAGAACGTCGAGTCGCCATCAGCGGCGCGGGGTCCGGCTCACGCGTGTTGGGGTTCGCCTGCGGCTCACCGCCAGCTTACCAGGACGTCGCACCCTGACGTCTCCGTAGGGCGGGTTTCAACCCGCCGGTTTTGCCTCGCCCGTCGCGATTGCGCCGGCGCTTCGCTGGGCCGGGACCCGGCACCGGAGCGGACCGGGACCGGGACCGGACCGGACCGGGCCGGGACCCGGGACCCGGGACCCGCAAGGCGAGCGCTCTTGCCGCTCACCGTTCACCCGCTCGACGCTTGCCGCTTGATGTTCACGGCGGCGGGTTGAAACCCGCCCTACAGGTTCCTGCTTTATCCGCGCCTGATCAAGGCGGACGCTTTTGCTGTTCCCGCTCACCGCTCACGCTCACCGCTCACCGCTCACCGCTGACGGTCGCCACCGCTTTCCCCGCTCACGGCTGACCGCCAGCCGCTCACGGCGCAGGCGCGGAACGCGCCGCGCCCTTGCTACACTGCCGGCATGTCCCCGTCAACCGAACCGTGATGCTGGCTGAACTGGGCGTGGTGCTGGCGCTGGCGCTGGTCAACGGCTTCTTCGCCCTCTCCGAGATCGCGGTCGTCGCGTCGCGCAAGAGCCGCCTGAGCCAGATGGCGCAGACCAGCAGCCGCGCGCGCGTGGCCCTGCGCCTGGTGGTGGCGCCGGAGCGCACGCTCTCGACCGTGCAGGTTGGCATCACCCTGCTTACCCTGGTGACCGGTGTCGCCACCGGCGACTCCATCGGCCGCGTGCTGGCGGCCTGGCTGGCAACGCTGCAGCTGCCGCTGCTGGCCAGCGTCGCCGTGCCGCTCGGCATGGTCGCCGGCGTGGCGCTGATCGCCTTCATCAACATCGTGGTCGGCGAACTGGTGCCCAAGCGCGCGGCGCTGATCTCGCCCGAGCGCGTGGCCACGCAAGTGGCGGTGCCGATGACGGTGCTGGCCTGGCTGATGCTGCCGTTCGTCTGGATCATCAACACCGCCAGCACCCTGGTGTTGAAGCTGCTCGGCCTGGCGGGCGTGCGCCGCAGCCAGGTCACCGAAGAGGAGATCCGCCTGCTGGTGGCCGAAAGCGCCGAACAGGGCGTGCTGGACGCCGACGAGCGCAACATGGTCAATCGCGTGCTGCGGCTGGGCGACCGCAATGTCGACAGCGTGATGACGCCGCGCACGCGCATCGTCTGGCTGGACGCCGCTGCGCCGCTGGAGCAGAACCTTGCGCTGCTGCGCTCGACGCCATACTCCTGTTACCCGGTCTACCGCGGCGACGAGCGCGAGGTGGTTGGTGTGCTGGAGGCCAAGCGTCTTATCGACCGCATTGGTCAGCCGCAGCAGCTCGACCTGTTCCGGCATCTGGCACGGCCGCTGTACGTGCCCGCGACTGCGCGCGCCCTCGACCTGCTGGAAGAGTTTCGTGACGCCGAGACGCCGCTGGCGCTGGTGGTCGACGAGTACGGCGACATTGACGGCCTGGTGACGCTCAACAACGTGCTGGAGGCCGTGGTCGGCCGCTCGCCCGCGCCCGCCGACGGCGGCAGCCAGCGCCACCCGATCCACCGCCGAGACGACGGCAGCTACATCATCGACGGCAGCCTCTCCACCGATGACCTGCGCGAGCTGCCCGGCCTGGACTCGCTGCCGGGCGAGGACGAGCACGATTTCCACACCGTCGCCGGCATGGTGATGGCGCATTTCGGCCGAATCCCGCAGCCCGGCGAACATTTCGACTGGCGCGGCGCACGCTTCGAGGTGCTCGACCTCGACGGCGCCCGCATCGACGCCGTGCTGCTGACGCTCGCCGAGCCCGAGGACGGCTGAGCGGCGGCGCAAACCAGCCCGGATGGGAAAACCGGGGTCAGAGTGCACTTTTGCTTGCCCGCGCGGGCACTGGCCGAGCACTGGCTCAAAAGTGCACTCTGACCCCGGTTTTCTCACGCCGGTTTTCGCCTGGCTGGTCAGCCGCCAGCAAGCCAACGAGCCCGCCCACCAGTCATCGTGCCTATGGCGGCAGCGCGGAATGCGCTGATGTCGGACGCGCTACCGGGCACGAGCGCATAACTGGCACCCGCGCGAGATACGGTTGGCATAAAAGATCGCGGCCGAAGTACCGCCGCCTGCTGGGCCTCACGTGCGCTATAATGTCCGGCTGCCCCGATCCAGCCTGACGCCGTACGCCATGTCCATCGAACGCCTTCGCAACATCGCCATCGTCGCCCACGTCGACCACGGCAAGACCACCCTCGTCGACCAGTTGCTGAAGCAGTCGGGTTCGCTCGGCGAGCGCACGGTGCTGGCCGAGCGCGCCATGGACACCAATGACCAGGAGCGCGAGCGGGGCATCACGATCCTGGCCAAGAACACGGCCATCGACTGGAACGGCAACCGCATCAACATTGTCGACACCCCGGGCCACGCCGACTTCGGCGGCGAGGTGGAGCGCGTGCTGTCGATGGTCGACTCGGTGCTGATCCTGGTCGACGCGATGGACGGGCCGATGCCGCAGACGCGCTTCGTCACGCAGAAGGCCTTCGACATGGGCTTTCGCCCGGTCGTGGTGATCAACAAGATCGACCGCCCGGGCGCACGGCCCGACTGGGTGCTGAACGCGACCTTCGACCTGTTCGACCGCCTCGGCGCCAGCGACGAGCAGCTGGACTTCCCCGTGATCTACGCCTCGGCGCTGCACGGTTACGCCAGCCTCGACCCCGAGGCGCGCGAGGGCGACATGACGCCGCTGTACGAGGCGATCATGCAACACGTCGCCGCGCCGGACGTCGACCCGGACGGCCCCTTCCAGATGCGCATCAGCCAGCTCGATTACTCCAGCTACGTCGGCCTTATCGGCATCGGCCGCATCCAGCGAGGCAGCGTGCGCACCAACATGCCGGTGGCGGTGATCGACCGCGAGGGCAACAAGCGCCAGGGCAAGGTGCTGCAGGTGCTCGGTTTCATGGGGCTGGAGCGGCGCGAGGTGGAGAGCGCCAGCGCCGGCGACATCGTCGCCATTTCCGGCGTCGAGAAGCTGGCGATCTCCGACACGGTCTGCGCACTCGACGCGGTGCAGGCGCTGCCGGCGCTCAGCGTCGACGAGCCGACCATCAGCATGACCTTCCAGGTCAACAACTCGCCCTTCGCCGGCAAGGACGGCAAGTTCCTCACCAGCCGCCAGATCCGCGAGCGGCTGCAGCGCGAGGTGCTGCACAACGTGGCGCTGCGCGTCGAGGAAGGCGAGGACCCGGACAAGTTCAAGGTCTCCGGCCGTGGCGAGCTGCACCTGTCCGTGTTGATCGAAACCATGCGCCGCGAGGGCTACGAGCTGGCGGTGTCGCGGCCCGAGGTGATCATCAAGGAGATCGACGGCGTCGCCAGCGAGCCCTTCGAGCAACTGGTGGTTGACCTCGAAGAGGACTACCAGGGTGCGGTGATGGAGCGCCTCGGCATGCGCCGCGGGCAACTGCGCAACATGGAGCCCGACGGTCGCGGCCGCGTGCGCCTCGAATACATCATCCCGGCCCGCGGCCTGATCGGCTTCCAGACCGAGTTCAAGACGCTGACGGCCGGCACCGGCCTGCTGTTCCACGTCTTCGACCATTACGGCCCGCGTGCCGAGGGCGCGATTGCCAAGCGGCCCAACGGCGTGATGATCTCCAACGGCACCGGCACCGCGCCGGCCTACGCCTTGTGGGGCCTGCAGGAGCGCGGCCGCATGCTGGTCGACGCCGGCGTCGAGATCTACGAGGGCCAGTTGGTGGGTATCCACTCCAAGGACAACGACCTCACCGTCAACGCGTTGCGCGCCAAGCAGCTCACCAACGTGCGCGCCTCCGGCAAGGACGACGCGCTGAGCCTGGTGCCGCCGATCCGCATGTCGCTGGAGCAGGCGCTGGAGTTCATCGAGGACGACGAACTGGTCGAGGTGACGCCCAAGGCCATCCGCCTGCGCAAGAAGCACCTGACGGAGATCGACCGCAAGCGCGCTTCGCGCCAGGCCGCCTGACGGGGCTGCGCTCGCGGCGAGGGCCCTAGCCGGTATCGCGGCTGCGTCGACGCCGCCGCCGCAGCAGCCACAAGCGCAGGCGATGCCAGCGACGCTTGGTGGCGATAAGCGCAATCCTCATCGGCCGCTGCAGGAAGGGCAGGTCCTGGGCCAGCAGCAGCAGGCCCAGCGGCAGCATCCACAGGCCCAGGATGGGCAGGAAGCCGAAAATGCCGCCGATGATCAGCAGTACGCCGGCGGGGATGCGGACCCAGCGCGACGATGGCCTGCGCAGCCAGCGCATGGCGCGGCCTGCCCAGCGCGGCAGCTTGCCCTGCCAGCGGTCGAGATCGCGATCCAGCGGTTGCCTGTGCCTGACGATGTGCCCTCCTTCGGCGCTGCCATTGCGTGACTGGAGCAGCCGGACGCGCGCGCGGCGCCGGCCGCCGCGCAATGGTGCAATGGCGCGCATGAACAGGCAGCGCAGAGTAGCAGGCGGGACTCGGGACTCGGGTAAACCGGATGGCGGGACTCGATCGGCTTCCGCCCACTGCTGACCGCCAACCGCTCACGCACAGCGCCCTTCCCGGGGCGGTGCCAAGCCGCGACAATGCCCGCATGAGCGACCCCAGCCCCATCCTCGTGTCCTGGAGCGGCGGCAAGGACTGCCTGATGGCGCTGGCGCGCCTGCGCGCCGATCCACGCTGGCGGGTGGTGGGGCTGCTGACGACCGTGACCCGAACCTGGCAGCGCATCGCGATGCACGGCATCCGGCGCGACGTGCTGCACGCCCAGGCGCGCGCCCTGCGCCTGCCCGTGCTGGAGGCCGGCATCGACTGGCCCGCCGACAACGCAAGCTACGAGCGCGCACACCAGGAGGCGCTGGCGCGCGCGGCGGAGCGCTGGCGGGGCCTGCGCCACTGCGCCTTTGGCGACATCTTTCTCGCCGACGTGCGCGACTACCGCATCCGCCAGCTGGGCCAGGCCGGCTGGCGCGCGGAGTTCCCGCTGTGGGGCGAGGACACCGGCACACTGTCGCGCCAGTTCATTGCCGACGGCCACCGCGCGCATCTCGCCTGCGTCGACACCAGCCAGCTCGACGCGCGCTTTTGCGGCCGCACCTACGACGCCACCCTGCTCGATGCGCTGCCGGCCGGCGTTGACCCCTGCGGCGAGCGCGGCGAGTTCCACACGCTGGCCTTCGGCGGCCCGCTGTTCAATGCCGAGCTGCCGCTGCGGCGCGGTGAGTCGCTGCTCCGCGAAGAGCGCTTCCAGTACACCGACTTCCTGCTCGAGGACGCCCCGTGAGCCCCGCCAGCGCCATCCTGCCCGACCTGTTGCAGCCGGGCCTGCGGCTGGTGTTCTGCGGTACCGCGCCAAGCCGGCGGTCGGCCGCCGAGGGCGCCTACTACGCGCATCCGGGCAACTTCTTCTGGCGCACGCTGCACGACGTCGGTCTCACCGAGCGTCGTTATGCGCCGGCCGAATACATCGCCCTGCCCATGCTGGGCATCGGCTTCACCGACCTCGCCAAACGCCACTTCGGCAACGACGCCGACTTGCCGAGCGGCGCCTTCGACGCCGCCGCCCTGCGGCGCAAGATCGCGCGCCACGCGCCGCGCGTGCTTGCCTTCACCAGCAAGAATGCCGCGCAGGCGGCGCTCGGTCACGCCGTGGCGTACGGGTTGCAGGACGAGCGCATCGGGTCAAGCGAACTGTTCGTCCTGCCCTCGCCCTCCGGCCAGGCCCGCCGCTTCTGGAACCTCAGCGTGTGGCAGGCGCTCGCCGACCACGTCCGCACGTTGCAACCGTAGCCCCGCGGAACGCGTCAGCGGGCCGGGGTGGAGCGGTACTGGCGGACGATCTCGGGCGCCACGGCTGCGGCGTCGTTGCCCCACGCCTGGCGCACGTACGTCGCGACGGCGGCCACTTCACGATCGTCGAGCTCCTGCACGAACGACGGCATCGAGTACGGCCGTGGATTGCTTGCGGTGGTCGGTTCGAAGCCGCCGAGCAGCACCACGCGCACGACGTTCACCGGATCGGCCGCCAACAGCGAGGTGTTGCCGTCAAGCGGCGGATAGATGCCCTTGCCGCGGCCGTCGTCGCCGTGGCAGGCGGCGCAGCGCTTGCCGTAGATGGCCTTGCCTTCGGAGGCCAGTTGCACCGCCAGGTGGCGCGGCGGCACCACGCCAACGACGTCGGCCGGGCGCGGCTGCGAGGGCCGCGCCAGCAGGTACGTGGCCATGGCGCGCACGTCGGTTTCGCTGAGGTATTGCAAGCTCTGCTGCACCACCTCGGCCATCGGCCCATAGGCCGTGCCGCGTGCAGAGCGGCCGGTGTGCAGCAGGTCGACAAGATCCTGTTCGCTCCAGCCATCGAGGGCGCCGCCGGGGCCGGTGCCCAGGTCGGGCGCATACCAGCCTTGCATCGGGATCATCGCGCCGACCAGCTGTGCCGGGTCGCCGATGGCGCCGAAGCGGTTGCGCGGGGCATGGCAGCCGGCGCAGTGGCCGAGGCCACGCACCAGATAGGCGCCACGGTTCCACTGTGCCGACTTTTTCGGGTCCGGCGTGTAGACGCCCTGGTCGAAATACAGTAGCCGCCAGACCGCCATCAGGCTGCGCAGGTTGTAGGGGAACGACAGCGCCGGCGGGCGATTCTCGCGCTTCACCGGCGTGACGCCGTGCTGCAGCCAGGCGTAGATGGCGTCCACATCGTCACGCGTCACGCGCGTGTAGGAAGGGAACGGAAACGCCGGATACAGCAGCCGCCCATGCGGCCCCTCGCCGGCGTGCATGGCCTGCCAGAAATCGTCGGCGGACCAGCCGCCGATGCCGGTCTCCGGGTCGGGCGTGATGTTGGGCGCGTAGAGCGTGCCGAAAGGCGTGGGGATGGCGCGGCCGCCGGCGTAGTCCCGGCCGCCCTGGGCGGTGTGGCAGCCGATGCAGTCGCCGGCGCGGGCCAGGTAGCGTCCCTTGCGGAGCACGTCGCCACCGGCTCCGGCAGCAACGGCCGGCGGCGGCGTCACGGCCGCAGGGGCCAACATGCCGGCGGCGGCCGGTACCGTGGCCGCCGCGGATGGCGTGGCAGCGGAGCGTGCCGCAGGCGGCGCATCGGCCGCAACGGCAACGACCGTGGCCGCAACCGCCGCCAGGATCGCCAGTGCCAGCAGACCCCCGGTATCGGTCCAGATACGCCGGGCGCCCCTCATGGCGCCACCACGCTGCCGCAGCGCAGCGGCGGCTGCACCGAGGCCGCCGGCGCCGGCGCCGCGTCGTTCGGTACCGGCTGCGCGGCCAGCCAGCCGGCGACCGCGGCAACGTCGCTCTGGTCCAGCCGCGCGGCGATCGTCGCCATGCAATCGGGCGCCGGTGCGCCGCGCGTATGCGTCTGCCAGGCGCCGAGCTGGGCGGCGATGTAATCGGCCGGCAACCCGACCAGCGCCGGGATCGCCGGCTCCACCCCGGTGAGCCGCCGGCCGTGGCAGGCCGTGCATGCCGGCAGCTTCTGCGATGGATCGCCTTCAGTGGCGAGGGTCTCGCCGCGCTGCAGCAGTCCCGGCGCCAGCCCCGGCGGCTGTGCCATCCGGTGCGGCGGGTGCTCTGCGGCAAAATGCGTGGCAATTTCGCGCAGGTAGTCGTCCGACAGCGGCTGCACCATGTGCTCCATCGGCGGGTAACTGCGGCGGCCGGCGCGGAAGTTCAGCAGTTGCCGGTACAGGTACAGCGCCGGTTTGCCGGCGATGCGCGGATTGAATCCGTTGCCCCCGCCCTCGCCATGTTTGCCATGGCAGCCGGTGCAGGCGGCAATGCGCTGCTGCAGCGTGTCCGGCACACGTCCGCTCGCCGCCGTTGCACGCGCCGCCGGAAGCGTTCCGTCGGACGCCAGTGCAGGGACAGGCATCGTGGCACCAGCAAGCGCGCCAGCGACCGCAACCGCAGCACGCAGCCACAGCAATGGCATCGACCGACTCCGCAAAAACGGGAATTCTAGCGCGCCGTGCCCGGCGGCAACCTGGAGCACCGTGAACGCGGCGCAGTCGGTGGTGTCGCGAAGGTGGGGTCAAGGTCGTTCAAACCCGCTCGCGAAGATCAGGTCGCTCCCGTCGAACCCCGCAAGGCCGGCGCGCGACTGGCCGCCCACTTTCGTGAAAGCTCCGCCTGCGTAAATCGTTCCGCTGGCCGACACGCCCAGCGCGTTCACGATGTCGTCTGCCGACGGATTCCAGGCGGGGCCTGCCGCACCGCTGCCACGAACGGACAGGGAGGCAAGGTAGTTGCGCGCCTGCCCCCCGATGTGGGTAAACCTGCCGCCAGCATAGAGATAGCCGGCGGCATCCATGGCGAGGGCACGAACGGAAGCATCTGCCGACGGGTCCCAGGTGGCATCCGCCGCGCCGGCGCCCGAAGCGGACAGCCGTGCGATGTGGTTGCGCGGCTTGCCTCCGATGTAGAGGAAGTTGCCGCCGGCGTACACGTGGCCGGCGTCATCCGGCAGCAGAACCTGCACCGAACCGTCGGCGTTGGGCTTCCAGTCCGGGTCGACTGCACCCATGCCCGCATTGGACAGCTTCGCGGCGAAATTGCGCGCTTGCCCGCCGATGTGGCTGAAGCCGCCACCGGCATAGACATTGTCACTGGAATCGACCGCGATCGAATACACGACGCCATCGGCCCCGGGATCCCAATCAGGGTCGGCGATTCCATAGCCCGCTCCGTTCAACCTGGCGATCCGCTCGCGCGACAGTCCACCAATGGCGGTGAATGACCCGCCGGCGAAGACGTTCCCGTTGCTGTCCAGGGCGAGCGCATACACCCAGTCGTTCGCTGAAGGGTTCCAGTTGACATCGACCGCGCCCGTGCCCGTACCCGAAAGCTTGGCGATGTAGCTTCGAGCCTGGCCACCGACCTGGAAGAAGGCTCCGCCGGCGTAGACGTCGCCGCTGGCGTCGACGGCGAGCGCAGTCACGGTGTCGTTGGCGGATGGATTCCATGCAGGATCGAGGGTCCCGTCCGGTTCAAGGCGCAGAAGGCCGTGCCGCTCGACACCGTTCGCCAGGCTGAAGCGTCCGCCGACGATGGTGCCACCGTCTGGTTGCTCCGCAATGGCTTCGACCGTACCGGGCACGGTGATGGTCCCACCGGCGCCGGTTTCTCCCGTCGATGCGTCGAGCGCAGCCCAGGCGTGCGTCAGGCTGCCGGGTTCGCCAAGGTAGCCGCCGACATAGAGTGCCGTGCCGTCGGCGTTGATGGCGAGAGCGTCGATGACGCCGGAAATCGAAGGGACCCACCCGGCATAGGCCGCACCGACCCCGCCACCTGACAGCTTCGCGATGCCGGCGCGCATCTGCCCGCCAATCTGCGAGAAGTACCCGCCCACGTAGACGTCGCCATTGGCGTCAGCCAGCAGATCGAGCACGTAGTCGTCCGGCGACGGATTCCAGGAACTGTCGGCGGCGCCCGAGCCAGTGCCCTGCAGCTTCGCGAGGTAGCTCCGCATGCGTCCGCCAACCGCGGTGAATATGCCGCCGATGTACAGGTCGTCGTTCGCATCCACTGCCATGGCATAGATGTAACCGTCGGGCTGGGGGCTCCATTCCGGGTCGGCTGCGCCGTTCGTGCCATCGAGCTTGGCGAGGTTGACGCGCACCTGTCCACCGATAAAGTTGAATGCCCCACCAACGAACAGATCGCCACTTGAGTTCAACGCCATCACGCCAATGCCCCCGTCGGCAGACGGGTTCCAGCCAGTATCCACCACGCCATCGCCGGTCAATTTTGCAATGTAGCCGCGCGACACCCCACCGATGCTGGTGAAGCTGCCGCCGGCGTAAAGGTCGCCTGCGGGATCGGCTGCCAACGCGTAAACCCCGGCGTTCGGCGACGGGTTCCAGTCGGCCACGACCGCGCCCGTACCCGTACCTTGCAGCTTGGCGATGTAATCGCGCACCACCGCTCCGATGTGCGTGAAGTCGCCGCCGGCATAGACGTCCCCCGCGGCGTCTGCGGCGAGGGCGTAAACGTTGCCGTCCGGCGTCGGGCTCCAGGCGGCGTCGAGCTCGCCGTTGGGCTGGATCTTGGCGAGGTTGTGCCGCGGCGTGCCATTGACCGCTTCGAAGGAGCCGCCGACAACGACGCTCCCATCCGGCAACACGACCTCGCAGTAGACCTCCCCGCCAAGGCTGATGTCGAGGTCGGGATGGGGCAGCGGCGATGGCCCCTGCGCGAAGCCGGCAAGCGGCGCCAGCAACAATACCAGCACCGGCAAGGCGAATCGCACCCATGGCCGCCGGCCGGCACGGGCAGTGCCCGCGACCGCATGTGGAGCGTCGTGCGCGGCACCGGCATCTCCCGCTTGGCCCAAACCTGCACGTGGAAAGCCCATCGTCGTACTCCCTTCAGGAGGTGGAACAGACTCGCCGCGGCCAGGACCACGGCACCGTGGTGCAAGCCGATCCCCGGACGGCGGGCCACGGCCGGGCCGCGGGGGCCGCTCGCGCATCATTCGGTGCCGGTGTGGCGGGTTTGCCTAGCCATACGTACTGGCAAACCGTCAGGCGACACCGCCAATGATGGCGGCCCGCCGCCGCGAAACGGCCCCACGGCGGAGCCCCTGGCCCAGATCGGTCGAGAGTGCTGGCCGCAGCTGCGGAGTAGGCAAGGGATGGCGGCTGGCCTTTCCTCCGCCAACGGCACGGCGCGGCAGGCAGTCTGGTCGGCTTGCCGACACCTGCCGGGACCCCGGCGGCGCGGCCGGCATCCCGGAGAAGCCGCCGTGCTCATGCCCGTGTCGCCGTTCCGGCCACTGCGAGATCGGGCGGCCGCGACGGCCGCGCCCTCCAAGGCGAGTACCATGGCGGTGGTCGATACGGTCCGCCGCCGCACCGGGAGAACAGCATGCACTTGCGCACGCCTTTCATCGCGATCCTGAACAGCCTTGCCTGCGCCGGCCTTTGCGCCACCGCAGGCGCCGCCGGCGCCCCCGCACCGGCCCCGGCGGCGTCAAGCGCCGTCGCCCAGGCGTCCATCGAAACGCTCCACCAGCGCATGCGCGCTGGCGACCTCAGCGCCTATTCACTGGTGCAGTCGCTGATCGCGCGCATCGCGCGGCTGGACCACGATGGCCCGCAGGTCAACGCCCTGATCCAGCTCAACCCGGGCGCGCTGGACGCGGCCCGCCGCTGCGACCAGGCCATGGAGGCTGGCGCACACGGTGCGTTGCAATGCATCCCGGTGCTGCTGAAGGACAACATCGACACCGCCGGCCCGATGCTGACCACGGCCGGCTCGCTGGCGCTGGCCGGCGCCCCGGCGGCCAAGGACGCGCCGGTCGTTGCCCGCCTGCGCCGTGCCGGGGCGATCATCCTCGGCAAGACCAACCTCAGCGAATGGGCCAACTTCCGTTCCAGCCACGCCAGCAGTGGCTGGAGCGGGCGCGGCGGCCTGACCCGCAACCCCTACGCACTCGACCGCAGCGCCTGCGGCTCCAGCTCCGGTTCCGGCGCGGCCGTCGCCGCCGGCTTCGCCACCGTCGCACTCGGTACCGAGACCGACGGCTCGGTGGTCTGCCCGTCGGCCGCCAACGGCATTGTCGGCATCAAGCCCACGCTCGGCCTGGTCAGCCGCACCGGCATCGTGCCGATCAGCCACAACCAGGACACCGCCGGCCCGATGGCGCGCAGCGTCACCGACGCCGCGATCCTGCTCGGCGTGATGGCCGGCAGCGACACGGCCGACAAGGCCACCGCCGAGGCCGACAAGCACGCCACCGATTACACCAAATACCTCGATCGTGATGCGCTGAAGGGCAAGCGCATCGGCGTGGTGCGTGCATTGGCCGGTTACGACCCCAACACCGACGCCATTCTCGAGCAGTCGATTGCCGCGCTGAAGTCCGCCGGCGCGACCATTGTCGATCCAGTCAAGGTTCCACACCTTGATGATTACGGCAAGGCCGAGATGACGGTGCTGCTGTACGACTTCAAGCACGACCTCAACGCCTACCTGGCGACCCGCAAGGGCCTCGCCGTGCATTCGCTGGCCGAGCTGATCGACTGGAACAAGGCGCACGCGGCACAGGAGATGCCCTGGTTCGGCCAGGACCTGTTCGTCAAGGCGCAGGCCAAGGGGCCGCTGAGCGACGCCGAATACACCAAGGCGCTCGCGAAAGCGAAGCGATTGTCGGGCCCGGAGGGCATCGACGCGGCGCTGGCCAAATACCACCTCGACGCGCTGCTGGCGCCGACGCAGGGGCCAGCCTGGACCACCGACCTGGTGGTTGGCGACCACTACACCGGCTCAAGCTCCTCGCCGGCCGCGGTGGCGGGTTATCCGGACATCACCGTGCCGGCCGGTTTCGTCCATGGCCTGCCGGTTGGCATGAGCTTTTTCGCCGGCAAGTGGAGCGAGCCGACGCTGATCGGCATCGCCTACGCCTTCGAGCAGGCGACCCGGGCTCGCCGCGAGCCGCACTTCCTGCCGACCGTGCCGCAGCCGCCAGCGACCACGGCCATACCAGCGCAACCCAGCACCGCCACGCCCGCCACCGCCACCTCCGCCGCGCGGTAGGCAACCAAGGCTCGAAGCTTGAAGGCTGTTGTTACGTGCGATTGCGTGCCATCCCCGAGGCCGACCAAGCCTGAACTTGCCCCGGCACTCGCTCGGCCGCCCGAATGACTCCGGCCGGTCGGGGAATGCATTGCAGGTGCGTGCCATCACCGGCGCTGTCCTGGCCCCTGATCCCCCGTCCCCCGTCCCCCGTCCCCGGTCCCCGGTCCCTGGTCCCTGGTCTCCCGTCCCGGTCCCCGGTCCCTGCCGCTCAAACAGCCATCTTCCGCACCACCAGCATCGCCAACTCCAGCGACTGCTCGTAGTTGAGCCGCGGATCGACGTGCGACTTGTAGGCGCGGTCGAGGTCTGACTCGTTGAGGCCGCGGGCGCCGCCGAGACATTCGGTGACATCCTCTCCGGTCAGCTCAAGATGCACGCCGCCCAGCCGGGTGCCGGCTGCGGCGTGGATATCGAGGGCCTGCTCCAGTTCGCCGCTGATGTTGGCGAAGCGGCGGGTCTTGTAGCCGTTGGAGGTGCTCTCGGTGTTGCCGTGCATGGGATCGCAGATCCACAGCACGCGGCGGCCGCTGGCGCGTACCGCCTCCAGCACCGGCGGCAGCGCCTCGGCGATGCGGGCATTGCCCATGCGGTGGACCAGCGTCAGGCGGCCCGGCTCGTCGTCCGGGTTGAGCACGTCGATCAGGCGCAGCAGCTGGTCCGGCCGCATGCCGGGCCCGACCTTGACTGCCAGCGGGTTGCGGATCCCGCGGCAGTACTCGACGTGCGCGCCATCCAGCGCACAGGTGCGCATGCCGATCCAGGGGAAGTGCGTGGCCAGGTTGAACCAGCCCCACTGTCGCGGCACCCGGCGCGTCTGCGCCTGCTCGTAGTGCAGCAGCAGCGCCTCGTGCGAGGTGAAGAACTCGACCCGGGAAAAGCTCGCAATCGGCTCGCCGGCCAGCGTCTCCATGAAGCGCAGGCCGTCGCAGATGCCGTCCACCTGGCGGCGGTAGTCCGCGGCCAGTGGCGACTGCGCAGCCCAGTCCAGGTTCCAGTATTCAGGATGATGGAGATCGGCGAAACCACCGTCGATCAGCGCCCGCACGAAGTTCATCGTCATCGCCGAGCAGGCATGCGCACGCAGCAGTCGCTGCGGATCGGCACGCCGCGCGGCAGCGGTGAAGTCGGGACTGTTGACGATGTCGCCGCGGTAGCTCGGCAGGCTGACGCCGTCGCGCGTCTCCTCGTCAGTGGAGCGTGGCTTGGCGTACTGGCCGGCGAAGCGGCCTACGCGCAGTACGGGCAGGCGCAAGCCGTGCACCAGCACCAGGCTCATCTGCAACAGCACCTTGAGCCGGTTGGTGGTCACCGCGCTGCTGCAGTCGGCGAAGCTCTCGGCGCAGTCGCCGCCCTGCAGCACGAAGCGGCGGCCTTCCTGGGCTTCGGCGATACGCTGCTTCAGCGCCAGAACCTCCCAGGAAGTGACCAGCGGCGGCAGGCGCGCCAGCTCGGCCAGGGCGGCTTCGAGTTCCGCGGCATCGTCATAACGCGGCTGCTGCACGACCGGGCGCTGCTGCCAGCTTGCAGGCGTCCAATCGGCCGGCTCGCGCACCGGTTGCAGACCTGTCGGGTTCATGAGGCGGCCAGTCGCGTATCGCCGCGGCGCGACGTGGCGGCGACCAGGATGGCCCAGGCGCCGAACACGACAAAGCAGATCAGCGACCAGGCCGGCATTGCCAGACCCAGGAAACTCCAGTTGACCACGGCGCACTCGCCCGAGCCCGTGAACACCATTTTGATGGTCTGGCCAATGGGAAAGGTGTCGAGCATGTACGACAGGCCGGGGCCACAGGAGGGGACCTGGTCCGGCGGCAGCGATTGCAGCCACAGGTGGCGCCAGGCAACCCCGACACCGATCAGCGCGATCAGGTCGATCAGCACCACGTAGACCCAGCGTCCGCCGGCACGCGGAGCGTGCGCGGCGCCGATCAGGAACAGCACGCCCATCGCGATGAAGACGATGCGCTGCACGATGCACAGCGGACACGGCTCGATGTGCAGGTGAAACTGCACGTACAACGCATAGGCGAACACGCCTGCACAGGCCAGCAGGCCAATCAGGAAGCCGCTGCGCAGCGAGATGAAAGTGGATCGAGCCATCTATCGCGGTCCGGTCGGGTCGAGCAGTGCAAGGTAACCTTTCGCGGGGCAAAAGTCAGCAGCCACGCCCGTGGTCGCGGCAGGAGCTTGCGGCGCGGAGCGCCGGGTTTGGCCGTCGCCCGCGCGCGCGCCAGCTGCTGGTTTTGCCGACGCAGCAGCGCCGGCGCAGGTGCAGCGCGGGCACCGGAGCGGGCTGGAATGACAGCCTTGGAGGCCCGCCATTGCGGACTCCGGTTGAACCGACGGCCTGTTCCGCTGGCCTTTACGGGCCTTTTGCATCGGACCTGTATACTGATGCGATCCGACCGCGGTCGGCGCGCCGAGGGCGCTGCCACCGCGACCGCGCGCGGCCCATTGCGGCGGCGCGCCCTCGCCAGGCCGCAAGGCCTCCCGAAGTGGAACGCGCCGCGGCCACCCCGTGCGCCCCCGCGCTCCCCATCACATCCCGGAGGTACCCCAGGAATGCTGACCCTCAACGTGCGTGGACTGCCCCGCAACATGACCGAAGACAACCTGCAGAACCTGTTCTCGCAATACGGCCGCGTGTTCCAGATGCGCCTGGCCAAGGACTTGTTCAGCGGCGAGTGCAAGGGGTTTGCCGAGCTGCAGATGGAGGGCCACGAGGCACGCGCGGCGATCGCCGGGCTGAACGGGACATCGCAGGACGGCGCGATGATCCAGGTCGGCCTGCACGTGCCGCGCAAGGGCCGCGGGCGCCGCCACCACTGAGCCCGCGGCACGCTCGATGCTGCGGCTGCCTGCCGCGCCACCACAACTCGGTTTGCAGATGAACAAAGCCCCGGCGGGTTGCCCTGCCGGGGCTTTTTGTGTCGCGTCCGCTCGCCGGCGGTCAGGCCGACGCATTCTCCGCCTGCGGCCGGTCGACCAGCTCGACGTAAGCCATCGGCGCATTGTCGCCGTCGCGGAAGCCGCATTTGAGGATCCGCAGGTAGCCGCCCGGGCGTGCGTTGTAGCGCGGCCCCAGCACGGAGAACAGCTTGCCCACGGCCTCCTTGTCGCGCAGGCGCGCGAACGCGAGGCGGCGCTGCGCCTGGCCGTCGGTCTTGCCCAGCGTGATCAGCGGCTCGGCCACGCGGCGCAGTTCCTTGGCCTTGGGCAGCGTGGTGCGAATCAGCTCGTGCTTGATCAGCGAAGCGGCCATGTTCTTGAACATGGCTTCGCGGTGGCTGCTGGTCCGGTTGAGCTTGCGTCCGGATTTCAGGTGGCGCATGGTGTTTTCTCTCTTTATCGTTATGAAAAGCCGGCTCTTGTGTCCGGCCTTCCGCGGTTGCCCGCTACTGAGTTCTGCAAAAATCTGGATTCGGGCAGGAAGCGAAGCGCGCTTTGCCGATTCCCCATTCCCTATTCCTGATTCCCGGCTCGCAATCAGCCCAGCTGCATGCCGTGGACCAGGCCCGGCGGCGGCCAATTCTCCAACTTGGAGCCCAGCGCCAGACCCTTGTCCTGCAGCACTTCCTTGATTTCGGTCAGCGACTTCTTGCCCAGGTTCGGCGTCTTCAGGAGCTCGACCTCTGTCTTCTGCACCAGGTCGCCGATGTAGTAGATGCTCTCGGCCTTGAGGCAGTTGGCGGAGCGCACGGTCAGCTCCAGGTCGTCGATCGGACGCAGCAGGAACGGATCGACGCCGCTGGTTTCGGCCATCGTGCCCTCGCTCTCGCGACGGGTGAAGTCGCCGAACACGCCCAGCTGATCCATCAGGATCTCGGCCGATTTCCGCACCACTTCCTCGGGATCGACCGTACCGTTGGTCTCGATGCTCAGCACCAGCTTGTCCAGGTCGGTGCGCTGCTCGACGCGCGCCGCGTCCACCTCGTACGCCACGCGGCGCACCGGGCAGAAGGAGGCGTCCAGCGGCAGCCGGCCGATCGGGCGCGA
Organism: Rhodanobacteraceae bacterium; assembly: GCA_035699085.1. Taxonomy (GTDB): domain Bacteria; phylum Pseudomonadota; class Gammaproteobacteria; order Xanthomonadales; family Rhodanobacteraceae; genus DASSBG01. The sequence goes on from DASSBG010000021.1 coordinate 37,320, forward strand.
GGCATCCTCGTCGCCGCGGTCACGGGTGCTGGCGGGCTCGTAGCCGACGCCCTTGCGCACCTTCATGCGCATGTTCAGCGCCACGTCCTTGGTCAGGTGGCAGATCACGTGCTCGGGGTTGACGATCTCGACCGTGTGATCGACCGTGATGTCGCTGGCGGTGACCACGCCCTTGCCCTTCTTGCTCAGGGTCAGGGTGGTTTCGTCGGTCCCCTGCATGCGGATCGCGACGTCCTTGAGGTTCAACAGCACCTCGATGACGTCCTCCTGCAGGCCTTCCATGGTGGTGTATTCGTGCAGCACGCCGTCGATTTCAACCTCGACGATCGCGCATCCGGGTATCGCCGACAGCAGCACGCGCCGCAGCGCATTGCCGAGGGTGTGCCCGAAGCCACGCTCAAGCGGCTCAACCACGACCTTGGCGCGGTTGGATCCCACCTGTTCCACGCTCAGGCCGCGAGGCCGGAGCATGCTGGTCGTTGCGACTCCCATGTATCAGACTCCCGAATGATTACTTCGAATAAAGCTCGACGATCAAGCTTTCGTTGATGTCCGGCGGCAGGTCCGCGCGCTCGGGCATCGCCTTGAAGACGCCGCTGAATTTCTTCGCGTCGACCTCGACCCAGTCGGGCCGCAGGTCCATGCTCTCGAACAGGCTCATTGCCTCGGTGACACGCAGCTGCGCGCGGGCGCGCTCGGTCAGGCTGACCTCGTCGCCGGCACGCACCTGGGCCGATGGCACGTTGACCTTGCGGCCATTGAGCAGCACCGCCTTGTGCGCGACCAGCTGGCGCGCCTGGGCGCGGGTGACCGCGAAGCCCATGCGGTAAACCACGTTGTCCAGCCGGCCTTCCAGCAGCCGCAGCAGGTTCTCGCCGGTGTTGCCCTTCTGGGTGGCGGCCTTGCCGTAGTAGTTGCTGAACTGGCGCTCGAGCACGCCGTACATGCGCTTGACCTTCTGCTTTTCGCGCAGCTGCACGGCATAGTCGGACAACCGGATGCGCTTGTTCGCGCCGTGCTGGCCCGGCTTGGTCTCCAGCTTGCACTTGGAGTCCAGCGCGCGCGCCGGGCTCTTCAGGCCAAGGTCAGCACCCTCGCGACGCGCGAGTTTGCAGGTAGCTCCACGATAACGTGCCATAGCTCTTTCCAGTAGTCCGGCCACGGGTGGCCGGTTTTGATTCAGGCGATCGATCTCGACCGCGAATGACCACGCCTCAGACGCGACGCTTCTTCGGCGGACGACAGCCGTTGTGCGGGATCGGCGTGACGTCGATGATATTGGTGACCTTGTAGCCCAGCGCGTTCAGCGAGCGCACCGTGGATTCGCGCCCCGGGCCCGGGCCCTTGATGCGCACTTCCAGCGTCTTCAGGCCGTAGTCCTGCGCGCCACGTCCGGCGCGCTCGGCGGCGACGCCGGCCGCGAACGGGGTCGACTTGCGCGAGCCGCGGAAACCCGCGCCGCCCGAGGTCGCCCACGACAGGGCATTGCCCTGGCGGTCGGTGATGGTGATGATGGTGTTGTTGAAGGAGGCCTGTACGTGGGCGACACCGTCGGTGACGACGCGCTTGACCTTCTTCCGGGTCTTGACCGGCTTTGCCATGATGTGATCCGTTATCTCTTGATCGGGCGGCGCGGACCTTTGCGCGTGCGCGCATTGGTGCGGGTGCGTTGGCCACGCAGCGGCAGGCCACGACGATGGCGCAGGCCGCGGTAGCAGCCAAGGTCCATCAGCCGCTTGATGCTGATGCCAACTTCGCGTCGCAGGTCGCCCTCGACGGTGTACCTGGCGACCGCACTGCGGAGCTGCTCGACCTCGCCTTCGCTGAGCGACTTGATCGGCGTGGTGGGGTCGATGTTGAGTTGCTGGCAGATCTGGCGCGAGCGCGAACGCCCGATGCCGTAGATGTTCTGCAGGCCGATCCAGACATGTTTCTGAACCGGCAGATTTACGCCCGCAATGCGCGCCATGGGTTGAATTCTCCGATACGAATGTAGCGCAGTAAACCAGATATTGTAACGTTTTTGCCGGCGAAGCGGAAGCCCTTCCGCCTCATGTTCCGCGACCCCCTGCGTCAAGGTCGCTTCACGGCCGGCCCTGTTCAGCGACCGCGCAGATTGGCCTTCTTCAGCAGGCTGTCGTACTGGTGGCTGACCAGGTGGGCCTGGATCTGCGAGATGAAGTCCATCACCACCACGACCACGATCAGCAGCGAGGTGCCGCCAAAGTAGAACGGCACGTTCCAGGCCGTCTGCAGGAAGGTTGGCACCAGGCAAACGGCCGCCAGGTACAGCGCGCCGATGCCGGTCAGGCGGGTCAGCACGGCATCGATGTACTGCGCCGTTGCCTTGCCCGGTCGAATTCCCGGGATCAGCGCCCCGGAGCGCTTGAGGTTGTCCGCCGTCTCCTGCGCGTTGAACACGATCGCGGTGTAGAAGAAGGCGAAGATGATGATCATGCCGCCGTACAGCACGTCGTAGATCACGGTGCCCGGGGTCAACGCCGAGGTGATGGTTTGCAGCCAGCGTTGCTGGCTGGCGTCGTGGAACCACGAAGCCGCCGTCGCCGGGAACATGATCAGGCTGGATGCGAAGATCGGCGGGATCACGCCCGACATGTTGATCTTCAGCGGCAGGTGCGAGGTCTGGTTCTGGTAGGCCTGCTGGCCACCGCCGCGCCGCGCGTAGTTGACGGTGATGCGCCGCTGGCCACGTTCCATGAATACGCAGAAGGCGGTCACGCCCAGCACCACCACCGCGATCATCAGCACCTTCAGCACCGACAGCTCGCCGTTCTGGGCCTGGGTCAGCGTGTGCGCCAGGGCGCCGGGCAGCCCGGCGACGATGCCGGCGAAAATGATCAGCGAGATGCCGTTGCCGACGCCGCGCTCGGTGATCTGCTCGCCCAGCCACATCAGGAACATGGTGCCGGCGGTCAGGCAGACCACGGCCGACAGCACGAAGCCGTAGCCCGGCGTGAACACGATCGGCACGCCGCCCGCCGAGCCCTGCGTCTGCAAGGCGACGGAAACGCCGAAGGACTGGAATATCGCCAGGCCCACGGTGCCCCAGCGGGTGTAGTCGGTCAGCTTGCGGCGGCCAGACTCGCCCTCCTTCTTGAGCGCCTGCCAGCTCGGCAGCACCGAGCCGAACATCTGCACAACGATGGAGGCCGAGATGTAGGGGATCACGCCCAGCGCGAACAGCGAGAAGCGCGACAGCGCACCGCCGGAGAACATGTTGAACATGTTCAGCAGGCCGTTGCCGTTGACCATGTTCGCCATGGCCTCGGGGTTGACGCCCGGGACCGGGATGAACGAGCCCAGACGAAAAACCACCAGCGCGCCCACCACGAACAGCAAACGCTGCCGCAGTTCGGTGAGCTTGCCCAGCGAGCCGAGCATGTTGTTCCCGTTGCCTGCCATCAGAGCCTCTCGTTATTCGACGCTGCCGCCGGCCGCCTCGATGGCGGCCTTTGCGCCCGCCGTCGCCAGCACACCGCTGAGCTTCACTGCGCGTTCGATGCTGCCCTGCTTGACCACCTTGACGCGCTTGGCGCGCGCGTCCACCAGCCCGGCGGCGCGCAGCGCGGCGAGGTCGATGGTGTCGCCCTCGAGCGCATTGATCTGGTACAGGAAAACCTCCGCCGATTCGGCGGCCCGCGCCGAGCGGAAGCCAACCTTGGGCAGGCGCCTGTACAGCGGCATCTGGCCGCCTTCGAAGCCGACCTTGTGGAAGCCGCCGGCACGGGCGTGCTGGCCCTTGTGGCCACGGCCGCAGGTCTTGCCGAGGCCGGAACCGATGCCGCGGCCAACACGGACGCGATCACGACGGGCGCCGGCGGCGGGTTTGATGGTGTTCATGCGCATGCTGCTTACTCCTCGACCTGCACCAGGTAGTGCACCTTGTTGATCAGACCACGCACCTGCGGGCTGTCTTTCAGCTCACGCACGTCGTTGATCTTGCGCAAACCCAGCGCCTTGACGCTGAGGCGATGCCGGCCCTGCGTTCCGCACAGGCTCTTGACCAGGCGCACGCGCACCGTTTTGGTGGACGACTTAGCCATGGCTGCTGATCTCCTCGACGCTCTTGCCGCGCTTGGCGGCGATATCCGCGGGCGATGCCATGCCCTTGAGGCCCTTGATGGTCGCGCGCACCAGGTTGATGGGGTTGCGCGAACCGACCGCCTTGGCCAGCACGTCCTTGACGCCGACCACTTCCAGCACGGCGCGCATGGCGCCGCCGGCGATCACGCCGGTACCTTCCGAAGCCGGCTGCATGTAGACACGCGCCGCGCCGTGGTTGGCCTTGACCGGGTACCAGATGGTGCCGTTGTTCAAGCGCACCTTGGTCATGTTGCGGCGGGCGCGGTCCATGGCCTTGGAAATCGCCACCGGCACTTCGCGCGCCTTGCCGTAGCCGAAGCCGACACTGCCGGCGCCGTCGCCGACCACGGTCAGCGCGGTGAAGCTCATCTGCCGGCCGCCCTTGACGGTCTTGGCCACGCGATTGACCGCGATCAGCTTTTCCAGCAGACCGTCGGCACTCTCTCGATCATTGGTGTTTGCCATGATGTTTCCCGTGTGCTCCGCCTGGCGGAGACTTTCAGATTACGGCTCGCTGGCCGCTTGGAGTTGTTGTTGTTTGATGGGAATGGGGAATGGGGAGTCGAGAATCGGCCCCACCCCCCATCCCGGTAACTCAGAATTTCAGGCCGGCTTCGCGCGCGGCATCGGCCAGGGCCTTGATGCGGCCGTGGTAGCGGAAGCCGGAGCGGTCGAAGGCAACGGTTTCGACCCCGACCTTCAGCGCGCGTTCCGCGACGGCCTTGCCCACCGCGGTGGCGGCGTCCTTGTTCTTGGTGCCCTTGAGCCCCTCGCGCACGTCCTTCTGCAAGGTCGAGGCCGCGGCCAGCACGTGGCCGCCGTCGGCGGCGAAGACCTGCGCGTACAGGTGCTGGCCGCTGCGGTGCACGCTCAGGCGCGGCACGGCGAGCTTCTTGATGCGCATGCGCGTGGACTTGGCGCGGCGCAGTCTGGCGGTATTGTTCAACACGATCGATTCTCCGCAAACGGATGGGGGCGCCGGCGTGGCCGGCGGCCCTGTGATTACGCCTTCTTGGCTTCCTTGAGCGTGATGCGCTCACCGGCGTAACGCACGCCCTTGCCCTTGTAGGGCTCCGGCGGCCGGAAGCCACGGATCTTGGCGGCGACCTGGCCGACGGCCTGCTTGTCCACGCCCTTGATCAGGATCTCGGTGGGGCTCGGCGTCTCCAGGGTGATGCCCTCGGGCGCCGGGAAGTCCACCGGGTGCGAAAAGCCCAGCGCCAGGTTCAGGTTCTTGCCCTGCAACGTGGCGCGGTAGCCCACGCCGACCAGCTCAAGCTTGCGCTCGTAGCCTTCGGACACGCCCTTGACCATGTTGGCGATCAACGCGCGCGTGGTGCCGGCGAACTTCACCCGCTCCGGGTCCTTCGCGCTGCAGGCGACACGGCCGTCTTCCACCGCCACGTCGACACCGGCGATGGCCGCCATGCTCAACGCGCCCTTGGGGCCCTTGACCTCGATGCGATCGGCGCCGGCCTTGCACTCCACGCCCTTGGGCAGGCTGACCGGCTGGTTGGCAACTCGTGACATTGTCGGCTACTCCTCAGGCCACCAGGCCAATGACTTCGCCGCCCACGCCCTTGGCCCGGGCCTGCGCGTCGGTCATCAGGCCCGACGAGGTGGAAACGATGGAAACGCCGAGGCCGCCGAGCACCTTGGGCAGGGAATCTTTGCCGCGGTACACGCGCAGGCCGGAACGGCTGACGCGCTGGATGCGCTCGATCGCCGGCTTGCCATCGAAATACTTCAGCTTGATCTCGAGGTTGGCCTTGCCATTGTCGTCGCGCGGAGCGGCGTCGAGGATGTAGCCCTCGGCCTTCAGCAGTTCGGCAATGGCGCTCTTCAACCGCGACGCAGGCATGCTCACGCTCGGCTTGCCCATGGCCTGGGCATTGCGGATGCGGGTAAACATGTCGGCGATGGGATCAGTCATGCTCATGTTTCAATTCCTGTAATGCATCGATATCCGGTGTATCGGGAATGGGGAATGGGGAATCGAGAATGGGAAGAGCGGTCGCGCCGATTCCCTGTTCCCCATTCCCTGTTCCCGGCTCTGTTACCAACTGGCCTTGCGCAGGCCGGGGACGTCGCCGCGCATGGTGGCTTCGCGCAGCTTGTTGCGGCCCAGGTGGAACTTCTGGTAGACCGCCCGCGGGCGGCCGGTCAGGGCACAGCGGGTGGTCAGGCGCACGGCGCTGGAGTCGCGCGGCAGCGACTGCAGCTTGGCCTGCGCCTCCATCTTTTCTTCGTAGCTCGCCGTGGTGCTGGCCACGACGGCCTTGAGCGCCACCCGGCGCGCGGCATATTTCTTGACCAGCTTGGCGCGCTTGAGGTCGCGCTGGATCATGGACGTCTTGGCCATTTGGTTATCTGCCTCGTATCAGTTGCGGAACGGGAAGCCGAACGCTTCGAGCAGCGCTTTCGACTCCTCGTCGGTCTTGGCGGTGGTGGTGATCGCGATGTCCATGCCGCGCAATGCATCCACCTGGTCGAAGTCGATCTCCGGGAAGACGATCTGCTCCTTCACGCCCATGTTGAAGTTGCCGCGGCCGTCGAACGAGCGGCCGGACACGCCGCGGAAGTCGCGGGTACGCGGCAGCGACACGTTGATCAGGCGGTCCAGGAACTCGAACATCCGGCTGCGGCGCAAGTCGACCTTGCAGCCAATCGGCCAGCCATCGCGGATCTTGAAGGAGGCGACCGACACGCGCGCCTTGGTCGTCACCGGCTTCTGGCCGGCGATCTTGGCCATGTCGGCCACGGCGTTCTCCAGCACCTTCTTGTTGCCCACGGCTTCGCCCACGCCCATGTTGAGCGTGATTTTCTTGAAGCGCGGCACCTGCATGATGTTGGTATAGCCGAAGCGCTCCATCAGCTTGGGCACGACTTCTTCTTTGTAGACTTTCTCGAGACGGGTCACTGCATCATCCTCAGGCGTCAATCACTTCACCGCTGGAGCGGAACACCCGCACCTTGCGCGGGCGCTCGTCCTTGCCCTTGCCGCTCAACATCTTGTGGCCGACGCGGTCGCCCTTGCCGGTGGCGGGGTTGAACAGCATCACGTTGGACGCGTGGATCGAGGCCTCGCGCTCGACGATGCCGCCCGGCTGCTGGGCCTGCGGGTTCGGCTTGGTGTGGCGCTTGACCAGGTTGACGTTGGACACGAACACGCGGTCGCCGTCGACGCGCATCACGTCGCCACGCTGGCCCTTGTTCTTGCCGGCGATCACGATGACCTGGTCGCCCTTCTTGATACGGTTCATATGCTTGTTCTCTGAAATTCCCGGCCAAGGCCGGAATGGCGGGGACGGCTCTTGCGATTCCCCTTTCCCTGGTCCCGATTCCCGGCGGTCAAAGCACTTCCGGCGCCAGCGAGACGATCTTCATGAAACGCTCGCTGCGCAGCTCGCGCGTCACCGGCCCGAAGATGCGGGTGCCGATCGGCTCGAGCTTGTTGTTGAGCAGCACCGCGGCGTTGCCGTCGAAGCGGATCAACGAGCCATCCGAGCGGCGCACGCCCTTGGCAGTACGCACCACCACGGCGTTGTAGACCTCGCCCTTTTTCACCTTGCCGCGCGGGATGGCGTCCTTCACGGTGACCTTGATGACGTCGCCAATGGCCGCATAGCGGCGCTTGGAGCCACCCAGCACCTTGATGCACATCAGTTGGCGCGCACCGCTGTTGTCCGCCGCGGCAAGCGTGCTCTGCATCTGAATCATGTCGCGATCCTCGGCTACGGTTGCGCGCGCGCAATGACTTCCACTACGCGATGATGTTTGGTCTTCGACAGCGGACGGCACTCGGCCACCCGCACCAGGTCGCCTTCCTGGCACTCGCCCGCCTCGTCATGCGCGTGCAGCTTGGTTGAACGGCGCAGGATCTTGCCGTACAAGCCGTGCTGCACCTGGCGCTCGACCAGGATGGTCACGGTGTTGCGCATCTTGTTGCTGACCACCCGGCCCTCGACCGTGCGCGCGGTCTTGTTGCTCTCGCTCATGAGCGCGCTTCCTCTTTGCTCTGGTGCTCGCCAAGCACGGTCTTGGTGCGCGCGATTTCGCGGCGCACGCGGCGCAATTGGTGCGGCTGGGTCAGCTGGCCCGAGCCCTTCTGCATGCGCAGGTTGAACTGCTCCTTGCGCAGGTCAAGAAGGTGCTCCTGCAGTTTTTCGGCCGACTTGCCGCGAAGATCCTGGATATCCATCACACCACCGCCCGGGTCACGAATTGGGTCTGCACCGACAGCTTGGCCGCCGCCAGGCGGAAGGCCTCGCGCGCGGTCGCCTCGTCGACGCCCTCGATTTCATACAACATGCGGCCGGGCTGGATCGGCGCGACCCAGTATTCAACCGCGCCCTTGCCGCTGCCCATGCGCACCTCGATGGGCTTCTTGGTGATCGGCTTGTCCGGAAACACGCGGATCCACAACTTGCCGCCGCGCTTCACGTGGCGCGTGACGCAGCGGCGCGCAGCCTCGATCTGGCGCGCCGTCAGCTGGCCGCGGGTGGTCGCCTTCAGGCCGAACTCGCCGAAGCTCACCAGGTTGGAGCTCTGGCTGAGGCCGGTGTTGCGGCCCTTCTGCACTTTTCGGTACTTGGTTCGCTTTGGTTGCAACATGGCGTCAAAGGCTCCTTACTTGGTCGCGCGCTCGCGGCCTTCACGGCCGGCGCGCTCTTCGCGGCGTTCACGACTGGGCCGCGCACCGCGCTCGTCCTCGTTCGAGGTCTCGCGGTTGACGGCCCCGAAATCGAAGATCTCGCCCTTGTACACCCACACCTTCACGCCGATGATGCCGTAGGTGGTGCGTGCTTCGGCAAACCCGTAGTCAATGTCGGCACGCAAGGTGTGCAGCGGGACGCGGCCCTCGCGGTACCACTCCGAACGCGCGATCTCGGCGCCGTTGAGGCGGCCGGAGACGTGCACCTTGATGCCCAGCGCGCCCAGGCGCATGGCGTTGCCCACGGCGCGCTTCATGGCCCGGCGGAACATGATGCGGCGCTCAAGCTGCTGGGCGATCGACTCGGCCACCAGCTGCGCGTCCAGCTCCGGCTTGCGCACTTCGCTGACGTTGATGTGCGCCGGAACGCCCATCATGTCGGATACCTGCTGGCGCAGCTTCTCGATGTCCTCGCCCTTCTTGCCGATCACCACACCCGGCCGCGCCGTGTGGATGGTGATGCGTGCGGACTTGGCCGGCCGCTCGATCTGGATCTTCGAGATGCCTGCCTGCGACAGCTTGCCGCGCAGCATGTCACGCACCTTCAGGTCGGCAACCAGGTTGTCGGCGTATTCGCGCTTGTTGGCGTACCACTTCGAGTTCCAGTCCTTGGAGATACCGAGGCGAATACCCGTGGGATGTACTTTGTGACCCATCGTCAATTCCTGTCAGTGACCGACAACCACGGTGATGTGGCTGCTGCGCTTGAGGATGCGCGTGCCGCGGCCCTTGGCGCGGGCGCGCATGCGCTTCATGAACGGACCTTCGTCGACGAAGATCCGCGCGACCTTCAGCTCGTCGACATCGGCGCCAAGGTTGTTCTCGGCGTTGGCGACCGCCGACAGCAGCACCTTGCGCACCACGTGCGCCGCCTTCTTGTTGTGGAAGCGCAGGGTGTCGTTGGCCTTGGCCACCGGCATGCCACGCACCAGGTCCGCCACCAGGCGCACCTTTTGCGCCGAAATCCGGGCGCCGCGCAACACCGCGCTGGTTTCGATGTTGTTGTCCATCACTTGCCCGCCTTGCGATCGCCGGAGTGGCTCTTGAACGTGCGCGTCACCGCGAACTCGCCCAGCTTGTGGCCGATCATGTTCTCGTTGACCAGGACCGGCATGTGCTGGCGCCCGTTGTGGATGGCGATGGTCATGCCGATCATCTCGGGCACGATCATCGAACGACGCGACCAGGTCTTGATCGGGCGCTTGGAGTTGCTGGAGGCCGCGGCCTCCACCTTCTTCAGCAGGTGCAGGTCGACGAAAGGACCCTTCTTCAAAGAACGTGACATGACGGCTTCCTGTTACTTGCGACGGCGCACGATGAATTTTTCGGTGCGCTTGTTGTTGCGCGTCTTGTAGCCCTTGGTCGGCGTACCCCACGGACTGACCGGATGGCGACCGCCGGAGGTGCGGCCTTCGCCGCCGCCGTGCGGATGGTCGACCGGGTTCATCACCACGCCGCGCACCGTCGGGCGGATGCCCTTCCAGCGCTTGGCGCCGGCCTTGCCGAGCTTGCGCAGGCTGTGCTCCGAGTTGCCGACCTCGCCGATGGTGGCATGGCAGCTGATCAGCACCTTGCGCATCTCGCCGGAGCGCAGCCGCAGCGTGGCATAACCCAGCTCGCGGGCAACCAGCTGCGCCGAGGCACCGGCGCTACGCGCGATCTGCGCGCCCTTGCCGGGCTTGAGCTCGACGCAGTGCACCGTGGTGCCGACCGGGATGGAGCCCAGCGGCAGGCAGTTGCCCGCCTTGATCGGCGCATCCTTGCCGGCCATCAAGCGGTCATCCACCTGCACGCCCTTGGGCGCGATGATGTAGCGGCGCTCACCGTCGGCGTAGCACAGCAGCGCGATGTGCGCGGTGCGGTTCGGATCGTACTCCAGGCGCTCGACACGGCAGGCGATACCCTGCTTGTCGCGCTTGAAGTCGATGATTCGATACTGCTGCTTCTGGCCGCCGCCCCGGTGACGCGTCGTAATGCGCCCGTGGTGGTTGCGTCCACCCGTGTTGGACTGCGACTCGGTCAGCGGCGCATAGGGCGCGCCCTTGTGCAATCCGGGGGTGGAAACCTTCACCGCGGAACGGCGTCCCGGTGAGGTCGGCTTCAACTTGATCAATGCCATTGGAACTCGACTCCTGGGCTTCAGGCCTTGGCCAGCACGTCGATGCTCTGGCCGGCGGCGAGGCGAACGAACGCCTTGCGGGTCGCCGAACGGCGGCCCTGCCGGAAACGGAACATCTTGTTCTTGCCCTTGATGTTGACGAGGTTGACACGCTCAACCTCGACCTCGAACAGTTGCTCGACCGCTGCCTTGACGTCGGCCTTGTTGGCCTCCGGAGCAACGATGAAGACGTACTGGTTGTTCTCCTGCAGGCGCGCACTCTTTTCCGACATGTGCGGTGCCCGCAGGGCGTTGATGATGCGCTCGGTACTCATGCCAGCCATTCCTCGATCTTCTTCACCGCGGCTACCGTGGCAACGACGCGGTCGGCACCGACCAGCGTGACCGGGTCAAGCCCGTCGACGTCGATCACCGACACGTCACGCAGGTTGCGTGCCGCCAGGTACAGCGCCTCGCTGCCTTCCTCAACCACCAGCAGCGTGCGGCCCTCGGCCAGGCCCAGCGTGGCCAAGTGCGCCAGCAGGTCCTTGGTGCGCGGCTGCTCGACATTGAACTCGCCGACCACGCTGATTCGCTCCTGCCGGCCCAGCTCGCCCAGGATCGAGCACAGCGCGCCGCGATACATCTTGCGGTTGACCTTCTGCGCAAAGCTGCGCGGCTTGGCCGCGAAGGTCACGCCGCCGCCGACGAAGATCGGCGCGGTGAGGGCACCATGACGCGCGCCGCCGCCCTTCTGCTTCTTCGACTTCTTGGTCGTGCCGCTGACTTCCGAGCGCGTCTTCTGCGCCTTGGTGCCCGAGCGGCCGGCGTTGCGATAGGCAACCACCACTTGGTGCACCAGGTCCTCGCGGAAGGGTGCGCCGAAGATGCTGTCCGAAACGGACATTGGCTTGGCGCCTATGACATTCAGTTCCATGCCGCTCTCCTCAACCCTTGGCCGTCGGACGGACGATGACGTCGCCACCGGTGGCACCCGGCACCGAACCCTTGATGGCGATCAGGTGGCGCTCGGCATCCACCCGCACCACCTCCAGGCCCAGCGCGCTGCGGCGCACGGCACCCATGTGGCCGGACATCTTCTTGCCCGGAAACACGCGGCCCGGCGTCTGCCGCTGGCCGATGGAGCCCGGCGCGCGGTGCGACAGCGAGTTGCCGTGCGTGGCGTCGCCCATCTTGAAGTTCCAGCGCTTGATCGTGCCCTGGAAGCCCTTGCCCTTGCTGATGCCCGCCACGTCGACCATCTGGCCGGCCTGGAACACCTCGTCGGCCTTGATCTCGCCGCCGACGGCATACTTGCCGGCGTCGTCCGCGCTCACGCGGAACTCCCACAGGCCACGACCCGGCTCGACCTTGGCCTTGGCGTAATGGCCCTTCAGCGGCTGCGTCAACAGGGACGCGCGCTTGACGCCCGCGGTCACCTGCACGGCGCAGTAGCCGTCGGTGTCGTCGGTCTTCACCTGCGTCACGCGATTCGGTGTCGCCTCGATCAGCGTCACCGGGATCGAGCGGCCGTCTTCGGTGAAGATCCGGCTCATGCCGCATTTGCGGCCTACCAATCCGATACTCATGTTCGTATCCTGCAAATTCTGCCTAAACCGGGGTCAGAGTCCCTTTTCGCAGCCAGGCCTGAAACGGCTGCTGCGTGGTTCGCGGCGAAAAGGGACTCTGACCCCATTCCCCGGTCGATCAACCGAGCTTGATCTGCACGTCGACGCCAGCCGCCAGATCGAGCTTCATCAGCGCGTCCACCGTCTTGTCGTTCGGGTCCACGATGTCGAGCACGCGCTTGTGGGTGCGCGTCTCGTACTGGTCGCGGGCGTCCTTGTCGACATGCGGCGACACCAGGATCGTGTAGCGCTCGATCTTGGTCGGCAGAGGAATCGGGCCCAGCACGGTTGCGCCCGTGCGCTTGGCCGTCTCGACGATTTCACTGGCGGAACGATCAATGAGGCGATGATCGTAGGCCTTCAAACGGATGCGGATTTTCTGCGTCGCCATTTCGGTGTCCTGCTTGAAAGAACGTTGTTGACAAGTCCCGGCGGCTTCTCACCGCCGGTGCTTTTTACTCGGGGCCGGGGACCGGGGACCGGAAGAACAAAGGCGCGCGGCTTCTGCTGTCCCGATCCTCTAGTCCCTATTCCCTATTCCCTATTCCCGGCACATCACTCGAAGATCTTCGCCACCACGCCGGCGCCGACCGTGCGGCCGCCTTCGCGGATGGCGAAGCGCAGGCCTTCTTCCATCGCGATCGGGTGGATCAGTGTCACCACCATCTTCACGTTGTCGCCCGGCATCACCATCTCCACGCCCTCCGGCAGCTCCACGTTGCCGGTCACGTCGGTGGTGCGGAAGTAGAACTGCGGGCGGTAACCCTTGAAGAACGGCGTGTGACGGCCGCCTTCGTCCTTGCTCAGCACGTACACCTCGGCCTCGAACTTGGTGTGCGGCGTGATCGAACCCGGCTTGCACAGCACCTGGCCGCGCTCCACGTCGTCACGCTTGGTGCCGCGCAGCAGCAGGCCC
>DASSBG010000022.1:0-3427 GCA_035699085.1 Rhodanobacteraceae bacterium
GACGCCGCGCTCGAGCGCCTCGATGCGTTCGGCAAGCTGGGTCATTGGCAGTTCGGCCCGATAGTTCAGTAATGAACTATCAGTTTATGAACATTCTGGCTGGCGCGCAACGGGGCTGCGAGCACCGAGCAGCAAAAGCAACGGCGAAGCATCGCAAGCCCGCCGAAGCCCGAAAGCATCGCAGGTTGGCGGTGAGCGGAGCGAACCCCAACAGCCGACGCAGTCGGCAGCACGATCCGCCACACACCGAAGCGATGCCGCCGGCACCCACCCGCAACGGACGCCGCGCGCCGGCGGTCGCGGGACGGTGACCGCAAGCCGGCACCCCGGATCTGCGAAGCGCTCCCGAGCGGAGCCGCACACCGGGACCGGGATACCGGCCGCGGGGCGGGTTTCAACCCGCCATTGGTTGCCGGAAACGTACGGCGGGTTGAAGCGCGCCCTGCGAAGCTTGGCAGTGAGCGAAGCAAAAGCCCGCCAGCCGATGCGGCCGGCAAGCAAAGGTGAAGCACGCAAGGCTGCAGGCCTCACGCCCCGAGATCGAACAGTGCTCGGGCATTGTCGCTGGTGGCGGCGGCAATGTCGGCGGCCGGCTCGTTGCGCAGCATGGCGATGCAGTCGAGCACCTCGGGCAGGCGCGCGGGCTCGTTTCGCTCGCCCTGGTGGCCGCTGAGCGGCTGGTCGGGGCTGTCGGTTTCCAGCAGCAGGTGGCGCAGCGGCATGGACGCGACGATGCGGCGCAGCCGCCGCGCGCGCTCGTAGGTCACCGGCCCTCCGATGCCCACGGCGAACCCCATCGACCAAAGCCGCTCCGCCTGCTCTTCGCTGCCCGAAAAGCTGTGCACGACGCCGCGCAGCCCCGGCCGTGCGCGCAGCTCCAGGATCACCTCCTCCAGTGCGCGCCGAGCGTGAACGAGGACGGGCAGGTCGAATTCCAGCGCCAGCGCCAGCTGCCCGCGGAACAGCGCGATCTGGTCCTCGGCGTCGTCGCGGCCCGCATGGAAGTCCAGGCCGCATTCGCCGACCGCAACCGCGCCGCCGGACTCCAACCGGCCACGCAGCGCGTCCAGATCCCCCGGCCGGTGTTCCGCCATGAACAGCGGGTGAAGGCCACAGGTCGCATGCAGGCCAGGTTCATCCCGGCAGAGCGCGGTGAGGGACGTCCAGCGGGCGGCGGTGACTGCCGGCACGACGCACTGCGTCACGCCGGCCGACCGCGCCCGCGCCCACACGGCGCCCCGGTCGGCGTCGAACGGCGGCAGGTCGAGGTGGCAGTGGCTGTCGATCAACACGTCAAGGGCCTCTGGCAAGTCCGCACCTCCGGCACGCGATGCCGTCACCGCTGAGGATCCGGGCGGTCGCGTGAACGGACCTCAACGTCCACTCGCCGAGGGCGCCGGATGTCGGGCCGGATTCAGACATCCACTGTTGGAATGACACCACCCCCACTGCGGAGAGTCGGATGAACAAAGCCATTCTGTCACGATCCATGTGTGCCGCCCTCGGCGTGACGGGTGCGGTCGTGCTGGCGGGTTGCGGTTCCGCAGCGGACGCCAATGCCGTGGAATACGCGCAGGTCACGCAGGTCAAGCCGATCACCCGTACCACCAGCACGCCTCGCCAGGAGTGCAAGAACGTGGAGGTTGAGCATCGCAGTGCGCCGAAGGACAAGCACGAGATCGTGGGCACCGCGATTGGCGCGATTGTGGGCGGCGTTGCCGGCAACCAGGTCGGCGGCGGCAACGGCAAGAAACTGGCTACCGTCGCCGGGGCGGTCGCCGGCGGGTACGCCGGCAAGAAAATAGAGGAAGCGCACCAGCAGCCGCAAATCAGCACCAGCGTCGAGCAGCACTGCACGACGGTGGCTGACAAGCACACCGAGGTGGTCGCCTACGACGTCACCTACAACTACAACGGCACCAGCCACCACGCGCGCATGCAGCACAAGCCTGGCGATCGGATACAAATCAAGCAAGGCGTCGTGGTGGTTGATGGTGGCGGCGCAGCTGACTGATGTTCGGCAAACAGCAGTGCAAACACACTGAAGGAGTGAGAACCATGAAAATCAAGACGAAGGCACGAAGTCTCGCATGCGCGCTGGTCGCTGGCGCCATGCTGGTGCTGGCCGGTTGCGCCAGCGACGGCTACAACCGCCCGTACAACAACGGCTACGCCTACAACCAGCCGCCGCCGTGCAATATGTGCGGCACCGTGACGCAGATCCAGCAGGTCTATGTCGACAGCGACCATTCGACGCTGGGCACGGTGATTGGCGCGCTGGTTGGCGCGGCGGTCGGCAACCAGGTTGGCTCCGGCAACGGCAAGAAGCTGGCGACGGTTGGTGGCGCGGTTGCCGGTGGCGCCATCGGCCATGAGGTCGGCGAACGCAACGGTGCGACCGATCTGGCGTGGCAGATCACCGTGCGGCTGAACGATGGCCGCTACGCCACAGTGACGCAGGAGCAGAACCCGCGTGTGCGGGTGGGCGACTACGTGCAGGTGCGAGGCGACGAGGTTTACCTGCGCTGATTGCGCCGGCGGGAATTGAAAAACCCCGCGGCCAAGGCCGCGGGGTTTTTTTGCCCGAGGACGCGCTGGCGTCAGTTGACGGCGTAGAAGCTGTGTTCGCCGATGGTGCGAAGGGGCTCGCCGTCGGCCCAGGAAGGGTGGGCGGCCGACAGCTTGACGAAGTGATTGGCGCCGGGCACCACGACCACGCGCTTGTTCTTCGGCAGCTTCCACATGTCGAGGGTTTCGCCGGCAATGCTCCAGGCCTTGTTCCAGGCTTCCAGGTTGCTCAGCTCGAAGCTCTTCGGCGTGGTGCTGATGGCGAACTGCCACGGCGCCTCGACCACCTTGCAGACGCTGTGCCCGTAGCGGCCGCGGTCCCGGCGGCGCATGGCCACCTCGGCAACCGCGAACTGGCCGATGGTCGGCTCGCTGCGTGCTTCGAGGTAGACGGTGGTCGCAAGGCAGGTTTGCGCAGCCAGCGGCTGCGGCAGCAGGGTTGCGACCCAAAGCAGAAATCCCAGTGTCATGGTGTGCCTCCTGGCGCAGACGATCCCGGACATGACTATGCCACGGGACCGACGCGACGAAACGAAACGCGGACTACAAGTTCAGGCGCGGTTGCGCGTGCAGCGTGTTGCCGGAACACATGGTCGTGGGTGGGGGCGTGTCCAGCGCGACCGCGCCGGCTTCCGCCTTGCCCGCGTTTCGCGGGATGAAGTCGATGGAGCCGGGGTCGCGCGAGCTTTCGTGTCGCCGCGGTCACCGGTTCCTGCGGGGCAATCCGGACACCTCCGGTTCACCTGCATGCGAACGCGCTCTGCCGCGCCCGCTCAACAAAATCGGCGCAATCCTAGCGGCGGGTTCCGCGGTTGACAAGTGCCGGGTCAAGCGCCGTTCAGGTTGAGGGAGCCGGGAT
>DASSBG010000023.1:0-55137 GCA_035699085.1 Rhodanobacteraceae bacterium
AACACGTGTTTGGCCAAATCAATCCCGATCGTCGTAACCTTGTTCATGGGCTCGCTCCCGGCAATTTTCGGTGGAAGTGACATCTCACCACCGCTGGCACCAGATGCCTAATGCGCCGGGGGCGAGTCCATGTGATTACGAAAGCGGCGACACGAACAGGCAACGTGCAGCCTGGCGGAGCGGTAGGTTGGCGGTGAGCGCAGCGAACCCCGACACGCCATGCCTGCGTCCGCCGCTCCGACAACGACCTCCGCAACGCCATGCCCGCGCCTGTGCCGACGCGAGTTTGCGCGACGACCGCGGCATCGTCGCCGCGATGTTGGGGTTCGCCGGGGGCGAGTCCATGTGATTACGGGCGCTCGCTCCGCTCCATCAACGCGGTGTCCGGCGGGTGCCAAGCCCAATCGGCGCTCACCATGCCACGCCGGATATACCGATGGATCGACGAATACGGCCATTCGCTCGCGCGTGGCACGTGGCCGTGTTTCACCGGGTTGATGTGGATGTAGGCGAAGTGGTTGGCGTAATCCATCTCGTCGCGTATCCGGTGCTCCCAGAACCGCCGCTGCCAAACCCCGCGTTCGCCGGTCCGGCGCCGCGAATGCACGATGTCCTCGCCCGGCCTGATGCCACGGGAGAAGCCGGCCTTGATCAAGGCCCAGCGCGTGGAAAAATCGGCGTCGCCCGGAGGAAGCGTCCAAAGGGCATGCAGGTGGTCGGGCAGCACGACCCAGGCATTGATCTCGAACGGATGGGTCCGCTTCACCCTGCGGACAGCGTCACGGAGCGCACCAACGTGGTCGACAAGAAGACCGCTGGCGCGGTCAGCCAGATTGACGGTGAAAAAAAACGTCCCGCCGGCGGCGGTGGCTCTCCGGTAATGCATGGCGGCGTCCTTGCCCTTGCGTCGGCAGAACATACCACCGACGGCCGATGTTGGGTTCGCCTTCGGCTCACCGCCAACCGACGAAAGCCGCATCCTCGGCAGCGCCGCGTCGTCCGGCGCCGCGGCGGGGTTGGCGGAGCGGTAGGTTGGCGGTGAGCGAAGCGAACCCCAACACGCCATGCCTGCACTCCCCGCACAGCACGATCGTGTCGAAAGACCAATCCGGCGACAACCGCGGCATCGTCGCCGCGATGTTGGGGTTCGCCTGCGGCTCACCGCCAACCTACAAAAGCGACGACACGAATGGCTAACGTGCAGCCTGGCGGAGCGGTACGTTGGCGGTGAGCGAAGCGAACCCCAACACGCCATGCCCGCGCTCGCCGCACAGCAGGCGCTCGCGGCGGTGCCTCAGCGCGCCGCAGCCGGCTCGGCGGCGCCGAGGCGCTGCATGCGGTAGCTGCCGTCGAGGACACGGGTCACCCATGCCTGGTTGGCGAGGTACCAGTCGACGGTGCGGGCCATGCCGCTGTCGAAGCTCTGCGCCGGCGTCCAGCCCAGCTCGCGGCGCAGCTTGCCCGCATCGATGGCGTAGCGGCGGTCGTGCCCGGGCCGGTCGGCAACGAAGGTAATCAGCGACTCCCGCGCACGCCCATCCGCCAGCGGCCGGCGCGCGTCGAGCAGCGCACAGATCGTCTTCACCACCACGATGTTTTCCCGCTCGGCGTCGCCACCAACGTTGTAGGTCTCGCCCACGCGCCCGGCCTCCAGCACCCGCCGGATGGCGGCGCAGTGGTCGCCGACGTACAGCCAGTCGCGCACGTTGCGGCCGTCGCCGTAAACCGGCAGCGGCTCGCCCGCAAGCGCCTTGGCGATCACCAGCGGGATCAGCTTCTCCGGAAACTGGTACGGCCCGTAATTGTTCGAGCAGTTGGTGGTCAGCACCGGCAACCCGTAGGTGTGGTGGAAGGCGCGCACCAGGTGGTCCGAGGCCGCCTTGGAGGCCGAGTACGGCGAGTTGGGCGCGTAAGGCGTGGTCTCGACGAAGCGCCCGTCCTCGCCCAGCGAGCCGTAGACCTCATCGGTCGACACATGCAGGAAGCGGAAGCCCTCGCGCGCCTCGCCCTCCAGCGCGCGCCAGTAGTCGCGCGCGCACTCGAGCAGCGCAAGCGTGCCGACGACGTTGGTCTCGACGAAAGCGGCCGGACCGTCGATGGAGCGGTCAACATGCGACTCGGCGGCAAAGTTGATGATGGCGGCCGGCCGGTGCTCGGCCAGCAACCGCGCCACCAGCGCGCGGTCGCCGATGTCGCCGTGCACGAAGACGTGGCGGTCATCGCCCTTCAGCGACGCCAGCGTGTCCAGGTTGCCGGCATAAGTCAGCGCGTCCAGGTTGACCACGCGCCAGCCCTCGGCCACCGCCGCCTGCACGAAATTGCCGCCGATGAACCCGGCACCGCCGGTGACCAGCATCGTCTGCACGCGCACCACTCCCTGTATAAAGCGCGAAGTCTAGCAAGAGCGGGCATCGCGAGCGCCGCATGGGCGTGGGTCTGCCACGGCATCGTCGCCGCGATGTTGGGGTTCGCCTGCGGCTCACCGCCAACCTGCAAAAGCGGCGACGCGAATGGGGAACGTGCTGCCTGGCGGAGCGGTAGGTTGGCGGTGAGCGAAGCGAACCCCAACACGCCATGCCCACAGTCGCCGCGCAGCAACGACCTCACCGAGCGACAAACCACCCGCGACAACCCCAACATCGCCGGCACGATGTTGGGGTTCGCCTGCGGCTCACCGCCAACCTACAAAAGCGGCGACGCGAATGGGCAACGTGCAGCCTGGCGGAGCGGTAGGTTGGCGGTGAGCGCAGCGAACCCCAACACGCCATGCCCGCGCTCGCCACGCAGCAACGACCTCACCAGCGACAAACCAGCTGCGACAACCACGGCATCGCCGGCCCGATGTTGGGCTTCGCCTGCGGCTCACCGCCAACCTGCCAAGCGCACAGCCGCACGAATGCGAAGCCGGTCACAAAGCGGCGTGCTCGACCGGAGGATGGCAGGTGTGTGGCACAGATACTGCATTTTCTGCGACGTCCATTCCGTGGAGAGACCGCCCATGAGCGCGCGGCAGCACGGCTTCACCCTGATCGAACTGATGATCGTCGTCGCGATCATCGCCATCTTGGCGGCGATCGCTATCCCTGCCTACCAGGACTACGTCATCCGAGCGCAGGTGACCGAGGGCATGAGCTTGGCCAATGGCGCCAAGGCTGCCGTATGGGACTACGTGTCCAATACCGGCAACATGCCCACCAACAACAAGGTTGCGGGGCTTGTTACGAACACCTCCATCAGTGGCAAGTATGTCTCCGCGGTCGACGTGACAGGCGGTGCCATCACCGTCAGCTTCGATACTGCCAACACCAACACCGCCATCCGGTCGAGCACCCTGGTGCTGTCGCCGATCACCTTTGCCGGCAGCATCAGCTGGACCTGCACGGCAAGTACGCTGGACCGCAAGTACCTGCCGTCGGTCTGCCGTCCCTGAGCACTGCCGCGACCGGATGTGCCGCAAAGCGTCACCCTGGTGACTCAGCGCGTCATCTTCCGGTGGCGTGCACCCCACCGTGCGAATGTGCGCTGGTTGGCAGTCCGGAAAGCGCCTCGTGATTCGGTGCACAAAGCTCGATTCCCGATGCAACCCTCGCGGCAAAAACGGTTTTTCTGGCATACATCCTGCTATCTTCTCCGGTGAGTCGCCGTTGCACCTTGATCGCGGTTGGGGCAAAACCCACCCAGGGGTTCCGAACCGGACTCAAAGTTGTTTATGCGCAAACACTTGCTCCATACCCAGGAAACCATCATGAAAAGCATCCAGAAAGGCTTCACCCTTATCGAACTGATGATCGTCGTGGCGATCATCGCCATCCTGGCGGCCATCGCCATTCCGGCCTACCAGAACTACGTTATCCGTGCGCAGGTATCTGAAGGCATGACCTTGTCCGATGGCGCCAAAACGGCCATCGCCGAGTACTACACCAACCATGGAAGCTTCCCAGCCAGCAACGCGTCGGCGGGTCTTTCGGACGCAGACGAGATCACAGGCAAGTACGTAACGTCGGTCGGTACCGGTAGCGACGGCAGCGGCACGGGCCAGATCGAAGCTACATTCGGCAATCAGGCCAACTCCGCTATTAGCAGCGGCACCCTGACGCTGTCTGCGGTCACCAACGGCGGCAGCATCTCCTGGACCTGCAAGGGCGACGGATCCAAGGTTGTTGACAAGTACCTGCCGTCCTCCTGCCGCAGCAACTGAGCTTAACTGCGACAATAGCTGCACCCGAAGGGCCGCCTCGTGCGGCCCTTCTTTTTGCCTGCGCTTTCTGTTTGACTGGCCGCCATGACGACGCGCCGCCGCCTGCCGCCGCTGCCCATGTGGCCCCTGTTCTTGATTCTCTTGGCGGCGCTGCTAGCACTGGCCTGTTGGCTGTACTTGCCTGGCTTGGGCGGCGGATTTCAGTTCGACGATTTCGCCAACCTCCCCGCCTTGGGCGCCACCGGCCCCATCGACGATTGGGCCACCTTCTGGCGCTACATCACCTCCGGCCACGCCGACCCTACCGGGCGCCCGCTGGCGCTGCTGAGCTTCTTGATCGACGCCCGCAACTGGCCGGCCGCGCCTTGGCCGTTCCTGCGCACCAACCTGCTGCTGCACCTGCTCAACGGCGCGCTGCTGGCGCTGCTGTTGCGCCGCCTTGGACAGTCGTTGGCGGCGCAGCTGGCGCAGCCGACAACGACTGGCTCCTATAACGAGGGCGTGGGCGGCCCCAACCGAACGCTGCGCATCAATCTCGCCGCGCTGCTGGGTGCGGCCTTCTGGCTGCTGCACCCGCTGCTGGTCTCAACTACGCTGTACATCGTGCAACGCGAAGCGATGTTGCCGGCGACCTTCACGCTGCTTGGCCTGCTGCTGTGGCTGCACGGCCGCCGCCTGCTACAGCGCGGTCGACTTGTCGGCGGCGTGGTTTGGATCGTGCTCGGCTTTGGCGGTTGCACGCTGCTGGCGGTCCTGAGCAAAGGCAACGGCATCCTGCTGCCCGCACTGGCGCTGGTGATCGACCAAGTGTTGCTGGCACGCAGCGGGCGCACGACAACGGGCGAGGTCGCCAACCTCGACGACGCCATGCCGCCCGCCGCACGCTCGGCCTGGCGCGGGCTGATGATCGTGCTGGCGTGGCTGCCCGCCGCCTTCGTCGCCGCCTATCTTGCCCACGCGGGCTGGCACGGCATGGTGCACGGCATCGCCGCGCTGCGACCGTGGACGCTGGGCCAGCGGCTGATGACCGAGCCGCGCGTGCTGCTCGATTACCTCAGTCTGCTGTGGGTGCCGCGGCCGTTCACACCCGGCCTCTTCAATGACCAGATACACGCTTCGGCCTCGCTCTTGGTGCCGTGGTCAACCCTGCCATGCCTGCTGGTGGTGCTCGGCCTGATCGTCGGTGCCTGGCTGCTGCGCCGCCGCTGGCCGGCGCTGGCGGTGGCGGTGTTGTTTTACTTTGTCGGGCACAGCCTGGAATCGTCGACGCTTGCGCTCGAACTGTATTTCGAGCACCGGAATTACCTGCCGGCGCTGCTGATGTTCTGGCCATTGGCGCTGTGGCTTTGTGGGGTGAGGCAGGTACGTGGACTGCGGACTGGGGAGGAAAATCTGGGGACCGGGGGGCATAGACCGGGAACCGGGACAGAGGGAGCGGAAGGCCTGGACCGAAGCGAAATGGAACGAGTTCAGCCGGGCAAAAGCGCGCCGGTGTCGCCGGCGACGGTACGCTGGGGCAAGCTGGTTCTGGCGTTGCTGCTGGTAGCTGGGCTGGGTGCGATGGCGCATGCGCGCGCCAGCCTCTGGGGCAGCGTCCACGACCAAGCACTACTGTGGGCCCGGCTCAATCCGCAGTCGCCGCGCGCACAGGCCAACGCAGCGCAGGTCGAAATGCAGACCGGGCGGCCGCGGCGCGCCGTGGCACGGTTGCAACCGTTGCTGGCGCAGGACCCGAGCGAGGTGCAACTGGCGCTCAACCTGTTCGGCGCGGAGTGCCAGCTCGGTGCTGTGACCGATGCAACGCTGCAGGCCAGCATCAAGGCGCTGAACACCACGCGCAACCCGGGCGCCCTGCTGGTGCACTGGTTTGATCGCCTCATCGCGGAGGGCGACCACCCACCCTGCCCGCAAGCGGGCTACGCCACCATCCATCGGCTGTTGGAGGCAGTCCGGCGCAACCGGCGGCTGATGAAAATCGCGGGCCGCCGCCAAGACGTGGAGTATCTGCTCGGCCGCTTGGCGCTCGCGCAACGCCAACCCGACGCCGCGCTCGCCTACTTCAACCGCGCGCTGGACCAACAAGTGCGCGTGTCGGCCGCGCTCAAGCAAGCGGCGCTGCTTGGCGCCGCCGGCTACCCGCAGCGCGGTCTGGCGCACCTGAATCAC
Organism: Rhodanobacteraceae bacterium; assembly: GCA_035699085.1. Taxonomy (GTDB): domain Bacteria; phylum Pseudomonadota; class Gammaproteobacteria; order Xanthomonadales; family Rhodanobacteraceae; genus DASSBG01. The sequence goes on from DASSBG010000023.1 coordinate 6,365, forward strand.
TACGCCGTCGAAGCGCAGGAGCAGCCCGCGCCGGGCATGGGAATGCCGCGCCTGCATGCATGGGTGCTGCACCACCAGCACTACTGGACCAACGAACTGGCACGCCTGCGCGAGACCCTGAGCGAGGACGCTGCGACGCATACTGCCCAGCCCCCCGTCGGCCAATCGCCCGGCGTAGCCCGGTAGACTGTCGCGCATGCGCATCCGGCCCTGGTGGATCTTTTTCGCAGCCGTCGTCGTGACGGCCCTGGTGTATTCGCCCGGCTTCAGCGGCAGCTGGCTGTTTGATGACTACCCGAACATCGTCGACAACCAGGGCGTGCAACCACAGGACGCAAGTATCTCGTCGCTGGCGCGCGCGGCACTGTCGTCGCCATCGAGCGAATTCAAGCGGCCGCTGGCCTCGCTGACCTTTGCCGCCAACTACCTCGGCTCCGGTCTCGATCCCTACGGCTGGAAGGTAACCAACGTTGCAATCCACCTGATCAATGGGCTGCTGGTATTCCTGCTGGCGCGGATGCTTTTGGCGCGATTGCTGTGGCGGCTGCCTGACGAAGAGGAGGCGGCGTACGCCCGCCGCGCCGGCATCTGCGCCGCGCTGGTGGCTGCCGGCTGGATGCTGTTGCCGATAAACCTCACGGCCGTGCTCTACATCGTGCAGCGCATGGAAAGCATGGCCAATGCCTTCGTGCTGCTGGGACTGATCGGCTATGTGGCCGGGCGCGAGCGGATGCTGGCCGGGCGAAGCGGGCTGTGGCTGTGCGTTCTGAGCGTGACCGTGCCTGTCGGGCTCGGGCTGACGGCCAAGGAGACGGCGGTGCTGCTGCCGCTGTATGCGCTGTTGATCGAGTGGGTCGTGTTCGGTTTTGCCTCCCAAAGCACCCGTCATTCCGGAGGCGGCGAAGCCGGAATCCGGAATCTCGCTGGCCCTGCGACAGTCCCGAGCAAGATTGCAGATTCTGCGCTGGCGCGCAGCTCCGGAATGACGGAGGTAGAGGAGGCGGCGCGCAGCTCCGGCAGGCCGGGGCGTGGGAAGAGGCGCGCGGCGCGCAATCGGGCGGCGGCACCGAGCGCGAGCAGACGCAGTGGTGACGGTGCTTCGGAAGCGGGCGAGGCATCGAACAGCGTGCAGCGCAGCGCCGGGGCGAGCGAGGAAGCTGCAGCGGCCCGTGGCCGCCGCCACGACTGGCGCCTGTTTGCGCTGTTCGCCATCGTGTTGCTGCTGCCGATCGTGATTGGCCTCGGCTGGATTGTGCTGCCACACGTGCTCGACCCGGCCACTTGGACCAGCCGCGACTTCACGCTTGCCACGCGCCTGCTCAGCGAAGCGCGCATCGTCATTGATTACATCGGCTGGACCATCGTGCCGCTGCCGCACGCGCTGTCCTTCTACCACGACAATTTCGTCATCTCGACCAGCGTCTTCAAACCATGGACGACGCTGCCGTCGATCCTCGGTATTGCCGCGCTGATTGCCGCTGTGCCGCTGCTGCGGCGACGCCAGCCGCTGGTGGCGCTGGGCATCGCCCTGTTCCTTGCCTGCCATACGCTGACGGGCACCATCCTGCCGCTGGAGCTGGTCTACGAGCACCGCAACTACTTTGCAAGCTTCGGCATCATGCTGGCCATCGTGCCGCTGCTGGCGGCGTCACCCCGCGTGTGGCCGCTGGTGCTGGCGCGACGCGCGCTGCTGGGGGCGTTGTTCGCTTGGTGGATTGCGCTAACGCTGTTCACCGCCTGGGCCTGGGGCGACCAACTACGCCTGGCGCAGGAGCTGGCGGCGCGGGCGCCGGACTCGCCGCGCGCGCAGTACGAGCTGGGCCGCACCTACATCATCTATTCGCACTACGACCCCGACTCGCCGTACACCCCACTGGTCTACGCGCCGCTGGAACGCGCCGCGGCGCTGCCCAAAAGCTCGATCCTGCCGCAGCAGGCACTGATCTTCTTCAACGCGCGCATGCACCGGCCGATCAAGGACAAATGGTGGGACAGCCTGATTGCCAAGCTGGCGGCGCACGACCCCGGCGTGCAGGACGAAAGCTCTTTGGGCGCGCTAACCAAGTGCGCGCGCGATGGCGGCTGCAAGCTTTCGGAAAACCGCATGGTGCATGCCTTCCTGGCGGCGCTGTCGCACCCGCACCCCAGCGCGCGCCTGCTGGCCACTTACGGCGACTACGCCTGGAACATCCTCGGCGACCAGGAGCTGGGGCTACGGATGTCGGAAGAGGCCTCCACGGCCAAACCGGACGAGCCGGCCTACCACATCACTGTCGCGCGTATGGCCATCATCAAGGGCGACCTGACGCTGGCGCGCGCACACTTGAAAGCACTTGAAAGCCTCAACATCGGCGGCCGCCTCGACGACCGCATCGCCAGCCTGCGCGCCCTGCTCGGCGCGCCCTGATCAAAGTGCAAGGCCCCATTGCCCGCGGTACCGTACGCACCAGCTTCGTTCTTGGCCTGCGCTTGGTGGTCCAGGCCTGCACGCTGTTGATCGTGGCGCGCATGCTTGGCCCGCACCAGTTTGGCGCATTTGCGGGCGTGGCCGCGCTGGCCGTGATGCTCGGCACGCTGTCCACGTTCGGCACTCACCTCGTCCTGCTGGGCGAAGTTTCCCGCGAACCGTCGCGCCGCGCACAGGTGTTTCCGTATGCGGTGCCTACGACGTTGCTGTTCGGCGGCGTGCTGCTCGCAATTTACCTTCTGACCTGCACGTTGGTGTTGCGCGAGGCGGATGTGTCCCTCGGGGTACTGGTCGCGATTGGCGCAGCGGAACTCTGGTTGCAACCCCTTTTCGGTTTGCCTGCCGCGGAGCACCTCGGATTGGGTCGCATCGCGCGCTCGCAATTACTGACGGCGCTGCCGCTTGCGCTGCGTCTGCTCACCGCGATCGCGGTCTTGCTGTCGCACCCTGCCAATCCGCTGACAGCATATGCTTGCGGCTACCTGCTGGCATCGGTGGTCGCACTCGCCACTGCCACCGCCACGATGTCGGCGCCATGGCCGCATATTGCCAGTTGGCGCCTGCCGACCAAGACCGAGCTGCGCGGTGCGGCAGGCTATGCGGCGATTAACGTTACCGCTGCAACCCCGACCGAGATAGACAAGACGCTAGCGACAAAATTTTTGCCGCTAGCAACCGCTGGGGTGTATGCGGCAGGCGCACGCGTGATCAGCGCGGTCACCCTGCCGGTGATTGCAATGATGTTGGCGTCGTTGCCGCGCCTATTTCGGGAAGGGAACAATCAATCGAAGCTGACCCGGCGTCTGCTGCGCTGGATCTTCAGTGCTGCATTTGCCTACAGCATTGTGCTGGCAGTAATGCTCTGGTTGATCGCACCCATCTTCTCCTTCCTTTTCGGCACGAAATACGAGGGCATCCAGCACATGATCCAGTGGCTGTGCCTAGCGATACCCGGCATGGCCTTGCGGATGGCTGCCGGCAATGTGCTAATGGGGCTAGGCAAACCTTGGATGCGCGCGGCTTTCGAGCTCGTGGGGTTGGTCACCCTCTTAGTTGCCGTGGTCATACTGACCCAGCGCTGCGGGATGATCGGCATGCCGCTAGCGCTCGCGTGCTCGGAGTGGACTATGGCAATGGCGGGGGGCCTGTGCATCTGGCTTTCTCAGAGGCATCAAGCAACGTTGGCGACATCGGATCGTAGATGATGGTTCTCTTCGCGTTTCTCAGACCGCTCGGGGCGTTGCAGGCTAGTCAGTGCTGCGCAGACGCCAACAGCCCCTCTCCTGACCGCTTTAACCAGGCGGGCCGACATTCAGGCCCACCCGCGACGTCCATGCATCTCAGGCCATCGACCACCACAGTACAGTCCGCATGGCCGATCACATGACACCGTTGCCCTTCGACCCTTCCAACTACCGTTGTCCGGAGACCGGCGCGCCGCTGGTGCTGCAGAATGGCAAGCTGGTGGGGCCTGATGGCACGTCATTCCCCGTTATCGATGGAATCCCACGGTTCGTGCCAGCCGACAACTACGCCCGTGCATTCGGCGATCAGTGGAACCGGTTTAGCAAGACGCAGCTTGATTCACATACCGGCCTCCGACTCAGCGAGGACCGTCTGGCGCGCTGTATGCGTGGTCACCTCGGCGACGTCACTGATACACGGGTTCTTGAGGCTGGCTCTGGTGCCGGGCGCTTCACGGAAATCCTTCTGAAGCACGGTGCGATCGTCGATTCGTTTGACTATTCCACTGCGGTCGATGCCAACGCTGCCAACAATGGCGCATCGACGAAGCTTGCACTTGCCCAGGCCGATATCCGCAAGCCGCCGTTCCCCGTGGCAAGCTACGACTTTGTCGTTTGCCTTGGTGTCCTCCAGCACACGCCCGACCCTGAAGCGAGTATTCAATCGCTTTGGCGAATGGTGAGGCCCGGCGGGGCGCTCGTGATTGATCATTACCGCTGGAAGTTGCGAAACTTTCTGCCACCTCCGATTGGGGTGGGCGGTAACCTTTACCGCCACTATTTCCTCCGGCTGCCGCGGGAGCGGCAGTTTGAAGCGGTCAAGCGAACGTTTGACTTCTGGTTTCCCATCATCTGGCGACATCGCAGGTCACGGTGGTTTCAGTTCCTTGTTGCCAGGCTGAATCCTGTAGTCAACTACTACCCATGGTTCGGCCTGCGAGATCGCGACATGTACTACGAGTGGATGTTGCTCGACACCCACGATGCAATGACCGACGTGTACAAGCACCGCCGCACGCCCGCATCCATCCGCGCGACGCTGACGGCACTCGGCGCGACGAACATATATGTCGGTGCGGGCGGAAACGGAGTCGAGGCATATTGCGAAAAGCCCGAAGCCACGGCTGAGACGGGCTGATGTGCGGTATAGCCGGTTTGCTCTACCGTGGCGACGAGGCGCTGCCCGCAGTGACGCGCATGCTCGATCGCCTCGCACACCGCGGGCCAGACGACGCCGGCACATGGCATGAGCCAGCCAGCGGCCTCACCCTTGGCCATCGGCGGTTGTCGATCATTGACCTGAGTCCAGCGGGGCATCAGCCGATGGCCTCGGCTTCGGGTCGGCTGGTACTGACCTACAACGGCGAGATCTACAACCACGCCGAGCTGCGGCGGACACTGGACAGCGGCGAGGCGGCAACCGAATGGCGCGGGCACTCCGATACCGAAGCGCTCCTGGCTGCGTGTGAGGCCTGGGGCATCGAGGCTGCCTTGCAGCGCTGCAACGGCATGTTCGCCTTCGCCGTGTGGGACACGCAGACCAGGACCTTGACCCTTGCGCGCGATCGCATGGGCGAGAAGCCGCTATATTTTGGCTGGGTTGCAGGGCGCTTCGCCTTCGCCTCGGAATTGAAGGCCTTCGAACCGTTGCCGGGATGGTCACCGCGCATGCACGCGCCGGCGATTACCTCGTTTCTACGCACCGGTTACGTGCATGGATCCGAGTCGGCCGTTGCGGGCATTTTTCGGCTGCCGGCGGGTTGTTTGCTGCGGCTTTCGCTCGCTGAATTGCAAGCGCCGCGGGACTGGACGTGGTTGTCTCCGCGCGTTACGCGCTACTGGTCATTGTCCGAGGTCGCAGCCAATGGAGAGGCGCATCCACTGACCGATGCCGCCGAAGCCACGAGTCGTCTCGAATCGCTGTTGAGCGATGCCGTCGCCATGCGGATGTCGGCCGATGTGCCGCTTGGCGCATTTCTTTCCGGCGGAATAGATTCCAGCCTGATCACTGCGCTGATGCAGGCGCAAAGCAACCAGCCGGTGCGCAGCTTCAGCATCGGCTTCCACGAGCAGGGTTTTGACGAAGCAGCCTTTGCCCGTGCCGTTGCACGCCATCTTGGCACCCGCCACACGGAACTGTATGTCGATGCACCCCAAGCTGTCGAGTTGATTCCGACGCTGGCCCATACGTTCGACGAACCCTTCGCGGATTTTTCACAGCTGCCGACCCTGCTGGTTTCGCGCATGACCCGGCAGCATGTGACCGTGGCGCTGAGCGGCGACGGCGGCGACGAATTGTTTGCGGGCTACGGGCGCTATTTCGCGATTCTGAAGCTGTGGCGCCTGCTCCAGCCATTGCCGGTTGCAGCCCGGCGCGCAGCGGGGTTTGCCTGCCACAGCGCGGCCACGCTTCTCGCGCCCGTTGCGGGGATGGGGCAGTCGAACGATTCGCTTTCGTTCCGCTGTGCGCGACTTGCCGAGCGGCTGGCCGTACCCGATCTGGACGTGCTGCGGCTGGCCTTCATAGGCAGCGCCGGCTATGCCCGCGTGCTGCGCGGCAGGGCCGGAACCTTCGTGGGAAGCGATACCGTGACAACCAGGGGCGAGGCCTTGCGACGCCTGATGTTCGGCGACCAAGTCGACTATCTACCCGACGACATTCTTCACAAGGTGGATCGCGCCGCGATGGCACATGGCCTTGAGACACGCGTCCCCTTGCTGGATCATCGGGTCGTGGAACTGTCGTGGCGTTTCGCGACGCTGCTGCTCACGCAAGGCGGCCAAGGCAAGCAGCCGCTACGCCGAATGCTGGAAAAGCATGTCCCGCGTGCACTGTTCGATCGACCCAAGCAGGGATTTGCCCCGCCCATGGACGCCTGGTTGCGCGGGCCGTTGCGCGAGTGGGCTGCGTCGCGCCTGACCGAACACGTGCTGCGCGAAATGCCGATGCTGGACGCTGATGCTGTCCTCAAGCTGTGGCACGCCCACTGCAATGGCCGACTGAACGGCGCGCCATTGCTGTGGAATGTACTGATGCTCGCTGACTGGCGCGAACGCTTCAAGGCAAGCTTCTGATGCGTATTCTTGTCATCTCCGATCTGCCGCAATTCGTGACCGGAGGCGCGGAAAAACAGGCCGCCAATCTGATCGAGGCTTGGCTGGAGGCCGGTAATGAGGTCACCTGTTTCGGCCGCCGGATGGGCGCCGAGCCGGTTCATATAGGCCGGCACCTTGTGCCCGCGCGGCGTATCCGGACCCTGCAGCGCGCCGGACGCTTGCTCCGCGGAGCCAGCTACTTTTTCTCGCTGTCCTTGCTGCTGGTGCGCCACCGAGGACAGTTCGACTTGGTGTACACGCGGTTCCTCGGCGAAGCGGCGGTGACGGCCTGCCTGCTCAAGAGCTTGCGACTGGTTAACGCGGCGCTGGTGGCGACGCCGGCCAACACGGGAGGTCGCCGCGGTGGCGATGCCGGCTTTCTTGCCAGTGTCCCCTGCCGGAATGCTTTGGTTCGATTGCTTGACGCCCATTGCGACGCCATCAACCTCATCGCGCCGGCGATGGCTGCGGAGTTGCGCAAGATCGGGTTCTCCGGCCGCAACTTCAGCCATATCCCCAACGGCGTCGCAGTACGTGCCGATGCGCCGCCTCATTCGCAAAGGCGGCACATGTTTCTCGCGGTCGGGCGGGTGGCGCGACAGAAAGGTTACGACGTTCTAATTGAGGCACTTGCCCTGATCAAGAATCGCCTGCGGCCCGGCATGGTACGAATTGCAGGCGATGGCGCCGAACGCCCGCAGCTTCAAGCCCGAGCGGCCCAACTGAAGGTGGCTGACGCTATCGAGTGGTTGGGCGAACTCGATCACGCGAGCGTCCTCAGGGAACTTGAAGATGCCAAGGTATTGCTCCTCCCGTCGCGCTACGAAGGCATGTCAAACGCTGGACTGGAGGCGATGGAGCGCGGCCTTGCAATGCTGATGACGCGTTGCGGTGGACTCGACACGTATGTTCAGCCTGACATGGGCTGGGTTATCGAACCTGGCGATGCCGAGTCGTTGGCGGCCGCGATTGAGGCCTCACTTTCAAGCTCAGCGCAGTCACTACAGTCCATGGGGTCATGCAACCGTGCCTGCGTACTGCAACGTTTCGCTCTTGCGACCGTCGCGACACGTTATCTCGAATTGTTCTCGCGCTTGGTCGCTGCCCGGAGCGCCGGCACACCATGATCAGCGTGATCATCCCGGTATACCGCGACGCCAACCGTGCGATGGCACTGGCCGAAATTTTGTGTCAGCAGCAGTTGCCCACTGGTTGTCCTCTCGAGATCATCGTCGTGGACGATGGCTCCGGAGACGGTACCACGACAACGCTGCGCCGGATTGAAAGCCGGCAAGTGCGCATTTTGGCGCTGCCGCAAAACCGTGGACGTGCCCATGCCCGAAGCGCGGGCGCGTACCAGGCGCGAGGTAGTTTTCTCGTCTTCATCGACTGCGACTGCCAGCCGACCAACAGCGGCTTTCTCGCTGCGCACTTACGCAGGCTTGAAGGCAGTTGCATCGCGACCTGTGGTCCCGTCATCGGCAACGGCAGCGGCTTCTGGTCGCGTTACCAGCAGGTAGCCTCCGCCCGTCGCAGGCAGCTCCATTCGCGCGGCATCACGTACGCCGGATCCACACAGAACTTTGCCGTGCGACGATCAGCATTTCTGAGCGCGGGCGGGTTTGATACTCGCTATCGCGACTATGGGTTCGAGGATCGCGACCTGTTTGTCCGCCTCGCTCGCATCGGTGAAATCGGCTGGTGCGCTGACGCTACCGTACGACACCTCGATGAACTGGACTTGCCGAGCGCCCTCGAAAAAATGCGGCTGGCTGCAGGGGACTCCGCCGTGCTGTTCTCGCGAGACCATCCCGAAGCCTACCGTGCGCTCGGATACGCAGCCATCGACGCCCGCTTGCATGTTTGGCTGCGGCCAATCAGTGCATTGTTGAAGCCACTGCTGCGAGCCGCACCGCCACTAGATCGCCAACTCAAGCGCGGACGCATGCCCTTCGCACTCGCCAAGGCGACGGTGAAACTGCTGGCCGCCCTGGCATTCGCGCGGGGCTCGGCGGAGAAGCGTCCCGAACGATCGCTGTAGGTCGAAACACCCGCCCGCGGGCCTGCTGGTGGATCAGGTGGCAAGCACAAAGTCGCCTGTGGGGGTCCGCTGCAGCGAGGATCGGTGACGCATATGCAGAGCGAGCGCCGACTTGTTACGGCAGCAGAATGGTCAACAGTCGACCACCGAAAACCGGCCAAGCGAAACGCGCTGCAAAAACCGGGCACCCCGTACGCAACGACGGCCCGACAGACAGGGCGCGCAGCACCGCCGCCGCAAGGCCCTCGTAGTCGTCCTGTGGAACCAGATACCCGGACTGGCGTTCAGCCACGGCATCGACAATACCGCCGGTGGCGAAAGCGACGGTAGGCAAGCCGTGCGCGGCGGCTTCAACTGCAACCATGCCGAAGCCTTCGGGGTCATTGGGAATGTGGCGCACAGGGAACACGTGCACGTCGGCGGCGCGGTAAACAGCACCCAGTTCGGCATAGTCCGTGACGGTGCCGAGAAACCGGAGGTGATCCCCGACACCGGAAGAGTTCGCGGCCACCTGGATGCTTGCCGGTGTTTGCGCTTGGGCGTGCAGTGCCTGGTGCGGCGCATCGCCGACGATGAGCAGCATCACCTGCGGCTGCGCGGCGACGATGCGCGGCAGGACGCGTGTGACGAATTCGCGCAAACCCTTGCGAGCCGAAAGGCGACCAACGGAAAGCAGCAGCGGGCGATCGCCAAGGCCATGCCGCTCACGAAAAGCCTTCCCGGCGTCCACATCGGCGGTCAGGTCCGGCAGGTCGACGCCCGGATGCACGATGCCGATGCGCGTGGGATCGACGCCGATGCCACGACAGAGATCGGCGGTGGCGTGGCTGTTGGCGATGACGCAGTCCATGCGGCGGATGGCTGGCAGCCAGAGCGCGCGGTACACCACGTGGCGCGTGGCCACGTCCAGGCCGTGCACGTACGCGGCCGTTCGGGCGCCACAAACATGCGCGGCGGCTCGCGCCAGCGGCGCGGTGAGGCCGCTACCAGCCAGCACGATGTCCGGTCTCCACGATTTCGCCTCGCGCCGCGCGAGTTTGCGCGCACGCAGGAGGAATGTTCGCAGCGGTTTCAGCGGCGCTTCGCGCACCGTCACGCCGGCGGGCGCGAGGGCGGCCGCGCCTTGCGGGCCGATCACGCGCACCTCGGCCAACTTGGCCAGCTCTTCGGCCATGTGCCAGTTGAGCCGCTCCATGCCGCCGACCAGCGGCGGCAGGTTGCGCGTGATGATGAGAATGCGAGAACGGGTCAAGATGGCTCATGCCATGGCAGTACCGGTCGCGCGTGGTAGCGCAGCGGCAGGCACTGGCACGCCTCAGGCATCGCGGCGGTAGGTGAGCGCGGTGATCTGCTCGGAGATCAGGCCGATCAGGAAGATGATGACCGCCGCACTCCACAGCAAGGTGCTCATATTCGTCAGGCGGCCGAAAAGAATGAAGGTGCGGGCGTAGTTGGCCAAGCCGAGCAGGAAGAACACCAGCGCCGAAGGCACGAACAGCTTCAGCGGCGAATACAGCGTCGCGATCTTGAAGATGATCAGCAGGAAGCGCACGCCGTCACGCAGCGGCCGCAGGTGGCTGGTGCCGACGCGGACGGCGGCCTTGATCGGCAGGTAGGTGACGGGATAGGCGCTGCGGAAGAAGGCCATGGTGCTGGTGGTGGGGTAGCTGAAGCCGTTGGGCAGCAGGTGCAGGAATTCGCGGAATTTGTCGGCGCGCACGGCGCGGAAGCCGGAGGTGAGGTCCTCGACGCGGTGGCCGGTGATCTGGCTGGCCAGCCAGTTGTAGAGGCCGTTGGCCACGCCGCGGCCGACGCCGGCCTGGCCTGACCAGTTGCGCGCGCCGACCACCATGTCGAAGCCCTCGTCCAGCCGCGCCAGCAGGCGGGCGATGTCATCGGGGTCGTGCTGGCCGTCGCCGTCCATGAACACCAGTACGTCGCCGGTGGCCGCGCGGGCGCCGCGCTTGACGGCGGCGCCGTTGCCCATCGAGTAGGGCGAAGACAGGCAGGTGACGGCGTTGGCGGCGCAGATGGCGGCGGTGTCGTCGCTGGAGCCGTCGTCGACGACGATGATCTCGGCGTCCGGGTGGCCGGCGCGCAGGCGCGGCAACAGCGTGGCCAGCGCCCTGGCTTCATTCTTGGCCGGCACGACGATGCTTAGCGCTGTCACAGGTGGCGTCCCCGATGGCTGCGTGGATGATAGCAGCGGGCGGCGGGTGGTCGCGGTGGCCGGGGCGGTCATGGCAGGCGGCCGGTGGATGGATTGGGCCGGTGGACGGGCGGTGTCGGCGTTCGCGGGTGTGGCGTGTGGGGTTACGCGCCTGCGGCGCCAACCCGACCTACGGCTATCGGCCAGGGCGTGCCGGTGTCTGAATCTCTTTACGGTCTGTCGCAATTGTCAAGAAGATTCCGGGTTCCGCGCTGCGCGCGGCCCCGGAATGACGGGCGGGGTGGATTCCCGGCCGCATACGTGACGCGCGTCGCGGCGCGTTTGGCCCGAAAATCGCATGCTTGCACCTACCGTGGCCGGTTCTACGGCTCACGGCGGCCGGTGGCGGGCCCTTGCGGACTGCCACCGCACGGTGATATGGGTTACATTCAACTTCCAATTCGGGGACTTGCGCGCGATTTTTCCATGGCGACCCAGATGAACATTCCGCCGCTGGCGGGCCTGACGGGCGTGCTGCGCCGGCTGGTGATGAACGGCACCATGGCCGAGGCCGACGCGCGCGCGGCCGCCGATGAATGCGCGCGGGCGCGGCTGCCGGTCGCACCCTACCTGGTCGAGAAGGGCCTGGCGGACAGCAGGCTGGTGGCGGTGGCCGCCTCGGCCGAGTTCGGCATACCGCTGTTCGACATCAATGCCATGGACCGGGCCTGCATCCCGGAGAACGTGGTCAGCGAGGAGCTGATCCTCAAGCACAAGGCGCTGCCGCTGTTCCGCCGCGGCAACCGGCTGTTCGTGGGCATCTCCGACCCGACCAATTCGCACGCGCTGGACGACATCCGCTTCCATTCCAATTCGGTGGTCGAGCCGCTGCTGGTTGACCAGCACGACCTGACGCGCATCACCGAGCAGGTGCTGGCGTCGCAAAGCACCACCATGGATGACCTTGACGATGCCGAGGGCTTGGACACGCTGGAGTCCGAGGCCGGCAGCCAGAGCAACGACAGCGCCAACGAGGTCAGCACCGGCGACGAAGCGCCGGTGGTCAAGTTTGTCAACAAGATCCTGGTCGACGCCATCAAGCGCGGCGCCTCCGATATCCATTTCGAGCCCTACGAGCACAAGTACCGTGTGCGCCTGCGCATGGACGGCATGCTGCACCAGGTGGCCAGCCCGCCGATCCAGCTCAGCCCGCGGCTGTCGTCGCGCCTCAAGGTGATGAGCGGCTTGGACATCGCCGAGCGCCGCGTGCCGCAGGACGGGCGCATGAAGCTCAACCTGTCCAAGACCAAGGCGGTGGATTTTCGCGTCAGCACGCTGCCGACGCTGTTTGGCGAGAAGATCGTGCTGCGCATCCTCGACGGCTCGGCCGCGCGCATGGGCATCGACAAGCTGGGCTACGAGGAAGACCAGAAGAAGCTCTACCTCGACGCCATCGCCAAGCCCTACGGCATGGTGCTGGTCACCGGCCCCACCGGCTCGGGCAAGACGGTATCGCTGTACACCGCGCTGAACATCCTCAACACCGAAGGCCGCAACATCTCGACCGTCGAGGACCCGGTGGAAATCCGCGTCGACGGCGTCAACCAGGTGCAGCAGAACACCAAGCGAGGCATGACTTTTGCCGCCGCGCTGCGTTCGTTCCTGCGCCAGGATCCAGACGTGATCATGGTCGGCGAGATCCGCGACCTGGAAACAGCCGAGATCGCGATCAAGGCCGCGCAGACGGGCCACATGGTGTTGTCCACCCTGCATACCAACGACGCCTCGCAGACCATCGCACGCCTGATGAACATGGGCGTCGCGCCGTACAACATCACCTCGTCGGTGACGCTGGTTATTGCCCAGCGCCTGGCGCGCCGCCTGCACGACTGCAAGCAGCCGCTGAAGCTGCCGGACGCGGCGCTGTTGTCCGAGGGCTTCACCCAGGCCGACATCGATGCCGGGCTGAACCTGTTCACCGCGGGCGACTGCCACGGCTGTGCGGGTGGCTACAAGGGCCGCGTCGGCATCTATGAGGTGATGCCGATGAGCGACGACATCCAGCGCATCATCCTCGAGGGCGGCAGCGCCCTGCAGATCAGCGAGCGGGCCCGCGAGCTCGGCATCCGCGATCTCCACCAGTCGGCGCTGCTGAAGGTCAGCCAAGGCATCACCGACCTGACCGAACTCAACCGCGTCACCAAGGATTAGCAGGCCCCACCATGGCTACCGCGACCGCCTCAACTCGAGCTGCCCAATTGCGTGGCGCCAACCGCGCCGCCGTGAGCAAGACCGACATTTACGACTGGGTGGCGCTGGACAAGCGCGGCCAGAAGATGCGCGGCGAGATGTCCGGCAAGAACGCGGCACTGGTGAAAGCCGAGCTGCGCCGCCAGGGCATGAACCCGCAGAGCGTCAAGCCCAAGCCCAAGCCACTGTTCGGTTCCAGCGGCAAGGCGGTCAAGCCCGGCGACGTTGCCGTTTTCAGCCGCCAGATCGCCACCATGATGGCGGCGGGCGTGCCGATGGTGCAGGCCTTCGACATCATCACTGGTGGTCAGCGCAACCCGCGCTTCAAGAAGATCCTCACCGACGTCAAGCAGGGCGTCGAAGGCGGCTCGGCGCTGCACGAGGCGATGGGCCAATACCCGGTCGAGTTTGACGAGCTGTACCGCAACCTGGTGCAGGCCGGTGAGTCGGCCGGCGTGCTGGATACCGTGCTGGACACGGTGGCCACCTACAAGGAGCGGATGGAAGCCATCAAGAAGAAGATCAAGAAGGCGCTCTTCTATCCCGTCATGGTGATGGCAGTTGCATTCCTGGTCTGCGTGATCATGCTCATTTTCGTGGTGCCGGTATTCCAGAGCGTGTTCGCCAACGCCGGTGCCGACCTGCCGGCGCTGACCCAGTTGGTGGTGTCGGCCTCGCACTTCATGACCAGCTACTGGTGGATGGTGCTGCTGATCCTGGTTGGCACCATCACCGTCTTCATTTTCTTCAAGAAACGCTCGGTCGCCTTCCAGCATCTGCTGGATCGCGCGGGCCTGCGCGCGCCGGTGTTCGGCAACATCCTGCGCCAGTCCGCCATCGCCCGCTTCGCCCGCACCCTCGGCGTCACCTTCCACGCCGGCGTGCCGCTGGTCGAGGCGCTGGATTCGGTGGCCGGCGCCACCGGCAGCATCACCTACGGCGACGCGGTCCGCAAAATGCGCGACGACGTGGCGGTCGGCCACCAGCTGCAGCTGGCGATGCGCCAGACCAACCTCTTCCCCAACATGGTGGTGCAGATGACCGCCATCGGCGAGGAGTCCGGCGCCCTGGACAGCATGCTGTTCAAGGTTGCGGAGTTCTACGAGGAAGAGGTGAACAACGCCGTCGACACGCTGAGCACGCTGCTTGAACCACTGATCATGGTGATCCTCGGCGTGGTCGTCGGCGGCATGGTCATCGCCCTGTACCTGCCGATCTTCAAGTTGGCCGGCACGTTTTGACCGCGTTCGACGGTTTGCCGCTGGCTGCCTGGGTTGCCGCCGGCGGCGTGCTCGGGCTGATCGTCGGCAGCTTTCTCAATGTGGTGATCCTGCGCCTGCCGGCGCGGCTGATGCACGCCTGGCGCGACCAGGCCCGCGAGATGCTGGAAATGGAGGCGGACGAGGCGCCGCCGCCGGGCATCGTGCGCGAACCTTCGCATTGCCCCAATTGCAAGCATCGGCTGGGGCCGCTGGAGAACATCCCGCTGCTGTCGTGGCTGGTGCTGCGCGGCCGCTGCCGGCATTGCCGCGCGCCGATCTCGCTGCAATACCCGCTGGTCGAACTGCTGTGCGCCGTCGCCAGCGCCATCATCGTCTGGCGCTTCGGCCTGAACTGGGAGACGCCGGCGGCGCTGGTGTTCACCTGGCTGCTGCTGGCGATGGCCGGCATCGACGCGCGCACCCAGCTGTTGCCGGATTCGATGACCCTGCCGTTGCTGTGGCTGGGCCTGCTGCTGTCGCTGGTGCCGCTGTTCGTCGACCCGGTGCACGCGATCATCGGCGCCGCCGTTGGCTACCTCAGCCTGTGGCTGGTGTATTGGGGCTTCAAGCTGGCCACCGGCAAGGAAGGCATGGGCTTCGGCGACTTCAAGCTGCTGGCCGCGCTGGGCGCCTGGATGGGCCCGCTGGCGCTGCTGCCCATCGCGCTGCTGTCGTCGCTGATCGGCGCCATCGTCGGCGGCACGATGCTGGCGGTGCGTGGCCAGGACCGCTCGGTGCCGATCCCGTTCGGCCCGTTCCTGGCCGCCGCCGGCTGGGTGTGGCTGGTGGCCGGCGACGCAGCATCGCGCTGGTATCTGGGGCTGATGCTGCACTAGGTGCGTTGCCGCGCCGGTCCGTCGCGTGACCACATGTCCGGGGGTCGCCTGCACGCAGTCGCCTGCGGCCGATCAGGTACCCTAGCCGCATGCCTGCCGCGCCCGACCGCAACCCGTCGCCAACTGCGGCGCCCTCGCCGGCCGTGACCGGCCGCTACGTGGTCGCGTTGACCGGCGGCGTCGCCGCCGGCAAGTCGGCGGTGGCGCGGCGGTTTGCGGCCCTGGGCGTGGCGGTTGCCGACGCCGACAGCGCCGCCCGCGCGGCGCTCGCGCCCGGTAGCGACGGCGTGGCCGAGGTGGCGCGGGTTTTCGGCGCCGGGTTCATCGACGACGCCGGCCGCCTGGATCGTGCGGCCCTGCGGCGGCGTGTCTTCGACGACGCCGAGGCGCGCCAGCAGCTGGAGGCGATCGTGCACCCGCGCGTGATGCGTACGCTGCGCGAGCAGGTGGTCGCGGCGCGTGGCCCTTACGTGCTGCTGGACATTCCGCTGCTGGCCGAAACCTGGCCGCAATACGCCTGGGTCGATCGGGTGCTGGTGGTGGACGTGTCGCCGGAAACGCAGCGGCACCGCCTGATGCTGCGCGACGGCATCGACGCCGCCCTGGCAGAGCGGATGATCGCCGCGCAGGCGAGCCGCGAGCAGCGCCTGGCGCTGGCCACCGACGTCATCGACAACAACGGCGACGAGAAGGCCCTCGATGCCGCCGTCACCGCCCTGCACGAGCGCTACCTGGCCTTGGCGCAACGGTAGAAGCCTGCGTGCAGGCGACCGCTCCTTCCGCGAAGGAGGGCCATGCCACCGTTACAATGCGCGCATGCAAATCGGCCCTTACGCAATCGACCCGCCGGTGGCGCTGGCGCCGATGGCCGGCGTCACCGACAAGCCGTTCCGGCTGCTTTGCAAGCGGCTCGGCGCCGGCCTCGCCGTGTCCGAGATGACCACCTCGGACCCGCGCCTGTGGCAAACCACCAAGTCGCTGCGGCGCATGGACCACGTCGGCGAACCCGAGCCGGTGGCGGTGCAGATCGCCGGCCACGACCCGGCGATGCTGTCCGAGGCCGCGCGCTACAACGTCGAGCACGGCGCGCAGATCATCGACATCAACATGGGTTGCCCGGCGAAGAAGGTCTGCAACGTCTGGGCCGGCTCGGCCTTGTTGCAGGACGAGCCGCTGGTGGCGCGCATCTGCGCGGCAGTGGCGCGCGCCGTGGACGTGCCGGTGACGCTGAAGATGCGCACCGGCTGGGACCGCGAGCACAAGAACGCACTGACCGTCGCCCGCATCGCCGAGGACAGCGGCATCGCCGCGCTCGGTGTGCATGGGCGCACCCGCGCCGACCGCTACGAGGGTGAGGCGGAATACGAGACGATCGCGGCGGTCAAGGCCGCCGTCCGCATCCCGGTCTGGGCCAACGGCGACGTGCTGACGCCGCAGCGCGCGCGGCACGTGCTGGACGCCACCGGCGCCGATGGCCTGATGATCGGCCGCGGCGCCCAGGGCCGGCCCTGGGTTTTCCGCGAGATCGCGCACTACCTCGCCACCGGCGAACTGCTGCCGGAACCGACGCCGGCCGAGGTCGGCGCGATCCTCTGCGGCCATCTGCAGGACTTGTACGCCTTCTACGGCGAGCACCAGGGCCTGCGCATCGCGCGCAAGCACTTGGGCTGGTACGCCAAGGATCGGCCGGAGAACGCCGCGTTCCGTGCGGTCGCCACGCGCACCGAGAGCGCCGGCGAGCAGCTGCGCCTGACGCGCGAGTACTTCGCGGCGCTGGCGGACGGGCTGGCGCAGGCGGCCTGAGGCCACCCGGAAAAGGACCGGAAAAGGGGACGGAGGCAATTAGGGCAAAGGGGAAAGGGAGACAACCACGCCGCGGCTAATTGCCTCCGTCCCCTTTTCCGCGCACCTGCAAAATGGCGGCGCCGCGTGTATGATGTCGGCCTCTTTTATCTTTGTATCCGTACGGAAGGATATAACGCCGATGAGCAGCACCCTCTTCACCTCCGAATCGGTTTCCGAGGGCCACCCGGACAAGGTCGCCGACGCGCTGTCCGATGCGATGCTCGACGCGATCCTGGCCCAGGACAAGAACGCCCGCGTCGCCTGCGAGACCATGGTCAAGACCGGCGTCGCCATCATCGCCGGCGAGATCACCACCGACGCCTGGGTGGACATCGAGGCGCTGGCGCGCGAGGTGATCCTGGAGATCGGCTACAACTCCAGCGACGTCGGTTTCGACGGCGCCACCTGCGGCGTCCTCAACCTGATCGGCAAGCAGTCGCCCGACATCAACCGCGGCGTCGACCGCAAGAAGCCGGAGGACCAGGGCGCCGGCGACCAGGGCATGATGTTCGGCTACGCTACCAACGAGACCAAGACCTTCATGCCCGCGGCCATCCACTTCGCCCACCGGTTGGTGGAGCAGCAGGCGAAGGTGCGCAAGCAGAGGAATTCGCCGCTGCCGTGGCTGCGCCCGGACGCCAAGAGCCAGGTCACGCTGCGTTACGAGGACAATGACGCAGTCGGCATCGACGCCGTGGTGCTGTCGACCCAGCACGCCCCGGAAGTGAAGCAGAAGGACCTGATCGAGGCGGTGCGCGAGCACATCCTCAAGCCGGTGCTCCCCACCAAGTGGCTGCACAAGGGCACCCAGTTCCACATCAACCCCACCGGCAAGTTCGTGATCGGCGGGCCGGTCGGCGACTGCGGCCTGACCGGGCGCAAGATCATCGTCGACACCTACGGCGGCATGGGCCGCCACGGTGGCGGCGCGTTCTCCGGCAAGGACCCGTCCAAGGTCGACCGCAGCGCCGCCTACGCCGCGCGCTACGTGGCCAAGAACGTGGTGGCGGCGGGCCTCGCCGACCGCTGCGAGGTGCAGGTCAGCTACGCCATCGGCGTGGCCCGCCCGACTTCGATTGCGGTGACGACCTTTGGTACCGGCAAGATCGACGACGAGAAGATCGAGGAGCTGATCCGCCGCCATTTCGACCTGCGCCCGTTCGGCATCCTGAAGATGCTCGACCTGATCCACCCGATGTACCGGCAGACTGCCAGCTACGGCCACTTCGGCCGCACGCCGCGCGCGGTGACGCTGCCCAACGGCGAGTCCTTCACCGCGTTCTCCTGGGAAAAGACCGACAAGGCCGAGGCACTGCGCGCCGACGCCAAACTCTGACGGGAGCGGCACCTGCCGACCGACGCGCCGCGCGTTGATCACCCCGCCAGTTCAGTCCTGGCATTTGACCTGGTCCGCTGTTGCCATGGCGCAAGGTGTTCAGTCCTCAGTGGTATCGCTTGGCATCTCGATGGCTCGCAGCACCCCGCGCGCCAGGTAGCGCCGGCCCCATGCACGGCCGCTGGTCTCGACGATCAGGCCGGCACGCTCAAGTTCAGCCAGCGCCACGCGCGCGGTGGGATCGGATACGCCCAGCAACTGCTTGACCCGTGCCGCGTTGAGGTGCGGGTTGACAAACAAGGCATCGACCAGCGCCAGCGCCTTGGGTGAATCGGCAACCTGGCGCCGCATTGTCTCGCGTAAGTCCATCAATTCGCGCGCCTGGCGGGCTGCACGTGTCGCGCTCCAGCGCACGCCTTCGAGAAAGTAGTGCAGCCATGCAATCCAGTCGCCGTGCGTGCGCACCCGCTGCAGGTGCGCGTAGTAGTCCTGTCGGTGCCGCTCGATGTATTCGGACAAGTACAGCAGTGGCTGGGCGAGGCGGTCGCGCTCGATCAGGAACAGCGTGACCAGTAGCCGGCCGACGCGACCGTTGCCGTCCAGGAACGGGTGGATCGCCTCGAACTGCTCGTGCATGAGCGCGCACTGGATCAGGTCGGGCAACTCGTCGCGCCGGTGCAGGTACAGTTCCCAATCGCCAAGCGCCTGCTTCATCTCGTTGACCGGTGGCGGCACATGGGGAGCGTTTGCGGGCGTGCTTCCTGCTGGGCCGATCCAGTTCTGGCTGCGACGGAATTGGCCGGGCGTCATGTGTTCGCCGCGCACGCCCTGCATCAGCTTGCCGTGCAGTTCGCGCACCAGGCGCAACGACAGGGGCAGTGTGTCAAGGCGGCCGATACCGTACTCAAGCGCGGTCACGTAATTGCGGACTTCAAGCACGTCGTCGGGGCCCGCTTGGGGCGGTTGGCCTGCTTCCTCGGCGAGCAGGTCGGCAAGACTCGCTTGGGTACCCTCGATGCGTGACGAGAGCACCGCCTCGCGGCGCAGGTAGGGCGCGATCAACAGGTGCGGATTGGGCAGCACCCGGCCGAGCCCGGACAGTTCGCTCAATGCGGCATCCGCGCGGGACAGCGCCCGTACCAGGTTGGCTTCAAAGAGGATGGGCGGGGGCAGCGGGGCAGGCACGAAGCTGGCAAACCCCTGGGCGGTACGGATCACCGTCCCGGCCTCCGGCGCGTGGAAGTCCGCTGGATTCACCTTGGCTCCTCGCCGTCAAAGTCTGCTTTCAAAGCCTAGCCAGCATTGAAAGAAAATGCAAGAATCTTTCAAATAACCGCGGCTGATTGAAGATCTCTTTCCTTTTTTGCCCGAAAGCCAGTGTGGAGGCCAAGGTTTGACGTTGCAACAAGGAAATTGCACATTTCTTCACCCATACATATTATGGGTCCAGCCATGGACACGGCCGGGCAACTGGTGCATGTCGTGGCGCCGTTGACGTGGATCTGATGGGTCAGACAGTAATCGTCATAACCGTGTACTGAAAAAGACGCCCGACAGGGCCTGCGAGAGAGACAGCTATGGAGCCTTCCATGTACCGCTACAAGGGGTGCGGTCTGGACAACGTGTACCTCCGAAACGGCTATACCAGCGGTCGGACGAAATCCGGCGAGGAGGTCGTTTCAATCCAGGACGTCGATGGCCTGCATTGCGCACTTGCAACCGCCATCATCGATTCGCCTTCGTCGCTCGACGCGAAGACGTTCAAGTTCCTGCGCAAGGAACTGGACATGTCACAGCGGCAGCTCGCACATATATTTGATGTCGAGGAACAGACCGTGTCGCTCTGGGAGCGGGCACGCACTCCGGTACCGCAACAGGTCGACCTGCTGCTGCGGGCCCTCGTGAAGGAAACGATGAGCGGCAACGCCGAGCTGCGCGCGATGATCCAGCGATTCAATTCGCTGGATCGTGCTGCGCGCGCCGCAGAAGCACGAATCGAAATGGCCGTGGCCGACAGCGGCCATTGGATGCAGCAGGCTGCCTGATCCGCACCATCGGCGTTGCCTGACACGCGCAGTTACAGCTGGCCGAGGACGAACTGCATGCCGAGGCTGCCGAGGGCGACGGCGGCCCAGACGCCGAAGCCGAGCAGCAGCGGGCGCGCGCCGCTGGCCAGCATCCGGCGCAGGTCGGAGCCGAGGCCGATGGCGCTGAGCGCGACGACGATCAGCGCCTCGGCGATCCGGTGGATGACCGGCTGCCAGGCGTCCGGCACGCCGCCGACGCTGCACAGCACCGAGGCGAGCACGAACCAGGCGATGAACCACGGGAACACGCGCCTCAGGCTGAAGCCAGTGCCGCCATGCTGGCCAGCGCGGCGGTGGCGCCAGGCGACCGCGGCGGCCAGCAGCAGGCAGATCGGGATGATCAGCGTGGCGCGGGTGAGCTTGACGATGGTGGCGAAGTCGCCGGCCGCCTGGCTGTAGCTGTAGCCGGCGGCGACCACTGACGAGGTGTCGTTGATTGCCGTGCCCGCCCACAGGCCGAAGCCGGCGTCGGACAGGTGCATCAGGTGGCCGAGCAGCGGGAAGGCCAGCACCGCGATCACGTTGAACAGGAAGATGGTGGAGATGGCGTAGGCGGTTTCGTGCTCGTCTGGCTCGACGATCGGCGTGACCGCGGCGATCGCCGAGGCGCCGCAGATGGCGGTGCCGACGCCGATCAGCAGCTTCAGCTTCGACGGCACGCCGAGCAGCCGGCCGAGCACGGCGGCGGCGACGAAGGCGGCCGCGATGGTGACCGCGGTCACCGACAGCGAGCGCAGGCCGGTCTGCGCCACCTGGCCCAGGCCGAGGCCGAGGCCCAGCACGACGATCGAACCCTGCAGCACCTTGCGCGAGGCAAACCGCAGGCCCGGCGCGCAATACGTCGGCGGCGTCCACAGCGCGCGCACCACCAGCCCGAGCACGATGCCGAACACCGGGCCGCCGACCAGCGGCTCCCAACGCCCGAGCTGCCAGGCCACCGCCGCCACCAGCAGCGCCAGCGCCAGGCCGGGCCACAGGCGTAGCAGCCCGCCGGGCTTAGTGATCGCCTGTGCCTTGGGCGCCGCCTGCTCTGGTGATGCACTGGACACGCGCGCGCTCCGCCGGGAAAGCCGCCCAGCTTAGCGTCGCCGCGCGCGCCTGCCAATCGCCACGAGCTGATTCCATGTGCGCCACGGCGAAGCGATGCGCTCACCATCGCAGCCGGCACCCGTTCGTCGGTGTCACCCTCACCAGCGCCGACAACCTGTGACGCCGACCGCCTGCACCCGCCGATGTCAATGCTTCACGCGGCTTCGCTTTGGCCGGGCCTCGGCGACGCCATACAATGGCGGCATGTCCCTGGTGCAATTGATCGACGTCGACTACAGCGTCGGCGGCCCGCTCCTGCTCGAACGCGTCGGCCTCGCCGTCGAGGCGGGCGAGCGGCTGTGCGTGGTTGGCCGCAATGGCGAAGGCAAGTCGACGCTGCTGCGGCTGATCGCGGGCGACATCGTGCCCGACGACGGCGAGGTGCGGCGGCAGGGCGGCGTGGTGATCGCGCGCATGGCGCAGGAGGTGCCGAGCGATACCGCCGGCAATGTGTTCGACGTGGTCGCCGACGGCCTTGGCGATCTTGGCCACCTGCTGGCGCGCTACCACCACCTGCTGGCGGCCGGCGAGTTTGACGCCATGGGCGAGGTGCAGACGCAGATCGAGGCCCGCAACGGCTGGGACCTCGACCGCCGCGTGGCGGACGTGCTGGCGCTGCTGGAACTCCCGGACGAGGCCGACTTCGCTTCGCTGTCCGGCGGCATGAAGCGCCGCGTGCTGCTGGCCCGCGCGCTGGTGCGCCAGCCCGACGTGCTGCTGCTGGACGAGCCGACCAACCACCTGGACATCGAGGCCATCGGTTGGCTGGAAGGTTTCCTCAAGCAGTTTGCAGGCGCCATCGTCTTTGTCACCCATGACCGCAGCTTCCTGCGCGCGCTGGCCACGCGCATCGTCGAGATCGACCGCGGCCAGCTCACCGACTGGCCCGGCGACTACGACAATTACCTGCGCCGCCGCGAGGAGCGCCTGCACGCCGAGGCCCAGGCCAACGCGGCCTTCGACAAGAAGCTGGCGCAGGAGGAAGTGTGGATCCGCCAAGGCATCAAGGCGCGGCGCACCCGCAACGAGGGCCGCGTACGCGCGCTCAAGGCCCTGCGCATGGAGCGTGCGCGGCGCCGCGAGCAGGCCGGCAACGCCGCGATGGCCCTGGCGGGCGCGCAGGTCTCCGGGCGCAAGGTGATTGAACTTGCCCACGTGCACCAGGCCTACGGTGGCCAAGTGCTGATCGACGACTTCAGCACGAAGATCCTGCGTGGCGACCGCGTTGGAATCATCGGCCCCAACGGCGCCGGCAAGAGCACGCTGCTGAAGATCATGCTCGGCCAGCTGGTGCCGCAACGCGGCGAGGCGACGCTCGGGACCGGGCTGGAGATTGCCTACTTCGACCAGCACCGCGCGCAACTCGACGACAGGCGCAACGCCCTGGACAACGTCGCCGAGGGCCGCGAATTCATCGAGCTCGACGGCAAGCGCACGCACATCATGGGCTACCTGCAGAACTTCCTGTTCACGCCCGAGCGGGCACGTGCGCCGATCACGCGGTTGTCCGGCGGCGAGCGCAACCGGCTGCTGCTGGCGCGGTTGTTCGCGCAGCCGTCCAACCTGCTGGTGATGGACGAGCCGACCAACGACCTGGATATCGAGACGCTGGAGCTGCTGGAGGAGGTGCTGGCCGGCTACGCCGGCACGCTGCTGCTGGTCTCGCACGACCGCGCGTTTCTCGACAATGTGGTCACCAGCACGATCGCGCTGGAAGGCGGCGGCCGGGTCGGCGAGTACGTCGGCGGTTACGCCGACTGGCTGCGGCAGCGGCCGCAACCGGGGCCCGCGGCGACACCGTCGGCTGGGACATCAGCGGAAGCGACGGGCGCGGCGCGAGCGGACAACGGGGCAACGCCGGCGGCATCGACGGGTGCAAAGGCCGGCAGCACGGCCGGTGCCGGCGACGCGCAGGCGCGCAAGCGACTGGCGCCGTTCGAGGCCCGCGAGCTGAAAGCCTTGCCGGCGCGCATCGAAGCGCTGGAGGGCGAGATCGCCGAACGCACCGCGGCCATGAGCGAGCCGGCGTTTTTCCGCCAGGACAGCGCCGCCATCGTCGCCGCCAACGAGGCGCTGGCCGCGCTGCAGGCGGAGCTGGATGCCGCCTACGCGCGCTGGGGCGAGCTCGACCGCTGACCCGGCGCGTCCGCACCGCAACCGCAGGAGTGTGGGTGCAGGCGACTTGGCGTGCCGCAATCCCGGGTTACGGCCTGCGGCATGGTCGCGGCGCGAGCAGGCATGGCGTGTTGGGGTTCGCTGCGCTCACCGCCAACCTACCGCTCCGTCAGGCGTCGCGGCGCCGCCGATGCGCCTGCGTGCAGGCGCTCGGTATCGTCGAGCCCCGGCGCGAGCCGGTCGCGAGCACGCTCGCGCCTTCGGCGCCAGCCCGACCTACGCGATCACTTGCCCTTGGGTTCGGGCGCCTCGGGGTCGGGCTCGGTGGCGGTGGCTTCGGTGGTCATGATCAGCGTGACCTCGTCGCTGACGGTCGGTGCGTAGAGGTCAACGCCGAAGTCGGAGCGCTTCAGCGTGGTGGTGGCGTTGAAGGCGACCTGGTGCTTGCCACGGTTGATCCCCGCCTTGTTGACGGTGACATCCAGCGTGACTGGCGCGGTCTTGCCGTGGACCGTCAGGTTGCCCATGACCTTGAGCTTGTCGGGGCCGTCGCCCCTGGTGACCTTGGTGCTCTTGAAGATGACGTCGGGATACTTGGAGGCGTCGAAGAAATCGCTGCCCTGCAGGTGCTCGTCCAGCGCCGGCGAGGCGGTGTGCACGCTGGAGATCGGGATGGTGGCCTCGACCGAGTCCTTCGACGGATCATTGGGGTCGTAGGTGATGGTGCCCGTGATGTGGTTGAACATCGCACTGGGGTGCGAGTAGCCGAAATGCGTCCAGGTGACCACGATGTCGGTGTGGTTGGGGTCCATCGCGTAGGTGCGCGTTTCCGCATGGGCGGCGACGGCGACGCCACCGCAAAGCAGCGCGGCGACGGCGAGGCGGGCAAACAAGCTCATGATCGTGACTCCTGGGCGACGAGAGGGGAAAGGGCATCTGGCGCATACGGCCGGCTCGGTTTATCGTTTCACCGACCGTGCGACAAGGTCAAACGCACATCTCCGTGACCCGCCGCTTAACTCGCCATGAATGATGCCTGGATCATCACCGACGGTGCCGCCGGAAACCTGCGCCAGGCGCGGGCACTGGCGCGCGCGGCCGGGCTGGTACCGGCCGAGATCGTGGTCGGCCTGCGGCCACCGTGGGCATGGTCGGCGCCGCACCTGCCGCGCGCCGCACAGTTTGCCATTGACAACGACACCCGGCGCCGGCTGCGGCCACCGTGGCCACCGCTGGCGATCGGCTGCGGCCGGGCGGCGGCCTGGGTGACGCGCTGGTTGCGGCGCAACTCCCATGGCGCCTGTTTTTGCGTGCAAATCCTTGACCCCCGCATCACGCCGCGCCACTGGGACATGGTGATCGCACCGCAGCACGATGCCGTGCGCGGCGACAACGTGCTCAACCCGCTGGGCTCGCTCAACCCTGTGGACTCGGCCTGGCTGGCCACCGGGCGCGCCGACTTCCCGGAGCTGGCCGAGCTGCCACAGCCACGCACGGCGGTGCTGCTGGGCGGCCCGCGCCGCGGCGTGGCCTTCGATGCCGCGCATGCGCGGGCCCTGCTGGACGGCCTGCTGGCGCTGCAGGCGCGCGACGGTGGCAGCTTCATGCTGAGCGCCTCGCCGCGCACGCCGGCCGAGTTTGCGCACGCGCTGCGCGAGGGCCTGGCGCCTTTTCCCGGCCTCGCCTTCACCCGCGACACCGACGGCCGAAATCCCTACGCGGGCATCCTTGCCTGGGCCGACCGTGCGGTGGTGACGCCCGATTCGGTCAACATGCTGTCCGAAGCCGCGGCCAGTGGCTCGCCCGTGCTGACCCTGGTCCCGGGCCCGCTGCCGGAGAAGCTGGCCCGCTTCCACACGGCGCTGCGCAGCGGCGGGTGGCTGCACGACCTGCAGGCGGCCGCGGTGTCGCCGACCCAGCCGCTGCGGGAGACCGGCGACATCGGCGCCGAGCTGCGCAGGCGCCTGCTGGCGCGGCGCTAGGTTTGGGGCTGGGATCGGGACCCGGGACCCGGGACCCGGGACTCGGGACCCGGACCAAAAGCGTAGGGCCGGATCGTGCCGGGCACGGCGTGTCAGGCCGCAATCCTGCGGCCTGCCCTTCGGGCCAGTCGCTGCGCTCACCGCCAACCTGCGATTCGGGGCTTCGCACGAACGTCGCGCGGCCGCACACGCAACGAAGCCCCCCGCCGCCCGCGCCGCGCTCCTCCGATTTCCCATTCTCCATGCCCCATGCCCGGCCGCTCAAAGATCGAATCCGGCAGCCTGGGCGGCACGGGCAATGGTGGTACTGGCGGCGTCGATGTCGGGGTCGCGCTCGACCAGCCGCGGGCGCGCGTCCAGCGCGCAGCGCAGCGAGCGGCCGAGTAGCCGTGCATGGGCCGCAGCCAGCGCCTCGGTGGCTGCGGCCGGAAGCAGGCTGGCGTCGCGGCAGGCGCACAACCACTGCGGTGTGCTGTGCCCGCGCGCCAGTGCCGGATGCGCGGCGGCGTGCGCCAGCACCAGGCCCTGCAGCATGAATTCCAGATCGACCAGGCCGCCGCGGCCCTGCTTGAGGTCGATCCGCCTGGCGTCCGAGCGGTCGCGCTCGCGTCGCCAGCGGACGCGCATGTCGGATACCTCGGCGCGCACCCGCGCGGGGTCGCGTGGCGCACAGACGATGTCGCGGCGCAGCGCGTCGAAGCGCGCCAGTAGCGCACCGTCGCCGGCCACGCCACGCGCGCGCAGCAGGGCCTGGTGCTCCCAGCTCCAGGCCCGCTCGCGCTGGTAGCCGGCAAACGCCGGCATGCTGGTCACCAGCAGCCCCTTGGAGCCGTCCGGCCGCAAGCGCGTGTCGACCTCGTAGAGCCGCCCGCCGCGATGCAGGGCGCCCAGCCAGTGCACGATGCGCTGGGCCAGGCGCTGCAGCCAGACCGTGCCCTCCAGCGGCTGCGGGCCATCGCTACGCTGCGTGGCCAGCGCCTCGTCGTAGACAAACACCAGGTCGAGGTCGGAGGCAAAGCCGAGCTCGGCGCCGCCGAGGCTGCCGTAACCGAGCACGGCAAATCCACCACCGTCGCCCAGCATGCCGTGCCGGCCTCGCAGGTCGGCTCGTGCCAGCACCAGGACCGCCGCAACCACCGCCTCGGCAAGCGCCGCAAGCCGCCGCGCCGTCGCCGGCGCCTCCACCTGGCCGTCGCGAAAGGCAAGACCCAGCCTGAAGGCGAGGCTGGCACGGGTCTCGGCCAGGCGCTCCAGCTCGGCCTCGGCATCGTGCCGGTCCAGGTTGGCCAGGGCCTCGCCGATGGTGGCGGTGATTTCCGCCCGGCGCAGCGGCAGCTGGTCGATGCGTGGGTCCAGCACGTCGTCGAGCAGCAGCGGCTGGGCAATGACGCGCTCGGCCAGCCAGGCGCTGTCGGCGCACAAGGCGGCCAGCCGCTGGCGCGCCAGCGGCTGCTCCTCCAGCAGCGTGAGGTACGACGAGCGCCGCGCCACCGCCTGCACCAGCCGGCACAGCCGGCGCAGCCCCTCGACCGGGGCGACGCTGGCCTGCGCCGCCGCCAGCAGGTGTGGCATCAGGCGGTCCAGCCGCGCGGCCGAGCGCGCCGACATCGCCCGCACCGCCGCCGCACCGGGCAACGCCGCCAGCTCGGCGCGCACCGCCGCGCCTGGCACGAAGCCGCGCGCCTCCAGCATGGCATCGCTGAGGTCGCCGTCGACGGCGGCCCGCCACAGCGCCACGTCAGCCGCCGCGGCGGACTCGGCGTTGGCACCCGCGTGCGGCAACAGCAGCGCCGCGAATTCAGCGCGGACCACTGCGCGGTGGCGCTCCAGGTCCGCTGCCAGCGCCGGCCAGTCCGGGTAGTCCAGCGCCAGCGCAATGCGTTGCCGCGCCACGCTGTCGGCCGGCGCACTGTGGGTCTGGGCGTCGGCGAACATCTGCAGGCGGTTTTCCAGCTGGCGCAGGAAAATGTAGGCCGCGCGCAAGCGGCCGGCGCTGGCCTGGTCGACCAACCCGCGCCGCTCGCACACCGCCAGCGCGTCCAGAAGGCCGCGCACCCGCAGGTCGGTCTCGCGGCCGCCGCGGATCAGCTGCAGCAGTTGCACGCAAAACTCGATCTCGCGGATGCCGCCGGCACCCAGCTTGATGTTGTCGTCCAGCTCCTTGCGGCCGACCTCCGCGTCGATCAGCGCCTTCATCTCGCGCAGGCCGGCGAAGGCGGTGTAATCGAGGTAGCGGCGGTAAACGAAGGGCCGCAGCGTCTCGATCAGGCGCTCGCCGGCCGCAATGTCGCCCGCCAGCGGCCGCGCCTTGATCCAGGCGTAGCGCTCCCAGTCGCGGCCCTCGCGCTGGTAGTACTGCTCCATGGCCTCGAACGACAGCGCCAGCCGTCCGCTGCGGCCGAAGGGGCGCAGCCGCAGGTCGACGCGGGCCACGCTGCCGTCGGCGGTGCGCTCGGCCAGCAGCCGCACCAGCTCGCGGCCCAGCCGGGTGAAGTACTCGTCGTTGCTGAGCGGCCGCGGCCCGTCGCTTTCGCCGGCTTCGCCGTAGGCCAGGATCAGGTCGATGTCGGAGGAGAAATTCAATTCCCCGCCACCCAGCTTGCCCATGGCCAGCACCACCAGCCGCTGCACGCTGCCGTCGGCCGCGCGGGCTTGGCCATGGCGCGTGGCGATGGCTGCTTCGGCCCGTGCCAGCGCGGCGGACGTCAGGACCGCGTACAGCGCGCTGGTCTGCGCCAGCGTCTGCTCCAGCGCATCCAGGCCGTTGACGCTGCGGTAGATCAGCCGCAGCGCCTCGGCGTGGCGCACGCGCCGCAGCGCCGCCATGAAGCGGGCGTCGCCTTCATGGCCTTTCAGTGCATCGTTGACCCGCGCCTCGACGGCTGCCGCGTCGCCCGCTTCGCAGAGCGCGGCGCAGGCGCCCGCAGCCAGCCACTGCGGCTGCCGCTGCAGCACGTCAAAGGCGAAATCGCTGGCCAGCAGGGTGCGCCGCCAGGCCGCCAGCCCCGCCGGGTCCGCAACCGGCTCGATGCCGGCGGCGCGCGCGCGCAGGCCGGCCCAGCGCTCATCAAGCCAGGTCTCGAGCTCCGCGGGCAGCGGCTGTGGCATCGGCGCGTGGTCCATGGCGAGGATCGTCGGCAAAGCATACCCGCCGCCCGCGCCACTCACCGAACGGCGTAGGATGGGCACAGGGAGTGGAGGCGCCATGGGCAGTGGGACGGGGCACGCGCGAACCAGCGAGGCCAGTGACGCGCTGGCCTCGACGGTGCTGTTCGCCGAGGTGTACGACCGCCTCAAGGCGATGGCGGCGACGCAGCTACGCGCGCGCGCCGGCCACACGCTCGACACCACTGAACTGGTGCACGAGCTGTACCTGCGGATGAATCGTGGCGAGGCCGAACTCGCCTTCGAGCACCCGGCGCAGTTTTTCGCCTACGCGGCGCGTGCCATGCGCCACCTGCTGATCAACCGTGCACGCGACCGCCTGCGGCTGCGCGCGAGCGGTCATTGGCAGCGCGTGACACTGGATGATCATGATCTCAAGCTGGCCATCGACAGCGCCGAACAGGCACTGGCACTTGACGCGGCGCTGGAGGACCTGCAACGCGAGGACCCGCGTGCCGCGCAGGCGGTCGAACTGCGTTATTTCGCCGGCCTCACGCTGGAGCAGATAGCCGAAACATTGGGCGTGGCGCGGCGTACGGTGGATCGCGACTGGCGCTTTGCCCGCGCCTTCATCGGCACGCGCATCCCGCACCCGTGAGCGACGACGCCGGCCAGGTCACGCGACTGCGGCACCTGTTTGAAAAGGTGGTCGACTTGCCTGCGCCAGAGCGGGCGGCGTATCTGGATTCGCGCTGCGACGATGCGCTGCGTGCGCAACTGGAGCGGATGCTTGCCCTCGATGGCGGCCCTGGAGCGGAAGATCTGCCCGGCACGACTGCCGCCGCCGCGACCGCCACGGCCATAGGGACCCTCCCGCTGCCAAACGTGCTGACGGGCAGCCGCATCGGCTCGTTCGAGCTGATCGAAGTGCTGGGCGAAGGCGGCTCGTCCGTCGTCTTTCGCGCCAAGCGACTCATTTCAGGCGTGCGCCAGGACGTGGCCTTGAAACTGCTGCGTCACGGCTTGTACACCGACGAAGACGCACGCCGGTTCCGGCGCGAACTGGAGGTCCTGGCGCAGCTCGAGCATCCGGGAATCGCCCGGTTGATCGAGGGCGGGGTCAGCGACAGCGGCAGCGCCTACATCGTCCTCGAGTTGGTCGAGGGCCGGGCCATCACCCGGTATGCCCAGGACGAGGCGCTGGATCCGGCAGCCCGCCTGCGCCTGTTCGCTGCCGCCTGCCGCGCGGTGGAAGCGGCGCATCGCGCGCTGATCGTGCATCGCGATCTGAAACCGTCCAACGTGCTGGTCAGCAACTCGGGCGACGTAAAGCTGGTCGACTTTGGCATCTCGAAAACGCTGCAGGACGACCGTCGCACGCAGACGCTGTACGCGGCCTTCACCCCGGCCTTCGCCGCGCCTGAGCAACGCGCCAACGCAGCGATTACCACGGCCACTGACGTGTATGCGTTGGGCATGCTGCTGAACGAGCTGCTCGGCGTGCCGCGCGAGGCAGCGCGGCAGGGCAAACAGGTGTTGCGCGGCGACGTTGCCGCCATTGCCGCCAAGGCCACGCAAACCGAGCCACAGCATCGCTATCCGTCGGCCGGTGCCCTGGCCGACGACGTTGAGCGCCTGTTGGCCGGGCAACCGGTGGCGGCGCATCCGCCATCGCGCACCTATCGCACGCGCCGCTTTGTCAGCCGCCACCGATGGGCGGTGGCCACCGCCGCTGGCGTCCTGGTTGCCATCCTCGCAACACTCTCCGTGGCCCTGTGGCAAGCCCGCATTGCGCGGCAGCAAGCCATCGCCGCGCGCACCGAGGCCCAGCGCGCCAACGCGGTGCGCGACTTCGTCGAGCGGCTGTTTGAACCGCTGCGGCACGGGGTGGCGGCGGGTCAGCAACCCAGTCTCACCCAGCTGCTGGACGCCAGCACGGCGCGGCTTGCGCACGCACCGGGACTCGACGTGGGCAGCAGGGTCGACCTGCTGGCCATGTTCTCGCGCATCTACGAGAGCCTCGGTGAGCTGGACAAGGCCGAGGCGCTTGCCAACCAGGCCGCGACACTGTCCGCTCGCAGTCTGCGGCCCGATGACATCAACCGCATCCGCGCCCTGATCGCGCGCGGTTACGTCGCCGCGCGAAAGGAAAATTACGCTGCCGCCGAGCCCGATCTGGAGGAGGCCTATCGGCGCATGCGGGCAAAAGGCATCCACGGCGAGCCGCTGATCAACCTGCTCGGGCCGCTGGGTGCGGTGAAGGATCGCCAGAACCAGGGCGAGCGAGCGCTGCAACTGGCACGTGAAGCGCTGGCCGAACGCATCCGCACCTTTGGCCCCGATGACCCGCGTGTCGGCGTCGGTTACAACGATGTCGCCTCGGCGCTCGAAGGCCTGGGCCGGTACAACCAGGCCATCGAGGCGTGGCGGCGCACATACGCGTTCCAGCTGGCGCATTACGGCTCGCGCAGCGACGAAACCGCGCTCGGCCTGGGCGGTTGGGCCTCGGCCAGCTTGCGTGCCGGACATTGGCGCACGGCGCATGCGCTGTTCGACCGCGCGATGGCCGTGTATGAGCGGAACGGGCACAAGGCGGAGTTGGCGGAGGCCTACACCATCGAGAAATTCTGCATCATGGAGGCCCTGATGGCGCATCGCGCCCATGCCAAGCACCGCTGTGCGCAGGCACGGGCACTGAACGGGGCGAGCTTTGGTACGCAGAGCAGCGTCTACGGCGACGCCTTGACAGGCACCGCCATCAGCCTGTTCATGAGCGGCGACCTGGCCGCCGCGCGCGCGCAGATGCAGCGGGCGCGAGCAACCTATGCCCACACCGCGACCGATCGCCCTCGCCTTGGCCGCGTGGACAGCTGGCTGGCCGCCATCGACGCGCTCGAGGACAACCCCGCCGCCGCCCGCGAGCTGCTCGTCGCGGCCATTCCCGACCTGCAGGCGCGCAAGTTCCCGACCCCCGTTCTCCTTGCCAGGGCACGCTTGCTGCTGGCGTGCACCGCAGCCCCTGCCAGCGATTGCCCCGTGGACCTTCAGGCCAGCGTGGCCACTGAGCGCCAGCAGCTGGCTGCCAGCGGTGATCCGCGCGTTCTTGCCGTAGATGTCGCCCTGGCACGTATCGACCTGCGCGCGGGGGCCGCGGACGCGGCGGCGCGACGGCTGCACGCGGCGCTGGCCGATGCGCGCGCCGAGCTGGGCGAGATCCACCCGCGCGTGCTGGAGGCGAGCTTGTGGCTGGCCGTGGCGCAGGCGCGGTGCAACGCGCTGCCCCAGGCTCGCACTACGGCCACGAAGGCCCTGCGGCTGATCCGACAACAGCGGCTGGACCACCATCCACTGCTCGCCGCAGCGCTTGCCGCGGCACAGCCCTTGGCAGCCGCGCCAACCATGGCTTCCGTGCAACGCTGACCGCCGCATCACCCGCGACTCGCCTGCTCCAGCCCACGCGGCGCTGATCCGGCGCCAGCGTTGTGCCCGCCGCCATGCTCCGCCGCGCTCTGCACCATGTCGCAATCCGCCCGCAGACGGTGTTCTTCGTGGCGTGGCTCGTCCGCATTGGGCGGTGGAGCCCTTTCCCCAGAAGATTGCGCCATGAATCGCCCTGCTCTCGTCGCCTTGGTGTTTGCCACGACAGCGGCCCTCGCTGCCGCCGGTCGTGCACAAGCCATGTGCTTTCCGGGCATCACACCCGATCGGTACGTCGGCAACACCGCCACCGATGCCCAGTGCACCGACGACACCATCCAGTCGGCCATCGACAACGCCACCTGCCCCGGCACCGTCATCCACATCACCCAGGAGCACCTCTATACCCACCAGCACCTCAGCCTTGCCAACAAATCGCTGACCCTGGTCGGCGAAGCCGACGGCGTGGGTTGCGGCCCGCCGGTTGCCTGCGATCCGGACCTTGGCTGCGGCGGCGGCGGCGGTCCGGTCACCCAGCCGCGAGTCACCCTGGACGGCAGCGGCGATGGCGGACGGGTTCTTTCAATCAGCGGCAGCAGCAATGTCACGCTCCGATACCTCAACGTCACCGGTGGCGACCTTGACGGGCCGCTGCACGGTGACGGCGGCGGCATCGACTTCGAAGGCAGCGGGTCCCTTGCCCTCGACACCAGCACGGTGCAGAACAATCGCGCCGACGATGGCGGCGGCATCCATGTCGCAGGCTTTGGCGATGCCAACCATCCAGCCATACTCAGGCTTGGCTCGCATGCGCTGATCCTCGGCAACCACGCCGGCGCCTCGGGTGGCGGCATCGACATGCGCGGCAACGCCGTACTGCTTGCGCTGCAGCCGGACACCCTGATCTTCAACAACGATGCACCCAACGGCGACGGCGGCGGCATCGCGGTCACCGATGGCGCACGGGCATACATCGGGTCGCCGGGCTACGGCGGATTGGGCGTGGTTGAACTGAACGACGCAGAGAACGGCGGCGGCATCGCGGTTGTCAACAACGTTGGCGCGAGCTGCGCGCAACTGTTCACGACCGACCCACGGCACCCGGTGGCGGTGTCCAACAACTCGGCCACGGGCCTCGGCGGGGCCATCTACGTTGCCGGCGCTTCCACCCAGACCGGCATCGACAGCCACCTTGAACTGATCGACTTCCGCATTGACGGCAATGTTGCCGCCGACGGTGCCGCCATTTACGGCACGGGCCCCGGCAGCTTGATCAGCCTGTCCCATTCCGGAATCAACCCGCCGCCTCCAACCTGTTTTGCCAGCGACGACAGCATCCTTTACGTGCAACAGCTCAGCGTCGCCTGCGCGCAAGGCCTGATCTGCAGTGAGATGTCGGGCAACGGCAACCGCGACCCGCTAGGCGACCCCACCGGCGGCGCAAGCATCGCGCTGTCCCATTTCGGCAACCTCCAGGCGAGGGGCGTCCAGATGCGCAACAACGAGGGGGGCAACCTTGTCGCGGCAGAGTACGCATCGTTCTCATCGTCACTCTACGACCTGCTGCTCGCCGACAACAGCACCAGCGGCGCTTTGATCTGGCTTGACCAGATGCCCGCGAACGTCGCGATCCACGACGCCACCATCGCCAACAACACCATCGAAAACCATATCGTCATCCGCGTCGGGACTGGCAGTGGGCTCGGGCTGACTACAAGCATCATTGACCAGCCCGGAGACACCAGCGTTGACGCCCAAGGCGCAAAGCTCGTGGTGGCGTCCTCGATCCTGGCGACAGAAACGGCCAGCTTGCCTGCGGGATCAGCTGAGGAAGGCGAACCGGGCTTCCTCGATGCGCCGCACGGCGACTACCACCTGCGGCCTGATTCACTGGGCGTCGACTACGCTCCAGGCAGCGGCATCGCAGATCTCGACGGCCGCAATCGGCAGGTGGACCTGCCCCAAATACCGAATCAATCCGGCCCGCAGGACCTCGGCGCCTACGAGCGCCAGTCCGCCTTCGCCTGCGACGACCACGCCGACGCCGTGTTCTGCAACGGCTTCGAGCCCTAAGGCAGACGGCCTTGCCGTGCGCCGCCGCGGCCGGGCCACGCTGCTTCGCCGACCGCGCCCTGCAAGGCCCGGCACCAGGGCGTGGCACGGCGCACGGTGGCCGGCAGGGCACTTCGCCAGCGCTTCATTCGCGCCTGCGTTGATCAGCGACCGCACCATCCCCCGTGTCAGCTCCCCAGGTTTGCTGCCGCCCTGCTTCCGCCGCGGCGTCACTCGCGCTGGCTGGCGCAGGGCAGATGGCGCAAACCGACCGGCAATGGTGTTCTTCGGGTCGAGTCCTTTACCTGTGTCCGGAACACGCCATGTCCCCGTGCCGCATCCGCACCTGCGCCGCCGCCTGCCTTTGTGCCCTCCTTTGGACGCCGCAGGCTTGCGCCCTCATCTGCGGGCCGGTCGCCCACACCCGCTACGTCGGCGACGTTGCCAGCGACAGCCAGTGCACCGACAGCACCATCCAGTCGGCCATCGACAACGCCACCTGCCCGGGCACCGTGATCGTCGTGACCAGTGAGCTGACCTATGCCGGCCAGTCCATCACCGTCGACAAGGCGGTGAGCATTGTCGGCAGCACCGACATCTGCAATCCGCCGCCCGTGGTGTGCGACCCGGACACCGGCTGCGGCAGCAGCGGGCCTCCCGCAAAGGTCGCGATCGGCGGCAACGGCGTCAACCCGGTGTTCCATGTCACCGCCAGCGGCTCCGTGGGCTTCAAGAACCTGTCCATCAGTGGCGGTGCCGGCGCACCCTTCGGCCTGGACGATGGTGGCGGCATCGGCATCCTCGGCGACGCCACGCATGTGGCGCTCGCCAACGTCGAATTGCACGACAACAACAGCCACTACGGCGGCGGATTGAGCTTCCACGGTGACGGCAGCCTGTCGCTGGATGGTGTTTCGATCCACGATAACGATGCCTCGATCTTTGGCGGCGGCATCAATGTGTTCAGTTCCGGCGCTGGCCATGTCGACGTGACCATCGTGAACGACGCAAGCGTGCCGACGCTGGTTTTCGACAACACCTCCGACAATACCGGCGGTGGCCTGTACATCGCTGGCAACGTCCACCTGACCGCCGTCGACGCCTCAGCCGTAATCCAGCTCAATCAGGCCGGCCAGTCCGGTGGCGGCATCGCGATCGCCAACGGTGCCGTCGCCGACATCGGTTTGGTCGGCCATGCCATCGACAACAATTCCAGTGCGTTGGGTGGCGGCATCGCGGTGTTCGCTGGTTCGACGAGCAATTCGGTGGTGCGCCTGTTCAACCTCATCGGCGCAGATCCGCTGACGCTCAGTTACAACAGCGCCACCCAGGACGGTGGCGGCATTTACCTTTTCCAGGCCAGCGCCGGCGCTCACGCCACCGCCTGCCTGTTCGATGTCGACCTGGACCAGAACTCGGCCACGCAGGGTGGGGCGGCAATCTGGGTCGGCAGCAATGATCGGCTGCTGGTGAACCCGGTCAGTGACAGCGAGTGCGATCCGGCCACCGTTGCCGCGCTCGGCGCCAGGCCCGGCGCCTACGGCGGCACCACGCTGTACGGGAATTTCGCGCTCGACGACAACAACCAGACCACCGATGCCGCGGTGATCGACATCCATGGCGCCGGCGCACAGGTACTCGCGCAGCGCCTGCAGCTGGACCAGAACGGCGGCGGTTACGCGATCCATGCCGCCTTCGCGGGTGGCGCCGACCTGCATTTCAGCCAATGCCTGATCGACCACAACCTGAGCGTGCACGAGCTGGTGGATCTGCAGGGCGCGCCTGCCAGTTTCGATGGCTGCACCTTCGCCGGCAACAACATCGGCGCCGGCACCGTGTTCGCGTTCGACTCGGGCCTGTCCCTGACCCGCAGCATCGTCGCCACGGCAGACGAATGGCAAACATGGAACCCTGCGGCCAGCGCCAACCTGGTTGCACGCTACCTGGTGCTGAGCGGCCAGCACCTGGACACCGACGACACGGTCATCTATGCCGACCCGGTCTTCGTTGATCCAAATGATGGCGACTTTCAGCTGCAGGATGAGTCGCCGGCGGTGGATTACGCGCCGGCCGGCAACGAGAGCGGGCCCGCCGATCTGGGTCACCGGCCGCGCGAAGTGGACAAGGCCAGCGTCGTCAACCGCTTCGGCCTGCGCGACCTGGGTGCCTTCGAGATCTCGCCCGCCTGCTTCCAGTTCGACACCGTGTTCTGCGACGGCTTCGGTGCGCAATAGCGCGGGGCACAGGCACCGCCGCGTCGCAGGGGCCGCGCAAAACGCAGTCGCGCAAAGCGAGTCAGGTTCACTTGTGTGCGGGGCCGGGCTGGGTTTTACCCGTCCGACAGTGAACGCTGCGCGTCGGCGTCGCCAAAGCGCATGTCGCAAAACGCACCGCGATGGGGTTCTCCGTGCAGGCCCGGCGCGTGTGCCGGGGGAGTTGCCACCATGAAGATCTCCTTCCTGCAGGCGGCACTGCTGTTTGCCATCATGCCACTTGCCGTCCGCGCCGCCGATCCCGCGCCCGCCTTTTGCCCGCCGGTCCAGCCGCTCTATCCGCCCTCGGTGGGCGACACGGCCCATGACTCCAACTGCGACTACGACACCATCCAGGCCGCCATCGACGCGCAAACCTGCCCGGCCACCATCGCCATCACCCGAGAGCACCTGTACACCAACCAGCATCTCAGCATCCAGAACAAGTCGATCACGCTGGAGGGGCTGGGCGATGGCGTGGGCTGTCCGGGACCCGTTGCCAGCGGCGCGGCCATCCCGGCCGCCGAACCGACCGGGCCGGTGGTCACGCTGGACGGCAGCGGCAGCGGCGGCCGCGTGCTGTCGATCGGCGGCACCAGCAACGTCACCTTGAAGTACATCGAAATCAAGGGCGGCAGCCTGAACGACAATCCCACCGGCGACGGCGGCGGCATCGGCTACGAGGGCAGCGGCTCCCTGACGCTGGACACCTGCACCGTCGACGACAACGCGGCGGACTATGGCGGCGGCATCAACTTCAAGGGTACCGGCGACCCGGACAACGACCCACCGGCGGTCCTGACCATTGGCCAGAACACGCTGGTGCTCGACAACACCGCCGACATTTCTGGCGGCGGCATCCGCATCGAGGGCGACGCCCGCCTGTTCGTGCTCAAGCCCGGCACGACCATCTACGGAAACCACGCGCCCGGCGGCTACGGCGGCGGTCTGGAGGTGCTGGGCCCGGCTATCGCCGACATCGGTTCGCCCGGCTACGCCGGCGTCCCCGTGATCGACTACAACGATGCCGAGTACGGCGGCGGCATCGCCGTGATCGGCACGACCGATGGCGGCTCATTCGACGCGTCCGTGCGCCTGTTCACTACAGATCCTGACAGCCCGGTGCAGGTTTCCAACAATTCGGCCACACGCTCGGGCGGCGGCGTCTTCGTGCAGCCGAATGACAGCTTCACCGGCGACGGCAACAATGACGGAGCGGCGGCCTTCTGCGCGAGCAACTTTCGCATGGACGGCAATGTCGCCGCCGAGGGTGCGGCGATTTATGGCGACAGCGACTACTCCGAGCTTGCGCTCAGTTCGTTTGGCGCCCACATCAGCTTGGGCAGGCTGATCGACTGGGGCTATTGTGGAGCGCCGGAAGAGGAATCCTCACTCGGCGCCGTCGCTTGCGCCGCCGACACCTCGTGCAACACGATCGACGGCAATGGCAGCCGCGACGGCGGCGGGCAGCCGACGGATGGCGCCACGATCCTGGTCCAGGACGGCGGCGAACTGGGCGTGTACGGACTGCGCATGCAGGCCAATGAAGGGGCGCATGGGCTTCGCGTGCTCGACCATGTGCTGGTCGACATCCAGGACTGCCTGCTGACAGGCAATGCTTTCAGCTCCGCTGCCATGCTCTTCGAGGGTGGCAATGCGCAGCCCGACCTGGTCGACAGCGTGCGCGGCTGTACCTTCGCCAACAACGTGATCGGCAGCGGCAGCGTGGTCGATTCCAGCCATGACCTCAAGCTGTGGGAGGACATCCTCGGGGACGACGTGCCAGTGGCAGTGATGGAGAATAACGCCGCGCTGTACCCGGGTTCGCTGCTGGTCGCCGATGCGGCCGGCCTGCCGGCCGAGGACAGTATCGTGCAGGGGACGGCGGATTTCGTCGATGCCGCCAGCGGCGATTACCACCTGCTGCCGGATTCGCTGGGCGTTGATGTCGCGCCGAGCGGTGGCGGCGTCGACCTCGACGGTCGGCGACGCGACGTGGATCTGGCCAGCGTGCCCAACGCCTTCGGCCCGCGCGACCTCGGCGCCTACGAGCGCCAGTCCGCCTTCGCTTGCGACGACCACGCCGACGCGGTCTTCTGCGCCGGCTTCGAGCTGCCCTGATTGCATCGCGTGACGCCGCTTGGCGCAAACATGGCCGCTCGTGGTCCCCGGCACCGCGCCCCGTCGATGGTGACCAGTTGGTCAGGCGGCCAAGTGCAGACGCCCGACGCTCGGCAGACCGTGTCGCCAACGCCACATGTCGCACACGTCACCGCGTGCTGGCGCGGCCCTGAGAGACGGCAACCCCCTCCGGCCGGCGCAGGCAAACAAAACGGCCCGCCAGACTGAACTGGCGGGCCGACCCTCCCCGGCGCACGGCAGTGCGCACACCTTTTTTTAACACTCATCCGCCACCGAGCCACGTTGCACTGCAGCATCCGTTCATATTCGCGACGCTACGCTACCCTGCTGCATTGCCAATGGGAGCGCCACCTTGACCGTCCGCCGTCGCGTCGCGAACCCACCCGCCGGCTGGAAAAGTCTGCTGCTGGTGGTGCTCTGGCTGTTCGCCTTCGTGCTGTGGACGGACCTCATCGATGGCGGTGCCGGGGTCAATCCGCTGCTGCTGCTCAAGGCCCCCTGGCGGCTGTTCGCGAACGCCGTGCCCGGCCTGCTGCTGGCGCTGTTGTTGCTGGCGCTGACCCGCAAGGTGGTGCTGTCGGTATGGCTGGCGTGGCTGGTGGAGGCGCTGATACTCGGCATCAACGCGCTGAAGATACGCTACCTGGCGACGCCGCTGATGCCGGCCGACTTCCGCATGATCGGCCAGATGCAGGGTGGTGGCGGCGAGCTGCTGTCGGGCTACCTGCCGCACTCGCCGTGGCCGTGGCTGGCGATCGCCGCCGCCATCGCGATCATCGTGCTGCTGGCGCTGTGGGAGCCGCCGGCCTTCACGCGGCGCGCCCTGCCACGCGCGGCGCTGGCGGCGCTGTCGCTGGCGGCGCTGGTCAGCCTGTTTGCCGCCGTGCCGGGCTGGAAGAAGGTCTACGCCGCCGGCAAGCTCGGCCTGCAACCGTGGTCGGCGCGCAACACCTCAC
Source organism: Rhodanobacteraceae bacterium (assembly GCA_035699085.1). Taxonomy (GTDB): domain Bacteria; phylum Pseudomonadota; class Gammaproteobacteria; order Xanthomonadales; family Rhodanobacteraceae; genus DASSBG01. The sequence goes on from DASSBG010000023.1 coordinate 46,088, forward strand.
GCCATACCGGCCTGTTCAGCTCGCTGGCGCTGTACCGTCTGCAGTACGGAAACGCGCAGCACACGCCCGACGTCGCCGCCGCCCGGCAGCTGATCGCAAGCGAGCAGATCGGCCCCGCAACGACGGCTTCCACCAGCGGGCCACTGCCCGACATCGTGATCGTGCAGAGTGAGTCGTTCTTCGACCCGGGCATCCTCGATGGCTACACGCCGCTGCAGTTTGCGCCGCAGCTGGCACGCCTGCAGCGCACCGGCGACAGCGGCTGGATGTACGTGCCGACATTCGGCGGCGGCACCATCCGCACCGAATTCGAGGTACTGACCGGCCTCAGCCTGCGCTACTACCGCAACGTGCAGTTTCCCTACCTGCAGTTCCACGAGACCGAGATCCCCAGCCTGGTCCGCACGCTGAAGAGCCACGGCTACCGCACCACCGCGCTGCACGCCAACCGGCCGGAGTTCTGGAACCGCACCGCAGCCTTCAAGGCGCTCGGCTTCGACCGCTTCATCTCGATCAGCAATTTTCCGCCCAACACCCCCACCGACGGCCGCTACGTTTCGGACAAGGCGATGACCGACGAGATCCTGCGGCAACTCAAGCCGGGTGGGCCGCCGCAGTTCATCTTTGCCATCAGTATCGAGGCCCACGGGCCCTACGACTTCGAGCCCGGCATCGACACCGCAGCGCGCGACGCCGTGCCGGTGCCGCCGTCGATCACCGGGCCATGGAAGCTGCAGCTGCAAAATTACATCTACCATGTGCAGCACGCCGATACCCAGCTGGGCCGGCTGGCCCAGGCACTCGCGAAGCGCACGCGGCCGTCACTGCTGGCCTTCTACGGGGACCATTTGCCGGCACTGGTGCCGGCATTCCAGGACGCTGGCTTCGACAATGGCAAAGGCTTCTTCGAGCAGTGCGTGCCGTGGCTGCTGGTCGCCCCCGGGCACCCGCACCCGCCGCGCCGCGAGAACCTGGCCGCCTGGATGCTGCCGGGACTGGTGCTGGATGCGGCCGGCATCCACGAGCCCTACTTCGAGCTGACCCAGCGGGTGGTTGACCCGCTGGCACCGCTGACGCGCGCGCCGGACGCGCCGCATGTCGACGCGCAAGGCCCCGCGGTCGCGGTCGACAAGGCCATGGCCGATGTCACCTGGCTGCGCATGCGACGCAAACTGAAACCGCTGTTCGCGGCCATCGCGCCCGCACGACCGGCCGCCGCCACATCGACTGCGACGCCCGCCGCCGCCTCCAGCGCCAGCCTGCGCCCGCGCAAGCCCGCTACCATGGCGCACTCGTCCACCACTGTCCAACCGTGATGTCGCAAACCAGTACGGCCCGCCGCGGCGCGCTGAAGCTGCTGGCGCTGGCCGTGGCGCTGTTGCTGCTGGCCACGCTTGCCAACGTGCTCGACGGCGGCAATGGCGTCGAGCCTCGCGGCCTGTTCGAGGGCGTGCTGGCGCCTTGGGCGAATGCCCTGCCGGCGTTGCTGCTGATGCTTGCCCTGCTGGCGCTGTGCCGGCGGCTGCTGCTGTCGCTGTGGCTGTCGCTGGCAGCGCTGGTGCTGCTGTACGGTGTCAACCGGCTGAAGATGGAGGTGTTGCAGGCACCGCTGCTGCCGCAGGACTTCCGCCTGCTGGACCATCTGGGCGGGGACACCGGCCTGCTGGCGCACTATTTGCCGACCGGCGCCTCGCTGTGGCTGACGGTGGCGGCGATCCTGTTGATCGCCGTGACGCTGGCCTGGAGCGAGCCGCCGCTGCTGCGCTGGCGCTGGCGCGCGCGGCTGCCGCTGACGCTGGTCGCCGTTGCGGCGCTGGCCAGTCTGGTCGGCGGCGTGGCGCCTTGGCGCAGCGTCTACGCCGCGGCGGCATTGAACTACCAGCCGTGGACGACGGCGGGCTCGTTGGCCCGCGACGACGGCCTCGTCAGCATGCTGCTGCTGCGCACCCTGTACGCGCCCCGGGATGCCATCGGCGACGGCGACCCGGCACTGGCGCGCGCGCTGCTGCAGGCGCACGCCGCCGGCATCGAAGCGCGCCTCGGCCCGCCGACACGCACGCCGCTGCCGGACATCGTGGTGCTGCAAAGCGAATCGTTTTTCGATCCGGCCCGGCTGCGCGGCTACGCGCCCGCGCAGTTCCTGCCCAACCTGCGCCGGCTCGAGAAGCACGGTCTCTCGGGCAACATGACCGTGCCCACCTACGGCGGCGGCACCATCCGCACCGAGTTCGAGGTGCTCACCGGCGTGCCGCTGGCGCTGAAACCCGCGCTGCGCTACCCGTACATGGGCCTCACCGCAGCGCGCATCCCGGGGCTGGCCAGTGCGCTGAAACAGGCCGGTTACCGCTGCACCGCCATCCATCCGCACCAGGGCGGCTTCTGGAACCGCGAAAGCGTGTTCCGGCGGATGGGCTTCGACCGCTTCATCACCATTGCCAGCCCGCTGTTCGACCACGCGCCCAAGCGCGGCTACTACGTCGACGACCAGGCCTTGACCGACGTCATCCTCGGCCAGTTGCAGCAGGACGGACCGCCGCAGTTCCTGTTTGCCATCAGCATCGAGAACCACGGGCCCTACCTGGACTTCCCGATGAGCGACGCCCGCCGCGCGCAGGCGGCGACGATTCCGGTGCCGCCCGGGATCCGCGGCGACCCGAAGCGCGAGCTGCAGCACTACCTGCTGCGGGAACGCGACGCCGACAGGCAGCTCGGCCGGCTGGCGGATGCGCTGGCCAGGCGGACACGGCCGACCCTGCTGGTGTTTTACGGCGACCACCTGCCCGGCCTGGCCCCGGCCTTCGCCCACGGCTTCGATGACGGCGGCGTACCGTCACGGCAGCCGGTACCGTACCTGCTGATCGAGCCCGGCGCCGGCGCACCGCCCGTGCGCCGCGACCTGCCGTCCTGGATGCTGGCGGCCACCCTGCTGGATGCGGCCGGCGTGCACGACGACCGCTACTTCGCGCTGCTGCGGGCGCTGGAGCCCGAGCTGGCGGCAAACCACTGGCAGCCCGGGACCCGGTTGCTGCGGCAACTCGACAGCCTCACCGCCCTGCGCCTCGGCGACCGCGCCGCAAGCATCGCCAAGCCCGTTCTCGCAAAGCGGTGAATACCCGGGCCGGCCCGCGCCGTCACCATCGCCAGCCGCAAACGACGGCGGGCTGAAACCCTCCCTGCCGCACAGTCCGCGCCTGGACGCCATGTGGCCGCCAGCGCGTGACCCGACGTGCCTCGAGCCATTGACCGCATTGGAACGCTGGGTGAACCCGGCCGTTGCCGATCAATCCCCGAACGGCGGGTTTCAACCCGCCACGCGCGCCACGGCTCGACAACCAACCGCCCACGCACGGCGGCGGCGCCGGCGACAGTCTGTCCCGCGCGCCTTTCCGGTTCCCCGGTCCCCGGTCCCTGGTCCCCGGTCCCCGGTCCCCCAAAAGAAAACCCCGCCGAAGCGGGGTTTCCTCTTGCTGCGTCCGGCGGGGGGCACCTTACATCATGCCGCCCATGCCGCCCATGCCACCCATGCCGCCCATGCCACCCATGTCGCCGCCGCCCGCAGGCTCGTCCTTCTTCGGCGCCTCGGCCACCATGGCCTCGGTGGTGATCATCAGGCCGGCGATCGATGCCGCGTTCTGCAGCGCCGTGCGGGTGACCTTGGTCGGGTCCAGGATGCCCAGTTCCACCATGTCGCCAAACTCGCCGGTGGCGGCGTTGTAGCCGTAGTTGCCCTTGCCCGCTGCGATCTGGTTGAGCACCACGCTAGGCTCGGCGCCGGCGTTGCCGACGATTTCGCGCAGCGGGGCTTCCATCGCACGCTTGGCGATGACAATGCCGTGCTCCTGGTCCTCGTTGTCGCCCTTGAGGCCGCTGATCGCAGCCAGCGCGCGCACCAGCGCCACGCCGCCGCCCGGCACCACGCCTTCCTCGACCGCCGCACGGGTCGCGTGCAGGGCGTCCTCGACGCGGGCCTTCTTCTCCTTCATTTCGACCTCGGTCGCGGCGCCAACCTTGATAACCGCCACGCCGCCGGCCAGCTTGGCCACGCGCTCCTGCAGCTTCTCGCGGTCGTAGTCGGAGCTGGTCTCCTCGATCTGCGCCTTGACCTGCTTGATGCGGGCTTCGATGTTCTTGCTCTCGCCGGCGCCGTCGATGACGGTGCTGTTTTCCTTGGTGACGATGACCTTGCGCGCGCGGCCGAGGTCGTTGACCGTGGCCTTCTCCAGCGACAGGCCCACTTCCTCGGAGATGACCTGGCCGCCGGTGAGGATGGCCATGTCTTCCAGCATCGCCTTGCGGCGGTCGCCGAAGCCCGGCGCCTTGACCGCGCAGACCTTGACGATGCCGCGGATGGTGTTGACCACCAGGGTGGCCAGCGCCTCACCCTCGACTTCCTCGGCGACGATCAGCAGCGGCTTGCCGGCCTTGGCCACGCCTTCCAGCAGCGGCAGGAGGTCACGGACATTGGAGACCTTCTTGTCGTGCAGCAGGATGAAGGCGTCGTCCAGCTCGCACTGCATCGACTGCTGGTTGTTGATGAAATACGGCGACAGGTAGCCGCGGTCGAACTGCATACCCTCGACCACGTCCAGCTCGTTCTCGAGGCCCGAGCCTTCCTCGACCGTGATCACGCCTTCCTTGCCGACCTTGTTCATGGCCTCGGCGATGACGTCGCCGATGTGGGCGTCGCCGTTGGCCGAGATCGTGCCGACCTGGGCGATCGACTTGTTGTCGGCGGACGGCTTGCTGAGCTTCTTCAGCTCCTCGACGGCGGCCGTCACGGCCTTGTCGATGCCGCGCTTGAGGTCCATCGGGTTCATGCCCGCGGCGACCGACTTCATGCCTTCACGCAGCATGGCCTGGGCCAGCACGGTGGCGGTGGTGGTGCCGTCGCCGGCGACGTCGGAGGTCTTGGAGGCGACCTCCTTGACCATCTGCGCGCCCATGTTCTCGAACTTGTCGGCAAGCTCGATTTCCTTGGCGACGGAGACGCCGTCCTTGGTGATGGTCGGGGCGCCGTAGCTCTTGTCCAGCACCACGTTGCGGCCCTTGGGGCCGAGCGTCACCTTGACCGCGTTGGCCAGGGTGTTGACACCCTTGAGCATGCGCGCGCGCGCATCTTCACTAAAACGTACTTCTTTGGCTGCCATGGGTTTAAAACCTCGGGAATTGGGAATGGAGAATGGGGAATGGTTGAAAGTGAAAGCGGGACGATGGGCGGGTCAAGGGTGGGGAGTCGGAGCACGCGGCTTCCACGATTCCCGATTCCCCATTCCCGATTCCCTGCTCTCAGCCCTCGATCACGGCGACGATGTCGTCTTCGCGCATGACCAGCAGTTCGTCGCCTTCGACCTTGACCTCGGTGCCCGAGTACTTGCCGAACAGCACCTTGTCGCCGGCCTTGACCGCGACCGGGCGCACGCTGCCGTCTTCGAGGATCTTGCCGTCGCCGACCGCGATCACTTCGCCCTTGATGGGCTTTTCGGTCGCGGTGTCGGGAATGACGATGCCGCCGGCGGAGGTGGTCTCGGCCTCCAGGCGCTTGATGATGACGCGATCATGCAGGGGACGAAGCTTCATGTGGGTCTTCCTCAACGGGTTGATTAACAAGGAAATTTCGAAACTTGTCAGCACTCGGGTCTGCCGAGTGCCAGTCCCGGCGGCGCGCAAAACACACAGCAACGCCGTGCACGGGATGCCGCCTAGATGGGGCCGGCGGCGGCGGTTTCAAGGGCTGCGGGCGCGTGCCGCCCGCCGTGTCGCCGGCGAGCGCGGACCTGCACCGAGCCGCCGATGGTATTAGGCTTCCAGAATCGCCGTCCCAGGGGGAGAACGATGATCCGTGCCCGCGCGTCAACGCTCGTGCTGCTGCTGGCCGCCTTGCTTGCCGCGGCGTCGGCGCAGGCCGCCACCCTCACCGTCACCGGCACCGCCGACCCCGGCAGCGGCCAGTGCACGGCCGCGGCCTGCACCTTGCGCGACGCCATCAGCAGCGCGCAGTTCGGCGACGTCATCGTGTTCGCCGACAGCCTGGGCTACCCGGCGACCATCACGCTCGACGGCAACCAATTGCTACTCGACAAAGACATCACCATTCTCGGAGCCGGTGCCGACAAGCTCACCATCGACGCCAACCAGGCCAGCAGGATTTTCATGGTCGCCAACGGAGCGACCGTCACCATCAGCGGCCTGAAGCTGGTTGACGGGCGGATCGTCGGGGCGGCCGGCCCATCTTTTGCGGGTGCACCGGGCGACCGCGCGTACGGCGGCGCGGTTGCTATCGATTCCGCAAGTGCCTTGCAAATCCTCCGCTGCGTCCTGATCCGGAACGAGGTTGCCGGTGGTGCCGGCAGCGACGGTCCCGGTCCGGGCGATGGCGGGGCGGCCTTTGGCGGCGCCATCGAAAATGCGGGGACGCTGATGATTGGCTCAAGCTCTCTGGTCGACAACCATGCCTCGGGCGGACCCGGGGGAACCGATGAGGTTGCGGGCACCGCTGGCGGCATCGGGGGCGCTGCCTCGGGCGGCGCCATCCATTCGGCCGGACCCATGCTGGTCGTCAATACGCAATTCCTGCGCAACTCGGCATCGGGAGCGCTGGGCGGCGCACAAGTAATGGAAATTGGCGGCGATGGCGGGGACGCACGCGGCGGCGCGATTGCCAGTGAGGACTTCGTCGTGTTGTCCCAGGTAACCATGATGGACAATACCGCCGCCGCCGGCGCGGGGCAGCCCGGCGACCTCGGCAGTAGTGCTGCCGGTACCGCCGTGGCGAACGACATCGCTGCAACCGGGACTCTGCTGACCCGCGACAGCGTCTTCGCCAGCAGCGGCGACGCCGGCAGCTGCGACGTCGCCACAACGTCCGCGCAAGGCATCAACTTCGCGGCTGACAGCAGCTGTGGTGGCGACCTCCAGGTCGCCGATCCGCGGCTGCAAATCATCGACGCCGTGCCCGCACCGATCGCCTTCCCGCACTGGGGCAGCCCGCTGATCGACGCCGCGGCCAGCTGCAACGACGCATTCGGCGAGACGCTGGCCGACGATGCGCGCGGCGTGGCGCGGCCGCTGGACGCCGACGCCGACGGCGTGGCGGGCTGCGACATTGGCGCGGTGGAGTCGGACGAGCTGTTCGCCGGCGGCTTCGACTGAGGGCGCGGTCGGCGGCTTTCGCCAGCACTCGCTGCGGGCTAGAGTGGCCGGCAGGTCCATGCACGCCGCCGCCATGCCCGCCCTCGTCGTTCTCTGCACCTGCCCCGACACCGCCTGCGCCGAGGCCATCGCGAACGCGCTGGTGGGCGAGCGGCTGGCGGCCTGTGTCAACGCGCTGCCGGGTGTCATCTCGACCTACCGCTGGGACGACGCGATCTGTCGCGACCGCGAGGTGCTGCTGCTGGCCAAGACCACCCACGAGCGTTTCGACGCGCTGCGCGCACGCATCGAGGCCCTGCACCCGGCTGAACTGCCCGAGGTGATCGCGGTCGAAGTAGGTGCAGGGCTGGATCGCTACCTCGGCTGGATCGAGGCGGAAACCCGCGGGGCGTAGTGCCGGAGCGGCCGTACGCGCAGCACGGCTTCGACTTCGCCTGCGGCGCGCGCTACGCTTGCCGAATGCCGCGAGCGTCCGCGAGCGTCGGCCGCCGAAGCTGGCGCCCCGATTCCTGCGGCCAGCGCAAAGCCGCCCGCTGATTGGAGAGAGTTCACCCATGATCCGCAAAGGGTTCGGCGCCTGCGCCGTTCTGGTCATGCTGCTGTTCGCCGCCGGCTCCGCCGCGCAGGCGCAGGGCGACGATGGCCTGCTGCCGGTCGAGCAGGCGTTCGCGCTGAAGGCGCATGTTGCCAAGCCCGGCGTGGTGGCGCTGGACTGGACCATCGCGCCGCACTATTACCTCTACCGCGGGCGCATCAAGGTCAGCACGGACAGCGCGGGCGTCACGCTCGGCGAACCGGTGCTTCCCGCCGGCGAGAAGGAGCACGACGAGTACCTCGGCGACGTCGAGATCTACCACGGCGCACTGCACGCCACGGTCCCCTACACCGCCGGCGGCGCGCGCACCGTGAAACTCGCGGTGCGCTTCCAGGGCTGCCACGAGGTGGACCCCAAGATTTGCTACCCGCCGCACACCCAGGTGTTCGAGCTGGCGCTTCCCGCCACAGCGGCCACGGCGATGCCAGCCGCCACCGCGGCGCAGCCGGCCGGAGGGCTCGGCGGCGCGCTCGGCCGCCTCGGCGGCCCTGCCGGCCAATTCGGCGCAAGTGGTGTTGGCGAGCCGTTGCCGCCGGCGCAGGCGTTCCGCTTCGACGCCATTGCCGCCGGCCCCACCAGCCTGATGCTGCGCTGGGTGATGCCGCCGCACTACTACCTCTACCGCGACAAGACGACGGTTTCGCTGGTCGACGCCGACGGAGTGAGCCTCGGCACGCCGCAATGGCCGCGCGGCGTGCAGCATACCGACGAGAACTTCGGCACCACCGAGGTCTACTTCGGCGAACTCGACCTGACCGTGCCACTGCAGCGCAGCGATGGCGCGGCGCGAAGCATCGTCGTCCAGACCAGCTACCAGGGCTGCCAGGAGGACGGCATCTGCTACCCGGTGATGACGCGCAGCGTGCCGGTGGCGCTGCCGGCGGCCACCCCGGCGCAACTGGCGGCGTCGGCGCAAGCGCCACCGTCGGCCAGCGCCGCAAGCGCCGCAAACGCCGCCGGCATGGCGCCGCCGCCAGCGGCCGGCGGCAACGACATCAACGCCGGCCAGGACCGGCTGTCGCGCATCCTGCGTGGCTCGTCGCTGTGGCTGGTACTGGGGGCCTTTTTCCTCGCCGGTCTCGGCCTCGCCTTCACGCCCTGCGTCTACCCGATGCTGCCGATCCTCACCGGCCTGATCGCCGGTGCCGGCGAGCACCTGTCGACCGGCCGGGCGACCGTGCTGTCGCTGGTCTACATTCTGGCCAATGCGGTGGTGTTCGCGATCGCAGGCATCGTCGCCGGCCTGCTCGGCTTCAACGTCACCGCCTGGTTCCAGCAGCCGTGGCTGCTCAGCCTGTTCGCGCTG
>DASSBG010000024.1:0-39295 GCA_035699085.1 Rhodanobacteraceae bacterium
CGTGGTCATATCTGACCACCTCGACGAGGCCTTATACATAGACGCAGCCGGTATTTCGCTGCCGAAAAGCAGAGGTTGACAGTGGGGGCGAGTCCATACATAGGTTGGCGGTGAGCGAAGCGAACCCCAACACGCCATGCCCGCGCTCGCGCCGTCAACAACGACCCGGTGCTGTCGCTCGTCCCATTCGCTATGCCCGATTCCCAATTCCCGCCGCGACAGCGGTCGCGCTGACGCGCGAGTTCCTTTCTCTTGCGTGCCCAAGAGAAACGAACCCAACGAGAAGGGCACCCCGGCAGCGCGCCTGGCGCGGCTGCGCCGTGCCAGGTTCGCGCGCGGGTTGCGGGGCTTTTTGACGGTGCGTCCCTGCACCGTCGAAAACCTGGCCGGCATCCATGCCGGCCACCCTGCGGGCTGACCCTTCACCCGCCCGCCGCGCCGCAAGGGGATTTGGGCGCCCAACCCGCGTCGACTTCGCCAACCAAAAGCGTGCCGGTGCGTGACGCCGACGCAGGTTGGCGTAGCGGCAGGTTGGCGCGAAGCGAACCCCAACACGCCATGCCCGCGCTCGCGCTGTTCCCGCGGAGCGCAGCGAAGCACGTAGGGCGGGTTTTCAACCCGCCGGCCTACGCCCGCGATCATCGGCGGGTTGAAACCCGCCCTACACCACCGTCATGGCTGCCGCAGAATCCGGAATCTTTTTTCAAACACACGGCGCGGCCGCGATATCGCGAAAGCCGCGATGCCGAATCCGCGCTCGTCGCGAGTCCCGAGTCGCGGCTTCTCAGCCGCCGCCAATCGCGTGCACGATCTCGACGCGATCGCCGTCGCGCAGAGCGCGCGCCGGGTGTTGGCTTTTCGGCACGATCTCGCGATTGACCTCGACCGCGACGCGGCGCCCGGCGTAGCCGGCGGCCTCCAGCAATGTGGCGACGGTGGCGTCGTCGGCGCATTCCTGCGGGGCACCATTGAGGGTGATTTGCATGCTCGATCCGTTCGGCCGATCAGCGCCCATCATAAGGCAGGCGCACCGCCCGAAGGCTCCGCCTGCAGGGACGGAAAGCTGCGAGCGTCGGGTGGGACGCCAACTCCCACGTGCAGGCGCCTCGCGGCCCCCGAGCCGGATCTGGCGACTTCCCGGCCGTCACGACGCTCCAGCGGCACCAAGGATAGTACCGTGCTGGCCGCCGCACTACCCGCAGAACGACTGGCGCTGCGCGTTGCGCACGGTCGGGTTGTCGGCTTGCCACCGGCGGCCGCGCTTGCGCTACCATGACGCCGCGCCGCTGCGTTGCCAACGCGGGTGTAGCTCAATGGTAGAGCTGTAGCTTCCCAAGCTACTGACGAGGGTTCGATTCCCTTCACCCGCTCCAGCGCCGCCCGCCGCGCCGGCGCGAGTCGCAGGCGCCGGGTCGGCGCCGCGGAGCAGTCGCATGAAGTTCGCCATCCTGTCGCGCAACGCCAAGCTGTACTCGACGCGCCGGCTGCGCGAGGCGGCGCGCGCGCGCGGCCACGTGGTGCGGGTGCTCGACCCGCTGCGCTGCTACATGCGCATCGGCGGCGGCGAGCTGGCACTGCACTACAAGGGCCGGCCGTTGCGCGGCTTCGACAGCGTCATCCCGCGCATCGGCGCCTCGGTCACCTTCTACGGTAGCGCCGTGCTGCGCCAGTTCGAGATGATGGGCGTGCACACCATCAGCCCCTCGGACGCCATCCTGCGCGCGCGCGACAAGCTGCGCAGCCTGCAGCTGCTGGCCGGCGCCGGGCTGGCGATCCCGGCCACGGCCTTCGGCGACAACCCCGACGACACCACCGACCTGCTGGACATGATCGGCCCGCCGCCGCACGTCATCAAACTCAACGAGGGCGCCCAGGGCCAGGGCGTGGTGCTGGCCGAGCGGCGGGTGGCGTCGCAGAGCGTGGTCGAGGCGCTGCGCGGACTCTATGCCAACTTCCTGGTGCAGGAATTCATCGGCGAGGCCGAGGGCAGCGACCTGCGCTGCCTGGTGGTCGGGCGCAGCGTGGTGGCGGCGATGCGCCGGGTGGCGGCGCCCGGCGATTTCCGCGCCAACCTGCACCGCGGCGGCCAGGCCGAGGCGGTGCGGCTGACCGCGGCCGAGCGCGACATGGCGCTGCGCGCCGCAGCCACGCTCGGCCTCGGCGTGGCGGGCGTCGACCTGCTGCGCGCGGCCCGCGGCCCGCTGCTGCTGGAGGTCAACGCCTCGCCGGGGCTCGAAGGCATCGAGAGCGTATGCAACGTCGACGTGGCCGACGCCATCATCGCCCACGCGGAGGCCCACCGGGCCGCCGGACGTCCCTCGGCCAGCCGCCGCGCCTGAACATTTCGGCAACACCCGGTCCTCCATTCTCCGCCTGTTGGCGTGCGCTGCGACCGTGACGCACGGCCAATGGCGCTACCATTGCTTGAGGAAACCACGCGGAGCCGCCCATGCGCGTACTGGTCATCGAGGACAACAACGACATCGCCACCAACATCGGCGACTATCTGGAAGACCACGGCCACATCGTCGACTTCGCCGGCGACGGCGTCACCGGCCTGCACCTGGCGGTGGTGCACGACTTCGACGTGATCGTGCTCGACCTGATGCTGCCGGGCATGGACGGCCTCGAAGTCTGCCGCAAGCTGCGGCAGGAGGCGCACAAGCAGACGCCGGTGCTCATGCTCACGGCGCGCGATGCGCTGGACAACAAGCTCACCGGCTTCGACGCCGGCGCCGACGACTACATGACCAAGCCCTTCGCGCTGCAGGAGCTGGGCGCGCGCCTGGAAGTGCTGGCGCGCCGCGGCAAGGGGCCGCAAAGCCGCGTGCTGAAGGTGGCCGACCTGACCTACAACCTCGACACCCTAACGGTGTCGCGCGAGGGCAAGTCGATCCAGCTCAACCCCATCGGCCTGAAGCTGCTGCAGGCGCTGATGGAATCCAGCCCGTCGGTGGTTACCCGGCAGGACCTGGAGCACCGCGTCTGGGGCGAGGAGCTGCCCGATTCCGACTCGCTGCGCGTGCACATCCACGGCCTGCGCGCGGCCATCGACAAGCCGTTCGACAAGCCGCTGATCCATACCCGCCACGGCATCGGCTACCGCATGGTGGATCCGGATGCCGCCTAGGGAGCGGGGCGCACCGCGCCTCAGCTATCGGCGGCGCCTGCGCAGCCGCATCTTCATTTCCTACGTGCTGTTCGGCTTCGCTCTCGCCGCCGCATTCGCGACGATCACGTTCTTCCTGCGCGCCTACCTCGAATCCCAGCTGATCGGCAACACGCTGCAGCAGAACATCACCAAGTACGCCAACAGCTTCTACCTCAGCCCCGGCGCGCCGGGCGTGCCGCTGGAGAAGCTCACCGGCTACACCTATTCGCAGCGGAAATTCGACAACGTGCCGCTCGCCTGGCGCCATCTCTCCAATGGCGTCCACGATGTCACCGAAACCAACGACCAGGGCCAGACGGTCGTCTACAAGCTGGCGGTGCGCAAGGACCCGGACTACTGGTTCTTCCTCAAGTACGACACCTCGCAGGAAATCCGCAGCCAGAAGCAATTGCAATACGCGCTGTTCGGCACGGTCATCCTGTTCGCGTTGCTGTCGCTGCTGATCGGCGCCTGGTTGTCGAACCGCGTGATGCAGCCGGTCAGCGAGCTGGCGCAACGACTGCGCAGCTTTCGCGCGGACGAACACATGGAGCCGCTGGCACCGCATTTTGCCAACGACGAAGTCGGCGCGCTGGCGGCGGCGCTGGACGACTACTCGGATCGCCTGACCACGCTGGTCGAGCGCGACCGCGAGTTCAACTCCGATGTCAGCCACGAACTGCGCACGCCACTGGCGGTGATTGCCACCACCACCGAGCTGATGCTGGGCAAGCCGGATCTCGGCGACAAGCTGCGTGAGCGGCTGCAGCGGGTCGAGCGCGCGGCGCGCCAATCCACCGAGCTGATCGAGGCGTTGCTGCTGCTGTCGCGCGCCGAGGCGTCGGGGCCGGTGGATGGCGAGACATCCAGCGTCAACCGGGTCGCCGCCGACGTCGTCGCCAGCCAGATCCCGCAGCTGCGCGGCAAGCCGGTGCGGCTGCACCTGCGCGAGGACGCGCGGGTGGCCGTCAATGCGCCGGCGTCGGTGCTGGCGGTGGCACTGACCAACCTGGTCGGCAACGCGATCAAGTACACGCAGCAGGGCGAGGTGGTGGTCAATGTCTGCGCCAACAAGGTGGTGGTCGAGGACACCGGGCGGGGCATCGAAGGCGAAGACACCGAGCGCCTGTTCCAGCGTGGCGTGCGCGGCGAGGGTGCGCCGGCCGGTGGCGCCGGCCTTGGCCTGGCGATCGTGCGCCGGCTATGCGAACTGTACGGCTGGGGCGTGTCGCTGGAGCCGCGCGAGGGCGTCGCCGGCACGGCCGCAACCCTCGACTTCCAGACCGCGGTCGCGGCGCAGGCGGACAGCACCGCCTGACCCGGCTCAGAAACGGTGCAGCCAGCCCCAGCGGTCCTCGACGCTGCCGTCGAACAGGCCGAAGAACAGCGCCTGCAGACGCCGCGTCAGCGGGCCGGCCTTGCCCGCGCCCACGGTCTTGCCGTCGACAGAGCGGATCGGCGTGATCTCCGCGGCCGTGCCGCACATGAAGACTTCGTCGGCCAGGTACAGGTACTCACGCGGCAACTGGCGCTCGACCACCTCGATGCCGTGCTCGCGCGCCAGCACCATCAGCGTGTCGCGGGTGATGCCGTTGAGCAGCGCGGCGCTGACCGGCGGCGTGTGCAGCGCGCCGTCGAAGACCAGGAACAGGTTCTCGCCCGCGCCTTCACTGAGCAGCCCGGCCGAGTCCAGCGCGATGCCCTCGCCAAAACCCAGCCGCCGCGCCTCGCGCGCGATCAGCTGGCCTGACAGGTAGTTGCCGCCGGCCTTGGCGCCGGCCGGGATCGTATTGGGCGCCATCCGCTGCCAGCTCGACACGCAGGCATCGATGCCCTGCTCCAGCGCGTCGTCACCAAGGTAGGCGCCCATGGCCCAGGCCGCGACCGCGACATCCACCGGGCAGTCCGCCGACAGGCCGAGTCCGCCGAGGCCGCGCAGCGCCACCGGCCGCAGGTAGGCCTTGGTCAGCTTGTTGGCCTTGAGCACGGCGACGCAGGCTTCGGTGAGTGCCGCCTGGTCGAAGGGCATCGGCATGTCGTAGATCTTCGCCGAGTGGAACAGGCGCCGCAGGTGGTCGTCGAGACGGAAGATGGCGGGGCCGTCGGGCGTGTCGTAGCTGCGGATGCCCTCGAAGATCGACGAGCCGTAATGCACGACGTGCGCCATCACGTGCACGGTCGCCTCGGCCCACGGCTTGATCGCGCCGTTGTGCCAGAGGAGCTCGGGGTAGCTGGTCGTCGCCATGCGCGCAGGCCTTGCAGCGGAACAGTCGACCATTGTAACGCGCCCGGCGCGCCGGCCACGTCGCGCGGGGGCGCTTGCACGAAAAGCTTTTGACGCGGATCAACGCGGATGAGTACGGATAGAACAAAAGCCTCCCTGATCGGTGCCGAAACTCGACCAGGGTGTCGGGTTACGGCCTGCGGCCTGACCCGACCTACGGTGCGCAAAAGCCCCAACGCATTGCGCTGGCCCGCAGGTCGGGTTAGCGCCGCAGGCGCGAAACCCGACGTGGCCAAACCGATCAGCAAGGCTTTTCGATCAAAAGGCTTTGGCTTTATCCGCTTTTATCCGCGTTGGTCCGCGTCAAAAGCTTTCCTGCTGGGCCCCGAAGGTCAGCCAGACGCAGGCGTGCCGTTCGGCCAGCGGATAGCGATGCTCGAGGGTGGCACCGCCATCGACGCCGGGATCGGTCTCGATGCGGAGCCAGGCGCCGCTGCCATCGGGGAGCGCGCCGTAGCCGTCGCTGTCGGCCAGCCACAGCGGTGCACCGCCCAAATCCACGCCGGCCAGCGGCTGCTGCACCAGCGCGTGCAACTCGCGCATGTGGCGGTAGGCCTCGCGCGTGCCCATGCCGCGCCACAGGAACAGCAACCCCAGGCTGTTGACGTCGTGGCTGTCGAAGGCCGTCGCCACGCGCTGGCGCAGCTCGTTGGCGCTGTCGGCGCAGCGACCGATCCAGTCGGCACCGGGGCCGTCATCGTCGCGGCCGCGG
This sequence comes from Rhodanobacteraceae bacterium, assembly GCA_035699085.1. Taxonomy (GTDB): domain Bacteria; phylum Pseudomonadota; class Gammaproteobacteria; order Xanthomonadales; family Rhodanobacteraceae; genus DASSBG01. The sequence continues at coordinate 6,148 of DASSBG010000024.1, forward strand.
GCACCGAAGCTACCGCCCATTGTGCCGACATCGCGGCTGTCGACGGCCAGCCCGGCGTCGCTGCACGGCCGTCCGGTGAACACCATCTCGCCGTGCGCGCCGACGCAGCGGTACACCGTGGTCGCCACCGGCGCGCCCGAGCCGAGGGCAAGCAGCATGGTTGTCACGACCCCGATCATGTGGCCCATCACACCATCCGGCGGCTGAATGGGGACGGGATCCGGGACCCGGGACCCGCACAACCGCCATTCCGGAGCCGCGCGAAGCGCGGCACCAGCGTCCCGTCATTCCGGAGCCGCGCGAAGCGCGGAATCCGGAATCTTGTTGAACTTCCCGGCAGACCGAACAAGATGCCGGATCCTGCCTTCGGCCGGCCCGGACCGGCGGAAGAATGGTTGGTGCGGTAGGTTGGCGGTGAGCCGAAGGCGAACCCCAACATCCACTCGCGATGTCGGGCGCGGCGAGCGCGGATCGGCACGGGCCGTTCGGTCACCGGGCGGCGCGCCAACAGAGTCCCGTCATTCCGGAGCTGCCGAAGGCAGAATCCGGGATATTCCGTCCGTCTGTTGCAGTTTTCAAGAAGATTCCGGATTCCGCGCTCCGCGCGGCTCCGGAATGACGGTGGTGGAAGCCTCGCCGCCAATGACGGAAGGATCAAGCAGCTTTATCCGCCTTTATCATTGATCAGCTCTGATCCGTGTCGAAGGGTATTCCCGCTCACTGCTCACGGCTCTCGGCTCTGCCGCTCACGGCGCCGCGCGCGGCACGCGGCGCGCGGCCTCAGTCCTCGCGGGTGACGCGCAGCACTTCCTCGACCGAGGTGACGCCGGCGGTGCAGGCGCGCCAACCGTCGTCCAGGATCGACGGCGCCAGCGCGCGCGCCTCGCGTTCCAGCTCGGCCTGCGCCGCGCCTTCGTGGATCAGGCTGCGCATGGCTTCGTCCACCGGCACCAGTTCGTAGATGCCGCTGCGCCCGCGGTAGCCGTCGCCACGCACGCCACCGTCGCCGGGCCGGTACACCGTGGCTTGCGTGTCCGGCGGCTTGCCGAAGGCGGCCAGTTCGGCGGCGCCGGCCGGCGCGGCGATGCGGCTGTCCGGGTCGAGCACGCGCACCAGCCGCTGGGCCAGCACGCCGATCAGGCTGGACGCCAGCAGGAACGGCTCGACGCCCATGTCGCGCAGGCGCGTCACCGCGCCGACCGCGGAATTGGTATGCAGCGTCGACAACACCAGATGGCCGGTGAGCGACGCCTGCACGGCAATCTCGGCGGTCTCCAGGTCGCGGATTTCGCCAACCATCACCACGTCCGGATCCTGGCGCAGGATGGCGCGCAGGCCGCGCGCGAAGGTCATGTCCACCCGCGTGTTGACCTGGGTCTGGCCGACGCCGTCGAGGTAGTACTCGATCGGGTCCTCGACTGTCATGATGTTGCGCGTGGCGTCGTTGAGCCGCGCCAGCGCGCCGTACAACGTCGTGGTTTTGCCCGAACCGGTCGGCCCGGTGACCAGCAGGATGCCGTGTGGCCGCGCGATCATGCGCTCCAGCCGCTGGCGCGTGTCGGCGGCCATGCCGAGTTCGGCGAGGTCCAGCCGCCCCGCCTGCTTGTCCAGCAGGCGCAGCACCACGCGCTCGCCGTGGCCGGACGGAATGGTGGAGACGCGCACGTCGACCGGCCGGCCGGCGATCTTCAGGCCGATGCGGCCGTCCTGCGGCAATCTGCGCTCCGCGATGTCCAGCCGCGCCATGACCTTGATGCGGCTGACCACCGCGGCGGCGACCGCGCGCGGCGGCGCCAGCACCTCGCGCAGCACGCCGTCCACGCGGAAGCGCACCGCGAGCCGCGATTCAAACGGTTCGATGTGGATGTCGGAGGCGTTCTCGCGCACCGCCTCGGCCAGCAGCGCGTTGATCAGCCGGATCACCGGCGCGTCGTCCTCGCTCTCCAGCAGGTCCTGCGGCTCGGCCAGCTCCTCGGCCAGCGACTTAAGGTCCGGCGCCGCGTCAAGGTCGGCGCTGAGCGCGCGCGAATCGTCGCCCTGCTGGTAGAGCTCGCGCAGGCGCCGCTCCCAGGCCAGCGCATCCAGCCGCTCGATGCGCAGCGGCACGCCGAGATGGCGGCGCAACTCGGCCAGCGCCTGCGGCGTGGCGTCCTCGCGGCAAGCGGCGTCGGCATGGTCGCCGTGCCAGGCGGTCATGGTCACGCCCAGACGCCGGGCAAAGCCGAAGCCGGGCCGCGACGGCGCGGCCGCGCTCATGCGCCGGGCGGTGCCGCGCCGGGCGTCGGCGGGTGGGCCAGGAAGTCGTGCACCTGCGGCAGCAGCGGGCGCTGGTCGGGCGGCGTCAGCAGTGCGTCGTCGGCGCGCAGCTGCAACTGCTCGGTGCGCAGGTAGTTGTACTTGCCGCTGGTCACCGCGGCCTCGCTGGCCGCGTCGCGCAGGATGCGCGGGTGCAGGAACACCATCAGGTCCTGCTTGGTGCGCTTGGAACTGCGGTAGCGGAACAGGTTGCCCAACACGGGGATGTCGCCGAGCAGCGGCACCTTCTGGTTGGAGTCGCTGGTGTCGTTGGAGATCAGGCCGCCAAGCACCAGCATGCTGTCGTCGCGCACCACCACCGAGGTCTTCACCTCGCGCTTGTTGGTCACCAGGTCGACCGCGCCCGTCACCTGCGGGGCCAGCGACGAAACCACCTGGTCGATGTCCAGCCGCACCGAGTCGCCGGCGTTGATGTGCGGCGTCACCTTCAGCGTGAGGCCGACCTCCTTGCGCTCGATGGTCTGGAACGGGCTACCCGGCAGGTTGCTGCCGCCGTTGGAGGTGCCGGTGTACTGGCCGGTGACGAAGGGCACCTCCTGCGCCACCTGGACCATGGCCTCCTGGTTGTCCAGGGTGACCACCGAGGGCGTCGACAGGATGTTGGTGTTGCCGTCGCCCTGCAGTGCGCGGATCAGCGCGCCGACCTGCAGGATCGGCGTGTCCGAACCTGGCAGCGTGATCGAGCCGTTGATGTAGCCGATGTTGAGCCCGCCGCCGAGCGCCAGCGGATTGCTGTAGAGGTCGAGGATGTTGCCGCCGCCGTTGCTGTCGCTGAAGTTGGTGCCGCCGATCACCGAGTTGTCGAGGCTGCCGTCGGCATTGGTGCTCAGCGGCAGTTGCCACTGCACGCCGATCTGCTTGGCGGTCTGCAGGCCGACCTCGGCGATCACCGCCTCGATCAGCACCTGCGCGCGCGGGATGTCGAGCTTGCGGATCACCGACTGCAGCGAGGCGAACGTCGCCGGCGGCGCGCTGATCACCAGCGAGTTGGTCTGCGCGCTGGCCTGGATGGTGGCGTTGCCGCCGTTGGCCGTGGCCGCGGCTGCGCCCGCCGCACCGGCACCGGCCGCCGCGTGGCCGGGCTCGCCCTGGCCGAGCGTGCGTGCCACGTTCTGCAGGATAGGCACCAGGTCGGTGGCGTCGGCGTGGTGCAGGTAGATGACGTGGGTACTGCCGCCGGCGGCCAGCGGCGTGTCCAGGTGCGTGATCAACGCGCGCAGGCGCAGCCGCCGGCTCTGGTCGCCGGACAACAGGATGGAGTTGGTACGCGGGTCGGCCAGCACGCGCACGCCGTTGCGATCGGTGGGCGCGCTGCGGTCGAGCTGGTTGAGCGTGCGGGCCAGCTCCACGGCGCTGGCGTGCTGCAGCGGGATCACCTCGACCTGGGCGTCGCTGGCCACATCGACGCGGGCGATGATTTCGCGCAGGCGCTGCACCACCGAGGCGCGGTCGGACAGGATCAGCGTATTGCTCGGCCCGTGCGCGATCACCTTGCCACCCTGCGGCACGAACTGCTGCAGGATCGAGGCCAGTTCCGCGGCCGGCACGTTGTGCACCGGCACCACCTCGGTGACCAGCGGGTCGCCGCCCGCCACCGCGGCGCCCTGCGCGAGGGCGACGCTGCCATCGACCCGCGCGGTGGCCTCGTTGACGATCTTGATCATGCCGTTGCCGGCCGGCACCGCCGCGTAGCCATGCACCCGCAGCACCGACAGGAACACCTGGTAGACCTCGTCCGGGTCCAGCGGATGGGTGGATACCACCGTGACCTTGCCCTGCACGTTGGGCCCGACGATGAAGTTCTTGCCGGTGATCTGCGACACCGTGGTGATCAACGCCTGGATGTCGGCGTCCTTGAGGTTCAGCACCTGGCCGACGCTGGCCGCGGCGCCCGCGCTTGTGGTTGGCGCTGGCGCGGTTTGGCCAGCCTGCGCGGCGCCGGCCGGCGCGCCGGCACAAGCCAGGCCCAGCGCCGCGGCGGCGCACATGAACGAAACGACAATACGGTGCATGCGCCGCATCTTACCCTGTCGCACCGCCGCGCACAGTCACCGCAGGTCCACCACCACGGTGCGCGGCTGGCCGTCGCGCAGCACGGTCAGCTGCACGCTGGTGGCGCCGCTGAGTTGCTGTGCCAGTTGCTGGCCCCGCGCCGGCGAGTCCAGCGGCGTACCGTTGACCGCGGTGACCAGGTCGCCGGCGCGCAAACCGGCCTGGGTCAGCAGCGGATCGGTGCGGCCCAGGCGCAGGCCACGCATGCGCGTACCGTCGAACACCGGCTGCACCTGCAGCCGCTGCAGCAGCGCCTGCGGGCCGGCCTGCGCCAGTTGCGCCCGCGCCTGCTGCCAGTCGACCTTGCCATGCACCATGCGCGGAGCGACGAAGATGGCCTGCGTCGGCTTGGCCGCGGTGCCGCCGTCGATGCCGCCGGCCGCCGAGGGCGCCGCGCCAGCCGTGGCCGCGGGCGGAGCAATCTTCAGCGACTCGCGCGGCAGGCGCAGGTTCTCCATGCGGCCATGGTTGTCCAGCACCACGTGGTCGGCGTACACCGCCGCCAGCTTCACGCCACCGGGCAGCGTGTCGCCCACGCGGTAGCCACTGGCGACACCGTGGGCGTCGGCGATCAAGGCATAGCCGCTGCGCGCGTCGGCGTGGGCGAAGGTGCCATGCAGGGTCAGCTGCAGCTCGGTTTCGCGCTGCGCCTGCAGCACCTGCTTTTGCAGTTGCTCGCGGTTGCCGTCACCGAACAGGTGCCAGTGCGCCACGTCGAGCGCGGTGGCGCGCGGCGCGGCGGCGGCGGCCACCGGGGCGGCGGCCGGCGCGGCCGGCTCGGTCAGCGCAACCCAGGCCAGGCGCACTGCCAGCCACAGGCCCAGCAGCGCCAGCAGCAGCACCAGCACGCGCGGCAGCAGGCGTGGCCAGCTGGCCGCCGCCATCGCTTGCCATCCCCGGCCGGCCATGGCGCCCCGCTCAGCCCTTGTCCGCGGCGGCGGCGTGGGCCCCGCGACCGCCACGCCGGCGGCGGCGGCGCTTGGGCTTGGCTGCGGCGGCTGCGGACGCGGCGGGCGCCGGCGCGGACGGCTCGGCATCATCCGCGTGGTCATGACCGGCGTCGGCGGCGGCCGGCGCGGGCCGGCGCGGCGCCTGCGGCATCACCAGCATGGCCGGCTCCACCGCCTGCACCGGGATCTTCTCGCCGATGTAGGCCTCGATCTCCGGCAGGCTGATGGCGTAGAGGTCGCAGGCGAAGCTGATGGCGTCGCCCTCGGCGCCCAGCCGGGCGGTACGGCCGATGCGGTGGACGTAATCCTCGGCATCCTGCGGCAGGTCGTAGTTGAAGACGTGGCTGACGTCCTCTACGTGCAGGCCGCGGGCGGCAACGTCGGTGGCCACCAGCAGCTGCATCTGGCCGTCCTTGAAACGCTTGAGCAGGCTCTGGCGCTTCTTCTGCGGCACGTCGCCGGAGAGCATCGCCACCTGGTAGCCGTAGCGCGCCAGCCGCGTGCTGACGCGCTCGGCGGCGGCGCGGGTGTTGACGAAGACGATGCCGCGCTCGACCTCGCGCTCGCGCAACAGGTTGAGCAGCAGCGGGATCTTCTCCTCGCGCGCCGGGAAGTACACCGTCTGGCGCACCTTGTCGGCGGTGACGTGCTCGGTCTCCACCGTCAGCTTTTCCGGCTCGTTCATGTGCTCGTAGGCCAGCTCGAGCACGCGGTAGCTGAGGGTGGCCGAGAACAGCAGCACCTGGCGCTGCTGCAGCGGCGGCAGGCGCCGGAACAGGTAGCGCACGTCCTTGATGAAGCCGAGGTCGAACATGCGGTCGGCCTCGTCGATCACCATCACCTCCACCGCGCTGAGGCGGAAGACGTGCTGCTTGTAGTAGTCCAGCAGGCGGCCGGGCGTGGCGATGATGATGTCGCAACCGTCCTTCAGCAACTGGCGTTGTTTGTCGTAGTCGACGCCCCCATAAATGAGGGCAAGGCGCAGCCCGGTGTGGCGGCCGATCGCTTGGGCGTCCTTCTCGATCTGGATGGCCAGCTCGCGGGTCGGCGCGATGATCAGGGCACGCGGGTCCTCGTCGCGGCGGTCGGCCATGGCCGGCTCGGTCAGCAGCCGGTTCATCAGCGCCACCAGGAAGGCGCAGGTCTTGCCGGTGCCGGTCTGGGCCTGGCCTGCAACATCGCGGCCCGCCAGCGCCGGCGCCAGCGCCAGGCTCTGGATCGGCGTGCAGCGGACGAATCCGCAATCCGCCAGGCCCTGCTGCAGCAGCGGGTGCAGGTCGAATTGCTCGAAGAAGGTATCGGTGAGTACGTGTTCTGCCATGAATAAGGGTGCACTTGAATGGGGGATGCGGCGCCGCACCGGCGGGGCGTGCCGCGAACTTGAATCGCGCCCGGGTTTGGGCTGGAATAGGGCCCGGTCGTGCGTTTCCTGCCGGCGCTCCCGCCAACCATCACGAGTTTAGCCGATGCCGGCCGTGGCCGCGTCGATTCTTACCGTTTCAGCCACTTGGAGAACCACGATGAGCGAACTCATCAGCCACATCAGCGACGCCGACTTCGACAGCCAGGTGCTCAAGTCCGACACGCCGGTGCTGGTCGATTTCTGGGCCGAATGGTGCGGCCCCTGCAAGGCGATCGCACCGGTGCTGGAGGACCTTGCCGGCGACTACCGCGGCAAGGTGAAGATCGTCAAGCTCAACATCGACGAAAACCAGAAGACCGCGGTCAATTATAACGTGCGCTCGATCCCGACGCTGCTGCTGTTCAAGAACGGCAAGGTGGAGGCCACCGAAATCGGTGCCAAGCCCAAGAGCGCTTTCGCCCAGATGCTGGACCGCAGCCTCTGATCGCAATGGTGCGCGCTGCTGGCGCGCCCCGGCCGCGGCGGCATGGGCCACTGGACAGCCGGCCGCCGCGACTGCTAGAGTGAAGCCCTGCATAGTCTGCACAGAGCAGCGCGCGGAGTCTTCCGCGCCACGGTCACGACGTTCGTCGGGCCGCTTTCCCGCCTCCCGTTCCACTCGCGGCCAAGTGGCCGCCCCTGCGAGGACCATTCGTGTCCGATACCGAAGAAAAGACCATGACTGACGCCCCCAGCGACGCCGACGGCGCCCCGGCCCGCAAGACTGCGGCACGCAAGCCGCGCAAGCCGGCGACTCCGCCCTCCAGCGACGCGGCGGCGGCCCCGGGCCCCGCCCCGGCCCCGCCCGACACGGCGGCGCGCCCAGCCACCGAGAACGTACCTGCCGGAGGCAACGCCGCGCCTTCCGGGCAGGGCAGCTCGGCACCGGCCACCAACCGCAGCGCCGACAACGGCGGACAGGGCGGCGATGGCCAGGGCGGTGGCCAGGGCAACGGTGGTCAGGCCAACGCAGGCCAGGGCAACGGCGGTCAAAACGACGGCGGACAGGGCGACGGCAACCGCAACGAGCAACGCCGCCAGCGCAACAACAACAGCAACAAGCAGAACGGTCCCGAGCGCGGCAACCGCCGCCGCCGTGGCCGCCACGACCGCGGCGAGCGTGGCAACCAGCAACGCGGCGGCCCGAACCATCCCGGCGACGGCTACCCCGAGGACGACGAGAACGCCGACGCCGGCGACAGCTCGCGGCTGATCAACCTCACCGAGCTGAAACGCAAGAACGCGGTGCAGCTGCTTGAGGTGGCCGAGTCGCTGGGCGTGCGCGAAGGCGTGGCGCGGGCGCGCAAGCAGGACGTCATCTTCAACATCCTCAAGGCCCACGCGCGCTCGGGCGGCGGCATCTGGGGCGAGGGCGTGCTGGAGATCCTGCCCGACGGCTTCGGCTTCCTGCGCTCGGCCGACGAGTCCTACCTGGCCGGCGCCGACGACGTCTACATCAGCCCCAGCCAGATCCGTCGCTTCAACCTGCGCACCGGCGACTACATCACCGGCCGCGTCCGCCATCCGAAGGAAGGCGAGCGCTACTTCGCGATGCTCAAGGTCGACGACATCAACTCCGAACCGCCGGAGGCCTCGAAGAACAAGGTCCTGTTCGAAAACCTCACCCCGCTGTTCCCGCGCCAGGCGTTCCACCTGGAGCGCGGCAACGGTTCCAGCGAGGACATCACCGGCCGCATCCTGGACATGATCGCGCCGGTCGGCAAGGGCCAGCGCGGCCTGATCGTCTCGCCGCCCAAGGCCGGCAAGACCATGATGCTGCAGAACGTCGCCCAGGCGATCGTGCACAACCATCCGGAATCGCACCTCATCATCCTGTTGATCGACGAGCGTCCGGAGGAAGTGACCGAGCTGGCGCGCAGCGTGCGCGCCGAGGTGGTCAGCTCCACCTTCGACGAGCCGGCGGTACGCCACGTGCAGGTTGCCGAGATGGTGATCGAGCGGGCCAAGCGGCTGGTCGAGCACAAGCGCGACGTGATCATCCTGCTGGACTCCATCACCCGCCTGGCGCGCGCCTACAACACCGTGGTGCCCAGCTCCGGCAAGGTGCTGACCGGCGGCGTCGACGCCAACGCGCTGCAGCGGCCCAAGCGCTTCTTCGGCGCCGCGCGCAACGTCGAGGAAGGCGGTTCGCTGACCATCCTCGCCACCGCGCTGATCGACACCGGCTCCAAGATGGACGAGGTGATCTACGAGGAGTTCAAGGGCACCGGCAACATGGAAGTGCACCTCAACCGCCGCATCGGCGAGAAGCGCGTCTACCCGGCCATCGACATCAACCGCTCCGGCACCCGCCGCGAGGAGCTGCTGATCGCCCCGGACCTGCTGCAGAAGATCTGGATCCTGCGCAAGCTGCTGCACCCCATGGACGAACTGGCCGCCATCGAGTTCATGCTCGACAAGATGAAGAACACCAAGACCAACGACGAGTTCTTCAACGCCATGCGCCGGTAAACCCACGCGCGTGTGGCCACGCGGCGAGGTCCCCGGCGGCACGGGCGACCACGGTTTACGGTAGTCAGTTGGACCTGGCTGCTCCCGCTCCCATGGACGCCGCCGGCCGGCCCGGCGGCGTCATGTCGCACCGGGGCAGGCGACATCCGTGGTGCGGGTTTTCAACCCGCCACCGACACGACCGCCCAAGCCATGGCGCGTTGAAACCGCCTTGCCCCACCGCGGCCGACAACATCGCCGTAGGGCGGGTTTTCAACCCGCCATCGACACGACCGCCCACGCCATGGCGCGTTGAAACCCGCCATGCCCCACCGCGGCCGACGACATCGCCGTGGGGCGGGTTTTCAACCCGCCACCGACACGACCGCCCACGCCATGGCGCGTTGAAACCCGTCCTGCCCCACCGCGGCCGACGACATCCCGTGGGGCGGGTTTTCAACCCGCCATCGACACGACCGCCCAAGCCATGGCGCGTTGAAACCGCCCTGCCCCACCGCGGCCGACGACATCGCCGTAGGGCGGGTTTTCAACCCGCCATCGACATGGCCGCCACGCCATCGGCGGGCCGAGCCCCTCCTGCGGCGGCGCCTACCGCTCACCAAATCCACGATCGAACGCCGTCGGTGCCGCGCCCCAATCCGCTGGCAAGATGCCGCTCGCCACGTAGCGGTAAAACGACGAGTGCGGCCAATCCGCGGCCCGCTCCACATGGCCGTGCTTGACCGGGTTGTAGTGGATATAGTTCACATGGGTGGCCAAATCACTCTCGTTGCGGACAAGGTGCTCCCAGTAGCGCCGCTGCCAGATACCACGCTCGGACTTCAGCCGGCGGCGGGGTGAGCGGCTTTCGCTTCCCGGCAGCGAACGGGAGAAGGTGGCTTTGATGTGTGCCCAGCGTGTCGCGTTGTCGGCATCGCCCGCCGGCAGCTGCCAGATGCAATGCAGATGGTCGGGCAGTACGGCGATGGCAACGATGTCGAAGGGTCGTGCCTTCCGCGCGTCAGCAAACGCGGCCCGCAGCAGATCGGCATGCTCGACCAGCAAGCGGCGGTTGCGCTGCAGCAGGTTGACCGTGAAAAAGCAGGTGCTGCCGGGAATCCAGACGCGGCGGTAGGTCGGCATCCGCACAGCCTGCCGCATTGCCACCGGGGGCCGCAGTCGGCCACCACCGCAAGCCGCTGTAAGACATCGCCGCACGGCGGGTTTTCAACCCGCCATTCGCGCTACGGGAGGAGGTGGACGTGCTCGATGCGCAGCGCCGTCTCGACGCGCGCCAGTGCGCTCTCGCCGTGCAGCCGCAGCGACACGCGCGGGTGCTTGCGGCGACGGGCAAAGAAGCGACGCTCGATGGGTTTCATCAATGCGAGGATGGTCCAGTCGATGCCGGTGGCCAGCGCCGCGGCGATGTACAGCCCGCTGCCGGCCGCCAAGCCGATGCAGGCCACGGGCCCTTGCCGCTCACCGCTCGCCGCTCTGCCGCTCACAGTTCTCACGTCTTCCGCTTGGTCGGGCGCTGCCAGCCGGAGATCGTTGTCTGCCGCGCACGGGCGAGGGTCAACTGCTCGGCCGGCGCGTTGCGCGAGATCACCGAACCCGCGCCGATGGTGGCGCCGGCGCCGATCTCGACCGGCGCCACCAGCGCGCTGTTGGAGCCGATGAAGGCGCCGTCGCCGATACGGGTCAGCGACTTGTTGACGCCGTCGTAGTTGCAGGTGATGGTGCCGGCGCCGACGTTGACGCGGGCGCCGACCTCGCTGTCGCCGAGGTAGCTGAGGTGGTTGGCCTTGCTGCCCTCGCCGAGGCGGGTCTTCTTGGTCTCGACGAAGTTGCCGACGTGCACGCCGGCGGCCAGTTCGGTGCCGGGGCGCAGGCGGGCGAAGGGGCCGATGCTGCAGGCGCCGATGCTGCGCACGCCGTGGAGGTCGCAGTGCGCCTGCACCACGCTGCCGGCCGCAAGTTCGACGTCGCGCAGGCGGCAGAACGGGCCGATGCGCGCGCCGTCGCCGAGCAGCACGTCGCCCTCGAGGATCACGTCCACGTCGATCTCGACATCGCGCCCGGCGCGCACGCTGCCGCGGATGTCGATGCGGGACGGATCGGCCATGCGCACGCCGGCCACCGCCAGCTCGCGCGCGCGGCGCTGGCGCAGGCTGGCCTCCAGCCCCGCCAGCTGCCAAGGGTCGTTGGCGCCCATGGCCTCGGCCACATCGTCCAGGCGCAGGCAGGCGGCCGGCTCGCCGGCGGCGGCGGCCTGGCCGAATACATCGGTGAGGTAGTACTCGCCCTGCGCGTTGCCGTCGTCCAGCCGGCCCACCCAGTCACGCAGGCGGCCGACGTCGGCACCGATCAGGCCGGTGTTGGTCAGACGCACCGCGCGCTGCTCGGGCGTCGCATCACGTTCCTCGACAATGGCGACCACGCGGCCTTCGCCATCGCGCAGGATGCGGCCGTAGCCGGTAGGGTCATCCAGTTCGGCGGCCAGCACGGCCAGCGGCGTGCCGCTGTCGACCAGGCCAGCCAGCGATTCCGCCCGGACCAGCGGCACGTCGCCGTACAACACCAGTACCCGCGCCGCGTCGTCGCGCACGCCGGCCAGTGCCAGGCGCACCGCGTGGCCGGTGCCCCGCTGCTCGGCCTGCTCGACCCAGGCGATATCGCCATCGTCCGCGAACGCGGCGCGTACCGCCTCGCCGCGGTGGCCGTAGACGACGTGGATCGCCGCCGGCTGCAACGCCCGCGCGGTCTCCAGCACATGGCCCAGCAGCGGCTGGCCAGCCAGCGGCAGCAACACCTTGGCGGTGGCCGATTTCATGCGTTTGCCCTCGCCGGCGGCGAGGATGATGACGTGCAACTGTTCGGTCATGGAACGCTTCCTGCTCGGCTTGGGGACACTGTGCCACGGTGGTCCGCGGATGGGGAATCGGGAATGGGGAATCGGGAATGGGAAGGGCGCGGATCCGGCTGCGCTGCTGCGGTGGGGCCGGGATTGGGGATTCGGGACTCGGCGAGAGCACGGATCCGGCGGCGCGGCTGCGGCCGGCGGCGCGCGCCCCGCCTCGCTACGGCGGTGGCGACGCTGCCGGTGCGGCGGTCGTGACGACGGGCTTGCCGTGGCGCAGTTCGAAGCGGAACAGGTAGTCCTGGCTGAAGGGCTCGGCCGTCGAGCCGGTGACGATCTCGCTGCCGTCCGGCTGCTCCGCCCACTGCACGATGCGCAGCGGCGTGAAGCGCCACGCGATGGCCGCGTCGTGCACGGCGGCCTCGAAGCGGTGGCGTTGCGCGTCGGCCCGGGCGGCATCGGCAAAGCGGACGTCGCTGACGCGGCCCTCCCGGTCCACGATCAGCTTCGCCCGTACCTCGACCGGCGGCAGCCCGCTCGCCACCAGTGCGGGCGGGTAGACGGGCGGCTGGTTGCGGCCGTCGATGACCGGCCCAACGGCCGTCTGCGAGCGCTGCAGCGTGTAGTGCGCCTGGTTGGACGCATCCACCGCCTGGTAGCTGACCTCCGGCTGCGGCGGAGGCGGCGCGGGCCGCACCGCCTGGCGGCAGGCGCCAAGGCTGGCCATTGCAAGCAGCAGGCACAGAGGGGGTAATCGCGATCGCATCGGCCACTCCCGGCAGAGACCGGGCCACGATGCCAGTCCGCGCGGAGACCTGCAACGGCGGAGCCCCAGCTGCGCTCAATCGTCCTCGTCCTTGCGCGGCGCCGGCTTGAGGTTCTCCAGCTGCGGCGTGTAGGCCTTGACGAAGGCGTTGTGCAGGACGTTGAGGATGGCGCGGAAGGTGCCGATGTCGCGGTTGTCGATGCGGCCGCTGATCGGCACGCGGGTGGCGAACTGGTCGGCCTCGTGGTTGGTGAAGATCGAGGTCACCCCCTGCACGATGGCCTCCCACGCCACCCGGAAGGGGTTTTCCTCCTCGTTCTCGACGTCCTGCTTCCAGCTGAAGATCTTCATGTCCTTGAACAGCGGCTTGGCGTAGCCGTTGAGCTGGCCGTCGCGGGCGCGCAGGCCCATGGTGAAGTCGCCGTGCCCCGAGGCGAAATCGAGGTTGGCGTAGGCACGGGCAAAATCGTTGAGCTTGGTCAGCTTGATCCGCAGCACCTGCAGCTGGAAGGTGAAGTCGGTGAAGTCGCCGAGCGGATCGAAGCTGGCTTTCGCCAGCAGCGGCGCCTCCTCCAGCACGTCGGCCGTGACGTGCAGGCGGGCGACGCGGCGGCCGTCGCTGCGGTCGGCGTTGGTGAGGTTGGTGATGGTGGCCTGGATGTCGGTCGCCTTGAGGTCGACCTTCGGCTGCGAGACGAAGTTGTGGAAGGTGACCGTGCCGTCATGCACCTTCAGCTCGTCCAGCTGGATCGGCATCAGGCTTTGCAGCTTGGCCCGCCAGTCGACGCCGCGGCCGGCCTGGGTGCTGGCCTTGGTGCTGCCGTCGACGAAGTTCAGCACCGGCTTGTAGAAGTCGACGCTGGCGCGGATCGAACCGTGCAGCAGCGCGCTCCAGCTCACGGAAATGTCCATCCGTGGCAACTTCAGCAACGGCACCGGCACCTTGCCGCTGACCTTCTCGATGTGCAGGTGGTCCAGGCTGTAGGCGCCGCGCCACAGGTGGATGCCCACGGCGTCGACATGGCCATGGTAGGGCTGCATGTTCGCCAGCCGGTGGTTGAGCGCGTTGCGCACGATCGTCGGCAGCGCCAGGCGCAACCCGACCAGCACGACGACGATGCCGATCAGGATCCACGCCGGTAACGGTAGGCCGAAGCGTTTGGTCATGGAGTGCGCGCAGCCGCAGGGCGAGCCTGCAGTATCGGGCAGTGCGGCTTCACCGCGATGAACCGCGCTCTAATTGAGCCGGGAATGGGGAATCGGGAATCGGACAGCCGCGTGTCAGAGCCGCGGCGTATCCATGTTCATCCGCGTCGAAGGCTTTTGCAGGAGCCTGCGTGCAGGCGAACGGAGACGACAATGCTCGTCCAGCGCCCGGCCTCAGGCAACCCCGACCGGTTCGTCCTCGCCAACCCGCGCCGGCGGCGCGGCGGCCAAGCGCTGCAGCGCACGGTCGTGCGCACGCGACAGCAGAAGCTGCGCCGTGACGGCACCAATCAACGCCCAGCACATGTCCCACTGGCTGTCCCAGACATCGCCCTGGGTGCCGAGGAAGTCGGCCGCCGCGCTGCCGCCGATCAGCGCCGACCACCATTCGATGAGTTCGTAGAAGGCCGAGAAGCCGAGGCATACGCCGGTGACGACGATCACCAACCAGGCACCGCGGCGCAAGCCGGCGAAGCGCAGCAGCAGCTCGCGCGCCAGGATCGCCGGCACGAAGCCCTGCACGAAGTGGCCGAAGCGGTCGTAATCGTTGCGCATCAGGCCAAGTCCATCGCGCAGCCAGTCGCCCAGCGGCACGCGCGCGTAGGTGTAATGCCCGCCGAGGATCAGCACCAGCGCGTGCAGCGCCAGCAGCACGCACAGCAGTCGCGTCAGCGGCCAGCGCCGGGCGGTTGCCAGCAGGACCGGCAGCGCGATCAGGATCGGCGCCACCTCCATCCACCACGTGCCGCGCTCGTAGGGCGCGATCCCCGACACCACCAGCGCGACCAGCACGCCCACCAGCAACCATCCGCGCAAGCCCATGCCCGTCGCTCCCCGCGCAACCGTTCGGGCGAGCCTAGCACCCGCCCGCCGGGTTTGCCCTCAAGGTTCAAGCCACCAGGCGGCGCAGACCGCGCGAGCGCAGACATGGCGTGCGCCGTCAACCTCGCGCGCCGCCGCCGAATCCCGGCCCCGGTCCCGCCTCTAATGCTTGAGGTTCTTGCGCAGGCGCTCGAGGGCCTGGAGCTGGGCCTGGGCCTCGGCGAGGCGCATCTGCGCCGCGGCGATGTCGACGGTTTCACCGCGCTCGCCGAGCGCGATCTCGGCCTGCTTCTTGGCCTCCAGCGCCGCGCCCTCGTCGATCTCCTGGGCGCGCAGCGCGGAGTCGGCGAGGATGGTCACGACGTTGGGCTGCACCTCGATGATGCCGCCGGAGACGTAATAGAAATGCTCCTGCCCCGACTCGTCGTGCACGCGCACCTGTCCGGGCTTCAGCCGCGTGACCAGCGGCGTGTGGCGCGGCGCGATGCCGAGCTCGCCGTCCTCGCCGCTGGCGATGACCATGGTCACCTCGCCGCGAAAGATCTCGGCCTCGGCGCTGACGATGTCACAGTGGATGGTTTGCATGCTTGTCTCGCTCGCGTTGCTCGGTCGACGGGAATGGGGAATCGGGAAACGGGAATCGGAAAAGCGGCGCGTTCCTAGCTCGTCCTGTGCCCGCTGCCGCTCAATCCATGCCACTGCCGCGATAACTTCGGTAAGGACCGGGAATGGTCGAGCCCCCACAGTTCGGCTCTACCCATTCCCGATTCTCCATTCCCTATTCCCGAAGGCGGCTACACCGCCTTCTTACGCCGCCTTCTGAGCCATTTCCTCGGCGCGCTTGAAGGCGTCGTCGATGCTGCCGACCATGTAGAAGGCCTGCTCCGGCAGGCTGTCGCATTCGCCGTCGACGATCATCTTGAAGCCGCGGATGGTCTCGGACAGCGGCACGTACTTGCCGGGCGCGCCGGTGAAGACCTCGGCGACGTGGAACGGCTGCGAGAAGAAGCGCTCGATCTTGCGTGCGCGGTAGACCGACTGCTTGTCCTCTTCCGACAGCTCGTCCATGCCGAGGATGGCGATGATGTCCTTCAGCTCCTTGTAGCGCTGCAGCGTGCCCTGCACGCGGCGGGCGACGTCGTAGTGCTCCTGTCCGATGACGTTGGGGTCGAGCTGGCGCGAGGTGGAGTCGAGCGGGTCGACTGCCGGGTAGATGCCGAGGCTGGCGATCTGGCGCGACAGCACCACGGTGGCGTCCAGATGCGCGAAGGTGGTGGCCGGCGACGGGTCGGTCAGGTCGTCCGCCGGCACGTACACCGCCTGGATCGAGGTGATCGAGCCGGTCTTGGTGGAGGTGATGCGCTCCTGCAGCACGCCCATTTCCTCGGCCAGCGTCGGCTGGTAGCCAACCGCCGACGGCATGCGGCCGAGCAGCGCGGACACCTCGGTGCCGGCCAGCGTGTAGCGGTAGATGTTGTCGACGAAGAACAGCACGTCCTTGCCCTTGCCGCTCTCGTCCTTCTGGTCGCGGAAGTACTCGGCCATGGTCAGGCCGGTCAGCGCGACGCGCAGGCGGTTGCCCGGCGGCTCGTTCATCTGGCCGTAGACCATCGCCACCTTGGACTCGGGCAGGTCCTTGATGTTGACCACGCCGGACTCGATCATCTCGTGGTAGAAGTCGTTGCCCTCGCGGGTGCGCTCGCCGACGCCGGCGAACACCGAGAGGCCCGAGTGCGCCTTGGCGATGTTGTTGATCAGCTCCAGCATGTTGACGGTCTTGCCGACGCCGGCGCCGCCGAACAGGCCGACCTTGCCGCCCTTGGCGAACGGGCACATCAGGTCGATGACCTTGATGCCGGTTTCCAGCAGTTCGTTGGCTGCCGCCTGGTCCTCGTAGCTGGGCGCCTCGCGGTGGATGACCCACTGGTCCTCGGCGTTGATCGGGCCGACCTCGTCGATGGGGTTGCCGAGCACGTCCATGATGCGGCCGAGGGTGGCGGTGCCGACCGGCACCTTGATGCCTTCGCCGGTGTTGCGCGCGACCAGCCCGCGCTTCAGGCCCTCGGTGGAGCCCAGCGCGATGGTGCGGACAATGCCGTCGCCCAGCTGCTGCTGCACTTCCAGCGTGATGTCGGTGCCGTCGATCTTCAACGCGTCGTAGACGTTGGGGACCGCGTCACGCGCGAATTCGACGTCGACGACCGCGCCGATGATTTGTACGACCTTGCCCTGGGACATAAGTGACTCCGGTTTCTATGCCGTCATTCCCGCGCACCGCGGGACATGTTGAAGTTGCGTTGCCGGGGATGCGGAATCGGGAAGGGACTCGCTGAAGCCACACGCGTCGCCGCTGTTGCTCCTACCGATTCTCCATTCTCCATTCCCCATCCCCGGCCCTCAGACCGCCGCCGCGCCGCCGACGATCTCGGAAATCTCCTGGGTGATCGCCGCCTGTCGTGCCTTGTTGTAGATCAGCGTCAGTTCGTCGATCAGCTTGCCGGCGTTGTCGGAGGCGCTCTTCATCGCCACCATGCGCGCGGCCTGCTCGGACGCCAGGTTCTCCAGCACCGCCTGGTAGATCAGCGACTCGATGTAGCGCTGCAGGATGTGCTCGAGCACCGTCTCGGCGTCCGGCTCGTAGATGTAGTCCCAGTCGTACTGGTGCTCGACCAGCGCAGCCCCGGACGTTTCGCCCTGCCCGTCGCGCGCCTCGGCCTCGACCTCGGCGGCGGCCGCCGGCAGCGGCACCAGCGCGTCAACGCGCGGCTTCTGGCTCATGGTGTTGATGAAGTCGTTGTAGCACAGCGCCACGCGGTCGACCTTGCCCTCGGTGTAGGCGTCCAGCATCACCTTGATGACGCCGACCAGGCGCTCCATCTTCGGCCGCTCGCCCAGATGGGTGGCGCTGCCGAGCAGGTTGATGCCTTCGATGTGGCGGAAGAACTGCACGCCCTTCTGGCCGATCACCACCACGTCGATCTCGACGCCGTTGCGCTGGTGCTCGCGGAACTCCGCCAGCAGCGCGCGGAACAGGTTGGCGTTGAGGCCGCCGCAGAGGCCGCGGTCGGTGGAGACCACGATGTAGCCGACCCGCTTGACCTGCTCGCGCTCGAACAGGAACGGGTGGCGGTATTCGCTGCGCGCGTGTGCAAGGTGCGCGATCAGCTGGCGCATCGAGCGCGCGTAGGGGCGCGAGGTCCGCATCAGCTCCTGCGCCTTGCGGATCTTGGAGGCCGAGACCATCTGCAGCGCGCCGGTCACCTTGCGGGTGTTCTGCACGCTCCGGATCTTGGTTTTGATTTCGCGTCCGCTTGCCATGGGTTACTCGCTCGCTTTGCTCGCTCGTGGGAATGGGGAATGGGGAATGGTTGAAGCGCGGCCGCTCCGATTCTCCATTCCCTGCTCCGTGGGATGGGGAATCGAGAATGGTGGGAGTGCGTGCTCTTGCCTTTCCGATTCTCTATTCCCTATTCCCTATTCCCGGCCTTCCTACCAGCTTCCAGTCTTCTTGAATTCGTCGAGGGCGGCCTTGAAGGTCGCCTTGATGTCGTCGTCCCAGGCGCCGGTGGCGACGATCTTCGCCATCAGCTCGCCGTGGTTCTGGTGCATGAACTGGTGCAGCGCCGCCTCGAAGGGCAGGATCTGCGCCGTTGGCAGGTCGTCCAGGTAGCCGTTCTCGGCCGCGTACAGCGACACCGCCAGCTCGGCGATCGACAGCGGCGAGTACTGCTTCTGCTTCATCAGCTCGGTGACCCGGATGCCGCGGTCGAGCTGGGCGCGGGTGGCCGCGTCCAGGTCCGAGGCGAACTGGGCGAAGGCCGCCAGTTCGCGGTACTGGGCCAGCGCCAGCTTGACGCCGCCGGACAGCTTCTTGACCACCTTGACCTGGGCCGCGCCGCCGACGCGCGAGACCGAGATGCCGGCGTTCACTGCCGGGCGGATGCCGGCGTTGAAGAGGTCGGTCTCGAGGAAGATCTGGCCGTCGGTGATGGAGATGACGTTGGTCGGCACGAAGGCGGACACGTCGCCGGCCTGGGTCTCGATGATGGGCAGCGCGGTCAGCGAGCCGGTCTTGCCCTTGACCTCGCCGTTGGTGGCCTTCTCGACGTACTCCTCGTTGACGCGCGCGGCGCGCTCGAGCAGGCGGCTGTGCAGGTAGAACACGTCGCCCGGGTAGGCTTCGCGGCCCGGCGGGCGGCGCAGCAGCAGCGAGATCTGGCGGTAGGCGACGGCCTGCTTGCTGAGGTCGTCGTAGACGATCAGCGCGTCTTCGCCGCGGTCGCGGAAGTACTCGCCCATGGCGCAGCCGGCGTAGGGCGCGATGTACTGCAGCGCCGCCGACTCGGAGGCCGAGGCGACCACCACGATGGTGTTGGCCAGCGCGCCGTTGTCTTCCAGCTTGCGCACCACGTTGGCCACCGAGCTGCGCTTCTGGCCGATGGCCACGTAGACGCAGCGGATGCCGGAGTCGCGCTGGTTGATGATGGCGTCGATGGCCAGCGCGGTCTTGCCGGTCTGGCGGTCGCCGATGATCAGCTCGCGCTGGCCGCGGCCGATCGGGATCATCGAGTCGACCGACTTGTAGCCGGTCTGCACCGGCTGGTCGACGCTCTTGCGCCAGATCACGCCCGGCGCGACCTTCTCGATGGGGCTGCTGGCCTTGGCCTCGATCGGGCCCTTGCCGTCGATGGGGTTGCCCAGCGCGTCGACCACGCGGCCGAGCAGCGCCTCGCCGACCGGCACTTCCAGAACGCGGCCGGTGGTGCGTGCGACGTCACCCTCGCGCAGGTGCTCGTAGCTGCCCAGCACCACGGCGCCGACCGAGTCGCGCTCGAGGTTCAGGGCCAGCGCGAAGGTGTCGCCCGGCAGCTCGATCATCTCGCCCTGCATCACCTCGTCGAGGCCGTGGATGCGCACGATGCCGTCGGACACGCTGATCAGCGTGCCTTCGTTGCGCGCTTCCGCGGTGAGCTTGAACTGCTCGATGCGGGCCTTGATCAGTTCGCTGATTTCGGATGGATTGAGGGTCGTTTGCATGGGTGGTTTCCTTGTCCGGCGCCGCGGCCGCGGCACCCGATGTAAAAACGGTCAGCGCATCAGGGCGCTTTGCAGTTGCGCCAGCCGCGCGCGCATGGAGGTGTCGATGACCTGGCCGCCGATGTCGAGCACGGCGCCGCCCAGCATCGACGGGTCGACCTCGATGTCCAGCGTGACCTCGGCACCGCCGCAACGCTGCTTCAGCGCCGCAGCCAGGCGTTCGGCCTGCGCCGCGTCCGGCTGTGCCGCCACGCGCAGGTGCGCCTCGACGGTGTGCTCGGCGGCGCGCCGCAGCGATTCGAACATGGCGGCGATGTCGGGCAGCAGCGCCAGCCGGCGGTTGTCGGCCAGCAGCGCCAGGAAGTGCCCGAACGGCGCGTCCGCGGCAAGGCCCTGCGGCCGGTGCATGGCGGCCAGCTCGCCGGGATCGACGCGCGGGTCGTTGTGCATCGAGGCCACCCGCGGGTCGGCCGCCACCGCCGCGGCAAAGGCCAGCTGTGCGGACCAGTCGTCGAGCGTGTGGTGCTCGCCAGCCAGTTCGAAAGCGGCGCGCGCGTAGGGGCGGGCGAGGGTCGCGGTGTCCATCAGGACGCCTGCAGCTCGGTGGCCAGCTGGTCGAGCAGCGCCTTGTGCGCCGCCGGGTCGATCTCGCGCTGCAGGATCTGCTGCGCGCCGAGCACCGCCAGCTGCGCGACCTGGCCGCGCAACTGCTCGCGCGCCCGTTCGGTCATCGCGGCAATCTCCGACTCCGCGTTGGCGCGCTGGCGGCCGGCCTCGGCCTGCGCATCGCTGCGCGCCTTGTCGACGATCTGGCCCGCCTGCTGGTGTGCCTTGTCGACGATTTCGCTGGCCTGCTGGCGCGCCTTGCGCACCTCGTCGGCGACCTGCGCGTCGGCCTGCTTCAGCTCGGCACGCGCGCGCTCGGCGGCATCCAGGCCGTCCGCGATCTTGCGCTGACGCTCCTCGATGGCGTTGAGCAACGGCGGCCAGATGAACCGGACGCAGAACCAGATCAGCAGGGCGAAGGCAATGGCCTCGCCAAACAGCGTGACGTTGATGTTCATCGATACGCTACCCGTGGATCAGCAGGACGGCGCGGCGGCGATCACGCTGCCGCGCCGGCGAATGCAGCTGGTGCTCAGCCCGCGCCACCGGCGACACCGGCGGCCTTGGTCACGGCATTGAGCAGCGGGTTGGACAGCGCGAAGTACATGCCCATCGCCAGGGCGATCAGGAACGACGCGTCGATCAGGCCCACCAGCAGGAACATGCGCGACTGCAGCACCGGCATCAGCTCGGGCTGGCGACCGGCCGCCTCGAGGAACTTGGAGCCCATCACGCCCATGCCGATACAGGCACCGCAGGCGCCAAGGCCGATCATGAGGCCGGCACCGATGGCGGTGAATGCCTGGATGTTGGCGATCAGTTGTACAAGGGTATCCATCTGGGTCTCCTGAAAGAGGCTTTGCAACGAAGGTGAAGGGAACGAATCAGTGATGCTCGTGGGCCATGGCGATGTAGACCACCGTCAGGACCATGAAGATGAACGCCTGGATCAGGATGATCAGGATCTCGAAGATCCCCCAGGCGAAATAGCCGACCACGCCGAGGCTGAAGAGCAGCGCGCTGCCGGCACCAAGCAGGCCGGCCAGCAGCATGAACACCAGCTCGCCGGCGTACATGTTGCCGAACAGTCGCATGGCCAGGCTGATCGGCTTGGCCAGCAGCTCGATGATGTTGAGGATGATGTTGAACGGCGCCATCCAGATGCCGAACGGCGACAGGAACAACTCCTTCATGTAGCCGCCGCCACCCTTGGCCTTGAAGCTGTAGAAGATGATCAGCAGGAACACCGACAGCGACATGGCGAAGGTCATGTTGACGTCGGCGGTCGGCACGGCGCGGAAGTGGCTTGCGCCGGCCCAGCCGGCCAGCCGCGGCAGCAGGTCCACCGGCAGCAGGTCCATCAGGTTCATCAGCAGCACCCAGACGAACACCGTCAGCGCCAGCGGGCTGAGGATGCGGCGGTCGCCGTGGAACACGTCCTTGACCTGGCCATCGACGAACTCGACCAGCAACTCGACCGCGGCCTGGCCGCGCGAAGGCACGCCGGAGGTGGCGCGGCGCGCCTTGCGCCACATCCACAGCATGCCGATGGCGCCCAGCACCAGCGACATGATCATGGAGTCCAGGTGCAGGTCCCAGAACGAGCCACCCTGCTTCACTGGCACCACCAGGTTCTCCAGGTGGTGGTTCATGTATCCCGCAAGACCTTCGGGCGCCAACAGCGTCATGCCTGTTCCTTGAATCTCAAACCCGCCACGACCACGGCCATGGCCGCACCCATGCCTGCCAGCACCGCCAGTGGCGGGAAATGCCACAGGCCGATCAGCAGGTACAGGCCGACGATGACCATCAACCACTTCAGGCCCATGCCGACCAGCAGGTCAGCCAGGGCCATGCCAGCGCCAACCCGCACCGGGCCGGCAAACATGCGCAGGGCCATCAACGCGGTTCCGCTGGCCAGGCAGGCGCCGCCCAGCAGCGCCGCCACCGCCGCGCGCGGGCCCTGGAGCAGGAACAGGCCCGCCACGACCAGCGCGACGGCCATTTGCCAGAGCACGATACGCAATGCAAGTCGCCGGCTGGCGGCGTGCGAGTTGATCACCGGAATCCACTATTGGCCGGGTTTGCGGGGCTGCCGGGGCGCGCGCCGCAAACCGTTCAACACAGTCCGCGAATTATATAGGCCTGCCGCAGGCGCCGCAAGCAATCGGGCTCCCGCCGTTTGGCCCGCGGCAGGCCCGCGCCCGCCGCCCCGCGGCCGGCGCCTCCGCTCTTGCAGGAGCCTGCGTGCAGGCGACCCGCCGGCTTCGTTCGCCACGCGCAGGTCGCACCACTCCGCCCACCATCATTCCGGACTGCCGAGGCAGATCCGGAATCTTGTCTGCTGCGCGGCGGCCGTCAAGGCGATTGCGGATTCCGCGCTGGCGCATGGCTCCGGAATGACGTGACGTCAGGGCCCTCGTAGGCACACCCCGCGCTGCAGGTCTCGTGCACCACGACGCGGCACAGCTGCGGCAGCGCCGGCTGCAGCCGCTGCCACAGCCAGATCGCCAGTTGCTCGCTGGTCGGGTTGGCCAGCCCCTCGATGTCGTTGAGGTAATGGTGGTCCAACTGCTCGTGCAGCGGCTGGAAGGCGGCCTTGATCTCGGCGAAGTCGAGCACCCAACCGGTCTCCGGCTGCGGTTCGCCGCGCACGTGCACCTCGATGCGGAACGAGTGCCCGTGCAGGCGCGCGCACTTGTGCCCGGCCGGCACGTTGGGCAGGCGGTGGGCCGCTTCCAGGGTGAAGGCCTTGAAGATCTCCATCGGCCGATTGTAGCCGCCGCAGCGCGCCGGGCGCGCCGGGTGGCACTGGTATCATGGCGCCGCATTCATCCTCAGCGGGGCGATTCGTGGCAATCAGCAAGGGCATCATCCTGGCCGGCGGCTCGGGCACGCGGCTGTACCCGATCACCCAGGCGGTCAGCAAGCAACTGCTGCCGATCTACGACAAGCCGATGATCTTCTACCCGCTGGCCACGCTGATGCTGGCCGGCATCCGCGACGTGCTGGTGATCAACACGCCGCACGAGCAGGCGCTGTTCCAGCGGCTGCTGGGTGACGGCTCGCAATGGGGCCTGCGCATCGAATACGCGGTGCAGCCGGCGCCGGAGGGCCTGGCGCAGGCCTTCCTGATCGGCCGCGCATTCGTCGACGGCCAGCCCTGCGCGCTGGTGCTTGGCGACAACATCTTTTACGGCGTGGGCCTGACCGAGCGCCTGCGCCGCGCGGCCGGGCGCGAATCCGGCGCCACGGTGTTCGGCTACCACGTCGAGGACCCCCGCCAGTACGGCGTCGCCGAATTCGACAGCGAGGGCCGCGTCATCGGCCTGGAGGAAAAGCCGGCGCAGCCGAGGTCGCATTACGCCGTCACCGGCCTGTACTTCTACGACGCACGGGTCTGCGACTACGCCGCCGAGCTGCGGCCCTCGGCACGCGGCGAGCTGGAGATCACCGACCTCAACCGCCGCTACCTGGAAGACGGCTCGCTGATGCTCGAACAGCTCGGCCGCGGCTTTGCCTGGCTCGACACCGGCACCCACACCACGCTGATGGAAGCATCCAACTACATCGAGACGCTGGAGCGCCGCCAGGGGCTGAAGATCTGCTGCCCCGAGGAGATCGCCTTCGGCAACGGCTGGATCGACGCCGCGCAGCTGCGCGCGCTGGCCAAACCGCTGGCCAAGACCGGCTACGGCCAGTACCTGGAGCGCCTGGCGGTCGAGGGCGTGCAGCGATGAGGCGCATCGACACCGACCTGCCCGGCGTCTGCGTGATAGAGCCGCAGGTGCATGGCGATGCACGCGGCTGGTTCTACGAGAGCTTCCACGCCGGCAAGTTCGCGGAAATGGGCATCGAGGCGCGCTTCGTGCAGTCCAACGTCTCGCGCTCGGCGCGCGGCGTGCTGCGCGGCCTGCATTACCAGTGGCCGCAGCCGCAGGGCAAGCTGGTCAGCGTGCTGGAGGGCGAGGTGTACGACGTCGCCGTCGACATCCGCCGCGGTTCGCCGACCTTTGGCCGCTGGGCCGCGGCCGTGCTCAGCGGCGACAACAAGCGGCTGTTCTGGGTACCCGAGGGTTTCGCCCACGGCTTCGCCGTGTTGTCGGAGATGGCGCTGTTCGCCTACCAGTGCACCGCGCTGTACGACCCGCAGGCAGACGCGGCGATCCGCTGGAACGACGCCGACATCGGCATCGACTGGCCGCTCAGCGAGCCGCAGCTCTCGGCCCGCGACGCCGCCGCGCCCTTCCTCGCCGACGTCGCCCCCGACCGCCTGCCCAGCTAAAACCGGGGTCGGTAAAACCGGGGTCAGAGTGCACTTTCCCCTGCGGCAACCTGCCAACTACCGGTCCTCGGAGGGAAAGTGCACTCTGACCCCGGTTTTACCGGTTTTTACGGGCCGTCGAAGATGGTTTCGATGGCGCGGCCGAAGAGGCGGGCGATGCGGAAGGCCAGCGGCAGGCTGGGGTCGTACTTGCCGGTCTCGATGGCGTTGACGGTTTGCCGCGACACCTCCAGCCGCTCGGCCAGCTCGGCCTGCGACCAGCCGCGCTCGGCGCGCAGTTCGCGCAGCCGGTTGTTCATGCGCGCCGCCCCGCCGTGCTCCCGCTCATGCGCGGTAGCGCCGGTGCGCGAAGGCCAGCGCCAGGCCCCAGACCAGGCACATCAGCGGCCAGACCAGCAGCAGCGCGCCGCCGAACACCGGTACGACGCCGGCCAGTTGCAGGAAGCCGGCAGAGAAGGTCAGCAGGCCGACCACCAGCCCCGCGACCGCCGCGGCTTCCAGCTGCACGCGCTGCTCCAGCTCGTCGCCGTCACGGATGCGGCGCACGATGGCGCGCGCGACGAACGCGGTCGGCACGATCGGCAGCAGGCCGATGAGGATCTTCAGCGCCAGGCTGTGGACGTGGTCCACCTGCGGCCAGATGACGGCGACGATGACGATGTAACTGCCCATGGCCCAAGCGAACTCGCGGGCGTAGCGGCGGTTGACCGTGCGGCGGCCTTCCACGGCCCGGCTCAGCGCGAACGCCTGCAGGGCCAGGCCGCCCAGCGCCAGCAGCACGCCGAGCAGCAGCATCCACCCGGGCTCGAAGCCGACCACGGCGCAGCAGGCGGCGCCGGCCAGCAGGAGCAGCACGGCCAAGGCCTGCAGGCCAAACTGCGTGCGGCGGTTCAGGGGTTGGGTCATGGTCATGGGTTTCCGTCGGTAGCGTTGATGCGTCGGTCGGGGCGGGTTTTGCAGGTCGGGTTGGCGCCGCAGGCGCGTAACCCGACAACGGCGGCGAGGTTGTCTCGTTCGCGCGTCGGATTTGCGATTCGCGTCACGGCCTTCGGCAACATCGATTACGGCCTTCGGCTACGGGCCTTCGGCCTGACCCGACCTACGGCCTCAGATCGTCCAGGAAGCCGTCGAGAGCGGCGGCGAAGGCTTGCGGCTGGTCGAGCATCGCGAAATGGCGCGCATTGTCGATCGGCTCCACGGTGACCTGCGGCGCGCCCTTCAGGATCGCGCGGTAGAGACCGAGCTTGTCGTCGCGCGTGAACGTGCCGCCGCGAATCGCGGCGATGCGCGCGGCGTCGGCCGCGTCCCAGGGCATGATCTCCAGCAGCGGCACGCCGACACGCTGCAGTCCCGGCCGGTAGTCGGCGGTCACGTCCTCGGCCATGTACTCGGCGGTGGTGGCCGGGTCGCTGCGGGCGCTCAGCGTCGCCAGCCGCTCGGCCAGCGCCGCGTCGTGCACGCCGATCATGCGCATGTAGCCCAGTTGCTGGGCCTTGAACTGCAGCGGCGTCAGCTTGCCGATCTGCGCCTTCAGCGCCTGCGCCTGCTCCGCGCGCTGCGCCGCCGGCATGTCCTGCATGCCGGGGAACACCGGCAGGCCGTCGACCGCAACCACGCCGGCCAGCAGGTCGCCGTGTTCGGTGGCAAAGCGGATGGCCAGGGTGCCGCCGAGGCTGTGGCCGACCAGCACCGGGTGGTCGATGTGCCGGCTGCGGATCAGCTTCAGCAGGCTGGCATCGGCCTGGTCCAGCAGGCCCGCCGCCTGCGCCGGCGGCGGCGTGCCATCAAAGCCCGCCAGGGTGAGCGCGTAGATGACGTGGCTGCCGCGCAGGCGCTCGACCGTCGGCGCCCACACCCAGGCGCCGCTGCCGAGGCCCGGGATCAGGATCAGCGGCCGGCCATGATCGCCGTAGCGACGCACGTGCAGCGTGCCGACGGCGAAACGCTCGGTGGCCGGCGGCAGGTTGAGGTCGACGGCTGGCGTGGTGGGGGCGGACGCCGATGCCGCCGGCGCGGCCGAGGCGGCGGGCGCGACCGCGGGCGCGTGGGTGGCGGCGGGCGGCGGCGCGGCGGTGACGGCCGACGCAAGGGTTGCGGCGAAAAGCAGGACGATGGTGCGCATGGCGGAGCCTCGTGGCAGGTGTCAAGTGACCTTGACATCAAGCGTAGGCGCGTGAAGGCGCCATGTCAAGCGTGCTTGACATGGGCGGGAATGGGGAATCGGGAATGGGCGAAGCACGCACCGCCGTTAGTCCGGGGGCCGCAGGCCGGTCCCGCCGCGCTCCGTCATTCCGGACGGCCGCAGGCCGATCCGGAATCTTCTTGACGGGTGCGACCATTTTGGCTGCCGCTTCCCGGAGCTGGTCGGCCCGATGTTGGGGTTCGCCTGCGGCTCACCGCCAACCTGCAAAACCGCCCGGCCCGCTGCGCTCCGACCGGCCGGAATGTGACGTGGTCGGTGCGAAAAGTGTGACCTGGAGCGGGTCCGGAGCGTGATGCAGTTCATGAACGGAATGTGACGCAATCGGCGTTTTCTGCGAGAATGCGAGTACGGGGGATGGACCGAAGGACCTGTTTTCCCAGCTGCTTCAAGGACTTGTGCCGTGGCATGACCATTGGCACAGCGATTGCTTATCCCCCGGTCGCACGACCTGCAGTTTTTCCACTACCTTCCCGAGGGGATACCAATGAAGATGCAACACAAGGTTCTGACCGCCGCCCTGGCGGTCGCACTCTGCGGCTTGGCGGGCACCGTCAGCGCCGATCAGTACAGTGGCACCGACGGCACCATCACCATCAACGGCACCGTGGTTCCCCAGACCTGCACCGTCGCCAACGGCGGTGCTGTCACCGTCAACCTGCCGGACGTCCTGCAGACGGCGCTCGCGACGGCGGGCAATACCGCCGGCGATACGGCGTTCTCGATTGACATCTCCGACTGTGATGCTGCGCTCGGCAACGTGCAGGCGCTCTTCACGGGCGGCAACATCAATTCGACGAACGGCCGCCTGGACAACAGCGGTACTGCGGCGAACGTTCAGGTTCAGATCCTCAATGGCAGCGATGCCGTGATGGACCTCAGCGGGGCGACGATGTCCGCGCAAAGCCAGCTTGTCACGACGCTTAGCGGTGGTGACGCCAGCATTGCCTACACCGCGCGCTACTACGCCAACGGTGGCGCTGCAGGCGCTGGTGACGTGCAAGCGACCGTTGACTTCACCCTGACCTACAACTGATCGACCGACCTTCCACTGCGACGGCGTCTGCCGTCGCAGTACGGAAGGCGTCCCCGCGCATGGATGCGCCGCTTTTTCCGCACGCTCCTCCCGCCCTGGTGACCGCCATGACAAGCTCCCGCCGCGCCGCCAGCGCGCTGTTCCTCGTGCTCGCCCTTTTCGCCACCGGCGCCAGCGCCAGCGTGATCATCGCCGGCACCCGCGTGGTGTTTCCGGCCGCGCAGGGCGAGGTGACCGTGCGGCTGTCCAACCAGGGCGACCGGCCGGCACTGGTCGAGGCCTGGATCGACGCCGGCGACGCCAAGTCCAGCCCGGACACCGCGCACTCGCCGTTCCTGATCACGCCGCCGCTGTTCCGCATGAATGCGCACAAGGACCAGAGCCTGCGCATTCTCTTCACCAGCGCCGAGACGCCGCTGGCCAGCGACCGCGAATCGCTGTTCTGGCTGAACGTGCTGGAGATTCCGCCCAAGCCCAAGAACGCGGCCGGCAAGAACCTGCTGCAGTTCGCGATCCGTTCGCGGCTGAAGCTTTTCTATCGCCCCGCAAACCTCAAGGGCGACGTACGCAAGGCGCCGGAGACGCTGACCTGGACGGCCGTGCGCGACGCCAGCGGCGTGGCGCTGGCGGTGCACAACCCGTCGCCCTACTACATCACCATCAGCGAAGCCTCGCTCACCCTGGGTGGCGCGCCGGTCAAGGCCGCCACCGGCATGGTCGCGCCCTTCGGCGACCTGCGCCTGGCGTTGAAGGACGCCAAGGCCACGCCGGCCGCCGGCACCTCGGTCGCCTTCACCACGATCAATGACTACGGCGCGGGCGATCATCACACGGGCACCATCGCTCCGTGACAGCAGCGCGCGCCAGCCGCCGCTCCGGCAGCGCGCGCAGGCGCGGGCTGTCGCCGCTGGCGTTGTGCCTGGCGGTGACGCTGGCGTTGAGCTCGACGGCGGCGGTGCTGGCCGGCGGCGCGCCGGGCGGGCCGGCCGCACCCGATGCGGCGCCGGACGCCGGCCCCGGCGGCAGCTACGCCGACTTCAACCCGGCCATGCTCTCGGGCAGCGCCCGCCACGCCATCGACCTGTCGCGCTTCGAGCAGGGCAATCCGGTGCTGCCGGGCCAATACAACGTCGACGTCTACCTCAACGGCACGTGGATCGGCCGCATGGACGTGCGCTTCGCCTCGCCCACGGCCGACGCCAGCGCCCTGCCCTGCACCGAAACGGCGCTGCTGGAGCGGCTGGGCCTGGCGCCGGCGAAGCCGAGCGAAGAACTGGCGGCGAAGCTCGCCGACCCGGCCGCCTGCGTACCCATGGATGCAGTGATTCCGGGCGCGACGATGGCGTTCGACCTCTCGGCGCTGCGCCTGGACGTGAGCGTGCCGCAGGCCTTCCTCGGCCAGCAGGCGCGCGGCTACGTCAGCCCCGAGAACTGGGACGCCGGCGTGCCGGCGGCGCTGCTGAACTACCGCTTCAACAGCTACCGCACCACCAGCCACGGCAGCAGCCAGGTATCGAGCTACCTCGGCCTGAATGCCGGCCTCAACATCGGCCTCTGGCACCTGCGCGAGGACGCCACCTTCAGCTGGCGCTCGGGCAGCCGCGGCCAGCCTTCGTCGCACCACTGGCAGACCATCAACGCCTACGTGCGCCGCGACCTGCCGAAGATGCGCGCCACGCTGACCGTTGGCGACAGCTTCACCGACGGCGCGGTGTTCGACAGCCTCGGCCTGCGCGGCGTGCAGCTGGCCACCGACGACCGCATGCTGCCGGAGTCGCGCCGCGGTTACGCGCCGGTGGTGCGCGGCGTGGCGCAGAGCAACGCCAAGGTCACGGTGCGCCAGAACGGCGTGCAGCTGGTGCAAACCACGGTCGCGCCCGGCCCGTTCGTGATCAGCGACCTCTACCCCACCGGCTACGGCGGCGACCTCGAGGTGACGGTGACCGAGGCCGACGGCCGCGAGCACAGCTTCTCGGTGCCCTACGCCTCGGTGGCGCAGCTGCTGCGCACCGGCATCACCCGCTGGAGCGTCGCCGCCGGTGAGCTGCGCAACGACGCGCTGCTGGATTCACCCAACATGGCGCAAGCCACCGTGCAACGCGGCTTCAGCAACCTCGTGACCGGCTACGCCGGCGTGCAGGTGGCCGAGGATTACGCCGCGGCGCTGGTCGGCGCCGCCTTCAACACGCGGCTCGGCGCGCTGGCCGTCGATCTTACCCAGTCACATGCGCGCCTTCCGGGGCTCGACACGCAGTCGGGCCAGAGCCTGCGGCTGACCTACAGCAAGATCATCCCGACCACCAACACCTCGCTGTCGGTCGCCGCCTATCGCTATTCGACGGGCGGTTTCCTCAGCCTGGGCGATGCCGCGATCGTCAGCGACCAGCTGCGCCGCGGGCTCGACCCGGACCAGTACCTGCCGCCGGACGTGGCGCTGCTCGACGGCGTGCCCGAGCTCGGCGGCCTGACCCCGGCGCAGCGCGCGGCGCTGGGCGACGCGGACTACAGCAACCCGCTGCGGCAGGGCATCCTGCAGCACCAGCGCAGCCGCTTCACGTTGTCGCTGAACCAACGGCTCGGCGATCGCTGGGGCTCGCTGTATGCCAATGCCTCGGTCACCGACTACTGGGCCGATGACGCGGCCACAGACACCCAATACCAGGTCGGCTACACCAACGTCCTGCACGGCGTCAGCTACAGCGTCTCCGCAATGCGCACGCGCGACGCCTTCGGCCGCAAGGACAACCAGTTCCACCTCAGCCTGAGCGTTCCGCTGGGCAATGCCGCCCGTGCGCCGAATTTCAACCTCAACATCAACCACGACGAGCACAACGGCAACCAGGCGCAGGCGATGGTCAGCGGCAGCCTGGGCGAGTACAGCCAGTTCAACTACAGCGCCACCGCCAGCCACGGCGAGCAAGGCGGCACGGCGGCCAGCGTCAGCGCCGGCTACCGCAGCCCCTGGGGCGTCTACAACGCCAGCTACGGTCACGGCGACGGCTATTCGCAGGCCTCGGTCAGCGCCGCGGGCGGCATTGTCGCTTACGCCGGCGGCGTGACCTTCAGCCAGCCGCTGGGCGACACCGTCGGCCTGGTGCACGTGCCCGGCGCCGCCGGTGCGCACATCAACAACGCGGTGGGCGCGCAAGTGGACGGCGACGGCTACGCGGTGATCCCGTACCTGACGCCGTACAAGCTCAACACCATCCGCATCGATCCCAAGGGCCTGCCGCTGGGCGTGGAACTGGGCGCCACCAGCGCGCAGGTCGCGCCCTACGCCGGCGCCGTGGTGCTGGTGGACTTCAAGACCCGGACCGGCCGCGCACTGATCGCGCGCATCCGCCGCGCCGACGGCACGCCGGTGCCGTTCGGCGCCGAGGTGCTGGACGCGCACGGCGCGGTGGTCGGCATGGTTGGCCAGTCCGGCCAGGCGCTGCTGCGCGTGGCGCAGCCCACCGGCCAGCTGAGCGTGCGCTGGAACGGCGACGACGACGATGCCCCCGCCCACAGCTGCCGCTTCGACTACGCCGTCGACGCCAGGGCCACCAGCACCCACAGCTTCATCGACGCCCGTTGCGCTGCGGCAGAAGCGCCAGCCGCGGCGTCGCCCGCACACGCGAAGGTTTCCCCATGATTTCCCTCCTGCATTTCCCGCCCGGGTTGGCACCGACCGGAACCGCCGCCGCTGGCGCACGGCCGCGCGTGCCGCTGGCTGCGACCGCACTGGCGATGCTCGGACTGCTGGCAATGGCAGCCTGGGCGCCGTCGGCGCGCGCCGCGACGGTCACCTGCACGGCGACCGGCGGGCCATTGTCGATCCCCACCGTCACCGTGACCGCGGATACCCCGATCGGGCCGATCACCGGCGCCGCGTCCGGGCCGGTCACGGTCACCTTCGCCTGCAGCTTCGACGGCAGGGACCCTCCCAGCTCGGCGGAGATCTGGGCGAACCTCGGCATGTGGGGGCTGGCCGCGGCCGACGACGGCAGCAGCGCGGGCATCATCTTCGCCAGCAGCCTGCCCGGCATCGGCGTGCGGCTCACCGCCACGCCGAACCCGGCGCAGAGCTCGAGCGGCGGCACCTCCGGCTTCGCGGCCGGCGAGATCGCCGCCGGCGAATGGGTGACGGACCCCTCGACCTGCAACGGCAACATCGACACCCAGGGCGGCGGCCAATGCAAGGGCGTGTATCTCGACCCCAGCGACCCGGTCACCGAGACCTTCACCGCCCAGTTGTACAAGACCGGCACGGTCACCGCCGGCACCACCGGCACGGTTACTCTGCTCAACTTCAGTACCGATGGCGGCACTGCCGGCAGCCTGCTGCTGGCGCCGTTCACGGTCAAGGTCAGCACCTGCAGCATCGCCACCGATCCCACCGTGGTGACCCTGGACCCGGTCCTGGCCACGCAATTCTCGGGTGCCGGCTCGACCGCCGCGCAGAAGAGCTTTGCGGTGGAGCTGACCGGCTGCAGTGGCGGCCTGTCGCTGTCCATCGAGCTCGATACCGCCGACCCCGCCGGCCCCGCCGGCGTGATCAATTCCAGCGGCAGCGCCGGCGGCGTCGGCGTGCAGCTGCTGAAGGCAAACGGCAGCACGCCGGTCGCCTTCGGCAGCACGATCCTGGTCGGCACGACGACCGCAGGGGACAACGCGATCCCCTTCTATGCCCGCTACTACCAGACCGGCCCCTCCGTCACCGGCGGCACCGTCAGCGCCACCGCGACATACACGCTGACGTACGAGTGAGTGGTGCCGGGATTCGGGACTGGCGCGGCTGATTCGAAGCGCCGCCGCTTCGCGACGCCGCAGCTTGGCGGTGAGCGAAGCGAACCCCCCAAGCTGCAGCAGCACGAAGGCACCGCGAAGCGGTAGGTTGGCGGTGAGCGAAGCGAACCCCAACACGCCATGCCTGCGCTCCCCGCGCCCACAGCGCCGCCGCGGCCGTCCCGATTCCCGATTCCCCATTCCCGATTTCCGCGCAGCGGAACGGAGCACACGCGACATCCACGGCATCAGATGTTGGGGTTCGCCTGCGGCTCACCGCCAACCTATGTATGGACTCGCCCCCACTGTCAACCTCTGCTTTTCGGCAGCGAAATACCGGCTGCGTCTATGTATAAGGCCTCGTCGAGGTGGTCAGATATGACCACGGGCCA
>DASSBG010000025.1:0-25929 GCA_035699085.1 Rhodanobacteraceae bacterium
CAGGGCCCTGGCCCAGGGAAGAAATGAGGGGGCGGCGCAGGTGCCGGACATCCTCGCCAACAAGGTGGCGCTCGGCCACCTCGGCAAGAAGACCGGCCAGGGCCTGTACCGCTACGAGGACGGCAAGCCGGTGAAGGGCCAGCCGGACTCCTTCGACCGCAGGCTGGTCGAGGCGCTGATCGAGCCGTATCTCGACGAGGCGCAGGCTGCGCTCGCCGAAGGCATCGTCGCCGACGCCGAGCTGGTGGACGCCGGGCTGATCTTCGGCACCGGCTTCGCGCCGTTCCGCGGCGGCCCGCTCAGCTACCTGCGCGACGCCGGCGTCGAGTCCGTCCGGGCGCGCCTGACCACCCTGGCACGAGCCCACGGCGCGCGCTTCGAGCCCGGGCGCGGCTGGGAGCTTGTATCGAAACCGGCCGCGACGCAGGAAGCAGCAGGCTGACGAGCGGGAAGAGCCGCTGCGCCGGCTACCAGACCATGTCGTCCGGGACGCCGTCGTCGTCGGCTGGGGCGCCGGAGGTGCCGGGCGTGACCAGCAAGGCCAGCACGTCGGCATCGATGGAGGCCGCCTGGCGGGCGATGGCCCCCGCCACCAGCAGGTAACGGCCGCCGAATTGCACCACGCCCAGCTCACCGGCGTTGAGCGCGCGCAGCTGCGCGTCGGTCACATGCACGCGACGAATCCTGCCGCGGTACTCGAAATGCCGTGCCAGTTCGGCCTCGGGCCGCGCCAGCGACTGCCCGTCAAGCAGCGCCTGCAGCTTGCGCCGCCGCTCCCTGCGCGCGCGCGCCTCGGCCTCCGCCTCACGCGCGCGCCGCTGCTGCTCCTGCGCCTCGGCGCGCTGGCGCAGCGACCACGCCCGCGCCAGGTCGATCTCGCCGGCATCGCCGTCGCGCGCCGCACGCCGCGCGGGCTTGGCCGTGCCGGCCTTGCGCCGGGCCGGCTTGCCGGCGGCTGCCGGCCGCGGCGGCCTGGACGGCGCCAGGCCGCTCTTCAACAGTTGGTCCCGCAGTGAATCGCCCATGGCAGCTCAATAGTGTGGCGGCGGTGGCTCGTCCTGGGCACTGTGGCCCATCGCCAGTCGCATCGACTGCAGTTCCGCGCGCATGTCGTCCAGCGTGCGCTCGAGCGCCAGCAGCCGGCGCTCTCGATCGGTGTCGGCCCTGGCCAGCGCGGCCACCGCGTCGTCGACAAAAGCCAGGCGGATCTCCACCTCGGCCAGCCGCTGCTCCAGGCCCGCCAGGTCCACCGGCTCACTCATCGGCCGACCCGGTGCCACGGCCGATGCCATAGTAGGTGAGCCCCGCCGCCCGTACGGTTGCCGGGTCGTAGAGGTTGCGGCCGTCAAACAGCACCGGCGTGCGCAGCGTTCGCCTCAGCTTCGCCAGGTCGAGGCTGCGAAAGGCCTTCCATTCGGTGATCACCACCAGCCCATCGGCGCCTTCGAGCGCGGCTTCGGCACTGTTGCACAGGCGCAGGTCCGGGCGGCCCGGGTACAGCCGCGCCGCCTCGGCCGCGGCCGCCGGGTCGTAGGCCTGGACGCGCGCACCGGCCGCCCACAGCGCCTCCATCAGCACCCGGCTGGGTGCCTCGCGCATGTCATCGGTATTCGGCTTGAAGGCCAGGCCCCAAAGCGCGATCGTGCGGCCGGCCAGGTCGCCGCCGAAATGGCTGCTGATGATGCCGAAGAGCTTGCGCTTTTGCGCCCGGTTCACGGCCTCCACCGCCTGCAGCAGGCGCGGCTGGTAGCCATGGCCGGTGGCCGAGCGCTCCAGCGCCTGCACGTCCTTGGGAAAGCACGAGCCGCCGTAGCCGACGCCGGGATAGATGAAGTGGTAACCGATGCGCGGGTCCGAGCCGATGCCGTGACGCACCAGTTCGATGTCGGCGCCGACGCACTCGGCAATATTGGCCAGTTCGTTCATGAAGCTGATCTTGGTCGCCAGCATGGCGTTGGCGGCGTATTTGGTCAGCTCGGCCGAGCGCTCGTCCATCACCACGATGCGCTCATGGTTGCGGTTGAATGGCGTGTACAGCGCCTTCAGCAGCTCGATGGCGCGCTGGCTGGAGGCGCCGATGATGATTCGATCCGGCCGCAGGCAATCGCTGACGGCGTCGCCTTCCTTGAGGAATTCGGGATTGGAAGCGACGTCGAACGGCACCTCGGCGCCGCGTTCGGCCAGCGCCACGGCCACCGTGCGCCGCACCAGGTCGGCGGTGCCCACCGGCACCGTGGACTTGTCGACCAGCAGCGCGTAGTGGTCCAGCGACTGGCCGATGCTGCGGGCCACGGCAAGCACGTACTGCAGGTCGGCGGTGCCGTCCTCGTCAGGCGGCGTGCCAACGGCGATGAAAAGGATTTCGCCGTGACGGACGCCGGCGGCGGCATCGGTGCTGAAGCGCAGCCGCCCGGCCTCGTGGTTGCGCACCACCAGTGGCTCGAGACCCGGCTCGAAAATCGGAATCTCGCCGCGCTCGAGGCGGGCGACCTTGTCCGCATCGATGTCGATGCAGAGCACCTCGTTGCCCATCTCCGCCAGACAGGTGCCGGTGACCAGGCCAACATAGCCGGTGCCGAATACCGTGACCCTCATGCGTACTCCCTGGGAACCATGTCGTCCATGGACCTGAAAGGCGTGCGACGCGTCCAAGCCGAGCCTGGCCGCGCCGCACCCATCGTTGAACCCCGGCGTCCTGCCGGTCGAAGCGCCTTACTTGCTGCTGTCGTCGTCCGACTTCGGCGGCATGATCTTCAGCAGCTCAACCTTGAACTTCAGGGTGGACTCCGGCGGGATCGGGCCGGCGCCACGCGAACCGTAGGCGATGTCGGCCGGGATCCAGAACACGTAGGTGCTGCCCACCGGCATCAGCTGCAACGCCTCGGACCAGCCCTTGATCACGCCCGACAGCGGGAAGGTCGCCGGCGTACCGCGCTTGTACGAGCTGTCGAACACGGTGCCGTCGAGCATGCTGCCTTCGTAGTTGACCTGCACGGTGTCGGTCTTCTTGGGCTTCGGGCCATTGCCCTGCTTGATGACCTTGTACTGCAGGCCGGAGTCGGTGACGTGCACACCCGGCTTGGTCTTGTTTTCCGCCAGGAACGCCGCGCCCTTCTTCTTGTTGGCCGCAGCCACCTTCTTCTCCAGCGCCTGCATCTTGGTGCTCATCCGCTTGCCGAACGACTCGCGGACCGACTTGTATTCTTCCTCGCTCAACGCCGGCTTCTCGCCCTTGAGGATGGCCTCGACCGCGTTGGCGACGATCGCCGGATCGAGCTCCTCGACCACCGGCGTCGGCAGGTTGATGGCCATGCTCATGCCGACCATGTAGCTGTCTTTGGCCTTCTGGCTCTTCAGATTGGGGGTAGCCGCGAATGCCGCGGAGGCGACACCGAAGGCCATGGACACAGCGGCCGCGGTGAGCGCGAGACGCACAACTGGCTTCATAACAACTCCTGAGTGGTTCCTGTGAGAGCCCGGCACCATGCCGGGTGCAATGACTGCCGCGCCGCTGCGCGAACCGCGCATTCTCCACGCGTCGCACCGTGAAGGCAAACGGTCCCGCATATGACCGCCAGCCCGCGCCGTTGGTTCAACCGCGGTGCCAGGCTGCTCCCGGCAGGGCAGCGCACTTGACAAGCCGAACATTGGTGTTATAGTTCACCACAACACCGGTCTACTGAGCCACAGGAGCCCCCGTCATGAAAACCGCTGCGATTGCCCCGCTGGTTGTCCCCGCCCTGCTGCTGGCCGGCCTGATTGTCGGCGTGGTGCTGATGACCCACGGCCAGCCCGCGTCCCGCCCCGAGGCGCCAGGCTGTGCCCCGGCGCTCGCCTGCGCCGAGACGCCGATCACCACGCTGCCACCAGTGACCGTGCACGCGACGTTGCCGGCCACGGCCGCGCCCGCCGCCCCGCAGCACCGCTTGACCGTCGCCGGCTACCATCGCCCTCACGGGGCCGTCGCCATGCCCTACTACTCCTTCGGCAAAGCCACCACGGTCGCGGACAAAGGCTGAACCATGAGCATTACCTGGAACGACAGCGCACCGATCTACCGCCAGCTGCGCGAGCGCATGGTGGCGATGATCCTGGACGGCAACCTCGCGGAGGGCGACGCCCTGCCCTCGGTCCGTACGGTGGCCGCCGACTATCAGATCAACCCGCTGACGGTCTCGCGCGCCTACCAGGAGCTGGTTGACGAAAACATCGTGGAGAAAAGGAGAGGACTTGGCATGTTCGTTACCGAAGGCGCACACGAGGCCCTGCTGAAGGCCGAGCGCGAGCAGTTCCTGCAGCACGAGTGGCCCCCGCTGAGGGCCCGGCTGCAGCGGCTCGGGCTGGACCTGGAGACGTTGCTGCGCCAGCCCCCGGCCGCCGCCGGCGGCAACCCGGAGGACGCCAAATGAGCGACGTCATCATCGCCAGGAAACTGGGCAAGCGCTACAAGTCGACCGTCGCCCTCGATGGGGTCGACTTCAGCATCCCCGCCGGCCGCATCGTCGGCCTGATCGGTCCCAACGGCGCCGGCAAGACCACCGCGCTGAAGGCCATCCTCGGCCTGATCAATTTCGACGGCGAGCTGTCCGTGCTGGGCATGGATCCGCGCAGCCAGCGCGACAGCCTGATGGAGCAGGTCTGCTTCATCGCCGATGTCGCCGTACTGCCGGCCTGGATCCGGGTGCGCGAAGCCATCGACTTCGTCGCCGCCATCCACCCGCGCTTCGACCGCGCGCGCTGCGAGCGCTTCCTGGCGCGCACCAAACTGCAACCGCGGCAACGGGTCAAGCAGCTGTCCAAGGGCATGATCGTGCAGCTGCACCTGGCCATCGTCATGGCCATCGACGCGCGCCTGCTGGTGCTGGACGAGCCGACGCTGGGCCTGGACATCCTCTACCGCAAGCAGTTCTACCAGCGCCTGCTGGAAGACTACTTCGATGAGCACAAGACCATCCTGATCACGACTCACCAGGTGGAGGAAATCGAGCACATCCTGACCGACCTGATGTTCATCCGCGACGGCCGCATCGCGCTGGACGCCGACATGGAGAGCGTCAACGAGCGCTTTGCCGAGGTGTTGGTCGACGCCGACCGCGCCGACGCGGCGCGCGCGCTGCAGCCGCTGGACGAGCGCCAGGTCTTCGGCAAGAGCATCTTCCTGTTCGACGGCGTCCCGCGCGCGCAACTGGAGACCCTGGGCGAGGTGCGCCGGCCGTCGGTCAGCGACCTGTTCGTCGCCACCATGAAAGGTACCTACGAATGAAAAACTTCCTCTGGCTGGTCCGGCGCGAATACTGGGAAAACCGCGGCGGCTTCCTCTGGGCGCCGGTAATCACCGGCATCGTCATCCTGGCGCTGACGCTGATGGGCATCATCACCGCCGAGGTGTTCCGCAGCCGCGCCGGCGTGCACATCAACGGCATCGACTTCAGCGCCCTGAGCGCCAACATGAGCGCGGAGCAGCTCAATGGCCTGGCCAAGATGCTGGACGCCAGCCTGCTGATACCCGGCTCGGTGATCGGCGTGGTGATGTTCGTGGTGCTGTTCTTCTACTGCATCCACTCGCTGTGGGACGACCGCCGCGACCGCAGCATCCTGTTCTGGAAGTCGCTGCCGATCTCCGACCTGTCGACGGTGCTGTCGAAGGCGGTGAGTGCGCTGGTGCTGGTGCCGATCATCGCGATCATCGTAAGCGTGCTGGCCGGCTGGCTCAGCCTGCTGATGCTGGCCATCGCCGGCTCGTTCCACGACCTCAACCTGTGGTCGATGCTGTGGACGCTGCCGCACCCGCTGCGGCTCGCCTGGACCCTGGTCTGCCTGCTCCCGCTGTACCTGCTGTGGGCGCTGCCAAGCGTGGGCTGGCTGATGCTCTGCTCGGCGGCCGCGCGCGGCAAGCCGATGCGCTGGGCCATCGCCCTGCCGATCGGCATCGGCGTACTGCTGGGCTGGTTCAACATCATGGGCACCGTCGGCCTCAGCGTCACCTGGTACTGGCACCACATCGCGCTGCGTGCGTTGTTCAGCCTGCTGCCGGGCAGCTGGGTGTTCGGCAGCGAGCACGGCTGGTCGATGGTGGACGCCGGCGGTGACGGCGTCCGCCTGCACGCGCCGCAGGGCCTCCTCGGTGGTGACTCCAGCCTGCTCGACATCAGCAACAGCTACGCCACGCTGGGAACGCCAGCCATGCTCATCGGCATTGCCGTTGGCGTCGCCTTGCTCGCCGCCGCCGTCTGGGTCCGCCGCCGCCGCTCCGAACTTTGACGGAGCGCGGCGAGCGGTGAGCGATGAGCGGGACGAGCACCGCATTGTCGCCAAGGCCGGTGACCGGTCGCTCTTCCGGTCCCCGGCCCTGGTCCCTGGTCCACCGGTCCCCCGGTCCCTGGTCCCCGCTCCCAGGTCCCCGCTCCAGAGCTACTTCCCGTGGATGCCGCCCTTCGTGAGTGCGGCCGGGTCGAGCAACTTGCGCAACTGCTCGCGCGGCAGGCCCGTGGTCTCCAGCGCCACATCAAGGATCGGGCGCTTTTCCTTGTAGGCCTGCTTGGCTGTGGCAGCCCCTTTCTCGTAGCCGATCACGGGGTTGAGCGCGGTGACCAGGATCGGGTTGCGCGCCAGCGCCTCATTGATGTGCGCCCGATTGACCGTGAAGCCGGCGATGGCCTTGTCCGCCAGCAGCCGCGAGATGTTGGCAAGGATCTCGATCGATTGCAGCAGGTTGTGGGCGATCACCGGCAGCATCACGTTGAGCTGGAAATTGCCGGCCTGGCCGCCGACCGTGATGGTGGCGTCGTTGCCGATCACCTGCGCCGCGACCATGGCGGCCGCCTCGGGAATCACGGGATTGACCTTGCCGGGCATGATCGACGAGCCCGGCTGCAGCGCCGGCAGCTCGATCTCTGCGAGCCCCGCCAGCGGACCGGAATTCATCCAGCGCAGGTCGTTGGCGATCTTCATCAGCGACACGGCATAGGTCTTCAGCTGGCCCGACAGCTCGACCGCCGCGTCCTGCGAGGCGATGCCCTCGAAGTAGTTGTCGGCTGATTCGAAGCGCACGCCGGTCAGCTTCCTCAGTTCGGTCGCCACCGCCGGCCCGATCCGGGGGTCGGCGTTGATGCCGGTGCCGACGGCGCTGCCGCCCAGCGGCAGGCGGCGCATGCGCGCGAGGGCGTCCTCGATCCGCCCGATGGCCGAAGCCACCTGCGCCGACCAGCCCGACAGCTCCTGGCCGAACGTGATGGGCATGGCGTCCATCAGGTGCGTGCGGCCGGTCTTGGCCACGTTTTTCAGCTGCCGCGAGCGCTTGTCGATGGTCTTCCCGAGGTGCTTCAGCGCCGGCAGCAATTGTTCGCTGGCGGCCAGCGTCGCGCTGACATGGATGGCCGTGGGAATGACGTCATTGGAGCTTTGACCGTAGTTGACGTGGTCGTTCGGATGCACCTTGGCGCCGGATTTCGCGGCCAGATGGGCGATGACCTCGTTGGCATTCATGTTGGAACTGGTGCCCGAACCGGTCTGGAAGATGTCGATGGGGAATTGCGCGTCGACCTCGCCGGCGGCGACCATGTCGGCCGCCCTGCGGATGGCCCGCGCCTGGCGCTGCGTCAGGTGGCCCAGCTTGAGGTTGGCTTCGGCGGCGGCCGCCTTGACCAGACCCAGCGCGCGGATGAACTGCCGCGGCATGGCCAGGCCCGAGACGGGGAAGTTGTCGACCGCGCGCTGGGTCTGCGCGCCCCACAGCGCCTCGGCGGGGACCTGCAGCTCGCCCATGCTGTCGCACTCGATGCGAAACGTGCTCATGCCAAATCCTCGAAGTAATGACGTTCAACGCACCATTGTAGCGACGCGCGATTCGGGACTCGACACTTGGGGAGTCGGGAACCGGGACCCGAAGGTTGCCCGGGACGCCCCGATTCCCGAGTCCCGCCTTCTCCCCGGTCCCGCCCCGGCGACAGGTATACTCCGCCGGATAACCGTTCTCTGGAGCGTTGCCATGCTTGACGACATCGAACGCGACGCGCAGGCGCGCATGCAAAAGACCATCGAGTCGTTGCGCCACGACCTGCAGCGGGTACGTACCGGTCGCGCCAGCACCAGCCTGGTCGAGCATCTCAAGGTGAACTACTACGGCAATGACACGCCGCTGAACCAGGTGGCCACCGTGGTCGCCAGCGACGCGCGCTCCCTGACCATCACACCGTTCGAGAAAACCATGGTCGGGCCGGTCGAGAAGGCCCTGCTCGGTTCGGATATCGGCATCACACCGACCGTGGCCGGCCAGGTGATCCGCCTGAACATGCCGGCGCTGACCGAGGAGCGCCGGCGCGAGCTGGCCAAACTCGTTGGCCACGAAGCCGAGAACGCCAAGGTCGCCATCCGCAATATCCGCCGCGATGCCCTGCACCAGGTCAAGGAGCTGCTCAAGGACAAGGAGATCAGCGAGGACGACAGCCGCCGCGCCGAGGACGCGATCCAGAAGATCACCGACAGCGGCGTCAAGGACGTCGACGCGGTCGCCAAGACCAAGGAAGACGAGCTGATGGCCCTGTGAGCGACGGAGCCACCCGCATGAAAGTCGCCGCCGGCGGGCCACGGCACGTGGCCATCGTCATGGACGGCAATGGCCGCTGGGCGCAGCGCCGCCACCAGCCGCGCAGCTTCGGCCACCGCGCCGGGCAGAAGGCGGTGCGCGCCACCATCGAGGCCTGCATCAGGCTCGGCGTGGGCACGCTGACGTTGTTTGCCTTCTCCAGTGAAAACTGGCGCCGGCCGAAGGACGAGGTGGGCGCGCTGATGGAACTCTTCGTCAAGGCCCTGGATCGCGAGGTGGACGAGCTGCACCGCAACGGCGTGCGCATCCGCTTTGTCGGCGATCTCGCCCTGTTCGAGGAGCCACTGCGCATGCGCATGGCCGCGGCCAGCGCGCGCACCCGCAACAACGGCGCGCTGGTCGTCAACGTCTGCGTCAACTACGGGGGCCGCTGGGACATCGCCCAGGCCGCGCGCCGCGCCGCGGTGGCGGTGAGCCTGGGCGAGCTGCCGCCATCGGCAATCAGCGAACAGACGCTGGAGCCCTACCTGTGCCTGGCCGACCAGCCGCCAGTGGACCTTTTCATCCGCACCGGCGGCGAGCGCCGCATCAGCAATTTCCTGCTCTGGCAGCTGGCGTACGCGGAGCTGTATTTCACCGACACGCTGTGGCCCGATTTTGACGGCGCATGCCTGCAGGCGGCACTGGAGGATTTCACCGGCCGCCAGCGGCGCTATGGCATGACGCCGGCCCAGCTCACGCGTGAAGCCGGATAGCGGCGCGTGCTGAAACAGCGAACCCTCACCGCGCTGGTGCTCGCGCCTGTCTGTGTGGCGGCGGTCCTGTGGCTGCCGACCGCCGTCGTTGCCGCGCTCGCCGGCGCGCTGTTCCTGGTCGGCGCCTGGGAGTGGGGTTGGCTGGCGGGGCATCGCGGCCAGCGCGAACGCGGCGCCATGCTCGCCGCGGTGGCCGTCCTGCTCGCCGTCATCTGGTGGCAGCGCAGCGCGACACTGAGCCTGGCGTTGCTGATCCTGGCGGTGGCCTGGTGGCTGGCCGCGCTGGTCTGGCTGCGGCATTTCAGCTTCGCCGCATCGCCCACCCGCGACAACGCGGCGCTGAAGCTGCTGGCCGGTGCGCTGGCGCTGATACCGGCGTGGATGGCGCTGGTCTGGCTGCACGGCCATGCCAGCCACGGCCGCTGGTTGCTGTTGGCACTGCTGATCATCTGGGCCGCCGACACCGGGGCCTACTTCAGCGGCCGCCGCTTCGGCCGGCGCAAGCTGGCGCCGCGCATCAGCCCGGGCAAGACCTGGGCGGGTGTCTACGGCGCCCTGGCGGGGGCCGCGATCATTGCCGCCATTGGCGGCGTGCTGCTGCTCGAGC
This sequence comes from Rhodanobacteraceae bacterium, assembly GCA_035699085.1. Taxonomy (GTDB): domain Bacteria; phylum Pseudomonadota; class Gammaproteobacteria; order Xanthomonadales; family Rhodanobacteraceae; genus DASSBG01. The sequence goes on from DASSBG010000025.1 coordinate 9,908, forward strand.
GCGCCGCCGGCATCGTCGGCCTGGTGGTGCTGGCGCTGGTGACCGTGGCGGCGTCGATTGCCGGCGACCTCTTCGAAAGCCTGTTGAAGCGCCACGCGCTGGTGAAGGATTCCGGCGCCCTGTTTCCGGGCCACGGTGGCCTGCTCGACCGCATGGACAGCGTGGTCGCCGCCCTGCCGGTGTTCGCGCTGGGCCTGTGGATCATGGGCGTGTGAAGCGGGCCCCCGTCCGCCGCGTTAAAACGCGTTTAACCGCGCCCGCAGCCGCCCCACGTATGATGACTGCCTTCCATTCCACGACCGTCGCGGTGCGCCAAGGCGCCCCGGCAGAGAACGCATCTTGACCGAAGTCCTGGGTTCCATCTGGTGGTTGATCGTCACCCTCGGCGTGCTGGTGACCTTCCACGAATTCGGCCATTTCATCGTCGCCCGCCGCTGCGGCGTCAAGGTGCTGCGCTTTTCGGTCGGCTTCGGCCAGCCGCTGTGGAAGCGGGTCGGCCGCGACGGCACCGAATACTGGATCGCCTGGATCCCGCTGGGCGGCTACGTGAAGATGCTGGATGCGCGCGAGGGCGAGGTCCCGGCCAGCGAGCGCGGGCGCGAGTTCACCGGCAAGCCGATCTGGCAGCGCATTGCCATCGTCGCCGCGGGGCCGGCCTTCAACCTGGTCTTCGCGCTGTTGGCTTTCTGGGTCATGTTCATGATCGGCAAGCCGGACTACGCGCCGATCATCGCGCCGCCGCAGGGCATCGCCGCGCAGGCGGGCTTCCATGCCGGCGATCGGCTGCTGAAGATCAACGGCCACGAGATTGCCACCTGGTCCGGCGCGCTGGACGAGCTTGGAGCCGACGCGCTGCTGCGCCAGCCGGTGCCGGTGACAGTCAAGGGCCGCGACGGCGAGCCGCGCCGGCTGAGCCTCCCGCTCGACCAATTGCCGGCCGACCTGGCCCTGGACAAAGCCTTCGACCGCATCGGCCTGCGCCTGCGCTCGCCGCCGGCCGTGGCAGCCACGGTGGCGCCCGGCCAACCCGCCGCGCAAGCCGGGATGCAGCCGGGCGATCGCATCGTCAGCATCAACGGCCAGCCGGTGGCGAATTTCCAGGCGCTCGGCGACATCATCGAGGCACAGGCTGCAAAATCGCCGCAGCTGACCATCGCTGTCGTGCGAGACGGCGAACAGCTGACCTTGCAGGTTCGAGCGCAGGAGCGCAGCGTGCAGGGTTCGCCGCAGCGCTGGATGATCGGCATCGGCGCCCAGGCGCCACCCGAGGCGACCCTGCGCTACGGCCCGCTGGAAGCCATTGGCGCCTCGCTGCGCAACACCTGGGACAAGACCGCGACCACCTTCGAGATGATCGGCCGCATGATCACGGGCCAGGTCTCGACCCGCAGCCTGTCCGGCGTCATCACCATCGCCCAGGTTGCCAATACCTCGGCGACCATGGGCGTCGGCTGGTTCCTGGGTTTCCTCGGCCTGATCTCGCTCAGCCTGGCAATTCTCAACATCCTGCCGATACCGCTCTTGGACGGCGGGCACCTGCTGTATTACCTTATTGAGATCGTCAAGGGCAGCCCCATCAGCGAACGCACCATGATCGCGGGACAATATATCGGCATGGCGCTGCTCGCCGCGTTGATGGGGCTTGCCTTCTACAACGACATCCTGCGCCTCGTTTCATGAGCCGGAAGGCTCGAAGCGGGCGTCCCACACCCTTTTCCTGGAATCGACGATGAAGCGTGTCGCCGCCCTGATCCTGTTTGCCTGCCTGACCGCCAAGGCGCACGCCGCGCCGTTTGCGCCCTTCGTCGTGTCCGACATCCGCATCGACGGGCTGGAGCGGATATCCGCCGGCACGGTGTTCACCTACCTGCCCGTCGAGAAAGGCGACACGCTGACCGAAAGCGAAGTGCAGAAGGCGATTCGTGCGTTGTTCCAGACGGGCTTCTTCAAGGACATCGAGTTCGATCGCCAGGGCAGCATCCTGGTGATCAAGGTCAAGGAGCGGCCGGCCGTCGCCAAGATCACCATCCACGGAAACAAGGACGTCAAGACCGACGAGCTGCTGAAGGGCTTGAAGAGCATCGGCCTGGCCGAGGGCGAGACCTTCGACCGCATGGCGCTGGACCAGGTGCAGCAGGAGCTGATCCACACCTATTACAACCGTGGCAAGTACAACGTCTCGATCAAGCCGCACGTGATCCAGCTCAACCGCAACCGCGTGTCGGTGGACATCGAGGTGCACGAGGGCAAGGCGGCCAAGATCCGCCAGATCAACATCGTCGGCAACACCACCTTCCCGGACGACGTGCTGCGCCAGGGCTTCCAGTCCGACAGCACCAACTGGACCTCCTGGTACAGCAGCAACGACCAGTATTCGCGCGACAAGCTGTCCGGCGACCTCGAGAACCTCGCCTCGTTCTACCTCGACCGCGGCTACGCCGACTTCAACATCAAGTCGACCGAGGTGTCGATCAGCCCCGACAAGCGCAACATGTACATCACCGCCGGCGTGCATGAAGGCGACGTCTACACCATCGCCGACGTCAAGCTGCTTGGCGACCTGGCGATTCCCGACAAGATCCTCCGCGCGGTGCTGGCGGTGCGCAAGGGCCAGCGCTTCTCGCAGCGGCGCATGGAGGTGACCAAGGAAACCATCGTCGCGCTGCTCAGCAATATCGGCTACGCCTTCGCCCAGGTGCGGGACATTCCCGAGCTGAACAAGGAAAAGCACACGGTCGACGTCACCTTCTACGTGCAGCCGGGGCCGCGGGTGTACGTGCGCCGCATCAACTTCAGCGGCAACGCGCGCACCGAGGATCACGTCCTGCGCCGCGAGTTCCGCCAGTTCGAGGGCAGCTGGTATTCGCAGGCCGCGGTCGACCGCTCGAAGACCCGCCTGGAGCGGCTCGGCTACTTCAAGACCGTCGAAATCACCAAGACGCCGGTGCCGGGCACCAAGGACCAGGTCGACCTCGACGTCAAGGTCGAGGAACAATCGGCGGGCAGCCTGCTGTTCGGGCTTGGCTACTCGCAGCTGTCGGGAATCATCGGCAGCTTCTCGGTATCGCAAAACAACTTCTTCGGCTCCGGTGACAGTTTCACGGCGGCGATCCAGCGCAGCTCCTTCATGCAGCAGTACAGCCTGCAGTACATGGACCCGTACCTGACCGACAGCGGCGTAAGCATCGGCTACAACCTGCAGTACAGCAAGCTCGACGAGGGCGACGCCAACATCGCCGACTTCCTCTACAGCGTCCGCTCGTTCTCCACCCTGCTCGGCATTCCGATCAGCGAGAACCGCAGCATCGGCGTCGGCCTGGGCATCAGCAGCAACACGATCACCGCTTTCCCCGGCGCCACCCCGCAGCCACTGATCGATTACGTCAACGAGCTCGGCCACCGCACCAACCACTCGTGGACGGCAACCGCCAGTTGGGGCGAGGACACCCGCAACCGCTATTTCCTGCCCACCCGCGGCGGCTCCCAGCGCCTCTCCGCGAAGGTGGCGCTGCCGGGCTCGACGGTGCAGTTCTACAAGCTCTTCTATGACATCGGCCACTACTGGACGCTGCCGAAGGACTTCGTGCTCTACCTGTCCGGCTCGACGGCCTACGGCGACACCTACGGCTCCAGCAAGGAACTGGCGTTCCCGTTCTGGGAGAACTTCTACGCCGGCGGCGTCAACGACGTGCGCGGCTTCCAGGACAACACGCTCGGCCCGCGCGTTTCGACTCCGTTCTACCGTTACCCGAAGCCGATCGGCGGCGCGTTCAAGGTGCTGGGCAAGGCCGAGCTGTACTTCCCGATCCCGGCGTTGCGCAACAGCACCACCGCCCGGCTCGGTGCGTTCGTCGACATCGGCAACGTGTTTGCCGACATCCCCAGCTTCCGCGCCAAGGACCTGCGCGCCTCGGCGGGCCTGGCCCTGCAGTGGCGTGCGCCCATCGGACCGCTGACCATCAGCCTGGCTGAGCCGCTGCACTACAAGAAGTCCGACCGGCCCTATCTCGAACGCATCCAGTTCACCTTCGGCTCGACCTTCTGAGCGACCGGGGACCCGCCTGCCGCGGGTCCCGCAAACAGCCCGAAACCGGCCCGTGCGGGTTAGCATGGGCCTGGTTCCCGCCGGGAGGCAACGGCTTGAGCAGGCCGCTAGCAAAACCCATAGCCTGGCTGATGTTGGTCCTGCTGCCGTGCCTGGCACTGGCGCAGGCGGCCGCGCCACGCATCGGCTATGTGGACATGAAGCGGCTGCTGGACGAGGCGCCGCAGGTGCAACAGGCGCAGAAGCAACTGCAGCAGGAGTTCGCCGCGCGCGACGCCTCGCTGAAGGCCGCGCAGCAGCGCCTGGATGCACTCACGGACAAACTGCGGACGGATCGGCCAACGCTGGACCCCAGCGAGATCGAGGCGCGCCAACGCACGATCGATACGCTCGCCGGCAGCGTGCGGCGGGCGCGAAGCAAGATGCAGCAGGCGCTGAAGTCGCGCAGCGACCAGGCGCTGCAACGCAGCTGGCAAACCATCAGCGACGCTGCCGTGGAGTACGCGCGCAGCCACGGCTATGACCTGCTGCTGCCCAGCCCGGTGATCTACGCCAGCCCCAAGGTGGACATCACCGACGCCATCCTCGACCGCCTGCGCCGCGAGTACGCCAAGGACCACCCGCAGTGAACGCCTACCGCCTCGACTGGATCGCGCAGCACTTTGGCCTGGAGCTGCGCGGCGACGGCCGTCACCAGATCCGCGGCGTGGCCACGCTGGCTGGCGCGGCCGACGACCAGCTGGCGTTCTTCGGCAACCCGCGCTACGCCGCGCAGCTGCACGACAGCCGCGCCGGCGCAGTGATCCTGCGCCCGGAGCATGCCGCCGAGGCGGGCGGCAACGCACTGCTGGCAGGCGATCCCTACGTTGCCTACGCCCGTGTCGCGGCGTTGTTCGAGGACGAGCCGACGGCCCGGCCGGGGATCCATCCCACGGCAGTCGTCGAGGCCGGTGCACGGGTCAGCGACGGGGCGCGTATCGGGCCGTTCTGCGTGGTCGAAGCCGGCGCCGTGGTCGAAGCGGGGGCCGACGTCGGTGCCCACGGCTATATCGGCCGCGCCTGCGAGGTGGGCGCGCAGTCGCGCCTGCTGCCGCGGGTCACCTTGGTGGCGCGCGTGCGGCTGGGCCGGCGCGTACTGGTCCATTCGGGGGCGGTGCTCGGCGCCGACGGCTTCGGGTTGGCCTGGGACAGCGACCATTGGACCAAGGTGCCGCAGCTGGGCGGCGTGCGCATCGGCGACGACTGCGAGATCGGCGCCAACACCTGCATCGATCGCGGGGCCATCGAAGACACCGAGCTCGGCTGCGACGTGCGCCTGGACAACCAGGTCCATATCGCCCACAACGTCAGGATCGGCGCGCACACCGCCATCGCCGGCTGCGCCGCGGTGGCGGGCAGCGCGCGCATCGGCAGCCACTGCGAAGTCGGCGGCGGCGCCGGCGTGCTCGGCCACCTCGTGCTGGCCGATCGGGTTAGGATTACCGCCATGAGCCTGGTGACGCATTCGATCGCGCAGCCGGGGGAGTATTCTTCCGGTACCCCCTTACAGGACAATAGGCGCTGGCGCCGCAACGCAGTGCGCTTCAAGCACCTCGACGAGCTTGCCCGCCGCCTGGCAATACTGGACAAGGATCACACGCATGACTGACCGCCCCACCCCGCCCGCGCCGGCTGCCGATGTCATCGACATCATGTCGATGCTGCCGCACCGCTACCCGTTCCTGATGGTTGACCGGGTACTGGATTTCGAGCCGGGCAAGCACCTCCGTGCGATCAAGAACGTCAGCGTCAACGAGCCTTGCTTCCAGGGCCACTTCCCGGGCAACCCGGTGATGCCTGGCGTGCTGATCATCGAGGCGCTGGCGCAGGCCTCCGGCTTGCTGGTGCAGCTGTCGGCCAAGGCGCAAGAGGCTCGGCGAGACCAGCAGCTCTACTACCTGGTGAAGGTCGACAAGGCCCGCTTCAGCCGCATCGTCGGGCCCGGCGACCAACTGCTGCTCGAGGTCACCCAGAAGCGCATGCTGCGGCGCATGGGGCTGTTCGTCGGCCGCGCGCTGGTCGATGGCGAGGAAGTTGCCTGCGCCGAGCTGCTGTGCGCAGAGCGCGGGCAGGGACCGTCTGATTGAACCCTGCGCGCGTGTCACCCGTTCCAGAGGCTTCCCGATGATCCACGCGGCGGCATTCATCGACCCGACGGCGAAAATCGGCAAGCGCGTCAGCATCGGTGCCGGCAGCGTGATCGGTGCCGACGTGAGCATCGGCGACGACACCCACATCGGTCCGCACGTGGTGATCGATGGCCCGACCACCATCGGCCGCGAAAACCGCGTCTGGCAATTCGCGTCGCTGGGCAGCGATCCGCAGGACAAGAAGTTCCACGGTGAGCGCACCGAACTGGTTATCGGCGACCGCAACGTGATCCGTGAATTCTGCACCTTCAGCCGCGGCACGGTCGACGGCGGCGGCGCCACCCGCATCGGCAATGACAACTGGATCATGGCCTACGTGCATATCGCGCACGACTGCCAGATCGGCAACAACGTGATATTCGCCAACGCCGCTTCGCTGGCCGGCCACGTGCAGGTCGACGACTGGGTGATCTTCGGCGGCTTCAGCCTGGTGCACCAGTTCTGCAAGGTTGGCGCCCACGCCTTCACCTCGATGGGGTCGGTCATCAACCGGGACGTGCCGCCGTTCGTGACGGTTGCCGGCAACTTCGCCGGGCCCAAGGGCATCAACAGCGAAGGCCTGCGCCGCCGCGGCTACGACAGCGACCGCATCAACAGCATCAAGCGCGCCTACCGCACGCTGTATCTGTCGCGGTTGCCGCTGGCCGAGGCGCGCAGCAGCCTCGAGTCGCAGGCGCAGAACTCGGAAGACGTGCGCCTGCTGCTGGATTTCATCGGCCGCAGCGACCGCTCGCTGGTGCGATGAGCCCTGCTCTGCACCGGCCCTGCATGCCGCTGGAGCATCCCATGCCGCCCGACGTGCGCCAGGCCAGCCTCGGGCGCCCCGTGATCGCGCTGGTTGCCGGCGAGGATTCAGGCGACGTGCTTGGTGCCGACCTGGTCCGCGCGTTGCGGCGCCGCTATCCACAGGCGCACCTGCTCGGCATTGGCGGTCCGCGCATGGTAGCCGCCGGCTTCGAGGCCTGGCACGACATCAGCGAGCTGTCGGTGATGGGCCTGGCCGAGGTCCTGACGCACCTGCCGCGATTGCTGCGCCTGCGCCAGCGGCTGGGCTCGCGATTGCTGGCGCTGCAGCCGGACCTGTTCGTCGGCATCGATGCGCCGGACTTCAACCTCGGGCTGGAGCGGCGCCTGAAGCGCGCCGGCATCCGGACCGCGCATTACGTCAGCCCGTCGATCTGGGCCTGGCGGCAAGGGCGCGCGCAGGGCATCGGCCAAAGCGCTGACCGCGTGCTGTGCCTGCTGCCGATGGAGCCCGCCATCTATGCACGCCATGGCGTCGATGCCCGCTTCGTGGGCCATCCGCTGGCCGATGCCTTCGCCATGCAACCGGACCGCGCCGCGGCACGCAATGCACTCGGCTTGCCAGCCGATGGGCCGGTGCTGGCGGTGCTGCCCGGCAGCCGCGGCAGCGAGATCGAACGCCTCGGCGCCCCGTTCCTCGACGCGGCGCAGCGGGTGGCCGTAGCCATCCCGGGCTTGCGCGTCATCGTGCCCGCCGCCAACCCCCGCTGCCACGCCAAGCTGCAAACCCTGTTCGACCGGCAAGCTGGCGACGCCCCCGGTCCCCGGTCCGCGGTCCCCGGTCCCCGGCTTTTAAGCGGTCACGCCCGCGAGGCGCTGATTGCCGCCGACCTGGTGCTGGTCGCCTCCGGCACAGCCGCCCTGGAGTCCATGCTGGCCAAGCGGCCGATGGTGGTCGGCTACCGCCTGGCGCCGCTGAGCTACCGGCTGGTGCGCGCGCTGCGGCTGCTGAAGACCGACCGCTATTCGCTGCCCAACGTGCTGGCGGGCCGCGCGCTGGTGCCCGAGCTGATGCAGGACGAATGCCGCGCCGAGCCGCTGGCCCAGGCGCTGCTGGCGTTGTGGCGCGATGCGCCGCGGCGCGAGGCCATGGTCGCCGAGTTCGGCGAGCTGCACGCGCAGCTGTTGGGCGGCCGCGACGGCAATGCCGCGGACCACGCGGCGCATGCGCTGGCCGCGTTGCTGGAGACCGAAGATGCAGCGCGCTAGGCCACGGCCATTGGTGGCCGGCGTCGATGAGGCCGGGCGGGGCCCGCTGGCCGGCCCGGTGTTTGTTGCTGCCGTGGTGCTGGATCCGAAACGCCCGATCGACGGCCTGGACGACAGCAAGCGGCTGCCGGAACCGCGCCGCGAAGAACTGCATGCGCTGATCGTCGAGCGTGCACTGCACTGGTGCGTGGTCGCCGTCGAGGTCGAGGAGATCGACCGCCACAACATCCTGCAGGCCAGCCTGCTGGGCATGAGCCGCGCGGTCGCGGGATTGGGCCAGCGAGTCGACGAGGCGCTGGTGGATGGCAACATGCTGCCACGCGACCTGCCCTGCCGCGGTCGCGCCATTGTCGGCGGCGACGGCCTGGAACCGTGCATCAGCGCGGCCTCGATCCTGGCCAAGGTGGGCCGCGACCGCCACATGCGAGCGCTGGACGCGCTGTACCCCGGCTACGGCTTCGCCCGGCACAAGGGCTACGCGACCCCGGCGCACTTCGAGGCGCTGGCCCGCCTCGGCCCCTGCCCCATCCACCGCCGCAGCTTCGCGCCGGTGCGAGTGGCGCAGGAATGGGGGATCCGGGCGCCGGTATTGGTGGAAACCGACGCCTGACGCGGGAGAGCCGGATTCGGCATTTGGCATTCGGGAGCCGGGACCCGGGACCCGCGCGGCTTCGGCTACCGCTCACCGCTCACCGCGGGCCGCTCACTCCAACCCGTCTCGCGACCGGCGTCGCTCACGTCTCGCCGCCCGACTCCGCTAAACTGCGGGTGACGCCGCGGCGCCCGCCGCTGCCGCCGTCACACGAGCCTCCAGCCCGCCGTCCATGCCCGCACGCTTCGTCCACACCCACCTGCACAGCGAGTACTCGCTGGTCGACTCGACCGTGCGCATCCCGGCGCTGGTCAAGGCCTGCGTGCAGCGCGACCTGCCGGCGGTGGCGCTGACCGACGACAGCCACCTGTTCGGCATGGTCAAGTTCTACCGCGCCGCCATCGCCGCCGGCATCAAGCCGATCATCGGCTGCGACATTTGGCTGCGCGGCGTCGAGGGCGCGACGCCGCACCGCCTGACCCTGCTGTGCCAGAACCACGCGGGTTACCTCAATCTGTCGCGGCTGGTCTCGCGCGCCTGGCGCCACGGCCAGCACAATGGCCGCGCGCTGGTCGAGCCGTCCTGGCTGGACGCCGAGAGCGACGGCCTGATTGCGCTGGCCGGCATGCACAGCCAGGTGGCGCAGAGCCTGCGTGACGGCCATGACGACGCGGCCCTTGCGGCGCTGGAGGCGCTGGCGCAGGGCTTCGAACAGCGCCTGTACCTGGAGATCAGCCGCTGCGGACGCACAGGCGAAGCCGAATGGCTGGACGGCGCGCGGCTGCTGGCGGCCCGCCTCGACCTGCCGCTGCTGGCCAGCAACGACGTGCGCTTCCTCGATGCCGAGGACTTCGAGGCCCACGAGGCGCGCGTGTGCATCCACGACGGCCGGGTACTGGCCGATCCCAAGCGTCCGCGCAACTACAGCCCCGAGCAGTACCTGAAGACGCCGGCGGCGATGGCGGAGCTGTTCGCCGACCTGCCCGAGGCGCTGGAAAACAGCGTCGAGCTGGCGCGGCGCTGCAACCTCGAGCTCAGCTTCGGCACCTACCACCTGCCCGACTTCCCGGTGCCCGCAGGCGAGGATCTCGCCAGCACCATCCGCGAGCGCGCCCGCGCCGGGCTGGAGCAGCGCCTGGCGCGCAACCCGCTGGCCGCCGGCCACCAGCGCGCCGACTACGACCAGCGACTGGAACGCGAGCTGGATGTGATCATCGAAATGGGCTTCCCCGGCTATTTCCTGATCGTCTCCGACTTCATCAGCTGGGCCAAGGACCACGACATTCCGGTCGGCCCCGGCCGCGGTTCCGGCGCCGGCTCGCTGGTCGCCTGGTCGCTGAAAATCACCGACCTGGACCCGCTGCAGTTCGAGCTGTTGTTCGAACGCTTCCTCAACCCCGAGCGCGTGTCGATGCCGGATTTCGACATCGACTTCTGCATGGACAAGCGCGACCAGGTCATCGATTACGTCGCGCAAAAATACGGCCGCGACCACGTCAGCCAGATCATCACCTACGGCTCGATGGCCGCCAAGGCGGTGCTGCGCGACTGCGGCCGCGTGCTGGGCATGCCCTACGGCCAGGTCGACCGCATCGCCAAGCTGATCCCGCCGCGTCCGCTCGACCTCACCCTGCAGGATGCGCTGGGCCTGTCGGAGAAATCGCAGAAGGAAAGCGAGCGCGTGGTGCGCGAGTTCTGCGAGCTGTACGAGTCCGACGACGAGGCGCGGCCACTGATCGACCTCGCCCTGAAGCTTGAGGGCCTCACCCGCAACGCCGGCAAGCACGCCGGCGGCGTGGTGATCGCGCCCTCGCCGCTGACCGACTTCGCGCCGCTCTATTGCGAGCCCGGCGGCGAAGGCGTGGTCACGCAATTCGACAAGGACGACGTCGAGGCCGTCGGCCTGGTGAAGTTCGACTTCCTCGGCCTGCGCACGCTGACCATCATCGACTGGGCGGTGAAGGCCATCAACGCGCGCCGTTCGCAAACCGGCGAGCCGCCGGTGGATATCGCCAAGTTGCCGCTGGACGACGCCACCACCTACGACAAGGTGTTCAAGGCCGCCGAGACGGTGGCCATCTTCCAGTTCGAGTCGGCCGGCATGCAGCGCCTGCTCAAGGACGCCCAGCCCGACCGCTTCGAGGACATCATCGCGCTCGGCGCCCTGTACCGCCCGGGCCCGATGGACCTGATCCCCAGCTTCGTCGCGCGCAAGCAGGGCAGCGAACCGGTGGAATACCCCGACCCGCGGGTCGAGCCGGTGCTCAAGGAGACCTACGGCATCATGGTCTACCAGGAGCAGGTGATGCAGATGGCGCAGATCGTCGGCGGCTACACGCTGGGCGGCGCCGACCTGCTGCGCCGCGCCATGGGCAAGAAGAAAGTCGCGGAGATGGTCAAGCACCGCGCCCTGTTCGCCGAGGGCGCGGCGAAGAACGGCCTGTCGGAACACCAGGCCGACGCGATCTTCGACCAGATGGAGAAGTTCGCCGGCTACGGCTTCAACAAGTCGCACGCCGCCGCCTACGCGCTGGTCAGCTACCAGACCGCCTGGCTGAAGGCGCACTACCCGGCTGAATTCATGGCCGCGACGCTCTCGGCCGACATGGATTCCACCGACAAGGTGGTGACCTTCCTCGCCGACGCCCGCGCCCACGGACTGGAGGTCCTGCCGCCCGACATCAATGCCTCCGGCTACGCTTTCGAGGCGGTGGACGCGCGGCGCATCCGCTATGGGCTCGGTGCCATCAAGGGTGCCGGCCGCGGTGCCTGCGAATCCATCGTGGCCGAACGCGGTGATGGTTACCTCGACCTTGCCGACTTCTGCCGCCGGGTCGACAGCAGCAAGCTCAACAAGCGCGTGCTGGAAGCCCTGATCATGGCCGGCGCCATGGACAGCCTCGGCGCGCACCGTGCGGCGCTGATGGCGCAGCTGCCCGAGGCGATGCGCGCGGCCGAGCAGGCGGCGCGCGACCAGGCCAGCGGCCAGGTCGACATCTTCGGCGGGCCGGTGCAAAGCGCCGCCGCCATGGTCCGGGTGGACGTGCCCGAATGGCCGCTGGAGCGCGTGCTGTCAGGCGAACGCGAGACGCTCGGGCATTTCCTCTCCGGCCATCCCACCGACCCCTGGCGTGAACTGCTGGCGCAATTGACCACCTGCCCCATCGGCGAAATCGCGGCGCGCTTCCGGCCCTCGGGGCCGATGGAAGGCGGCCGCGGCCGCGCGGCGGAGCAGGCGTGGTCGGTCGGCGGCACCGTGGGCCTGGTGCGCAAACGCGGCGACAGCATGGCCTTCGTGCAGATCGAGGACGCGACCGGCCTGATCGAGGTGGCGCTCTACCGCGAGGTGCTGGAGGACGTGGCCGAACTGCTGACGCGCGACACGCTGTTGGTGATCGAGGGCGCGCTGGGGATCGACCGCTTCAATGGCGGCATCCAGCTGCGCGCGCGGCGCGTGTGGACGCTGGAGCAGGCCTGCGTCGAGCACGCACGGCTGGTGCGCCTGCGGCTCAACGGCGTCGACGCGCGGCTGGTCGACCAGCTGCGCCAGCTGGTCGCGGCGCACCGCGGGCAGACACCGCTGCGCCTGCTCGGCTACCGCAACGCCACCGCGCGCGCCGACATCGATCTATCCGAGGAATGGCGTGTGCGGGCGACACCGCAGCTGCGCCGCGCCATCGCCGCGCTGCCCGCCATCGCCGACAGCGAAATCATCCTCGGCCGCGTCGGCGGATGATAGCGGGGACCGGGGACCGGGGACCGGGGCCGGGACCCGGGACCCGACGGCGTGGCTATGTCGCGTTGAATGAAACGTGAGACAGGCACGTGAGCGCGAACCCGTAGGGCGGGTTTCAACCCTCCGGGGGAGCCCAACTTCGTTCGGCGGGTTGAAACCCGCCCTACGGCGGCTGGCCGTTCCGCGCAGCGGCGTCGCAGGTTGGCGGTGAGCGCAGCGAACCCCAACACGCCATGCTCGCACCTGCGCGTAGTGGTGAATACGCGCTGGCGGCACCAAGCCAACCTGCGGTTTTGCTTTATCCGCGATCCGCGTTGACCCGCGTCAAAAGCTCTCGCGAAAGTCACGCGTCCCGGAAGCGGTCGGTCGCCTCGATCAGCGCGTGGGTGTTGCCGGGCTCGAAGGCCGAATGGCCGGCATCGGGCGTGATGCGCAGGTCGGCCTCGGGCCAGGCGCGGTGCAGGTCCCAGGCGCTGCGCAGCGGGCAGACCACATCGTAGCGGCCCTGCACGATCACCGCCGGGATCTGCCGGATGCGATCGACGTTGCGCAGCAGCTGGTCATCGCAGTCGAAGAAGCCGCCGTGCACGAAGTAATGGCACTCGATACGCGCGAAGGCCAACGCGAAGTCGTCGGCGCTGCTGGAGCGCATGTAGTCCTCGTCCTGGCGCAGGAAGCTGGTGCCGGCCTCCCAGACCGACCAGGCGCGCGCCGCCGCCACCCGCGCCTCGGCATCGCTGCCGGTCAGGCGCCGGTGGTAGGCGCTCATCAAGTCGCCGCGCTCGGCTTCCGGGATCGCCTCCAGGAACGTCTCCCAGGCATCCGGAAACAGTGCGTCCGCGCCCTTCTGGTAGAACCACTCCAGCTCCCAACGGCGCAGCATGAAGATGCCGCGCAGCACCAGTTCGGTGACCCGCTCGGGATGCGTCTCGGCATAGGCCAGCGACAGCGTCGAGCCCCAGGAGCCGCCGAACACCTGCCAGCGCTCGATGCCGAGGTGCTCGCGCAGGCGCTCGATGTCGGCCACCAGGTCCCAGGTGGTGTTTTCGGTCAGTTCGGCGTGCGGGCGCGAGCGGCCGCAGCCGCGCTGGTCGAACAGCACGATGCGGTAGGCGTCGGGGTCGAAGAACTGCCGGCAGGTTGCGTTGCAACCACCGCCGGGGCCGCCGTGCAGGAACACCACCGGCTTGCCGCGCGGGTTGCCGCACTGCTCGTAGTACAGCGTGTGCAGCGGCGACACGGGCAGGGTGCCCTGGTCGTAGGGTTCGATGGCGGGATACAAGCCGCGACGCTGCTCGCTCATTCGCTGCCTCCTCGGTCGCTGCAACAGACGACACCGGCGCCTGCGGGGCGCCGGAGTGCCGGAACGATTGGTCGGGGCGGCGAGATTCGAACTCGCGACCACTACACCCCCAGTGTAGTGCGCTACCAGGCTGCGCTACGCCCCGAATGGCCCGCCATTGTAAACGCAGCCGTCGCCGGCCGATAGCCCCGGCCGGATCGCGTCCCGCAGGCGCCCGCGCTACTAACGCGGGGTCGGCGCCGATTGGCCTGACGGATCGCTTCCGCGCACTCTGCCCACGGTGTGCCGCTGCTTGGGTCCGACCGTGCGGTGGTTGCAACCGACAAGACGCCCATGCCCGCAGCGACAGCTTCTGCTTATGCAGCCTTGCAATCTGGCGCCGTTGGTCAACCGCCAAATGTTGTGACTGCTCCACGTACTGGAGCACCGTAAGCTTGTGGCACCCCCACCCGCTCCACGCTCAGGGTCCCGCACTTCAGTTCCCAACTTCCAATTGAAACACCATCGCCTTCTTTTCGGCAGCAGTTCCTCGGCTCGCAGTAATGCCACCTTCTTTATAAAGCGCGAGGTGCATGCCATCGTGGGAAACAGAATATCCAAGTCAAGCTGCAGAACTGTTCTTCACGAAGTTGTGCGTTAGTGTAAGCGACCCGGTGCGTCGTTTGCGGCGCAGCTCAAATCCTTCGTTCTGCGTCGCCAGCGTCATCTGCTTCCGGGCCATCGGCTACACTCCCCATGCGGTTGAGTGTTCGACCACGAGCGAAGTCAGAGTTTCCCTAAAGAAGTTCGATCGATTTGGCACCGATCGTGATGGTGCGCGTTGCCTGAAAATAATGTACAACGCCGACCACAAGTGCGGGTACATGCGGCCTGCTTTCAGGAAAATCTGCCGGATATAACTTGCGCTCGAGTGCACGAAGCGTCGGGTCCCGATGGAAGAACGTCTCGTTCTCTCTCAACTTTGCAAGGCTTAAGTACAACAGGCTTCGGCATTGGCTGGAACCCAAGAATGGCTGACCGTGCGGGTCGGCAAATATGCTTCCTTTCACCCGAACAACATCGCCTTCATATGCCGACGGATTTCTCGCGATTGCGCAAATGTTCGTTAGTTGCGGCGCGTCTGACGCTCCCGTGGTTCCATCATTACCGATGGCGCAGCCCACGAGGGCTAGCACAAAGAGAGTGATCGACAGGGTTTTGTGCGAGATCAGCACCCGGGTGCTCCACTCGCTCCACACCATATATCTGTCGAGATGGTAGCGCCTGCGTCAACACCAATAAAATTGACGCCATTTCCATCTGCTGGCGAATAAATCATGAACGGACCTTGCTTGCCGAGCCCTTGGTAATAGACGGCTTGCGCAGCATACGCGGCCCGCTCTCCGCTCATTTCGTCATTCCGCGTTCTTGGCATGCCATTGATACGTTGATCAACGACGTGCTCTCCTTCATGGACAAGGATGCCGCCGAGCTTGGCCGGATTATTTTTGACCGCGCTGATAACAATTCCTACAGTTGATGCGCCAGTTTTTGGGTCCGTTCGCGTTCCACCAGCTACTGCCTTGTTGTCGGTTACGCCGGAATTGATCGTAACGGTCACGTCCGTTGATGTATCACCAGGAGGGCCCAGCACCATCAGCACTTGCTGCAGGCGACGTTTGCCGGGACCATCCGGAAGACGGCGGATGGCCGTCTTCGCGCTTGCCCGACCTTTAGCCACGGCGTCGCAATCTTCCTTGCGTCCTTTGCATGCGTAGCGCCCGAACGGATCGGTGTAGCGCGCGGGGTTGTCGTTGGCGTAAGCATACCGGTTGAGCCCGGTCGGGCTGGTGGGGTCGAGCGGCGCCGGGTCGACGCTGAGAAAGCGCGAGAAGTGCAGGTAGCGCGCACCGAGATAGAGGAATCCGGTGGTCGGGTCGGCGGCAGCGCCAGTGTAGCTCGGGATCTCACCCTGGCCCTCGGCGTCGGCCGGGCGGCCGTAGCTGAGGAAGTCGGGGCTGCGGGTGATGTTGCCGGCGCTGTCGAGTTCGAACAGCGGCGTGTTCTGGTAGTCGGGCAGGATGTAGGTGGCTGCGCCGCCCGTGATCCGGGCCACCGGCACGGCGCCGAGGCTGACGAAGTCGGTGACCACGCCGTTGTCGATG
>DASSBG010000026.1:0-24538 GCA_035699085.1 Rhodanobacteraceae bacterium
GCCGCCCGTCGTCGCCACGCGCAGTGTCTGAGCGGCCGGGAATGGGGAATAGGGAATCGGGAATGGGAAAGGCGACGGCAAACGCGGCACGACCCGGCAATGCGGCGACGCCCCGCCCGTATTGGACCTTGTCGACGAAGCCGCTTTTGACTTGCCCGGTTCCCCATTCCCCATTCCCCATTCCCGGCTCCGCAGGAGCCACCTGATGGTCGCCTACTACCTCGACCTCGCACTGCGCAGCCTCAGGCGCAACCGCGCGCTGACGGTGCTGATGGTGCTTGCCATCGCCGTCGGCATCGGCGCCAGCATGACCACGCTGACGGTGATGGTCCTGCTGTCGGGCAACCCGCTGCCGGGCAAGAGCAGCCAGCTCTACCACCTGCAACTCGACCCCGAGACCGGCGCCAACGTGCGCAGGCGGCCGCCGCCGATGATGGATTACATCTCGGCGCACGACCTGTGGCAGTCCGGCAAGGCCGACCGCCAGGCCATGATCATCTCGGGCGAGATCAAGGTGCAGCCGCAGCGCCCCGGGCAGTCGCCGTTCATGGCGCCGACGCTCGGCACCACCTCCGACTTCTTCCCGATGTTCAACGTGCCGTTCCGTTACGGCGGCGCGTGGAGCCCTGCCGACGAGGCCGCCGCCGCGCGCCAGGTGGTGATCTCCTCGGCGCTCAACCGGCGCTTGTTCGGCGGTGCCGACAGCGTCGGCCACGCCATCGTCCTCAACGGGCACAGCGTGCAGGTCGTCGGCGTGCTCGACGACTGGCGCCCGCGCCCGCGCTTCTACCTGCTGGCGGGCGCCCGCTACTCCGCCGGCCAAACTTCATACTTTTACGGCAGGCCGCAGGATGTCTATCTGCCGCTGCCCACCGCACTGGACATCAACGCGGGCCACTTCGGCTGGTTCACCTGCTGGGACAAGCCCGATCCGATGAACCTGCCTGCGGCGCCCTGCGAATCGACGGCGCTGTGGGTGGAGCTGGACACGCCGGCCAAGGCCGCCGCCTACCGGCGCTACTTCCACGCCTACGACGCCCGGCAGCGCGAACTGGGCCGCTTCACCCACGCGGCCAACACGCAGATGCTCGACCTCAGCCAGTGGCTGGCCTACCAGAACGTGGTGCCGGGCGACGTCAAGCTGCAGACCTGGCTGGCCTTCGGCTTCCTGCTGGTGTGCCTGTTCAACACGGTCGGCCTGTTGCTGGCCAAGTTCCTGCGCCGCGGTGGCGAGATCGGCGTGCGCCGCGCGTTGGGCGCCTCGCGTGGCGCCATCTTCGCGCAGTGCCTGGCGGAGGCTGGCGTCATCGGCCTGCTCGGTGGCGGCGTCGGCCTGCTGCTGACCTTGCTCGGGCTGTGGCTGGTGCGGCGGCAGCCGGTGGAGTACGCGGACCTGGTGGCGCTCGACCTGCCGATGTTCCTGCTCACCCTGGCGTTGGCGCTGGTCACCGCGCTCGCCGCCGGCGCCTTTCCGGCCCTGCGTGCCAGCCGCATCCCGCCGGCGCTGCAGCTCAAGACGCTGTGAGGATGCCTGCCATGCAGATCAAACCCATCCTTGCCGCCTTGCGCCGCCACCGGCTCGCTGCCGTCCTGATCGGCATGGAAATCGCGCTGGCCTGCGCCATTCTTTGCAACGCGCTGTTCCTGGTCGCGCACCGCCTCGATGGCATGCACGTCGACAGCGGCGTCGACCAGGACCGCCTGGTCACGGTGATGCTGAGCGGTGTCGACGACAGCCACGCCGCCGATCTCGTGGCGCGCCTGCGCCGCGGATTCAAGGGCATCGCCGGCGTGCAATCGGTGGCCGTCGCCAACGCCGCGCCGTTCACGCAGCAAGCGGGCGAAGCCGGGTTCCGCATCGACGTCGACGATCCGAAGGTCCACAACGAAGGGCACTTCTACGTGGCCGGCCCGGACTTCGCCAAAACGCTCGGCTTGACGCTTGCGGCGGGGCGGTGGTTCAAGCCGGGCGAGTACGGGCCGATGGACAATTTCGTGCCGCGCTCGCCGTCGATCATGGTCGACGCCGCCTATGCCGCCAGGCTTTGGCCCGGCGAGGATCCGCTGGGAAAGATGGTCTTTGCCATGGATCACGAGTACCGCGTCATCGGCACCTACGAGTCGCTGGTGCGCCCCAATCCCGATGCGTACGCCACGCACAACACCTTCCTGCTGACCGGCCAGCCCGGGGCGCGTCTGGCTGCCGGCTACGTCGTGCGCACCACTCCGCAGCAAACCGCGCGGGTCTGGCGCGAGGCGCGCGCGCTGGTGGCGCGCGTCGCGCCGGGGGTGGTGGTCGATCCGGACCACAGCGGTCCCATGCTGGCGCTGCGGCACGCGTACTTTGCATCCGACCGCGCCATGGCCGGCATCCTCGCCGGCGTGATCGTGGCGCTGTTGCTGGTGACCGCGCTGGGCATCGTCGGCCTAGCCAGTTTCTGGGTGGCTCAGCGGCGCAAGCAGATCGGCGTGCGCCGGGCCTTGGGCGCCACGCGCGGCGACATCCTGCGCTACTTCCAGACCGAGAACTTCCTGATCGTCAGCTTCGGCATCGCCCTGGGCATGTTGCTGGCCTTCGGCCTCAACCTGGTGCTGATGCAGCACTACGAGTTGCCGCGCTTGCCGTTCTTGTACCTGCCCGCCGGCGCCGTGGCGCTGTGGCTGCTCGGCCAGCTGGCGGTGCTGGCGCCGGCGCTGCGCGCAGCCGCCGTGCCACCCGTCGTCGCCACCCGGAGTGTGTGAGATGCCGGGAATGGGGAATAGGGAATCGGGAATGGCGCGAAGCCGAAATGCGCGCGCTTTGCCGATTCTCCACGCTCCATTCCCCATTCCCGTCTCCCAGGGAGACTGCTGATGTTCGGTTATTACCTCGATCTGGCGCTGCGCAGTCTGAAACGCAACAAGGCGTTGACGGCGCTGATGGTGCTGGCGATCGCGCTCGGCATTGGCGCGTCGATGACCACACTGACCGTGCTGCACGTGCTCTCGGGCAACCCTTTGCCGGGCAAAAGTGCGCACATCTACTACCCGCAGATCGACCCGCGCGACAGCGACGACTACCGGCCCGGCGAGGAGCCGTCCGGGCAACTGAGCTACATCGACGCCATGAACCTGCTGCAGGCCGGGCGCGCGCGTTACCAGGCGGCGATGACCGGCGGCTCGGTGCCGGTGGAGTCGCCCGACGGCAAGATCGACCCCTTCTACACCGACGCGCGCTACACCACTGCCGACTTCTTCCCGATGTTCGAGGTGCCGATGCGCTACGGCCATGCATGGAACGCCGAGGCCGATGCACGGGACGCGCGCGTCGTTGTGATCTCGAGCAAGCTCAACGACAAGCTGTTCGCCGGCGCAGACTCCGTTGGCCGCACGCTGCGCGTCAACAGCCAGGACTTCCGCGTCATCGGCGTGCTCGGGGACTGGCATCCAAACCCGCACTTCTACGACCTGTGGACCGGCAAGTATTCGTCGGACGCCGAGGACGTGTACGTGCCGCTGACCACCGCCGTCGACCTGAAGTTCGGCCACGACGGCAACACCAACTGCTGGGGCAAGGGCGGCAACCCCGACCACATGAAGACCGCGTCGTGCACCTGGCTGCAATTCTGGGTGCAGCTGGACACGCCGGCCGAGGCCGCAGACTACAAGCAGTTCCTGGTGCATTACTCGCAGCAGCAAAAGGCGCTGGGCCGATTCCAGCGGCCGCCCAACGTGCGGCTGCGCGACCTGATGGCCTGGCTCGACTACAACCACGTGGTTCCGTCCGACGTGCACCTGCAGGTGTACCTGGCCTTCGGTTTCCTGCTGGTGTGCCTGGTCAACACGGTCGGCCTGCTGCTGGCCAAGTTCCTGCGCCGCGGTGGCGAAATCGGCGTGCGCCGGGCACTGGGTGCATCGCGCACGTCCATCTTCGCGCAACTGCTGATCGAGGCCGGCGTGGTCGGTCTGGTCGGCGGTCTCCTCGGGCTGGGGCTGGCCTCGCTGGGGCTGTGGCTGGTGCGCCAGCAACCGGCTGACTACGCGGCGCTTGCGCACCTGGATGCACCGATGCTGCTGGTGACCTTCCTGCTGGCCCTGGGGGCGAGCCTGCTGGCCGGGCTGCTGCCGGCCTGGCGCGGCTGCCAGATTGCGCCGGCCCTGGAACTGAAAGCGCAGTGAGGAAACCGACCATGGAACTTCGCCCGATCATCTCCAGCCTGCGCCGGCACAAGATTGCGGCGCTGCTGCTGGTGCTGGAAATCGCACTGACCTGCGCCATCGTTTGCAACGCGGTCTTCCTCATTTCCAACCGCCTGGACCGCGTGCATCTGGTCAGCGGCATCGACGAGCACGCGCTGTCCACGGTGCAGGTCGCCGGCATCGGCAAGGATGCCAACGCCGCGGCACGCACCGTGGAGGACCTGGCGAAGCTGCGTGCCATTCCCGGCGTGCAATCGGTGACGGTGACCAACCAGTTGCCCTTCAGCAACTCGTCCTGGAACAGTGGCATCCGCCTCGACCCGGACCAGAAGCAGAGCACGCTCAACGCCACCACCTACTTCGTCAGCCGCGACTTCGTCGACACGATGGGACTGAGGATCGTCGCGGGCCGCGACTTCAGGCCCGACGAATACGTCGACTTCAAGGCGGTCGCCGCCCCCGATTCCGACGTGAAGGTGCATACCGCGCTGATCACGCGGGCGCTGGCCGAGCGCCTGTGGCCCGGCGAAAACGCCGTGGGCAAGAGGTTCTATTTCGGCGACGACGCGACCACCGTCGTCGGCGTGCTGGCGCACCTGGTGCGGCCGAACGAGCAAGGCGGCGACGGCGGGCGCGAGTACACCGTGGTCGGGCCGCTGGAGTTCCCCTACAGCATGGGCGGCCGCTACGTGCTGCGCAGCGCCCCGGGCGACCGCGGCCGCGTGCTGAAGGCGGCGGTGGCGGCGCTGAAGGCCAACGGGCCGGGCCGCATCGTGGTCAAGGACCTGACCTACGACGAGATCCGCGCCGACTACTTCCGCTCGGATCGCTCCATGGCCTGGTTGCTGGTGGGCGTGATCGTCGCCTTGCTGCTGGTCACCGGCCTAGGGATCGTCGGCCTGGCCAGTTTCTGGGTGGCGCAGCGGCGCAAGCAGATCGGTATCCGGCGCGCGATCGGCGCCACGCGCGGCGACATCCTGCGCTACTTCCAGACCGAGAACTTCGTGCTGGCCACGGTCGGCATCGCGCTGGGCATGGTGCTGGCCTGGGGCATCAACCTGTTCCTGATGCAGCACTACGAGCTGCCGAGGCTGCCGTACCACTACCTGCCGGTCGGTGCGGTTGCGCTGTGGCTGATCGGCCAGCTCGGCGTGCTCGGGCCGGCGCTGCGCGCCTCGCGCGTGCCGCCCGTCGTTGCCACCCGGAGCGTGTGATGGCCGGGCCGGGATTCGCGATTGGGGATTCGGGATGGGTGAACGCGAAAGCAGGGATTTGTGATCGGGAATTGGTGAAGGCACAGGCAGGTGCGGTCCGGATTCGGGAATCGGAGTTGGCAAAAGCAAAGGCAAACGCGGGAGGCGGTGAAATGATGAAGCGAGCGACGCTTGGGCGTGCCGACCAATGGGTCGCTGCGCGCCCGAATCCCCAATCCCCAACCTCCAATCCCGGCTTCCAATGATGCTCGGCTATTACTTCGACCTGGCACTGCGCAGCCTCAGGCGCAACAAGGTGCTCACGGCGCTGATGGTGCTGGCGATCGGCCTCGGCATCGGCGCCAGCATGACCATGCTGACCATCCTGCACGTGATGACCGCCGACCCGATTCCGGATCGCAGCGCGCACCTGTTCTATCCGCAGGTCGACCCGCAACCGATGCGCAACTACAGCGAGGGCGAGGAGCCGCCCGAGCAGTTGACGTGGGTGGACGCGATGAATCTTCTGCATGCCGACAAGGGTGTGCGCCAAGTGGCAATGACCGGCGGCCGGGTGACAGTGCGTCCGCCGCACGGCAAGGCACGGGCCTTTTTCGCTGAGGCGCGTTACGCCTCCGCCGATTTTTTCAGCATGTTCGAGGTGCCATTCGCCTACGGCAGCGGCTGGACGGCCGCCGACGACCAGCAGCAGGCGCGCGTGGCGGTGCTCTCGCGCAAACTGGCCGACAAGCTCTACGGTGCCGATCACGCGGTCGGCCAGACGCTGCGCCTCGGCAACGACAGCTTCCGCGTGGTCGGCGTGATCGGCCCGTGGGACCCGGTGCCGCACTACTACGATTTGACGCACGGCAGTTACGGGCATTCCGAGGACGTCTTTCTGCCCCTGGAGACGGCCATCGCTCTCGACCAAGGCACCTCCGGCAGCATCAGCTGCTGGAGCCGTATGCCCGAGGACGGCAACCTGAAGCAGGCCGACTGCGCATGGACGCAGTTCTGGGTGCAGTTGGACACGCCGGCCCAGGTCACCGCGTATCGCCAGTTCCTCGTCCATTATTCGCAGCAACAGAAGACGCTGGGTCGCTTCGAGCGACCGCCGAACACGCGCCTGCGCGACGTTATGGGCTGGCTGGACCACAACCACGTGGTTCCCGGCAGCGTGCAGTTGCAGGGATTGCTGGCGCTGGGCTTCATGCTGGTGTGCCTGCTCAACACCGTTGCGCTGCTGCTGGTCAAGTTCCTGCGCCGCGGCAGTGAACTGAGCGTCCGCCGTGCCATGGGCGCCTCCAGGCGCGCGATCTTCGCGCAGCTGCTGGTCGAGGCGTCGCTGGTGGGGCTGAGCGGAGGCGCGGCGGGCCTGCTGCTGGCGCTTTTCGGCCTGTGGGTGGTGCGCCAGCAGCCGGCCGAATACGCATCGCTTGCGCATCTGGACACGGTAATGCTCGGCGTGACATTTGCGCTGGCGGTATGCGCCACCCTGCTGGCCGCGCTGTTCCCGGCTTGGCGCGCTTGCCGGCTGATGCCGGCGCGCCTGTTGAAAATCCAGTAAGGAGAGCGATGCCATGCCGCCGATCATCGCCGCACTGAAACACCACAAGACCACCGTGATCCTGGTGGCGCTGGAAATCGCGCTCACCTGCGCCATTGTCACCAACGCGCTGTTCCTGATCGGCGATCGTCTGGGTGCCATGGCGGTCACGACCGGCGTCGCGACCAACGAGCTGGTATGGGCCAGGAGCAGCGGCTTGCGCGACGATGCCACGCCCGCCAGCCGGGCCAGCCTCACGGCCGCCGACCTGGCCGCGCTGCGGGCGATGCCCGGCGTCACCGCGGCCGTCATGGTCAACTCGCTGCCACTCAGCCGCAATTACTGGAGCACCTGCCTCAACACCCGCCCCGGCGGTGACAAGGACAGCCGCGTCTGCAATGTCGTCCAGTACATCGGCAGCGACGACTATGTGCGCGCGCTGGGTATGCAGCTTTCAGCGGGCCGCGACTTCCTGCCGCAGGAGTACGTCGACTACACCGGCTTCAATGATGTGCCGCCAAAGGCGATGCTTGTCACCAAGGCCCTGGCCGAGCGTTTGTGGCCCGGCCAGCGGGCCGTCGGCCAGGCAGTATTCCTGGGCGAGAACGGCAAATACACCGCGCGCGTGGTCGGGGTCGTCTCGCACCTCCTCAACCCGAGCATCAACAAGAACCAGGGCGCCGAATCCGGTTACCTGCTGCCGGTAAAGTCGGTGCGTGGCGGCATGTACGTGGTCCGTACGGAACCGGAGGCACGCGACGCGGTGTACCGCGACCTGCCGAAGGTGCTGGACCGCGTGGACGACCAGCGAATCATCACCGACGTCCACAGCTATGCGGACACCGTGCGGGCGTACTATCGCGGGGACCGGGCCATGGTCTGGCTGCTGCTGGTGGTGATCGGTTGCCTGCTGGCGCTGACCGCGCTGGGCGTGGTCGGCCTGTCCAGTTTCTGGGTGCAGCAGCGCACGCACCAGATCGGTATCCGCCGCGCGATCGGCGCCACGCGCCGCGACATCCTGCGCTACTTCCTCACCGAGAATTTCCTGATCGTCAGTCTCGGCATTGCACTCGGCTTGGCCAGTGCGGTCGGCCTGAACCTGTTCCTGATGCAGCACTACGAACTGCCGCGCCTGCCGCTGGTGTGGTTGCCGGCGGGGGCGCTGGTGTTGTGGCTGCTGGGCCAGCTGGCGGTGCTCGGGCCGGCGTTGCGTGCCTCGCGCGTGCCGCCCGTCGTCGCCACCCGGAGCGTCTGATGTTTCAGCCGGGAATGGAGAATGGCGAATCGGGAATGGGAACAGCGCAGGCAAACGCTGCGGCCCTGGCCATCCGGCTGCCGGCGGTGCCGCTTTTGATCTTCCCGGTTTCCCGTTCTCCATTCCCCATTCCCGTCTCCGCTGGAGGCCGCTGATGTTTGCGTACTACCTGCACCTGGCGCTGCGCAGCCTGAGGCGCAACTGGATCATGACGGCGCTGATGGTGCTGGCCATCGGCTTGGGCATCGGCGCCAGCATGACCATGCTGACGGTGCTGCACGTGATGGGTGGCCATCCGCTGCCTGGGCGCAGCGCACACCTGTACCGGCCGCACATCGATCCCTTGCCGGCGGACATGAAGGCGGATGGCGACTGGGATCCGTCCGACAACTTCACCTGGCCGGATGCGATGGCGCTGCTGCAGGCGCACAAGGCGCCGCACCAGGCGGCGATGTCCGGCGGCAGGGTGCTGGTGCATCCGCCGGCCGCCGGCGCGCGGCCATTCTTTGTCAATGGCCGCTATGCCACCGCCGACTTCTTCGCCATGTTCGGCGTGCCCTTCGTCGCCGGGCATGCCTGGTCGGCGGCGGCGGACGAGCATTGCGCACGGGTCGTGGTGCTGGACGAAGCGCTGGCGCGGCGAGTGTTTGGCGGCATCGACGTGGTCGGCCAGTCGTTGCGTCTTGGCGAACACGCCTTTCGCGTGATCGGCGTGACGGCCCACTGGCAGCCGCAGCCATTGTTCTACGCCGATGCCAGCGCCAGCGCCTTCGGCCGCGGCGACCGCTTTTTCCTGCCGCTGGCGACTGCGCACGAGCTGCAGCTCGACGTTGCCGGCAACATCTCCACCTGGGTCGAAGGCAAGAGCGACCTGGGTGGCGCCTCCACCTCGTGGCTGCAGCTGTGGGTGGAGCTGGACACGCCGGCGCAGGTCGCCGCCTACCGCCAGTTCCTCCATGACTATTCGGCGCAGCAGAAGGCGCTGGGCCGGTTTGAGAGGCCGCCGTCGAGCGCCCGGCTCTACAGCCTGGCGCAGTGGCTCGACCATGAGAACCTGGTGCCGGGCGACGTGCGCCTGCAGGCCTGGCTGGCGTTCGGCTTCCTGCTGGTGTGCCTGGTCAACATCATGGCGTTGCTGCTGGCCAAGTTCCTGCGCCGCAGTGGCGAGGTCAGCGTGCGCCGGGCGCTGGGCGCGAGGCGACGCGACGTGTTCGTGCAGTTCGGGGTGGAGTCGGCCGCCGTCGGCGTCGCCGGCGGCGCGCTCGGGCTGGCGGTCGCGCAGCTGGGCCTGTGGAGCGTGCGCCAGCGCCCCGACGACTACGCGCACCTGGCGCAGATGGACGCCGGCATGCTGCTCGGCACCTTCCTGCTGGCGATCGTCGCCAGCCTGCTGGCCGGGCTGCTGCCGGCCTGGCGCGCCTGCCATGTGCCGCCGGCGCTGCATCTGAAGACCTTGTAGGAGAAGAACAGCCGTGCACGCAAAGGCCCCACCACGACCAGGCCGGCCGCACGTCAGCCACACGCGCGACTCGATCGTCGCGCCCGCCGATGTTTTCGCCTGAGCAGCCGCGGACCGCCATGCCCATCCGACCGATCCTCTCGACGCTTCGCCACCACAAGCTCACCGCGGCGCTGCTGGCCATGCAGGTCGCGCTGACCTGCGCCATCGTCTGCAACGCCGCCTTCATGGTCGCCGACCGCGCAAGCCGGATGCGCCTGCCCAGCGGGATGGCCGAGGCCGAGCTGTCGATGGTCCGCAGTAGCAGCATCGATCCGGCGGCCAACCTGCAGGCGCGCCACGCCGCCGACCTCGCTGCGCTGCGCGCGATCCCCGGCGTTAAGGCGGCGGTGGCGGTCGACTCGCTGCCGCTCAGCGGCAGCGTCGACGGCTACGGTGCCTGCGCGGACAAGGCAACCATGGAGCGCGCGATGGCGGCGCGCGCGATGGTGTCCGGATGCCTGACCTTCACCGAATACAGCGGCACGCCGGGCACGCGCGAGGCGCTGGGCCTGCGCCTGGTGGCCGGCCGCGACTTTCGGCCGGGCGAGTTCGGCACGGCAGACCATCCGCCGGTCGGCATCGTCAGCCGCAGCCTGGCCGATGCGCTCTATCCCGATGGCCGGGCGGTCGGCCGCACGCTCTACTTCCCGGGCGGCACGCTGCGCATCGTCGGCGTGGTCGACACGCTGCTGGCGCCGGTGTTGCGTAAGCCGGCCGGCTACCAGCACACCATGCTCTGGCCGAAGCTGCCCAATCGCAGCCACGTGACCTATGTGCTGCGCAGTGCGCCGGCCGACCGCGCGCGCGTGCTCAAGGCGGCGGTGGGGGCGCTGACCCGCCTCGATCCGCAGCGCCTGATTCCCGCCAAGTCGGTGCGCACCTACGCCGACCTGCGCCACGACTACTTCCGCCGCGACGCCACGATGATCGGCCTGCTGCTGGCGACGGCGCTGGGGCTGCTGTTCGTCACCGCCCTGGGCATTGCGGGGCTGGCCGGTTTCTGGGTGCAGCAGCGCACGCGCTCGATCGGCATCCGGCGCGCCATCGGCGCCACGCGCGGCGACATCCTGCGCTATTTCCAGGCGGAGAATGCCCTGATCGTCGGCTTCGGTGCCCTGCTTGGCATGCTGCTGGCGGTGCTGCTGAACCTGCTGCTGATGCGCCACTACGAACTGCAGCGCCTGCCGCTGTACTACCTGCCGGTCGGCGCCGTCGCACTGTGGCTGCTTGGCCAGCTGGCCGTGCTGACGCCGGCGCTGCGGGCTGCCGCCGTCCCGCCCGTCGTCGCCACGCGGTCGGTCTGAGGTACAGCGCGTGCGACCGCCGGAACCGCCAGTCGATGCACACGTCACGGACGTTCGGCGTCGGTTGTTGCCATCCGTACGGTTGCCTGGTTACCTCAACCCGTCCGGTGCCTTTGTGGCTGCCGACAGCCGATCCGCCGTCCCCGACTCGCCAACGCCATGCATGGCGGCGCGACCGGCTACCATTGCGACGGTTTCGCCCGACGGCGCATCCATCACTGCATGCACTGGAGTTTCATGCGCACCGTCCTGATCATTGATGACAACCCTGCGGTCAACGAGGCGTTGTCGCTGCTGCTGTCGCTGCACGAGATCCGGCCGCTGGTGGCCTCGACGCCGGGCGATGGGCTGGCCGCGCTGGCGCGCGAGCGCGTGGACGTGGTGGTGCAGGACATGAACTTCAGCGCCGACACCACGTCGGGCGAGGAGGGCGTAACCCTGTTCCGTGCCATCCGCGCGCAGCACCCGGACCTGCCGGTGATCCTGTTGACCGCGTGGACACACCTGGAGACCGCAGTGGAACTGGTCAAGGCCGGCGCGGCCGATTACCTGGCGAAGCCCTGGGACGATGCCAAGCTGCTGGCGACGGTGGAGAACCTGCTGGAGCTGTCCGAGAGCACCCGCGAGGTCAGCCGCACGCGCAACGAGCGCCGCCGCCGCCGCGCCCGGCTGCAGAGCCGCTATGACCTGGACGGCCTGGTGTTCGCTTCCGAGGCCATGGGCCGCACGGTGGAATTGGCCTGCCAGGTGGCGCGCTCCGACGTGCCGGTGCTGGTCACAGGCCCCAACGGCGCCGGCAAGGAGCGCATCGCGCAGATCGTGCACCTCAACTCGCCGGTGAAAAACGGGCCGTTCGTCGCGGTCAATTGCGGCGCGCTGCCGGCCGAGTTGATCGAGGCGGAACTGTTCGGGGCCGAGGCGGGCGCGTTCACCGGCGCCAACAAGGCCCGCGAGGGTCGCTTCGAGATGGCCGATGGGGGCACGCTGTTCCTCGACGAGATCGGCAACCTGCCACTGCCGGGCCAGGTGAAGCTGCTGCGCGTCATCGAGACGGGCCAGTTCGAGCGCCTGGGTTCGGGCCGCACGCGCAAGGCGAAGGTGCGCGTGCTGAGTGCCACCAATGCCGACCTCAAGGCGATGATCCGCGAGGGCACGTTTCGCGAGGACCTTTACTACCGGCTCAACGTGATCGAGGTGAACCTGCCGCCGCTGGCCGAGCGCAGCGACGACGTGCTGCCGCTGGCCGAGCATTTCCTTGGCGGCGACGGCACCCTCTCGGAAGAGGCGCGCGAGGCGCTGCTGGCGCACGACTGGCCGGGCAACGTGCGCGAGCTGAAGAACGCGATCGAGCGCGCGCGGCTGCTGGCAGGCAACGCGCCGATCGCGGCCGGGCACCTCAACCTGCCGCCGCCGGCCGCCAGCGCCACCAGCACGCGCAACCTTGACGAGCCGTCGCGCGAAGCGGTCGAGGCGGCGCTCGGCGCCAGCGGCGGCGTGGTCAGCCATGCTGCGCAGTCGCTGGGCCTGTCGCGCCAGGCGCTGTACCGGCGCATGGAGCGGTACGGGATTGCTTGATTGGGGACGGGGGACCGGGGCTCGAGACTCGGTCGTCGCGCCGCGACCCCCGTGAGGGGCGTTGCATCGCCGTTGCAGCGGCGCTGGAGTGAAGTGAACCAATAACGGCTGAAACGGCGATCTCTGGCTTTATGCTCTTCCGGGTCCCGGGTCCCGGGTCCCGGGTCCCGGGTCCCGGCGGGTCCCAGTCCCCGGTCCCCGGTCCCCGGTCAGAGTTCCGATCCCACCATCCCGCCCGAACTTCGATGCCCCAACGCCACATGCACCACCCACCACCATGCGCCTGACCTCGCTCGAAGGGCGTCACGGACTGCTCCTGGCGGCGACCGCGGTGGGTGGCGTGCTGGTGTTCCTGGCCCTGTCGCAGTGGCCGCTGCCGCAGCTGATCGCCTGGGTCGTGGGCGGACTGGATCTGGCACCTGTGACAGTGCCGGACGATCCGCTGCTGTGGCTGCTGCTGACCGCAATTGCCATCGTGCCGCTGTCGTTGTGGCTGAGCCACCGCAGCGTGCGCCCGCTGGCGCGGGTGTTGCGAGGGCTGGAAGGCGCGGTGGCCAGCTACCGCGACGGCGACTTCAGCTTTTCCATCGCCACCGACCGCCGCGACGAGCTTGGCGACCTGGTGCGCATGCACAATGCGCTGGGCCAGACGTTGCGCAGCCAGCGCCAGCAGCTGGCGGAGCGCGAGCTGCTGCTGGAGACGGTGGTGCAGAACACGCCGGTGGCGCTGGTGCTGGCAGACATCAACCAGCGCGTCACGTATTCCAACCTCGCCGCACGGCACCTGTTCAATGACGGCCGCAGCCTCGCCGGGCAGGATTTTGCCGCGCTGCTGGCCGACGCGCCCGAGGCGATGCGGCGGGTGCTGGCGGCAGGCGAGGACAGCTTGTTCACCGTGGAAATCGATGGCAGCGAAGAGACCTTCCATGTTTCGCAGCGCCAGTTCCGCCTGCAGGGCCGGCCGCAGCGGCTGTACCTGTTCCGGCGCATGACCCGCGAGTTGTCGCGCCAGGAGGTGGCCACCTGGAAGCGCGTGATCCGGGTGATCAGCCACGAACTGAACAACTCGCTCGCGCCCATCTCGTCGCTTGCGCATTCCGGCGCCGAACTGGCGCGGCGGGGCGAGCACACGCGCCTGCCCCGCGTGTTCGCGACCATCGGCGAGCGGGCGCGCCACCTGCACGGCTTCATCGACGGCTACGCGCGCTTCGCAAAGTTGCCGCAACCGCAGCCGCAGCCGGTAGAGTGGCAGTCCTTCATCGATACGCTGGCGCAGCACTGCCGCTTCCGGCTGCGTGGTGAGGCGCCGGCCGAGACCGCGCGCTTCGATCGGGCGCAGATCGAGCAGGTGCTGATCAACCTGCTGAAGAATGCGCACGAATCTGGCAGCGATGCCGACGCGGTGACGCTGGGCATCGACCGCGTCGGTGGCCATTGGCGCATCGAGGTGGCCGACCGCGGCCCCGGCATGAGCGAAAACGTGCTGGCGCAGGCGCTGCTGCCGTTCTACTCGACCAAACGTGCCGGCACCGGGCTTGGCCTGGCGCTGGCGCGCGAGATCGCGGAAGCCCACGGTGGCCGCTTGAGCCTGTCCAACCGCGACGGCGGGGGCCTGCGCGTCACGCTGACCTTGCCGGTCCAGGCCGGCCCCGCCTGACCGCGCCGCGACTCCGGCGGGCTCGCCGGCATCCCGCATCACTGCGATAATGGCGGTCTTTGCCGCACCGGAGCCGCCATGACCGCCCAGACCGCACTCAACGCCGCGCACCGCGCGCTCGGCGCCCGCATGGTCGAGTTCGGCGGCTGGGACATGCCGCTCAACTACGGCTCGCAGGTCGAGGAGCACCATGCGGTGCGACAGGACGCCGGCATGTTCGACGTGTCGCACATGACCGTGGTCGACTTGCGCGGCGAGCGCGTGCGCGACTTCCTGCGCCAGCTGCTGGCCAACGATATCGACAAGCTGAAGCTGCGCGGCAAGGCGCTCTATTCCTGCATGCTCAACGAGCGCGGCGGCGTGATCGACGACCTGATCGTCTATTACCTGGCGGACGCTTTTTATCGCGTGGTGGTCAATGCGGCCACCCGCGACAAGGATCTGGCCTGGATCAGCAAGAAGGCCAAGGCATACGATGTCGAGGTGCGCGACCGCGCCGAGCTGGCGATGATCGCGGTGCAGGGCCCGCAGGCGCGCGCGCGGGTGCAGGCGCTGGTCGCCGAAGATGCGCGCGGCGTGCTGGAGAAGCTGGGCAAGTTTCGCGCGCTGCCGGAAGTGCGGGGGCCGGGCGGCATGACGCTGTTCGTCGCCCGCACCGGCTACACCGGCGAAGACGGCTACGAGATCATCCTGTCATCCACCGATGCGCCGGCGCTGTGGCAGGCACTGCTTGACGCCGGCGTGCGCCCGGCCGGCCTGGGCGCACGTGACAGCCTGCGGCTGGAAGCCGGCATGAACCTCTACGGCCAGGACATGGACGAGGACGTCACGCCGTGGGAGGCCGGGCTCGGCTGGACCGTCGCCCTGGACGGCGAGCGCGACTTCATCGGCCGCGCGGCGCTGGAGGCCCAGCAGCGCGAGGGGGTGCCGCGGGAAATGATTGGCGTGCTGCTGGAGGGCAAGGGCGTGCTGCGCCACGGCCAGCCGGTGCTGAGCGACGCGGGGGCCGGCGAGATCGTCTCCGGCGGCTTTTCGCCCACGCTCGGCCGCTCGATCGGCTTCGCCCGCGTGCCCGCCGGCGCCGGCGAGGCGCTGCGCGTGGACCTGCGCGGCCGCGAACTGCCGCTGCGGCGGGTCAAACTGCCCTTCGTGCGCGACGGCCAGCCGCTGACGGCCGCGTGAGCGGCAACGGCGGGCGGATTGGCCGCGCGTTCGGCAGCCATTAGAATCGCCACTGCGGTTTCCCTCCAGCACCGGCACAGGACGACCATCATGAGCGACGGCGAAATCCCTGGCGATCTGAAATTCCTCAAGTCCCACGAATGGGTCCGGATCGAGGACGACGGCTTGGCGCGCGTCGGTATCTCCGATTCCGCACAGAGCCAGCTCGGCGACATCGTCTACGTCGAATTGCCGGAAGCCGGCTCCAGCGTCACCGCCGGCAACGCCTGCGCCGTCGTCGAGTCGGTCAAGGCCGCCTCGGACATCTACGCGCCGGTATCGGGCGAGGTGGTCGAGGTCAACGAGGTGCTGGCGGACGCGCCGGAAACCATCAACGACGACGCCTGGGGCGACGGCTGGATTTTTGCCATCCGGCCCAGCGACCTGGGTGAACTCGACGAGCTGCTGGGCGCCGACGACTACGCGGCGATGCTCGACGCCGAAGAACACTGAGCCGCACTGCGCGCGCGCGTCAACATGACCGGCCGGCGCAACGTCGGCCGCCCTTACCCACTTTTGCTTGCCATCGCCATGCCTTTCATCCCGCACACTGAAGCCGACGTCCGAGCCATGCTGGACGTGATCGGCGCCAAGCGCATCGAAGACCTGTTCGACGAGGTGCCGTCCGAACTGAAGGTCGAGTCGCTGGCAGGCGTGCCCGAGGGACTGGGAGAGATGGCGGTGACGCGGCTGATGAAGGAACGCGCGGCACGCGACGGTACGCCGCTGAATTTCGCCGGTGCCGGTGCCTACGAACACCACATCCCCGCCGCCGTCTGGGCCATCGTCAGCCGCGGCGAGTTCTACTCCGCCTACACGCCCTACCAGGCCGAGGCCAGCCAGGGCACGCTGCAGCTGATCTACGAATACCAGACGATGATGGCGCGGCTGACCGGCATGCAGGTCAGCAATGCCTCGCTCTACGACGGCGCCACCGCGCTGGCCGAGGCGGCGTTGATGGCCGAACGTTGCGTTCGCAACGGGCCGCGACGCGTGCTGGTGCCGGACACCGTGCACCCGGCGTACCGCAAGACACTGAAAACCATCCTCGGCCTGCAACAGATCGAGGTGGTCGAGCTGGCCGCAGCCGCCAGCGGCCGGCTGGACCCGGCCTGGCTCGATGCCCATGACGATGGCGTCTTCACCGCGCTGGTGGTGCCGCAGCCGAATTATTTCGGCGTGCTCGAAGATGTCGACGTGCTGACCGACTGGGCGCATGCGCGCGGCGCGCTGGTGATTGGCGTCGTCAACCCGATGTCGCTCGCGTTGCTCACGCCGCCGGGCAACTGGGGCGAGACCGGCGCCGACATTGTTTGCGGCGACGGCCAGCCGATGGGTGTGCCGCTGTCCTCTGGTGGGCCGTACTTCGGGCTGCTGGCCTGCAAGAAGGAGTTCGTGCGGCAGATGCCGGGGCGCATCGTTGGCCGCACCACCGACCTCGATGGCAAGCAGGGCTTCGCCCTCACCCTGCAGGCGCGCGAGCAGCACATCCGCCGCGCCAAGGCCACCTCCAACATCTGCACCAACCAGGGCCTGCTGGTAACCGCGGCGACCATCTACATGTCGATCCTCGGCTCCCGCGGAGTGGAGCGCGTGGCAACCGCGGGCATGGCCGGCGCGCGCGCACTGCGTGAAAAGCTGTGCGCGATTGACGGGGTCACGCCGCTGTTCGACGCGCCGTACTTCGACGAGTTCGCGTTGCGCCTGCCGCGGCCTGCCACCGAGGTGATCGATCGGCTTGCCGCCGACAACGTGGTCGCCGGCGTCGCGCTGGGCGAGGATTATCCGGAGCTGGGCGACGCGCTGCTGGTCGCCGTGACCGAGACCAAGACGGAAGAAGACCTCGACCGCTTCGCCAGCTTGATGGCGAGCACGCTGCGCTGATCCGGCTGGCGAATCCCGCGATTCGTGCGCCGCCGGCGCCGAATATCGCGCTTCCATTCATCCAGCTCCAAACAGCTTGAACGTCCGCGCGATGTCATTGATGGCGCGCGGCGTTGTCTGTTGCACGCGCATGCCTTCGCGCCGAGCGCTGCCGCATCAACGTGTCACTGCCTGCACTGCACCTCCCTCGCCGCGCGCCGGCCGTGCGCCCTGAAACGCTTTGCTGGCGCGGGATGCGGGCGTGCAGCACAACCGTGCGCCTGGCCCGTAAGCTGTTCGATGCGCGCGATGTCGTCTGGACGTCTATACGTTTAGACGATTCATTGCCTGGCGATTGTCAAGCGGCTGGCCGCGAGTGACGGCCTGCGGCCGCGCCGAGGAGGCGTGCCGGCGGTGGAAAATACATGTGCAAAATTGATTGACACCACGTTGTCAACGGAATAGCTTTTGCCGCAAAAGATGTGCGACATGGAACCAACGCGGCAGTGAAATACATCGAGCCCTACGTCGAGCATGGCCACAAGGCCGAAGCGTCACGCAAGATCACGGTATCGATTCCTCTGCATGTTTTGAAGCTGCTGTCGGATGAACGCACACGGAGACAAGTTGCAAATTTGCGGCACGCGAGCAACAGCGATTTGCTGTGCGAAGCGTTCCTTCATGCTTTTACTGGGCAACCACTGCCAACTGACGAGGAGCTGAGACGAACCATGGCTACGACAAAGAAAGCTGCAAAGAAACCGGCCGCCAAGAAGGCGGCCAAGAAGACCACCGTGAAGAAGACCACCGCCAAACGCGCCGCCAAGAAGCCGGCACGCGCCAAGGCCACCACCGCGCGCAAGACCGCCACCAGAAAGACGGCGGCCAAGAAGACAGCGCGCAAGGCTGCACCGAAGAAGGCCGCCAAGAAGACGGCGAAGAAGGCACCACGCAAGGCTGCCGCCAAGAAGACCGCACGCAAGGCTGCGCCGAAGAAGGCTGCCGCCAAGAAGTCGGTGAAGAAGGCGACCAGGAAGGCACCAGCGAAGAAGGCGGCCCGCAAGGCCCCGGCTCGCAAAACGGCGCGCAAGGCGGCTGCCAAGCCGGCTGCCGCCAAGGTGTCCCGCAGCAGCAAGACGAGCAGGACCACGAAGCGCAGGAAGTAGGCTCGCCATCGTTGCCCTGCGGTTGCCCAGCGCAGGGTGAAGGATGCGGCATCGATTGCCCCGGCTTCGGCCGGGGCATTTCTTTTGGGCGGGCGCAAGGCGCGGGGGTAGTCGTGCTGCAAGGTGCCGGTAGCCGCATGTCGATATGGGCAAGGCTGCAGCATTTGAGGGAGGCTTCATCCGTTTGCTCGGCACCGGACCCGGTGAGGTCGGTGCCGCATGCCCACCGCCCACCGCCCACCGCCCACCGCCCACCGCATACTGCTTACCGCTCATCTGAACCGCCCATTGCCGGCCCGTGCTGATCGCAGTACCTTTGGCATGTCCGCGTCATCGGGTACGCCCGCGGTTCCCTGGGGGAGTCGATCCAGGTGCGGATACGGCCAATGAAGTTGGGGGTGGAACCGGTATGAACAGCTACAGCAAGTCCCGTTGCAATCGCCGCGAGCAACGCGGCGCAGCCGCGCCGATGGTTGCGATCGTCGTGGTGATCCTTGTTCTCATGGCGATTGGTGCCTGGTTCCTGATCCTGCGCCCAAGCTCGAGAATGGCCGTTGCGCCGCGACCGGTGACGACCACGGCGAACAGCGCGGCGTCCACCCGGCCGCCGCCGGCCGACGTCGCCAGCATGAGCGCCCAGCAGCTGCTGGACGAGGCCCGCAATGCCGTGCGCGCGCAGCGCTGGGTCTCGCCGGCCGGCAACAATGCCTTCGAGTTCTACCTGCAGGTCCTGCAGAAGGATCCGGGCAACCAGGTGGCGCGCAACGCCCTGCGCGAATCGTTCACCACCGGCGCCAATGCCGCCGAGCAATCGATCAACGCCGGCAACTTTGATGAGGCCGAGCGCGAGATTGGCCTGCTGGCGCAAGCCGATTCCGGCAACTACACCTTGACGATCCTGCGCTCCAAGCTCGACGCCCAGCGCAAGCTGGACGCGCGGGCGGAGGAGCAGCAGAAGCAGCAGGAGGCCGCGGAGGCACGCAAGGCGGCCGCGGCTGCGCTGGCGGCGGCCGCGCCGCAGCCCGAGGAGAAGGAAAAGCCGGCGCCGACACCGGTGCAATCGGCGGAGCAGGTCGCCAAGGCGCCACCGCCCGCAGCCCCGGAGCCGGCACCCGAGCCCAAGGTGGTCAAGCCGGTTGGCCCGACGCGCGGCGCACTGCTGGTGAAATCAGCTCAGGCTGTACCGCCGCGCATGGCGGTGCGCCGTCATCGCAGCGGCTGGGTCGACGTGGTGTTCACCGTGGACGCGCAGGGCAACGTGGTGGACGCGCACGTATCCGACTCGCAGCCAAGCCACGTGTTTGACCGCGCGGCAATCGCCGCGGTGGAGAGATACAAGTTCAAGCCGGCGTTGAAGGACGGCGTGCCGATCGCGACCAAGGCCAAACAGCGCATCAACTTCAACCTCTGATCGAACTGCCGACGGGTGCCGCTTGCACGCGGCGCCCGTCGCTGGCGCTGTCGGGGTGCCACCGGCCGGCGATCGCTGCGTCCTTTCCGGTTGCCTGCATGCAGCGCCCCCGCCGCCGGTGCCTGGCAGCGCGGTCGTGGCGGGCAACCCGTTTCGCCAGACTGAATGCTATGCTGGCGATGCCCGCAGCTGGCGGGTTTGCCGCATCAGGGGAGTCGCCCATGATTGGTTGGATCATTCTGCTGGTCGTCCTGGCGGCCATCGTGCTGTACTTCATCAGCGCCTACAACGGCTTGATCACGGCGCGCAACGGCTACAAGAACGCCTTCGCGCAAATCGACGTGCAGTTGACGCGGCGCCACGACCTGATCCCGAACCTGGTCGAGACCGCCAAGGGCTACCTCACCCACGAGCGTGAGACGCTGGAGGCTGTGACCCAGGCGCGCGCTGCCGCGGTCAGCGGCTTGCAGGCCGCCAAGGCGGACCCCGACAACCCGCAGGCGATGCAGCAGCTCGCCGGCAGCGAAAACCAGCTCACCGCGACGCTCGGCCGGCTGTTCGCCGTCAGCGAGTCCTACCCGGACCTCAAGGCCAGCCAGAACATGATGCAGCTCTCCGAAGAGCTCACCTCGACCGAGAACAAGGTCGCGTTCGCGCGGCAGGCCTACAACGACTCGGTGCTGACCTACAACAACCGGCGCGAAGTCTTCCCGACCTCGATCGTCTCCAACATGTTCCACTTCGCCGCCGCCCAGCCCCTGGAGATTGACGATCCGGCCAAGCGCGAGGCACCGAAGGTTTCCTTCAGCTGATCGCAGGCGGCGGGGCAGGGCGATGAACTTTTTTGCGCGGGAGGAGCATGCCCGGCGCAGCAGCCGCCGGCTGGTGGTGCTGTTCGTGCTGGCGGTCATCGCGGTGGTGGTGGCGGTCGACCTGGTGGTGTTCTTCGTCGGTTGGGGCCAGCAGGTCCGTGCCGCCGGGCCGGGCGAGCCCGTGGTCAACAGCGTCAACTGGGTGCTGCTGGCCGAGGTGAGCGCCATCGTGCTGGCGGTGATTGGCGTGGGCTCCCTGTATCGCAGCCTGTCGCTGCGCAGCGGTGGCGGCCCGGGTGTCGCGCGCGCCATGGGCGCAACGCCGGTGCCGCCCGATACCGACAACTTCGCATGGAAGCGACTGCGCAACGTGGTCGAGGAGATTGCCATCGCCTCGGGCGTGCCGGTGCCGGAGATCTTCGTGATGGAGCACGAGGCCGGCATCAATGCCTTCGCCGCCGGCTACAGCCCGGCCGACGCCGCCGTCTGCGTGACCCAGGGTTGCCTGGACAAACTCACCCGCGACGAAATGCAGGGCGTGATCGCGCACGAATTCAGCCACGTGCTCAACGGCGACATGCGGCTCAACATCCGCCTGATCGGCCTGCTGTTCGGCATCCTGATCATCGGCATGCTCGGCCGCATCCTGGTTTACAGCGGCGGCCGCGTCAGCACTGGCCGCAGCCGCAGCGACAGCGGCGGCAGCGGCGGCAGCGGCACCATCTACATCGCCGCGATCGGCCTCGCGCTGCTCATCATCGGCTACGTCGGCTACTTCTTCGGCCGGCTGATCCAGGCGGCGGTGGCGCGCACCCGCGAAAGCCTGGCCGACGCCTCGGCGGTGCAGTTCACGCGCCAGTCCAGCGGCATCGCCGGCGCGCTGAAGAAGATCGCGGCGCTGGCCGAAGGCTCGGACCTGGAAGCGCAGAAAAAGCAGGAAGTGGCGCACATGCTGTTCGGCGAGGGCGGCCGCGCGATGTCGTGGTTCGCCACCCACCCGCCGCTGATGGAACGCATCAAGTCGCTCGACCCGGCGTTCAATCCCGACGAACTGGTGCAGATCATCGAAGCCTGGCAGCAGCCGCGCCAGGTCACGCCACGGCAGGCGGAGGAGCGCAACGACACGTCGCTGTCGGGCCTGGCGCCACTGATCATCGCCGCCACGGTGGCGGCTGGTGGCGGTGGTGCGCGTGCTGCGGCCCGCGGGCCGTTGCCGGCTGCCGGCGCCACGGCGCATGTAGACGCCGGAATGCTGGCCGGGCAGGTGGCGCAGCCGGCCGCGGACGATTATCGCGCGGCCTCGGCGCTGAGCGACGGCGTGCCGGAATCGCTGCGTGCGGTGGCCCGCGATGCGCAGCAGGCACCGGCACTGGTGTTGGCGCTGGCGATGGCGCGTGACGACGGCGACACCCGCCGCCGCCAGCTCGCACTGGTGCGCAGCGGCGCCGGCGAGGCGCAGGCCGATGCCGTGCAGGCGCTGGCCGGCCAGCTGGCAAACCTGCATCCGCTCCTGCGCCTGCCGCTCGCCTCGCTGGCGTTCCCCAACCTGCGGCGCCTGCCGCGGCCGCGGCTGCACGAGTTCGTCGCCCGGCTGCAGGCGCTGATCAATGCGGACGGCCACGTCGACCTTGCCGAGTACTGCCTGGCCAAGCTGGTGCAGGTGCAGGTCATCGACGCGCTGGACCCTGCCGCCGCCTTTGCCGCCGGCAGCGCGCGGCTGCGCGACCGCGTCGAGGAGGCGCGCGACCTGTTCGCGCTGGTGGCGGCCTACGGCAACGAGGACGGTGACCGCGCCCGGCAGGCGTTCCAGAGCGCCGCAGAGGAAGCATTCCCCGGCCGCAACCTCATGTACGCGCAACCGGTGGACTGGCAGCGCGCGCTGGACGCCGCGCTGGGAAAGCTCGACCGCCTGCGCCCGGCCGGCAAGGAGCTGGTGATCCGCGGCCTCGGCAAGGCCATCGCCGATGACGGCGTGGTCAACGTTGCCGAGGCCGAGCTGCTGCGGGTGATCTGTGCGGCGCTGCACTGCCCGCTGCCGCCGATCCTGCAATCGGCACCTGCAGGCTGATGCGCCTGCCGCGCCGCGCCGTGGCTGCGCTGCGATGAACGACGAGCCCCGCGCGACGGCTGACGGCGACGGCGACGACCTGCGTGGCGTGCGCCAGGGCGAAGGCCTGCGCACGCTGCTTGCGGCGCTGGCCTTCTTCTTCATCCTCACCTCGTACTACATCATCCGGCCGGTGCGCGACCAGTTGAGCGGGGCGGTCGGCTCGTCCTCGCTGCCGCTGTTCTACGCCGGCACCTTCGTTGCGATGTTGGCATTGACGCCGGTATTCGGTGCGCTGGTCTCGCGCTTTTCGCGGCGCTGGCTGATCGCGGTCTGCTACAGCTTCTTCATCCTCTGCCTGCTGGCATTCGTTCCGGCCTTCCTGGCACAGGCACAGATAGGCGCGCGCACCCTCGGCATTGTCTTCTTCACCTGGACCAGCGTATTCAACCTGTTCGTGGTGGCGCTGTTCTGGAGCCTGATGGCGGATCTGTTCAGCGACGCACAGGCACGCCGCATATTCCCGTTGATCGGCGTCGGCGGCACACTGGGCGCATTGGCCGGCCCGGCACTCACCACCACCCTGGTGGGCGTGCTGGGCGTGGCGCCGCTGCTGGTGGTCTCGGCGATCACCCTGACGGCCGCCACCGTGATCGCGCTGTGGCTGTCCTGGCGCAGCGGTGCCGGCCGCGAACCGGCGCCCGCCATCGGCGGCAGCATCCTCGCGGGCGTGCGTCAGGTCTTCACCCAGCCCTTCGTGCGCATGATGGCGCTACTGATGCTGCTGTCCGACGGCGTCGGTACGGTGGCCTACGCGCTGCTGGCCGACTACAGCAAGGGCCACTTTGCCAGCGCCGTAGCGCGCACAGCCTTCTATGGCCGCATCGACTGGGCCACCAACATCCTGGTGATCCTGCTGCAGATCGGCTTCACCCGCTGGATGCTGACACGCCACGGCCCGGGCTGGTGCCTGGCGCTGGCCGAAGCGGCCAACGTGGCGCTGTTCCTGCTGCTGGCCGCTTTTGCGCTGCACGCCGTGCCACTGCCGTGGCTGGACTGGAGCAGCGGATCGCTGGTGGCGGTCGCGGTGCCGGTGATCGCGCTGGTGACGATTGGCTCGCGTGGCCTGGCCTACGGCATCATCGTGCCGGCCAGCAATACGCTCTACACACGTGCCACGCGCGAAACGCGCTACAAGGGCAAGAACTTCGTCGACACCGCGGTCTGGCGTTTCGGCGACGTCGTCGTCACCAGCTCGCTCACCGGCCTGCGCGCCATCGGCGCCAGCATCTCCGTCCTGTCGCTGATCAGCGCCTGCGCCGCCGGCCTCGCCGGCGTCGTCGGCTGGCGGGCAGCGCACGCCGTAGGTGCCGGGGGCCGAAACAGGAGTGGCAGCGGGACTCGGGACTCGGAACCCGGGACGCGGGACCGGGGATCCGGGGACCGGGGACCCGGGACCCGGGACCCGTGAAACGCGCGGATCGAGATCGAGCCGTTCGGCGTGATCCAGCGCCGCGCCGCGCGAGGTATGCCGGTAAGGAAGGAAGGTGTGGCCGCCGGGCTTACCACTCCAAGTGCCCACAGCGAACGCTGACGCGGCCGTGACACCTGGCAAGGCTGTGCCGCCTGCGTCGCGCGTTGCCGGTCCCGGGTCCCGGGTCCCGGGTCCCGGGTCGGTCCCGGATCTACCGGGCCCCTG
Source organism: Rhodanobacteraceae bacterium (assembly GCA_035699085.1). GTDB lineage: Bacteria > Pseudomonadota > Gammaproteobacteria > Xanthomonadales > Rhodanobacteraceae > DASSBG01. The sequence goes on from DASSBG010000026.1 coordinate 24,430, forward strand.
CTCCTCACCCAGCGCCCCTGCTACCTCACCCAGCAATATAGCGCTGCAAGTGCTCGATCTGCTGGGTTTGTTCGTCGATCACGGCCTTGACGAGGTCGCCGATGGAGAC
>DASSBG010000027.1:0-56289 GCA_035699085.1 Rhodanobacteraceae bacterium
CTGAATCACTTGGGTCTAGGTTGGACGTTCTTGCTCTTGGACTTTCGCCCCGCAAGACGCCCACACAAGTTACCTGCGCACACTGTCAAGGATCATCACGACCGCCGCGGATCGCTCCGCCGCGCCCCGGGCATTTCGCCCAGGTGAGCCGACTATTCTACATCGAAAAGCGGCCTCGTCAACAGTCAATGGCGCTGCTGCGATCCCTCGCCGGCGCACCCGCCGGCGACCGTGCCGAGCGGGTCGCGAAGTATAGCGCGAACGGCGCCGCGCAGGTTGTCCATGCACCGCCAGACGGGTACACCGCAACCGGGCGCAGCCGTTACACTGGGGGCTTAGCCGGCGCCCTCGCCGGCCACGCGCGGACACGAGGTTTCCATGCTCCTGACACCCCTGCTGCTGGCCCTGGCACAGGCCGCCACGCCGGCGACGGCCGCCACCACCCATATCGCCATCGATGGCCACCAGCTGACGGTCGAAGTGGCCGCCGACAACGCCTCGCGGGAGCACGGCCTGATGGGCCGCACCGCGCTGGAGCATGGCCACGGCATGCTGTTCGTGTTCCCGGACGACGCGCCGCGCTGGTTCTGGATGAAAAACACCCTGATCCCGCTGGACATCCTGTTTTTCGGCTCGGACGCCAGGCTGGTGTCGATGCAGTTGAACGTGCCGCCGTGCACCAGCGATCCCTGCCCGAGCTACGCCAGCAACGCCGATGCGAAATATGTGGTGGAGTTGCCGGCGGGCGCGGCGGACCGGCTGCACATCCACCAGGGCGACACGCTGAAGCTGCCGGCCAAGACGATCAGCGCCCGCTGAGTGGCGCCGTCCGCCGCCGCGCTCAGTCGAACTCGACCATCTCGAAATCGTCCTTGGACACGCCGCAGTCGGGGCAGGTCCAGGTGTCGGGAATGTCCTCCCAGCGCGTCCCCGGCGGCAGTCCTTCCTCGGGCAGACCTTCGGCCTCATCGTAGATGAACCCGCAGACCACGCACATGTATTTGCGAAACACTCGGGCTTGTACGGCGGCGGCGGGCGTGCTCATGTGGGTCAGGACGGGCAGAGTTGAGAACGGCTCTCAATTATCGCAGGTTCACCGGGCTGATCAAAGCGAGGCGCCTGAATGAACGCCGCGCAGCTGGATGGCGCGCTGCTCCTGCCGCGCGGGCTCTACGCCATCACCGATGGCCCGCGACCCGACCTGCTGGCCGCATGCGAGCAGGCGCTGGCCGGTGGCGCCCGCGTGTTGCAATACCGCGACAAGACGCGTGACGCGGCCCGCCGGCTCAGCGAGGCGCGTGACCTGGCGGAGCTGTGCGCACGACGCGGCGCACCGCTGATCATAAACGATGACGTGGCCCTGGCCGCCGCGGCCGGCGCCTCCGGCGTGCACCTGGGAGAACACGATGTCGACGTCGCGTCGGCACGCGCGCTGCTCGGCCCGGGCGCAATCATCGGCGTGTCCTGCTACGACGACCTGGATCGTGCCCGCGCATTGGCGGCGGCCGGCGCGGACTACCTCGCCTTCGGCGCCTTCTTCCCCTCCCCGACCAAGCCGACCGCCCGGCATGCCACGCCGGACCTGCTGCGCCGAGGGCGCGCCCTGGGCCGGCCGCTGGTGGCCATCGGCGGCATCACGCCCGACAATGGCGCCGGCCTGATCGCCGCGGGCGCCGACTGCCTCGCGGTGATCTCGGCGGTCTTCGCCGCACCGGACGTTCGCGTCGCCGCGCAGCAGTTCGCCGCGCTTTTCCCCGCAGCCACGGAGCCGCAATGAGCACCAATCACGAGCTCTTCCAGCGCGCCCTGAAGCGCATGCCCGGCGGCGTCAATTCGCCGGTGCGCGCCTTCAAGTCGGTGGGCGGCGAACCCTTCTTCACCGCGCGCGCCGATGGCGCCTGCCTGTGGGACGTGGAAGGCAGGCGCTACATCGACTACGTCGGCTCGTGGGGGCCGATGATCGTCGGCCACAATCACCCGGCGGTGCGCGAAGCGGTCGAGCGCGCGGTGCGCGACGGCCTGTCCTTCGGCACGCCCTGCGCCGCCGAGGTCGCGATGGCCGAGACCATCGCGCGGCTTGTGCCGTCGGTCGAGATGCTGCGCATGGTCAACTCGGGTACCGAGGCGACGATGTCGGCGATACGCCTGGCGCGGGGCGCCACCGGACGCGACCTCGTGGTGAAGTTCGAAGGCTGCTACCACGGCCACGGCGACAGCTTCCTGGTCAAGGCAGGCTCCGGCGCGTTGACGTTTGGCGTGCCAACGTCGCCGGGCGTGCCGGCCGCCGTCGCCGACCTCACGCTGACGCTTCCATACAACGACCTCGCCGCGGCCGAGGCGCTGTTCGCCGAGCGCGGCGGCCAAATTGCCGGAATGATCGTCGAACCCGTGGCCGGCAACATGAATTGCATACTGCCGAAGGCCGGCTTCCTGCAGGGCCTGCGCGCGCTGTGCACGCGCCACGACGCGGTACTGATCTTTGACGAGGTGATGACCGGCTTTCGCGTCGCTGCCGGTGGCGCCCAGGCCCACTATGGCGTCACCCCGGACCTGACGACCTTCGGCAAGGTGATCGGCGGCGGCATGCCGGTCGGCGCCTACGGCGGCAAGCGCGAGCTGATGGAGCAGGTCGCGCCCGGCGGTCCGATCTACCAGGCCGGCACGCTCAGCGGCAACCCGGTGGCAATGGCGGCTGGCCTGGCGATGCTTGAGCTGATCCAGGCGCCGGGCTTCCACGCCGAGCTGGCACGCAAGACCGCGATGCTGACCGACGGCCTGCAGGCGATCGCCGATGGCGCGGGAATACCCTTCAGCAGCAACCGCGTGGGCGGCATGTTCGGCCTGTTCTTCAGCGGTGACCGAGTCGAAACCTTCGCGCAGGCCACTGCCTGCAGCAGCGCCCACTTCAATCACTTCTTCCATGCCATGCTTGCGCGCGGCGTGTTCCTGGCGCCTTCGCCTTTCGAGGCCGGCTTCATGTCGGCCGCGCACAGCGAGCAGGACATCGCCGACACCCTGGAGGCCGCGCGCGGCGGTTTTGCGGAGATCGACGCATGAAATTCGAGACCTTGGCAGTGCACGCCGGCGCCGAGCCTGACGCCACCGGCGCAATGGCACCGCCGCTGTACCTTGCCACGACCTTCGAGCACGCGCCCGACGGCAACCGCGCCGATGGCCTCAACTACCAACGCGCCGACAACCCGACCCAGCGCCGCCTGGAGGCAGCACTGGCGGCGCTGGACGGTGGCGCGGCGGCCTTGTTCTTCAGCTCCGGCGTCGCCGCCGGCGCCTGTCTGCTGCAGTCGCTGCCGCAGGCTGGCCACGTGCTGGTGCAGGAGGATCTGTACCACGGTTTTCGCGACCAGATCGAAACCTTCTTCCCGCGCTGGGGCCTGCGCCACGACTTCGTCGACATGACGGATACCGGCGCCGTCCGGGCGGCGCTGCGCGACGACACGCGGCTGCTGTGGGCGGAGTCGCCGTCGAACCCGCTGATGCAAGTCATCGACATCGCCGCACTGGCCGAACTGGCACACGCCGGCGGCGCACGGCTGCTGGTCGACAACACCTTCGCCACGCCGGCGCTGCAGCAGCCGCTGGCGCTGGGGGCTGACATCGTGCTGCACTCGGCGACCAAGTACATGGGCGGCCACAGCGACGTGATGGGCGGCGTGCTGGTGTTTGCCGCAGCAGACGAATGGGCGACGGCCAGCCGCACGACGCGCACCATGCTCGGCTTCAACGCATCGCCCTTCAACGCGTGGATGATCCTGCGCGGCCTGCGCTCGCTGCCGGCGCGGATGGACTGGCACTGCCGCAATGCGCGCGCGCTGGCGGAGTTCCTTGCCGGTCATGCCCGGGTTGAAGCGGTGCACTACCCCGGCCTTGCGAGCCATCCGCAGCACGCCCTGGCGCAGCGCCAGATGCGTGACTTCGGCGGCATGCTCAGCGTGCGGGTGCGCGGCGGCCGCGAGGCGGCGCTGGCGGTTGCCTCCAGGCTGAAGGTTTTCACCAACGCCACCAGCCTCGGTGGCTGCGAATCGCTGGTCGAGCACCGCGCCTCGATCGAGGGCCCGCATCCGCACTCACCGCAGGATCTGCTGCGGTTGTCGGTGGGCGTGGAGCACGCCGACGACCTGATCGCCGACTGGGCGCAGGCGCTGGCCTGACCGGCCACACCGACTACCGCGCCCAAGTCCGCTGTTCGATGATCTGGATGCTGCTCGGCTGCCGCGCGCAAGCTTTCAGAACGGTACCGGGCACCACGCGACGTCCAGCGTTGGCCGGAGGGCAGCCACGATTGACGGCTCCAGTGCGTCGAACTGAAGCGTGGACGGAACCAAGGTCGCGTTGGCCGCAATACAAAGAGTGGATCCACTCAGTGTGACGTCACCGTGGGCGAGCCCGAACGAATCCAAACCGAATATATAAAAACTACCGGGATAAGACCCACTGTTGCCGTCTCCGAAAAAGTCTCCGTAGACGACTTGGTAGCTCAAGACGAGGTTGCTGGTGTCAATGGTCATGTCGCACTCGACGCCCTGGATCCTGATCTTTCCGGATATCGAATCGATACGCGCAGTCGCATCGAACCGCGTCGTTCCCGGCGCAAACGCGGCTTGCACTCCATGAAGCGTTGTCGGACATCCGGGCACCCCCCCTGCGCAGGTGCTGGTGTAGCAGGAATCGCTTGACGCCGGAATGCAACCCGGAGCGCCGTCGACAGCAGTGACGAGCAGCGACGCCAGCGTCGTGGAATCAACCGCTTTCGACCAGCAGGCTTCAAAGCCATTGTGCGCGAGATGATCAAGCACCTCCTGCGCCTGCGCGCCTGCAGTCAAGGCAAGCAACGCCACACACGCGGCAGCACGAGGAATCGCCAAGTGCTCACCCAAGCCAAAACGTCCGCGCATCGCACTGGACTCCCGAATGACTGGCGAGAAATTACGCCGATTTTCCGCCCATGGCAACGCACATCTGAAAGCCCTTTACCACCGATCGTACCGCTCCGCGAAGCAACCACGCGCCGGCAGAGCGGGATCTCACCCGTTTCGGCTCGATGCCGCTCCACCCACCCCTGTCGACACGGCACTCGGCGTATCGCTGAAATGACGCCTCCTCAGTCGCGTTGGAAGCGCGGCAGCGCGTCGCGCAGCGTGGCCAGCCGCGACATCGGGTCGGTCAGCTCCAGCAGGTGCTGGCGCTCGCCCAGTTCCAGCGGCAGCAGTTCGGCCAGCCTGAAGCCGATCCAGCTGGCGTCGTCGTAGCGCGCCCTGGGCACGCTCACTTCGCCCATCTGCTCGACCATGCGCTCGACAATCGTCGCGAGCAGCGAGAACTCCGGCGGCACCGCAAGACAGGGCTCGGTCGGCCATTCGCGAACCGTGGCGCGCACCAGCCCGTCGTCGCGCACGCGCGAGGTGACGACACGGAACCGTTGGCCGCCACAGACGCGAATGCCGAGCAGACCACGTGGCAGGGCATCGAAGTCGACCATGCGCGCCAGGGTGCCGACCGAGGCCGGCAGGGCCGGCGCGCCGACTTCCTCGCCCTCAAGGATCAGGCAGACGCCGAACGGCGCGTCCTTTCGCGCGCACTCCCGAACCATGTCGAGGTAGCGCGATTCGAAGATGCGCAACTGCAACTGACCGTCCGGAAACAGCACGGTCGACAGCGGGAACAGCGGGATCTCGGGTAACGCCACGGCTGGAGTGTAGCCGAGCCGCTGGCGCGGCAAGCGCGCTGCCGAAGTCGCTGGTGCAGTGGCGGTCAGCCTGCGCCTGCCGCGAGCACGTCGAGCAGGCGGCGCGGGGCATTGTCGAAGCCGCCGTTGGACATGAAGACGACGTGGTCGCCGGGGCGCGCGGCGCGACGCAGTTCGTCGAGCAGCAGCTCCACGCTGGCGGCGATGCGGCCGCGGCCGCCGAGGGCGTCGGCAACCCGCGATGCGTCCCAGGACAGTTCCGGCCGTCGCAGCAGGACCACCATGTCCGCCGCGGCGAGCGAGGGCGCCAGCGCCGTGGCGTGCGCACCCTGGCGCATCGAGTTTGAGCGCGGCTCCAGCGCCACCAGGATGCGTGCGTCGCCAACCCGCGCTCGCAGCCCGGCCAGGGTCGTGGCGATTGCGGTCGGGTGATGGGCGAAATCGTCGTATACCTGCACGCCGGCGACCTCGCCGAGTCGCTCCATGCGGCGCTTCACGCCGCCAAAGTCAGCGAGCGCCGGCAGCAGCACCTGCGGCTCGGCACCGGCAGCCGCGGCCGCGGCCAGCGCGGCCAGCGCGTTCATCACGTTGTGGCGGCCGAGCAGCGGCCAGCGAACCTCGCCGAGGCGCGTGCCGCCGCGACGGACGACGAAGGCCGACCCATCGTCCGCAACCAATTCGGCTTGCCAGTCGCCACGACCGATGCCGAAGCTCTCGACCGGCGTCCAGCAGCCCATGGCCAGCACCTCGGCAATGCTGTCATCGTGCGCGTTGACGATCAGCCGGCCATTGCCCGGCACGGTGCGCACCAGGTGGTGGAACTGGCGCTGGATGGCGGCCACGTCCGGAAAAATATCCGCGTGGTCGTATTCGAGGTTGTTGAGGATCGCGATGCGCGGCCGGTAGTGCACGAACTTTGAGCGCTTGTCGAAGAACGCGGTGTCGTATTCGTCGGCTTCGATGACGAAAAGTGGGGACCGGGGACCGGGGACCGGGGACCGGACCAGCGCGGCGCGACCCGACGCTCCGGGACCGACGCCAGGATGCGCCCGCGCGTCTGGCTGCGCGCCTGCTGCAACTGCAGAAAGCCTGGACCCGGAACCAAGCGTTCGGGATTCAGCGGACTCCGGCTCTTCCGGTCCCCGGCCCCCGGTCCCCGGTCCCAGCCTGGCGGAGACGTCGAAATTGCCGGGAACACCGCCGATCAGGAAACCCGGCGCGAACCCGGCCGACTGCAGCAGGTGGGTCAAAATGCTGGTGGTGGTGGTCTTGCCGTGGGTGCCGGCGACCGCCAGCACCTCGCGCCCGGCAAGTACCTGCTCGCCCAGCCACTGCGGCCCGGAGATGTAAGGCAGCTGCGCGTCCAGCATGTACTCCACCGCGGGATTGCCGCGCGACAGGGCGTTGCCCACCAGCACCAGGTCGGGCGGCGGCTGCAGGTGGGCTGCGCTGTAGCCGTGCTTCAGCTCGATACCCAGCGCCTCGAGCTGCGTGCTCATCGGCGGATAGACATTGGCGTCGCTGCCCTCGACGATGTGGCCGAGCTCCCGCGCCAGCGCTGCCAGCCCGCCCATGAAGGTGCCGCAAATGCCGAGGATGTGCAGGCGCATGCGCAGTTCCTCAGGGCGCCGGCGCCGCGTGACCGCCGGTGAGCATGCCGAACACGGCTGCGGCGGCCAGGTTGATGGCGATGGTCGCGACCACGCCCGCCAGCCACGAGCGCGACAGTGCGTGGCGGTAGATGTTGGCACTGACCACCAGCGACCAGATGCTGACCGGCAGCAGCAGCAGCAAGGCGATCATCTGTGGCCGGGTCATCGCCTGCGCTTCGGCCGGCAGTGGCGTCAGCAGCACATAGGACGGCAGCCCCAGCAACCCGAACAGCAGCGCGGCCGCCATCAGGCCGGTCGCCGCCTGGACGAAGCGGGGTTGCAGCTGGCGCAGCGCCAGCAGTGCGTAAAGCAGAACGAAGCTGACACCGATGCTGACCACCGCCGACAGCAGCGCATTGCCGGCGTAGCCGACCAGCGCGCCACCGAGCAGGCCCAGCAGCAGGTTCAGCACCACCAAGATCCACAACAGCGGCGGTGCGAATGGCAGGTCCTGCGGGCCGATGCGCAGCAGGCACAGGTCGCGCCAGGCCGCGAACAATTCAGGCATGTCCGGGGATTCCGCGAAAACCTCAGCCAACCGCGGCGCGGCCGCCGGCGTCCAGCGCCGCCATGATGCGCGCACAGACGTCCTCGACCGTACCGACGCCGTCCACTTCGCTCAGCTGGCCACGCTTGCGATACCAGTCAGCCACCGGCGCGGTCTGCTCATCGAACACGGCCAGCCGCTTGCGCACCGTCTGCGGTTCGTCGTCGGCGCGGCCCTCGGCGGCAAAGCGGGTCTCGCAGCGACCGACGATCACCTCGTTGGGCACGCTGAGCTTGACCACCTGGTCCAGCGGCTGGCCGAGCCGGCCCAGCAGGCTGTCCAGCGCGGCGGCCTGAGCAAGATTGCGCGGGTAGCCGTCGAGGATGAAGCCGCCGTGGGCGTCGCCCTGGCCGAGGCGCTCCTCGAGCATGCCAAGGACGATCTCGTCGGAAACCAGCCGGCCCGATTCCATCACCGCCTTGGCCTGCAAGCCGAGCGGCGTGCCGGCCGCCACCGCGGCGCGCAACAGGTCGCCGGTGGAAATATGCACCGCACCGAGGGCATCCTTCAGGCAATCGGCCTGCGTGCCCTTGCCCGATCCGGGCGCACCGAGTAAGACAAGTCGCATAGTATCCTGTCGCCGCGCGCGGCCGCGCACGGCAACGCCACGGCCAATGGCATGGTGGGCGATCAAATTAGCGGCTGCGGGCGATGCCGTCAAACCATTCTGTCGCAGCAACGAGGACGCCATGAGCGCACAACGCGCACGCCCGGCACCGGCCGGCAAGATGCTTTACGCCCAGTCCGGTGGGGTCACCGCCGTGATCAACGCCACCGCCGCCGCCGTGATCGAATCCGCTCGTGCGCGCGGCGTCAAGGCGTATGCCGCGCGCAACGGCATCCTCGGCGCGCTGCGCGAGGAGCTGATCGACACCTCGAAGGAGTCCAGATCCGCCATAGCCGCGCTGCGCCACACCCCCGGCGGCGCCTTTGGCTCATGCCGCTACAAACTGAAGTCGCTGGACGCCAACCGCGCCGAATACGAGCGCCTGATCGAGGTGCTGCGTGCGCACGACATCCGCTGGTTCCTCTACAACGGCGGCAACGATTCGGCCGACACGGCACTGAAGATCTCGCAGATCGGCAAGAAGCTCGGCCATGAGGTGACCTGCATCGGCGTGCCCAAGACCGTCGACAACGATCTCGCCGTCACCGACTGCTGCCCCGGCTTCGGCTCGGTCGCCCGCTACACCGCGCTGTCGACGCTGGAGGCCAGCCTCGACGTGGCCTCGATGAGCGAGACGTCGACCAAGGTCTTCGTGCTCGAGGTGATGGGCCGCCACGCCGGCTGGATCGCGGCCGCCGCCGGGCTGGCTGGCGAAGGCGCGGATGCGGCGCCGCACCTGATCCTGTTTCCCGAGCGCGTGTTCGAGCCCGAAGCGTTCCTGGCCAAGGTCAGGGCCACCGTCGAGCGCGTCGGCTACTGCACCGTGGTGGCGTCCGAAGGCATCCGCGACGCCGAGGGCCGGTTCCTCGCCGAGTCGGGCCGCCGCGATGCCTTCGGCCATGCCCAGCTCGGCGGCGTGGCGCCGCGCCTGGCGGAACTGGTCAACGGCAAGCTCGGCCTGAAGGTGCATTGGGCGGTGCCCGACTACCTGCAGCGTTCCGCGCGCCACGCGGCCTCGGCCACCGACGTCGAGCAGGCGGCGGCGGTCGGCGCCGCGGCGGTCGACTACGCGCTCAAGGGCATGAACGCGGTGATGCCGGTGATCGTGCGCACCAGCGACAGCCCCTACCGCTGGAAAATCGAGCCGGCACCACTGGACAGGATCGCCAACCGCGAGAAGAAGATGCCGGCCTCCTTCATCCGCCGCGACGGCTACGGCATCACGGCGGCGGCGCGCCGCTACCTGGCACCGCTGATCCGCGGCGAGGCGCCACCGCCGCTCGGCCGCGACGGCCTGCCGGCCTACGTACGCCTGAAAAACATCGCCGTCCCGCGCAAGCTCGCGCCGTGGTCGCCAACCAAGTAGAGCGGAGACCCGACACGGAGCAGGGTCGCGGGTTGGCAAGTGAGCGCAGACAACCCAACGGGCCTGCCATTCCCCATTCTCCATTCCCCATTCCCGGCCTTCAGAGCGCCTCGCGGATCATGCCGAGCTCCTCGACGAACTGCGCGTAGGCGGCATCGCGGTCGTCGCCCGGCATGCGCAGCAGGTATGACGGATGCACCGTGGCAAAGGCTCGGCGGCCGTCGGGCAGCGTCCGCCACTGGCCGCGCTCGCGCATCAGGCCGAAGCCGCTGCCGAACACCGCGCCCGCCGCCATCGCGCCCAGACATACCAGCGCGCGCGGGTCGATGCGGTCGACCTCGGCCGCCAGCCACGGCCGGCAGGCCGCCTGCTGCTCGGCGTTGGCGCGTTTGTGCAGGCGCACCTTGCCGCGCGGCTCGAAGCGGAAATGCTTCACGGCATTGGTGACGTAGAGCTCGCGATGGTCGATGCCGGCGTCGGCCAGCGCGCGGTCGAGCAGCCGACCGGAGGGCCCGACGAAGGGCTTGCCACGCAGGTCCTCGACATTGCCCGGCTGCTCCCCGATCAGCACCACGCGCGCATGTGCCGGGCCGGCGCCGAACACGGTCTGGGTCGCCGGCCGCCACAAATCGCAGGCGCGGCAATCCCGAGCCTGGCGTCGCAACCGGCTGAGGCTGCCCGCCGGCGCGTCCGCCAGCGCCTTCTGCAGCGGCGTGGTTTTTGCCATCGCAACAGGATGAACTCGCCCGGATGAAGCGGGCCTTGCGCGGGATCGGGGACCGGGGCCGGGGACCGGCAGAGCCGTTGCGCCAGGCGGTGTCGCAGTCGGTAGCGCTTCGCGGAATTGGAGGATGGAGAATGGGTAATGGGACCCGGTCGAGCTGCGCCGAGTTGCTCCGGCGCTGACTGCTCTGCAGGCGACGTCCGCAGCGCGGCCGGCCGCCGATGCAAGCCGCGTCGCATGGTCCGCCGCTTTACCGTTCCCCGGCCCCGGCTCTGCCGCTCAGCTTTCGCCGCGATGCGCCCTCCCCTTATACTGCGGGGAGTGCCCGCTCGGGCCTCATTCCGAAAACTGGGGAGTCATCGATGCTGCAACACTACGGTTTGTGGATTGCCATTGCCTGCGCGGTCCTTGCCATCCTCTATGGCGTCTGGTCAATCCGCTGGATTCTCGCCAAGTCGGCCGGCAACGAGCGCATGCAGGAGATCGCGGCGGCCGTGCAGGAAGGCGCACGCGCCTACCTCAACCGCCAGTACCGCACCATTGCCATTGTCGGGGTCGTGCTGTTCCTCATCGTCGGCTTCGCCTTGAGTTGGGCCACCGCGGCGGGCTTCGCCATCGGCGCCATCCTCTCCGGTGCCGCGGGCTTCATCGGCATGAATGTGTCGGTGCGTGCCAACGTGCGCACGGCGGAGGCCGCGCGCGGCGGCATGAAGGCCGCGCTGGCCGTGGCCTTCCGTGGCGGCGCCATCACCGGCATGCTGGTGGTCGGCCTGGCCCTGCTTGGTGTCGCCGGCTACTACGTGGTCCTCGGCTACCTCGGCTTCGCGCCGAACGAGGCGCTCCACCACCTGGTCGGCCTGGCCTTCGGCTCATCGCTGATCTCGATCTTCGCCCGACTCGGCGGCGGCATCTTCACCAAGGGTGCCGATGTCGGCGCGGATCTCGTCGGCAAGGTCGAGGCCGGCATCCCCGAGGACGACCCGCGCAACCCTGCGGTGATCGCCGACAACGTGGGCGACAACGTCGGCGACTGCGCCGGCATGGCCGCCGACCTGTTCGAGACCTACGCCGTCACGCTGGTCGCGACGATGCTGCTCGGCTCGGTCATGGCCACGCAGGTCGGCGCGCACGGCGTGCTCTACCCGCTGGTGCTCGGCGCCGCCTCGATCATCGCCTCGATCATCGGCACCTTCTTCGTCCGCGTCGGCGCCAAGGGCAACATCATGGGCGCGCTGTACAAGGGCGTGCTGGTGTCGGGCGTGCTGGCCGCGATCGCCTTCTGGCCGATCACCCAGGCGCTGATGGGCGACAGCCTGCACGGCGCCAACCACCTGTACCTGTGCGCGCTGATCGGCCTGGTGCTGACCGGCGTGATGGTCTGGATCACCGAGTACTACACCTCCACCGAGTACGCGCCGGTCAAGCACATCGCCAGCGCCTCGACCACCGGTGACGCCACCAACATCATCGCCGGCCTCGGCGTGTCGATGAAGTCCACCGCCTGGCCAGTGCTGGCGATTTGCGCGGCGATCTGGGGCTCGTACGTGCTGGGCGGCCTGTACGGCATTGCCATTGCCGCCACCGCGATGCTGTCGATGACCGGCATGGTCGTCGCGCTGGACGCCTACGGTCCGATCACCGACAACGCCGGCGGCATCGCCGAGATGGCCAACCTGCCCGACGAAGTGCGTGGCGTGACCGACCCGCTGGACGCGGTCGGCAACACCACCAAGGCCGTCACCAAGGGTTACGCCATCGCCTCCGCGGCGCTGGCCGCGCTGGTGCTGTTCGCGGACTACACCCACAACCTCACGCTGCAGTTCCCGAACCAGATCTTCACCTTCGACCTGTCCGATCACCGGGTGATCGTCGGCCTGCTGATCGGCGGCCTGATCCCGTACCTGTTCGGCGCCATGGCGATGGAAGCCGTCGGCCGCGCCGCCGGCTCGGTGGTCGAGGAGGTGCGCCGCCAGTTCCGCGAAATCCGCGGCATCATGGAAGGCACCACCAAGCCCGACTACTCGCGCGCGGTGGACTTGCTGACCAAGTCGGCGATCAAGGAAATGATGATCCCCTCGCTGCTGCCCGTGGTGGTGCCGATCCTGGTCGGCTTCATCCTCGGCCCGGTGGCGCTCGGCGCGATGCTGATCGGCACCATCGTCACCGGTCTGTTCGTGGCCATCTCGATGACCGCCGGCGGCGGCGCCTGGGACAACGCCAAGAAGTTCATCGAGGACGGCAACCACGGCGGCAAGGGTTCGGACGCACACAAGGCCGCGGTCACCGGCGACACCGTCGGCGACCCGTACAAGGACACCGCCGGCCCGGCCGTGAACCCGCTGATCAAGATCATCAACATCGTGGCGCTGCTGCTGATCCCGCTGCTCTGAGCGAGCCACGAAACCCGCGCCACCCGACGCCCCGCACCGCGGGGCGTCTTTTTTTGCCGCGGCGGCGCAGCGGCCAGCGGCAGCCTGCACCGCTTGTATCGCGCGCGCGACCGGCCCAAGATAGCCGTCACGGAGAGAGGGGTTCGGCAATGGCAAGGCGGGTTGTGCCGCTGGCGGCAGGGCCATGGGCGCACTGGAGGGTGCAGCGATGAGTGTCGCGATCGCTGTCCTTGCGCTGGTGTTGTGCGGCGGCGCAGCCTGGATCTTCAATCGCCTGGTGCGCGACCGCAACCAGGTCAAGGTGGCCTGGAGCGATGTCGACGTGCAGCTGCAGCGCCGCCATGACCTGGTGCCGCCGCTGGTTGCCTGCGTACGCGCTTATGCCGGACATGAGCACACCGTGCTGACCGAGGCAACGCAGGCGCGCAGTGCGGCACTGGCACCGCAGAGCCTGCCGGCGCGCGAAGACAGCGAGCAGGCGCTGGGCCGGAGCCTCGGGCACCTGATGCTGCTCGCCGAGAGCTACCCGGACCTCAAGGCCAGCGCGAACTTCAGCCAGTTGTCAACGCAACTGGTCGCGGTCGAGGACTCGCTGCAGCACGCGCGGCGCTTCTACAACGGCTCGGTCCGCCAATACAACACCCACCTGCAACGCTTTCCCGACCTGCTGGTCGCTCGTGCCCTGCATTTCCGCGCCGCCACATTCTTTGCCGCGGAAGTCCAGGCGCGCGCCAACGTACAGGTGGTCCTGGAATAGCCACCCCGAAGGAGAACGTCATGCGTCCGCTCCTGCCCCGCTGCCTGCTGGTGTTCGCCCTGCTTCTGCTGCCGGCCCTTGCCTGCCATGCCGACGAGCGCATCCTCGATTATCACGCGGACATCGCCATCGGCGCCGACGGCGGCATGGCCGTCACCGAGCACATCAAGGTGCGCGCCGAGGGCAGGGACATCCGCCACGGCATCTACCGCGACTTCCCGACCGATTACCGGGACCGCTACCACAACCGCTACCACGTCGATTTCGAGATCACCGGCGCGCAGCGCGACGGCCAGGCCGAGCAGTGGCACAGCGAACGCCGCGCCAATGGCGTGCGTGTCTACCTCGGCGACAGCACCGAGACCGTGGCGCCGGGGATACACGACTACGCAATCAGCTACCACACCACACGCCAGCTGGGCTTCTTCGACGATCATGACGAGCTGTACTGGAACGTCACCGGCACCGGCTGGGTGTTTCCGATCGACCACGCCAGCGCCAGTGTGCACCTGCCGCGAGCGGTGGACGCCGGACTGAAGGCCTCCGGCGCCACCGGCGCGGAAGGCGAGCAGGGGCGTGCGCTGAGTGCCAAGGTCACCGCCGATGGTGCCGACTACGCCACGCTCCAGCCGCTGGGAGCCCACGAGAACCTCAGCGTGCTGCTGGAGTTTCCCAAGGGCCTGATCCCGCCGCCGGCCAGCGGCCAGAAGGCGATATGGCTGCTGGAGGACAACCGCAACCTGTTGCTGGGGCTGCTCGGCCTGATCGCCTTGTGGCTGTACTACGGCTGGAGCTGGAACCGGGTCGGCCGCGACCCCGAGGCGGGGCCGCGGGTGGCGGAATACGAGCCGCCGGGCGGCGACTCGGCGGCCGCACTGCGCTACGTGCGCCACATGGGCTACGACCAGACCTGTTTCACTGCCGGCATCCTCGGCATTGCCGCCAAGGGTGGACTGACCCTGACCCGGGGCAGCGACCAAAGCTGGGTTGCCACGCGCAGCGAGATGGCCGACGCGTCACGCCTCAGCGCAGACGAGAAGGCCCTGCGCGACGCCTTGTTCGCCGACGGGCCGACCCTGGAGTTCAAGCAGGCATCGCACCGCCGCGTCAGTGCCGCCAGCAGCGCACTGCGCAAGGCGCTGGCGGCCGGCTTCGCCGGAAAGATGTTCGTGACCAACTCGCTGAAGCTGGTACCGGGCGTGCTGGTCACCCTGCTGGCCGCCTGGCTGATTGCCCGTGGCGGCAGCGAGGGCAGCGGCTTCATGCTTCTCTGGCTGGCGGTGTGGAGCGTGGCGCTGGGCTGGCTGGCACTGCGGACCCTGGACCAGGCAGCCACCCGGCAATTCGGACCCTGGCTGATGCTGATCATTTTTTCGGTGGCGGAGCTTGGCGGCCTGGTGATGCTTGGCCACATGGTGGGCTATGCCGCCGCAACCGTGTTCGTCACCTTGCTGATCACCAACGTTCTCTTCTACCGCTGGCTGAAGGCCCCGACCGCGGCCGGCGCGCGCCTGCTCGACCGCATCGACGGCTTCCGCTGGTACCTGGGCGTGGCCGAGAAGCAGGCGCTGGATTCGCGCTACAAGCCGGAGGCGCGGCCGGAGCTGTTTGGTGCCTACCTGCCCTACGCGCTGGCGCTCGGCGTCGGCAATGCCTGGGCTGCACGCTTCGCCGATGCGCTGACCCCGGCGCAGATGCAGCAGGCGCAGCCGCGCTGGTACAGCGGCGGCGGTCTCGACCATCTCGACGCCGCCAGCTTCGGCGCCCTCAGCCACGACTTGTCCAGCAGCCTGGGCGGCGCCATCGCCTCGGCCTCGGTCGCCCCCGGCTCGTCCTCAGGCTCGGGCGGCGGCTCCGGCGGTGGCGGTGGCGGCGGCGGCGGCGGGGGCTGGTAGACACGCTGCAACCGCTTGCCACTGCGCCCCCGCCCCTGACTTTGGTCACGGGCAGCTTCAGCCGCGCGATGGGATACTCGTGCCTCCCCAGCGCATGAGAATCGCAGCCATGACAGCGAACCGCGTCCTGATCGGCCTCCTGGCCGCCGTTGCTGTGCTCGTCGGCAGCGGCAGCGCCGCGGCCGGGTCCACGCCGGCCAACCCCGCCAGCACCGGTGCACCGGCCGCTGCCGCAAGCAGCGCCCGCGATCCGTTCCTCTGGCTGGAGAACGTGCACGGCGCCAAGGCCTTGAAGTGGGTCGACAGGGAAAACGCGCGCACCAAGGCCGAGTTCGCCAGCAGCGACGCATTCAGGCGCGACCGCCAGCAGATCCTGGAGGTGCTCAACTCCGAGGCGCGCATTCCCTACGTGCGCAAGATGGGCGAGTACTACTACAACTTCTGGAAAGACAAGAACCATCCCCGCGGCATTTGGCGGCGCACCACGCTGGCCGAGTACCGCAAGGACCACCCGAAGTGGCAAACGCTGCTGGACGTGGATGCGCTGGGCAAGGCCGCGGGGCACAACTGGGTTTTCAAGGGCGCGCGGTGCATGAAACCGAAGTACCGGCGCTGCCTGGTATTGCTGTCGCCGCACGGTGGCGATGCGGTCGTGGTGCGCGAGTTCGACATTCCCTCGCGATCCTTCGTCAAGGACGGCTTCGAGCTGCCCGAGTCCAAGACCGAGGTCGCCTGGATCGACCGCGACCACATCTACGTCGGCACCGACTTCGGCCCGGGTTCGATGACCAAATCGAGCTACCCGCGCATCGTCAAGGAGTGGACGCGTGGCACGCCGCTGTCCGCGGCAACCACCGTGTACGAAGCGAAACCCGAAGACATTTCGGTGTACGCATGGCACGACCGCACCAAGGGCTTCGAACGGGATTTCGTCTCCGTCGGTACCGACTTCTTCCACAGCACGCTCTACCAGCGCAAGGACGGCAAGCTGCTGCGGGTGGACACGCCGACCGATGCCGACGTCAGCGTGCACCGGCAATGGCTGCTGGTGATGACGCGCTCGCCCTGGAAGGCGGGCGACACCACCTACGACGCCGGCATGCTGCTGGTGACGAACTTCGACGATTTCATGGCGGGCAAGCGCGACTTCACGGTGTTGTTCAAGCCCGACCCGCGCACGGCGCTTTCCTCCTGGAACTGGACCCGCCACCACCTGATCCTCGACGTGCTGGATGACGTCAAGAGCCGTCTCAGCGTGCTGACGCCGAAGCCGGGCGGGGAATGGTCCCGCAAGGCGATGCCTGGCACGCCCAGCTTCAGTACCATCCGCGTGGTCGACACCGACCCCGACGTGAGCGACGAATTCTGGCTCAGCGTCACGGGCTTCCTCACGCCGGCGACGCTGGAGCGCGGTGTGCTGGGGAAGACCAGCCCGGAGGCGATCAAGCACGAGCCCGACTTTTTCGATGCCTCGAAATTCACCGTCAGCCAGCATTTCGTGACTTCGAAAGACGGCACCCGCGTGCCTTACTTCGAGATCGCGCCGAAGGACATCAAGCTGGATGGCAGCAACCGCACGCTGCTGTATGGCTACGGCGGTTTCGAGATCTCCCTGCTGCCGCACTACAGTGGCACGATCGGCCGCGCCTGGCTGGAGCGCGGCGGCGTCTATGTCATCGCCAACATCCGCGGCGGCGGCGAGTACGGCCCCAAGTGGCACCAGGCCGCGATGAAGGCCAACCGGCCCAAGGCCTACCAGGACTTTGCCGCGGTGGCCCGCGATCTCATCAAGCGCAAGGTCACCTCGCCGCAGCACCTTGGCGCAGAAGGCGGCAGCAATGGCGGCCTGCTGATGGGCAACATGCTGACTGAATACCCGCAACTGTTCGGCGCCATCTCCTGCGAGGTGCCGCTGCTGGACATGAAGCGCTACATCCACCTGGCGGCGGGCGCTTCCTGGGTGGCCGAGTACGGCAACCCGGACGACCCCGAGCAGTGGGCCTTCATCAAGACCTTCTCGCCCTACCAGAACGTCAAGCGCGGCGTCGACTACCCGCCGGTGCTGTTCTACACCACCACCAGTGACGACCGGGTCGGGCCGCAGCAGGCGCGCAAGATGGTGGCGAAGATGCAGGCCATGGGCCACGACGACGTCTGGTTCTACGAGAACCGCGAGGGCGGCCACGGCGCCGGCGCCGATGCGCAGCAGTCGGCGACGATGCATGCCCTCGCCTACAACTTCCTCTGGCAGGAACTGAAGTAGCGCCGGGTTCGCGGCTCGGGCGCGAGTTCTTCGGAGCCACGGCGGTTCCCGTGCGGCGGCGTCTGCGTTACCAGCTTCGCCGAAAGCGGTCGCGCTCCGCGCGAGTCACTTTTCTCTGCTTGCCCGGAGAAAAGTAACCAAACGAGAGGGCGCCCCCGGCAGGTTCGCGGGCGGGTTACGGGCTTTTCGACGGTGCGTCCCTGCACCGTCGAAAAGCTGACCGGCATCCATGCCGGCCACCCTTCGGGCTATTCCTTCACCCGCCCGCAGCGCAAGGGGATTTGCGCGCCAAACCCGAGCCGGCTTCGCCAACCGAAGCCCGCCGAGATACGCCGGCAGATTAACGGAGCGGCAGGTTGGCGGTGAGCGAAGCGAACGCAACACGCCATGCACGCGCTCGCCCCGTCCACAACGACTCGGCAAAAGCACACGAAGACACGATACGAAGCAGGATGACCAAGCTCGCGGCGTGCGACCGCGGTTGGGTCCCCTGTACGGCGGTGCGGGCCGGACGGATAGCCCGAAGGGTCGCTCGCATGGACGCGAGCGACTTTTCCGACAGTGCAGGGACGCACTGTCGGAAAAGCCCGGCCGGCCCGCACGAACCCGCGGCCGAAGGCCGTGGGCGCCGCACCGGGGTGGCCTCTCTTTTGGTTCTTTTCTCTGGCCAAACAGAGAAAAGAACTCGCGCCTTGCGCGACAAGGTCGCGCCGCGAATGGGGAATGGGGAATGGAAGAGCAACAGCGCCGGGTCGCGGCGAGCGCTGGCGCGCGGCATGGCTGGGGCGGGCGACCTACAATGGCGGGATGGGCACGCACAGCGCCAAGCCGGACGCTATACGCGAGTGGATACTCGCGACCGCGCGTGGCGGCCACGACATCGACGCCATCGTCGGCATGATGCTGCGCTCGGGCTACGAGCGCCGCCAGGCACGACAACTGGTGGCCAAGGCGCTCGACCGCCCGGGGCTGGCTGTGGAGGTGAGCACGGCGCGCAGCGACGGCCTTCGCCCGCGCCATCCAGAACCGCCGGCGCTGGAGCTGGACGGGCGCCGCATCGAGGTGTCGCTCTGCGTGGAGACACCGACGATCCGGCTGCTGGAGGCGCTGCTGGACGACTCAGAGTGCGAGGCCCTGATCGAGCTGGCCCGTCCGCGCCTGGATCGCTCGCTCACCGTCGACACCGCCGGCCAGCACACCGTCAACACCACCCGCACCAGCAGCGGCATGTTCTTCGCGCTGGGCGAGACGCCGCTGGTCGCGCGCATCGAACAGCGCATCGCGGCGCTCACCGAGCTGCCGGCAAACCACGGCGAAGGGTTGCAAATCCTGCATTACCTGCCCGGCCAGCAGTACGAGCCGCACTTTGACTGGTTCGATCCGGCACAGGACGGCTACAAGGTCATCACGGCCAAGGGCGGGCAGCGTGTCGCCAGCGTGATCATTTACCTCAACGCACCGGCCGCTGGCGGTGGTACGCAGTTCCCGCGCGCCGGCATCACCATCTCCGCGCGCCGCGGCAGCGCGCTGTATTTCGCCTACGAGGGCGGCGACCAGTCCTCGCTGCATGCCGGGCTGCCGGTCACCGCCGGCGAAAAATGGATCGCGACCAAGTGGCTGCGGGAGTGTCCGTTCGCCTGAGCGGCGACGCCGCGACCTGCGCTGGCGTGGTGTTTGCCGTATCCTTGGCGCCCCTCCGAACCCGCCAGCCAGGGAGACTTCAATGGCGCTCGACAAGGTGCCCGCCGGGCGCGACGTTCCCGATGAGATCAATGTCATCATCGAGATTCCGAAGGACGCCGAGCCGGTCAAGTACGAGGTCGACAAGGAGTCCGGCGAGATTTTCGTCGACCGCGTGCTGTCGACGCCGATGCGCTACCCCTGCAACTACGGTTACGTGCCGCAGACGCTGGGTGGCGACGGTGACCCGCTGGACGCGCTGGTGATCCTGCCGCTGCCGCTGGTGCCTGGCTCGGTGGTGCGCTGCCGGCCGGTGGGGATGCTGAAGATGAGCGACGAGGCCGGGGCCGACGAGAAGTTGGTGGTGGTTCCGGTCACCAAGACCTTCGCCGGCTATTCGCACATCGATGACATCGCCCTGGTGTCGGACAACTGGCTGGCGCGCATCGGCCACTTCTTCGCCCACTACAAGGACCTGGAAGAGGGCAAGTGGGTGAAGATCGAAGGTTGGGGCGACGCCGCCACCGCGCGCGCCGAAATCACGGCGGGCATCGAGCGCTACCGGGCCGGCTGAGGCATCTGTCCGCACGCGTGCGCCATTGTCAAACGTGCACGCCGCACGCTGCCTCAGAGCCGATCCTTACGCTCCTCGCGCGGCAGGTCATCGTCAATGCGGAGCCACGGCAACGCGTGTTGCACGTGAATGTGGTAACGCGGCGCGACTGCGGCGGGATCGTCGAGGCTGGCGATGGTGACGCAGACGTAGCCGTCATCCTCGACGCAGCATAGTTGCGAGCCGCACTCGGCGCAGAAGCCGCGGCGCATCACCGATGACGACGCGCGCAGCCTGGGTGCGCCGTGCGTCCAGCGGAATTCGCTTTCGGGAAAATTGGCCCAGCCCACCACCGGCGCCCCGCTGGCCCGCCGGCAGCTCCCACAGTGGCAGTAGTGCGGGTTGATCGGTTCGGCGTCGGCCTCGTAGCGGACGGCGCCGCACAAGCAGCCGCCCGCGTAGTGCGTCATGCCCGAGCGGCCAGTGCGCGGGCGGCCATCAGCGGCGGCGGGCAGCGACGCGTTTGCTGCTGGTGCCGCGCTTGGCGGAGGCCTTGCTGCCGGAGCGGGATGCACCCTTCGGCGGCTCGCCGGCCTTGCCCAGTTGTTCGAGCAGCGTCTTCATGTCATCGGCGTGCTCTTCCTCGGTCGCCAGGATCTCTTCCATCATCCGGCGCGATGTCGGGTCGTCGTTGCCCAGGTAGCGCACCATCTCGGCGTAGGTCTCGATGGCGATGCGTTCGGCGACGAGGTTTTCCTTGATCATGTCGACCAGGTCGTCCCCTTCGACGTAATCGGAGTGGCTGCGGGTAGCCAGGCCTTCCGGGGAATAGTCCGGCGCCCCTTCAAGCTGGGTGATGCGTTCGGCGATGCGGTCGGCGTGCTCCTGCTCCTCCGTTGCGTGCTGGAGGAACTCCGCGGCCACGGCCTGCGAGTGGATCCCGGAGGCCATGTAGTAGTGCCGCTTGTAGCGCAGCGTGCATACCAGCTCGGTGGCCAGCGCCTGGTTGAGCAGGTCGATCACCGCCTCGCGATCGGCCTTGTAACCTTCGGTCATCGCACCGCGGCCGATGTGTTCGCGTGCCCGCTTGCGAATCGTCTTGATGTCGCTCAGAAACGGTTTGGCGGCCATGCTCGGGCTCCCTGGTGCGAAGGATCAAGGAATTCTAGCGCATCGCCGCTACGCCACGTGAACCAGGCGTGAGGTTGAGGTGGTAGCGGCACCTGCCAAGCCATCAGGCGGATGATTCACCGGCTTCCCGGGACCTCGAACCCGCCGCCGGGCGAGCGCACCGACAGCTCGAGGCGCTCGTCGGAACCCGATCGATGCCCGGGAACGCGGCGCCGGCGCGCCGCGGGCGTTGCGGCCGCGGTCGGCGGCGTCAGTCCTGCGGCGTGTAGATCGTGCTGCCGGCGGCGCGGAACTCGGCGGCCTTTTCGGCCATGCCCTCGACGAAGGCCTCGGACTCGGCCACGCCGTGTTCGGCGGCGTAGTCGCGCACGTCCTGGGTTATCTTCATCGAGCAGAACTTCGGCCCGCACATCGAGCAGAAGTGCGCGGTCTTGTGCGCCTCGCGGGGCATGGTTTCATCGTGGAACTCCTGGGCCTTGTCCGGATCCAGCGCGAGGTTGAACTGGTCGCGCCAGCGGAACTCGAAGCGCGCCTTGCTCAGCGCATCGTCGCGTGCCTGCGCGCCCGGGTGCCCCTTGCCCAGGTCGGCGGCGTGGGCGGCGATCTTGTAGGTGATGATTCCGTCGCGCACGTCCTGCTTGTTGGGCAGGCCGAGGTGCTCCTTGGGCGTGACGTAGCACAGCATGGCGGTGCCGAACCAGCCGATCATGGCGGCGCCGATGGCGCTGGTGATGTGGTCGTAGCCCGGCGCGATGTCGGTGGTCAGCGGCCCGAGCGTGTAGAACGGCGCCTCGCCACACTTGTCCAGCTGGCGGTCCATGTTCTCCTTGATCAGCTGCATCGGCACATGGCCGGGGCCTTCGATCATGGTCTGCACGTCGTGATTCCACGCCAGTTTGGTCAGCTCGCCAAGGGTGTCCAGCTCGGCAAACTGCGCGGCGTCGTTCGCGTCGGCAATGGAGCCGGGCCGCAGGCCGTCACCCAGCGAGAAGGCCACGTCGTAGGCCTGCATGATTTCGCAGATGTCCTCGAAGTGCTCGTAGAGAAAGCTCTCGCGGTGGTGCGCCAGGCACCACTTGGCCATGATCGAGCCGCCGCGCGAGACGATGCCGGTGACCCGCTTCGCCGTCAGCGGCACGAACGGCAGGCGCACCCCGGCGTGGATGGTGAAGTAGTCCACGCCCTGCTCGGCCTGCTCGATGAGCGTGTCGCGGAACAGTTCCCAGGTAAGGTCTTCGGCGACGCCGCCGACTTTCTCCAGCGCCTGGTAGATCGGCACCGTGCCGATCGGCACCGGCGAATTGCGCACGATCCATTCGCGAGTCTCGTGAATGTGCTTGCCGGTGGACAGATCCATCACCGTGTCGGCGCCCCAGCGGATCGCCCAGACCATCTTCTCCACTTCCTCGGCGATCGAACTGCTGACCGCCGAGTTGCCGATGTTGGCGTTGATCTTCACCAGGAAGTTGCGGCCGATGATCATCGGCTCGGTTTCCGGGTGGTTGATGTTGGCCGGGATGATGGCGCGGCCGCGGGCCACTTCGTCGCGCACGAATTCAGGCGTGACGGTGTCGGGGATGGCGGCGCCGAAGCGCTGTCCAGGATGGCCGGGGGCGGCGTCGCCGCGCAGCGCCTCGATGCGCTGGTTCTCGCGGATGGCGACGAACTCCATCTCCGGCGTGACGATGCCGCGGCGCGCATAGTGCATCTGGGTCACGTTGCCACCGGCGCGGGCGCGGCGCGGCAGTGAGCGCGAGGGGAAACGCACCGCCGCCAGCTCGGGCGCGCCGGCGTGGCGGCGCGTGAAGGGCGAGGTGAAATCGGCAAGCCTTTCACAGTCGGCGCGCCCTTCGATCCATGGGCCGCGCAGGGCAGGCAAGCCGGCCGCCAGGTTCACAACGTGTTCCGGGTCGCTGTAGGGCCCGGAGGTGTCGTAGACGACAAAGGGCGCGTTGGCCTCGGCGTGCCCATCGCGGCGCAGGGTCGGCTCCTGGTCGATCGCACGCATCGGCACGCGCAGCCCCTCACGCCGGCCGTCAACGTGGATTTTTCGCGAGCCGCTGATCGGGCCGACGACGCTGGCCGACAGCTCCTCGGCGGCGCGTGCAAGTTCGGAGGGCTGGGCGTTCATGCGCTGGTCCTGAGGCTGTGAAGGCGGCCCGCGCGCCGGATCGTGCCCGCGCCGGTCGTCAGGCGCACGCTAGCGAGCAGGGCCTGAACCGGCGCGTACGGGACGCGTCGCGGCAATGTGACCACGCCCGCGCCAGGCCGGTGGCCGGCGCGGCCAGTGCACTCCGGCAGGCCCCCATCGCGAGTGTAACGCAACGTCCCGCCGATTGCGGGCACCGGAAGTGCGCAGCGGCACCGCGCGGGCTGCTTCAGCGTGGCTGGTAGGCGCGCAGGAACATCGCGACGGCGGCCTTGGCGTTTTCGTCGACCTTGGTCTCGAAGGCCGGGTCGTCCTCGGCGCAACCGAACAGCCGGCGGAGATGCAGGTCGCCCTTCAGCAGGCTGAGAAACTGGCGCGCCGCCTGCGCCGGATCCGGCAGGTCCAGCGCGCCTGCCGCCGCCTGCTCCCGCAGGAACCGCTCCAGCAGCAGATGGGTACGCGCCGGCCCCTCCTCCCACAGCAGCTGGCCCATGCGCGGCCGGCCATTGCGGCAGTTGCTGGCAATGGCACGCCAGACGCCGATCGCCTCGGGGCTGCACATCAGCCGGGCATGGCGGCGCGCGATCTCGAGCAGGGTGTCGGCCAGCGTGCGGTCGGCGGAGGCCTGGTACAGGTGCTCGGGCAGCAGTTCACGGCAGCTCTGGCGCACCGCCTCGCGAAACAGCGTGTCCTTGTCGCCGAAGTGGCTGTAGACGGTGAGCTTGGACACGCCCGCGCCGCTGGCCACGGCATCCATGCTGGTGCCGTCGAAACCCAGTTCGACGAACAGGCGCTTGGCCGCTTCCAGGATCGCGGCGCGCTTGTCCATGTCCTTGGGCCGACCCGGACCCTGGTTTTTGCTCACGCTGGCCACGACGGAAATGCTTCACAATGCCAAAAAACGGGTTTATTATACGCCCCGGTTCACTTATTGCCACTTCACGATGATCCCCGACGCCGCCGTGGTTGCCGCGCTCCCCGACCTTGTCCTCAGTCCTGCGTTCAAGCGCTGCCAACGGACCCTGGCGCAACAGATCGAAGCGGGTGCCGCACGCGCCTCGCTGCACGCCCGCCATGCCTTGCAGGCGCTGAGCGTCAACGAGCGTGGCCTGATCATGCGCTGGCTGGGTTGGCTCGCATACGCTGCGCAGGCCAACGGCGACGCTCCAATGCTGGCGCGCATCATGCAGATGCAGGCCGGCATCGACTGGACGGCCAGCGCGGCGCGCGGCAAGCGCGCGGCGCGGCCCATGCCGGCGACCGCGCTGCTGCGCAGCGCCTGAGCCCGTTGCGGCCGTCGCGGTGATGCCTGTCATCCGCGGCTGATGACTTCCGGCACTTTGGTGCAGCCGGCGCGGACCGCAGGCTTGGCATGCGCCGATGTGGCCGCCATTCACGGCCACGCTTGTCCGCCGCAGACGGGCACTGCATGATGCTGCGCAAACGCGCAGATGCTGCTGTTAAAGGAAACGACGCCATGCCGACAACTTCGATGGACCAGGCGCACCTCAACATGGTGAACAGCCAGGTGCGTGGCTGGGACGTGGTCGATGCGCGGGTCCTGGACGTGCTCGGCCTCGTCACCCGCGCCGACTTCGTGCCGCCGGCCTGGCGCCACCTGGCGTACGTCGACCTGCCCGTGCCGCTCGGCCACGGCGAAACCATGATGAAGCCGGTGGTTGAAGGCCGCATGCTGCAGGCGCTGAACCTGCTGCCCGACGACGAGGTGCTGGAAATCGGCACCGGCTCGGGCTATGTCACCGCCTGCCTGGCCAAACTTTCACGCTCGGTCACCAGCGTCGAGCTGCGCGACGGCTTTGCGACGTCGGCGCGGCAGCGCCTGCGCAACGCCGGCGTCGGCAACGCTGAGATCGTCGTCGCCGACGCCGTCCAGGATTGGCAACCGCCGCAGCCGGTCGACGCGCTGGTGGTCACCGGCGCGGTCGCCGAACTGCCGGGACGCTGGCGCGACTGGCTCAAACCGGAGGGCCGCGCCTTCGTCATCTGCGGCCAGCCGCCCTCGATGCGGGCGCTGCTGCTGCAGCGCGGCGAAAACGACCAGTGGCACGAAACCCGCCTGTTCGAAACCGACCTTCCCTATCTGCTGCACGCTGAAGCCCAGGCGCGCTTCAGCCTGTAACGAGTCATACACGGAGCGACACAATGAAGCCACGCTTTCACCTCACGCTGTTGCCGTTGCTGGCCAGCGCGGCCCTGGTCGTGCTGCCGTCCTTCGCCCACGCGGAGGACCTGCTGGACGCCTACCAGCAGGCGCGAGCCTCGGACCCGGTGCTGGCGCAGGCCAACGCGCTGCGGCTGCAGGTGGCCGAGGGCGTGCCGCTGTCGCGCTCCGCGCTGCTGCCCCGGATCAACGCCGGCGTCAACTACAACTATGACCGCGGCAGTTCCAACACCACCATCGACCCGACCACCGGGCAGGTGATCAATCTGGGCGGCGGCAACGCCCACTCGCACTCGCTGAGCGCGACGCTCAACCAGACGATCTTCAACTACGCCGACTACGCGAACCTCGCCGCCTCGGAGTCGGCCGCCGACGCCCAGGCCGCCCAGTACCACGCGGCCGAGCAGAACCTGATCGTCCGCGTCGCCCAGGCCTACTTCGACGTACTGACCGCCGAGGACGAAGTGTCCTTTGCCGAGGCCCAGGAAAAGGCGCTCAGCCGCCAGCTCGACCAGGCGCAGGAGCGCTACAAGGTGGGCATGTCGGCAATCACCGACGTGAACGAGGCCAAGGCCAACTACGACGTCGCCCGCGCCAACACCATCACCGCGAAGAACACGCTGAGCGACATGCGCGAGGCGTTGATGCAGATCACCGGGCAGCCGCTGGGCACGCTGGAGAAGCTGCGCGACGAGCTGCCATTGACCCCGCCGCAGCCGGCCGACCAGAAGCAGTGGGTGGAAATGGCGCTGCAGCAGAACCCGTTGGTGCAGGCACAGCGCTACCAGGTGCAGGCCTCGGAACACGACATCAGCGCCGCACGCGCCGGCCATTACCCGACCCTCGACGCCAGCGTCAGCTATGTGCGCCGGCCCAATACCTTCGGCGACGACCTGCCGGGCATGGACAGCCACATTGACAGCACGTCCATCGGCCTCAGCCTGTCGATTCCGATCTTCAATGGCGGCGCCACCCACGCGCGCGTGCGCCAGGCCATCTATGCCCGCGACGCCAACCGCGACGCGCTCGAGCAGCAGCGACGCCAGATCATCCGCGGCACGCGCAGCGCCTACCGTTCGGTGATTGCCGGCATCAGCGAGGTGGAGGCACGCGAACAGGCGGTGGTCTCGGCGCAGAGCGCATTGGAGGCGACCCAGGCCGGCTTCCAGGTGGGCACGCGCAACATCATCGATGTGTTGACCGGCCAGCAGCAGCTGTTCCAGGCGCAGAGCGCCTATTCACAGGCACGCCACAACTTCATCATCAACAAGCTGGCGCTGAAGCAGTCGGCCGGTACCATCGACATCGCCGACCTGAAGGCGGTCAACGCGCTGCTGGTGCCGCTGCACTAGCGGCACTGCACGTACGGCGGATTCAACCCGCCGTTGGTATGGCGACCGCCGCAGGGCGGGTTTCAACCCGCCGTTGTCGGCCGCCTTCCGCCGACGCGATCGCGCCGTCCATCCGCGAAAATAACGGCGGGTTGAAAACCCGCCCTACGGCATCTCCGGCTCGATCAGCGCCATGGTGCGGGCCACCGCGCCGCGCTCGCCGTCGAATACCGCACAGGCATGCGCGCCCATCCGCTGGCGCTGGCCCGGGTCCGACAACAACTCGCAAACGACCGCACCCAGCTGGCTTGAATCCTCGACCCGGCGGGCGCCGCCGGCGGCGACCAGCGTGCGCGTGATCTCGGCGAAGTTGAAGGTGTAGGGACCCACCAGCACCGGGCGGCCCAGCGCCGCCGGCTCGAGCACGTTGTGGCCGCCGCGGGTGACCAGGCTGCCGCCGACGAAGGCGACATCGGCGCTGGCGAAGAAGCGCATCATCTCGCCCATCGAATCGATGACGAAACATTGCGTTGACGGCCGCGCCAGGCTGTCCTCGCTGCGCGTGGCGACGCGGAAGCCGAGGTTGCGCGCCGACTGCTCCGCGGCGCGGAAGCGCTCGGGGTGGCGCGGCGCGATCAGCAGCAACGCGTCCGGCAACCGTCGCAAGACCTCCAGGTGCGCCGTGAACACCGCCAGCTCTTCGCCTTCATGGGTGCTGGCCGCCATCCACACCGGACGACCGGCGCCCCAGCCGGCGCGCATCTGGCTGCCGCTGACCAGCAGCTGGGTCGGCACGTCCATGTCGAACTTGAGGTTGCCGGTGATCCGGATGCGCTCGGGCTGGGCGCCGAGCAACTCGAAACGCCTCGCGTCCGCCGGCGACTGTGCCGCCACCCAGCGCACCGACTGCAACGCACCGCCGGCCAGTGGCCGCACCGGCCGGTAGGCGCGCAAGGAGCGTTCCGACAATCGCGCGTTGGCCAGCACCAGCGGCAGGCCCCGGCGGTGGCACTCGAAATACAGGTTGGGCCAGATCTCCGTCTCCATGATCACGCCGATGGACGGCCGCACGCGGTCGAGGAAGCGGCGCACCGACGCCGGCAGGTCGTACGGCAGGTAGACGTGGAAGACGCGGTCGCCAAACAGCGTGCGCACCCGCTCCGACCCGGTCGGCGTGATCGTCGTCAGCACGCAGGGACGGCCGGGGTAGCGCGCCATCAGCGCCTCGACCAGCGGCACCGCGGCGTTCACCTCGCCGACCGAAACCGCGTGCACCCAGATGCTGTCGCGCAGGCCGGGGTCGTCGAAAAAGCCGAAGCGCTCGCGCCAGCGGCTGAAGTAGCCGCGGTAGTGCAGGCCGCGCGACGCCAGCCGGTAGACAATGACCGGCGTGCCCAGGTACATGATCAGGGTATAGAAAAATCGAATGATCACGCGGCAGCTCGCGGGTGACGCGGAAGTATACGTTGACTCGCTGCGCTCGTCGGGGACCGGGGACCGGGGACCGGGACTGCGTGGCGCGCGGAGATCGATAATGGAGATGGCAACGCGACGGCTCGGTCATGCGATCCGAAGCTTTTGACGCAGATCAAAGCGCATACAGTGCTGCGTCGGACTGCGGTGCCCCGGCGTCGCCTCGGCTCAACGACCAATCGACTGCGCCCGCCACCACAGTGCTGTCCGCTCCGCTCGCCGCTGCCGGACCGCGACTGCCCCGGGTGCCGAACGGGCCCTGGGTCCCGGCTTCCGGGTCCCGACCCCGAGTCCCGAGTCCCGCCCCACCAGCTACAATCCGGCCGATGGCCGACGTGCGCCCGACATCGCCACGCCTGTGGGCACCGCGGCACTGGCCGGCCTGGCTGGGCGTCGCCGCCATCTGGCTGGCCGCGCGGCTGCCGCACGCGGCGCTGCTGCGCCTCGGCGCCGGGCTGGGCCGGCTCATTGCCGCGCTGCCCAGCGGGCGCAAGCAGATCGCCGCGCGCAACCTCGAACTCTGCTTTCCGGACATGGGCGCGGCCGGGCGTGCGGCGCTGCTGCAGCGCAACTTGCGCGACATGGGCATCATGCTCGGCGAGTTCAGCCTCGGATGGCTCGGCTCCGATCGGCACCTGGCGCGGATCCGCGTCGAGCTGGAGGGACTCGAGCACCTCGAGGCGCTGCGCGTACAGGGGCGCGGGGTGCTGCTGGTCGGCGCGCATTTCTCGCACCTCGAATTGTGCGCGCGGCTGGTGTCGCGCCGCTTCCGCATCGCCGGCATGTACCGGCGCATGGACAGCCCCGTGTTCGAGCATGTGGTGTTGCGGGCGCGGCTTGGTTATGCCGATGCGATGTACACCAAGAACGACGTGCTTGGCTGCGTGCGCTACCTGCGCGGCGGCGGCGTGCTGTGGTACGCGCCCGACCAGGACATGCGCGGCAAGGGCCACGTCTTTGCACCCTTCTTCGGCATCCCGGCGGCGACCATCACCGCCACCCACCACCTGGCGCGCCTGTCGGGTGCGGCGGTGCTGCCGTTCTTCCACCACCGCCGCGACGACGGCAGCTACTGCATCCGCCTGGAGCCGCCACTGGAGGATTTCCCCGGCAGCGACGTGGTTGCCGATACGGCGCGCATCAACGGAGCCATCGAGGCGATGGTGCGCGAGGCGCCCGAGCAATACCTGTGGGCGCACAAGCGCTTCAAGACCCGGCCGCCGGGCGCGCCGAATCTCTATGCCGGACGCTGACGCCGCCCTGCGCTGCGGGGTTCGAGCCGCGGCACCGCTCCACCGCCACCCGGCTGCACACCGCTGATCGCCGCGCACCACAGCGCCAGCAACCACCAGAACAGCAGGCCCCACCAGGCTGAGTAGAAGGCGTAGTGGGTGTTGAGCGGGAACAGCATCACGGCCAGTGCCAGCGTCACCGGGAAGGCCCGCTCGCGCGCATCGGGCCCGGCCCTGCGCCACGCCGCGAATGCCGCCGCGATGCCGATGCACCACAGCACCAGACCGATGATTCCCGTCTCCGTCAGCACCTCGAGCACCCATTGGTGCGCGTGGAAGGCACCGGTGTCGCCGTCGCCAAGGGCGACGAACTGGTCGCCGGGCGCGGCGTAGTCTGGGTAGGCATAGCGGAAGCCGCGCACGCCGACGCCGTTGACCGGATGCGCGGCGACCATCCGCGCACTGGTGAACCAGATGCTCAGGCGGCCGGCCAGTGCCGTGTTCCAGGCCTCCACGCTGGGCCGGGTCAGTTTCAGCGTGCGCTGGGCGCGCGCCTCGAAATCCGGCGAGGTGCGCCATGCAACGCCGGCCGCAAGCAGGCCCAATACGCCGATAGCGCCGAGCCACAGGGCAAATTGCCGCCACGAACGGGTCTGCCGCCAGAGCAGGGCCAGCAGCACCAGGGCAAACATCAGCCAGGCCGCACGCGAGCCGGCCAGCAGGATCGGGCCGAGCAGCAGCACGGCGGCCAGCCACTGGCCCCGCGTACCCAGCCAGCGCCGCGCCGTGGCCAGCACGAACGGCGAGAGTACCGCCAGGACCGGCCCCAGCTTGAGGTTGTCCGCGCCAAAAATGCCGGAAAGACGGTCACCGCTGTCGGCGCCGCCGAGGCTCCAGCCGGTGAACGCCTGCACCCATGCGTCAAGCAGCCACAGTCCCACCAGCAGCGCGATGGCCGCGTACAGCCGCCGCAGCGCATGGCCGTCAGGCAGCAGCACGATCATGCCGAGCACGAAGGGCAGGAAGCGCAGCAGCCCGGCCACGGTCGACCAGCTCTTGTCCGGCGCCACCGCGTCCGCCGCCGAGAGCAGCGCCGCGAGCACGTACAGGCCAACCAGCAGCAACGCCAGTCGCAGCCCCGGCGATGCCACCAGCGGCACCGGCCGCCGCCACAGCGCGACCACCCCGACGATGGCGCAGGCGAGCAAGGCAGCTTCAGAGCTGCGCCCGAAGGGCAACAGCAGCAGCACGCCAAACACTGGCCAGAAGGACCAGGGCACACGGCTGGCGGCGCGCTGCATCCGGCCCATGGCCGTGCTCACTCCTGCATCAGCTCGTCGTACACCGCAAGCGTCGCGCGCTGCATCGCAACCATGGTGTAGCCCTCGGGTGGCGCGCCGATCGGCGGTGCCAGGCGCAGCAATTCGGCCGCCCGCTCGACCAGCCGCTCGCGGTTGCCCGGCGCGACCCGCCCAGCGGGGTACAGCTCGGCCAGCAGCTCGCCGACGCCGCCATGGGCATAGCCCAGCACCGGCCGGCACAGCGACAGCGCCTCGACCACGGTGCGGCCGAAGGACTCGGGCTGCACCGACAGCTGCAGCACCAGCGTCGAGATGGCGTAGACATCGCGCACGTCCTTGCGCGCCGGCGAGAACACCACCCGGTCGGCGACGCCAAGGGTGACGGCCATGGCCTTCAGCTCGTCGACGTAGTCGGTGCGGCCGGGCTCGACCACCCCCAGCAGCAGCAGCCGCGCGTCGACGCCGCGGGTCTTCAGGTCCGCCAGCAGGCGGATGGCGTCGGCGTGGCCCTTGAGCCGCGTACCGCGGCCCGGCAACACCATCAGCGGCGCCCCCGCGAGCTGCGGGTACTGCTCGGCGAAGGCGCGCCGCCAGGCGTCGTCCGGCCGGTAGCCGAAGGGAAACTCCTCGGCGTCGACGCCGCGCGGAATCACAGTGAGCTGGCTTGCGCGCATGCGCGGGTAGTGCTGCAGCACGTAGTCGCGCGCACTCAACGACACCACGATGACCCGCTCGCCGCGCGTCATGATCGAGCTGTACAAGCCGGGCGAGTTCAGGCCGTGCACGGTGGTGACGAAATGCGGCCGCGGATGCATGCCGCGCAGTGCCAGCCAGGCCATCCAGGCCGGCAGGCGCGAGCGCGCGTGGACGATATCGACCTTTTCGCTGGCGAACAGGCGGCGCAGCGGCAGCACCGTGCCCAGCGTGGCCAGCGATTTGCGGCCGACATCGAGGCCGACGTGCTCGCTGCCGGTCGCCCGCAGTTCCTCGACCATGCGACCGCCGGCCGAGACCACGATCGAGCGGTGACCGGCCTCGCTGAGGGCACGGGCGATCTCCACGGTCGAGCGCTCGGCGCCGCCGGAATGCAGGGCCGGCAGCAACTGCACCACGGTCATTCGCCGCGGTGGTGCGGATGGCTCCCCTGACGACACCGGCATTGACCCTCGCAGCGACGTGAAACGACAAAACGCCGCGCGCAGCTGCGCCGACGTCCGGGCTCGTGGCGGTCAGGGGTCCGCCGCGGGTGGTGCACTCAGTCTAGCGCGTCTCCTCGCGCAGAATGTAACGCGCGCCGCAGTAGCCGCACTGCGACTCGCCGCCATCGTCCTCGATCGCGAGGTACACGCGCGGGTGCGAGTTCCACAGCATCATGTCCGGCATCGGGCATGACAGCGGCAGATCCGCACGCGTCACCTCGTAGCAGCGTTGCGCGTTCGGCTGGATCACCTGGGGCTGGTCCGGCAACGGCGCCGCAAGGGGCGAGGACATGGCAGGGATACTCCTGTGACTATGCCGGCGATTATATCCACCGCCGCAGCGCCCCGCACGCGCGCCAGCGGCGGGCACCGTGGGTGACACCGAGGCCTCCGCTTTCGAGTATGCTTTGCCTGAACCACTGACCGGGAGGGCGTTTCGTGGATTTCAACCGTCTCATTGCGCGTGTCAAGGCCATTCTGGCCAACCCGAAAACCGAATGGAGCGTGATTGCCGCCGAGCCGGCAACCGTCAAGAGCCTCTACCTCGGCTACATCATGATCCTCGCCGCCATCCCGGCGGTGTTCGGCTTCATCGAGAACAGCCTGATCGGGCACAGCATGCTCGGCGTGCACATCCGCTTCGGCATCGGCATGGGCATCGGCAGCATGGTGCTTGGCTGGGTGCTGGCGCTGGTCGGCGTGTACGTGGTGGCGCTGATCGTCAACGCGCTGGCCAACACGTTCGGTGGCCAGCCGGACCAGACCCAGGCGCTGAAAACCGTAGCCTACGCCTACACCGCGAGCTGGGTGGCGGGCATCGGCAACATCATCCCCTGGATTGGCTGGCTGATCATCCTCGCCGGCGCCATCTACACGATCTACCTGCTCTACCTGGGCCTGCCGCACACCATGAAGTGTCCGCCGGAACGGGCGACCGGCTACACGGTGGTCACCATCATCGCGGCCATCGTGGTTTTCATCGTCATCGGCATCATCGTCGCCGGCGTCACCGGCGTCGGCTTTGGCCACAACCCGTCGCTGTCACAGGCCGGTGGCAGCGGTGCCACCGTCACCTTCGACAAGGGCAGCACGCTGGGCAAGCTGGACGCCTTCAGCAAGCGCATGGAAGCGGCCAACAAGGCAGCCGAGGCGGCCGGCAAGTCGGGCGATGGCGCCCAGGCCGGCGCGGCGTTCGGCGCCGCGATGGGCGCCCTGGCCGGCAGCAAGGCGCCGGTCGAGGCCCTGGCGACGGACCAGCTCAAGGCCTTTGCGCCGCAGACGCTCAACGGCATGCCGCGCACCAGCCTCGCCGCCTCGCGCAACGCCGCCCTCGGCATGCAGACCGCCGAGGTCAAGGCCGATTATGGCGACCAGACCGGCCGCCACCTGCGCCTGACCATCACCGATCTCGGTGGCGCCAGCGGCGTGATGGGCCTGGCGCACCTCGCGGGCGAGTCGGAAAAACAGACCGACACCGGCTACGAGAAGACCTACCAGCAAGACGGCAGCATGGTGCACGAGGAGTGGGACAGCCGCAGCAAGCGCGGCACCTTCTCCACCACCATCGCCGACCGCTTCACGGTCGAACTCACCGGCAGGGCGGACAGCATGGACGACCTGAAGCACGCGGTTGCCAGCGTCGACCTGCAAGGGCTGGCCGCCCTCAAGGATCACGGCATCACCAGGTGACGCCGGCGCAGAGGCATGCGTTCGCGGCGGCAAGGACGACCAACTGAAAGGGGCATGTGATGGAGCCGACGACCGGCGCGAATGACGCGCTCAGGGAGGAACTGGAGCGGAGGGCCGTTCAGCCGCAGGCGGCGCAAATCGACACGGCGGGACTGGTGCGTGCCGGCTGGCTCATCCTGATTCTTGGCTGGGTGCTCGCCCTGGTTCCCTCCTCGGAATCATCGGGCTCAACATCTGCGGGCTCGTCGCGCTGGTCATCGGCATCGTCACGCTGGCCAAAGGCAACACCAGGGGCGGCCTGATCCTGATGGTTGCGGACGTGCTGGGATATCTCCTGGTCGTGCTGCTCTGGGCGACCGTGCTTGTCTCGCTGTCCCACCTCGGCGCCTGAACGGGACGCCAGCGGCGCTGCCAGCCGCCGTTCAGACTGCGGTTGGCATCAGGCTGTCAAGATGAGGGTTTGCAGGCGCGGCCGCGCGAGCCGCCGCGCCTGCACCCACACGCGACGCAAGCGAAGGAGGCGACTTGGCCAGCCAATCGGCACAGGACGGTGCCACGATGCGGGCGGCGGTGCTGGTCCAACCGGGCCGGTTCGAGATTCGCCAGCTGGCGCTGCCGCAGCCGGGGCCGACGCAGGTCCGTATCCGGCTTGAGGGCTGCGGCGTCTGCGCCTCCAACATCCCCGCCTTCGAAGGCCGCGAGTGGTTCAACTACCCGCTGGCCCCGGGCGAACTCGGCCACGAGGGTTGGGGCACGGTCGAGGCGGTTGGCGACAAGGTGAAACACGTGGCACCGGGCACCCGGGTGGCCGCCCTGTCGCTCCATGCCTACGCCGACTGCGACCTGGCCGAGGCCGACGCGCTGGTGGCGCTGCCGCCGGCACTCGACGGCATGGCCGTGCCGGCCGAGGCGCTGGGCTGCGCCGTCAACATCTTCCGCCGCGCGCAGATTTCGGCCGGACAGACCGTCGCCATCATCGGCGTCGGCTTCCTTGGCGCGGCGCTGACCCAGCTGGCAACGCGCGCCGGCGCCCGCGTCATCGGGATCTCGCGATCCCCCTGGTCGCTCGAGCTGGCGGCGCGCTGCGGCGCCTGGAAGACCACGCCGCTGGACGACCACTGGCGCCTGATCGAGGAGGTCAAGCAGCTGACTGCCGGGCGCTTCTGCGAGCGGGTGATCGAGGCCACCGGCAAGCCCTGGCCGCTGGACCTGGCCGGCGAGCTGACCGGCGTGCGCGGGCGGCTGGTGATCGCCGGCTTCCACCAGGACGGCACCCGCGCCGTCAACGTGCAGCTCTGGAACTGGCGCGGCATCGACGTGATCAATGCCCACGAGCGCAGCCCGGGGGTGGCCCGCGACGGCATGGCGCGCGCGGTGGAGTGCGTTGCGCAGGGCGAGTTGGACCTTGCGCCGTTGCTGACCCACCGCTTCGACCTGACCGACCTCACCGCCGCGCTGGAGGCGGTGCGTGACCGCCCGACCGGCTTCACCAAGGCCGTGGTGCTGATGGGCGAGGACGGGTGAGCGCGGCGCCGCTGCGGCTGGGTTTCCTCGGCGTCGGCTGGATCGGGCGCCACCGGATGCAGGCGCTGCTGGAGTCCGGCCTGGCCGAGGCGGCAGCCATCGCCGAGCCGTCGCCCGACTGCCTGGCCGAGGCCGCGAAACTGGCGCCGCAGGCCGCCCGCTTCGCCAGTCTGGACGAACTGCTGGAGCAGCCGCTGGATGGCGTGGTCATCGCCACGCCCAGCGCCGCCCACGCCAGCCAGACCATTGCCGCGTTGCAGCGCGGCCTGCCGGTGTTCTGCCAGAAACCGCTCGGCCGCCATGCGGGCGAGGTGGCTGCGGTGCTGGAGGCCGCGCAGGCCGCCAACCGCCGGCTCGGCGTCGACCTCAGCTACCGCCACCTCGCCGGCATGGCCGAGCTGCGCAAGCGGCTGGATGCCGGCGCGCTGGGCCGCATCTACGCCATGCGTCTGGTGTTCCACAATGCCTACGGGCCGGACAAGGCCTGGTTTTACGACCGTACGCTCGCCGGCGGCGGCTGCGTGATGGACCTCGGCATCCACCTGGTCGACCTGGCGCTGTGGTTGCTGCACCGGCCGAGCGTGCTTGGCGTCGACGCACGCTGCTACGCCGGCGGCCGGCCGCTGGGCGAGCAGCCGGGCAAGGTGGAGGATTACGCCAGCGGGCGCATCGATCTCGAAGGCAACATCAGCGTCGAGCTGGACTGCTCGTGGAACCTGGCGATCGGCGTCGATGCCGAGATCGGCATGCGCATCCACGGCACGGACGGAACCCTGTCGTTGCGCAATGTCGACGGCTCCTTCTACGACTTCGTGGTCGAGCACTTCCGCGGTCGCGAGCGTGAAGTGCTGGCGGAACCGCCGGACGCCTGGGGCGGCCGCGCCGCGCTGGCCTGGGCGCGCGCGCTGCAGGCGGATCGAGCCTACGATCCGTCAGCCGGGGAGCTCCTCGACGTGGCCCGCGTCATCGATCGGTTCTACGCACCGACCTGAGTGGCGGCGCAGCGCGCCCGGCGACGGCCGAGCGGGCGACGATGCCGGTGATCAGGGCCTTGGCGGTGGCGGCGCCCTCGCCGCAACGGATGCTGGCTGCGATGGTCCGCGCCAGGCCTTCCTCGGCGCCGACCCTGGGCGTCCAGCGCAGCAGGCGCTGCGCCAGCGCAATGTCGGGGCGGCGCCGGCGCGGGTCATCTGCCGGCAGCGGGTGATGCTTCAACGCCGAGCGGCTGCGCGCCAGCCGGCGCACCATGCAGGCGATCTCGCTGACCGAGTACTCGCCCGGGTTGCCGAGGTTCACCGGCCCGGCGTAGTCCACTTTCATGTAGCGCGCGATGCCCTCGATCAGATCGTCGATGTATTGCAGGCTGCGCGTCTGGCTGCCGTCACCGAAAATGGTCAGCGGTTCGTTGGCCAGTGCCTGGCGAACGAAGTTGGTGACGATGCGGCCGTCCCAGGGGTCCATGCGCGGCCCATAGGTGTTGAAGATGCGCACGATGCGCACCGGCAGCCGCGTGGCGCGGTGGTAGGCCATCGTCGCTGCCTCGGCGTAGCGCTTGGCCTCGTCGTACATGCTGCGCGGGCCGTTGGGATTGCAGTTGCCCCAGTGGCTCTCCTGCTGCGGGTGCTCGATCGGGTCGCCGTAGACTTCGCTGGTGCTGGCATAGAAGAAACGCGCCTGGTGGCTGTCGGCCAGCTCCAGCAGCCGGTGGGTGCCGATGCTGTTCGCCTGCAGCGTCTCCATCGGGTACTGCTGGTATTTGGGCGGTGAGGCGGGGCTGGCGAAATGCATCACCCAGTCGAGCGGCTCGTCGACGTCCAGCGGCTGGGTGATGTCGCCGCGCAGGAAGCGGAAGCGCGGGTGGTCGCGCAGGTGGGCGATGTTCTGCAACCGCCCCGTGATCAGGTTGTCGATGCCGATCACGCGGTGGCCATCGTCGAGCAGCCGGTCGGCGAGGTGGCTGCCAATGAAGCCGGCGGCGCCGGCCAGCAGCACGGTTCCGGCCTGCTCGGGATGCAACGGGAAAACATTCGCGCTCATGGGTCCGCGTCCTTTGATCCGTGAAAAACGACGAAGGGATTGCCGGCGGTTCCAGCTCTGCCGGTCGCACGGGCGCCGGTGCAACTGCCGCACCGGCGTGCATGCAGGCCCCGACGATTGCACCCGCAGGCAGGCCGCACGCTGAACCCGGCCCCGCGCGGTTCACCGGCAGTCAGCCAGCGTCAATCCAGCGCTGCATTCAGCCAGTGGATTCTTAACGCCAGCCGAGCCAGTCTGCTGCCGTTCACTGGGCAGTTAGACGGTGGCGCCAATACTGGCGATCCCAGCCACAGCGATGGATTGCCGTGACCCGAATGGACGACAACCGGCCGCGCCGCAGCGCCATCGTCAGCGGCGGCAGTTCGGGCATCGGCTTGGCGATCGCCGCGCGGCTGCGCGAGCGCGGCGACAGGGTCGCCGTCGCCGACATCATGCCGCCACCGGCCGAGCTTGGCTGTGACTTCACGCCTACCGACGTCCGCCGCCAGACCGATGTCGATGCCTTTTTTTCCGCCTGCCAGCCACTGCTGCCGACGCTTTCGACCCTGGTTTGCTGTGCCGGCCGCGGCGTCCACGAACGGCTTGACCAGGGCGACCCGCGCGGTTGGTCGGAGATCTTCGAGCTGAACGTGATGGGCGCACTGCGCCTGATCCGCGCCTTCGTGCCGCAGCTGGTCGAGCGCCGCGGCGACGTGGTCATCATCGGCTCGGTCGCGGCGCAGCGGCAGCACCCCTGGAGCGGCGTCTACAACGCCAGCAAGGCGGCACTGGAGTCGCTGGCCGAAACGCTGCGCCTGGAGATGCAGCCGGAGGTGCGCGTGGCGGTGATCTCGCCCGGCGTGGTGGATACCGGATTCTTCGCCGCCATGCTTGGCGCCGGCAGCGACGTCGACAGCATCGGCTACGGCGCGCTCGAGGCCGGCGACGTCGCCGACGCCGCCCTGTACGCGCTGGACCGCCCGCCGCACGCGGCGATGAACCACCTGACGCTGCGCCCGCGCGCGCAACCGCTGTGACCGCCATGCGCCCTGGCCACGGAACCCCCTCATGAGCAAGACCCTGCTGGTCACCGGCGGCGCCGGCTTCATCGGCTCGCACCTTGCCGACCAGCTGCTGGCCGAGGGCCACCACGTGCGGGTGCTCGACACGCTGGCCTCGCAGGTGCACGGGGAGGACGCCGACCGGCCGAGCTACCTGGCGGCCGAGGTCGAGCTGCTGCGCGGCGATGTGCGCGACCCTGAGGCACTGCGCGGTGCCTTGCGCGGCGTCGATGGCGTCTACCACCTCGCGGCGGCCGTCGGCGTCGGCCAGAGCATGTACGAGATCGCCCACTACACCGACACCAACAACCTCGGTACGGCGCGCCTGCTGGAAGCGCTGATCGACCACCGCGTGGAGAAGCTGGTGGTGGCCTCCAGCATGAGCATCTACGGCGAAGGCCGCTACGTCGACGCCGACGGCCAGCCGGTGCTGGCGGCGCGCCGACCGCGCGACCAGTTGCGCCAGGCGCAGTGGGAGGTTCTGGACGCGGACGGCCGGCCGCTGGTGCCGGTGGCAACGCCCGAGGACAAGGCGCCGGACCTGTCGTCGGTCTACGCGCTGTCCAAGTACGACCAGGAGCGCATGTGCCTGATGGTCGGCGAAGCCTACGACATCCCCGTCACCGCATTGCGTTTCTTCAATGTCTACGGTCCGCGCCAGGCGCTCTCCAACCCCTACACCGGCGTGCTGGCGATCTTCGCCGCGCGCTTCCTCAACGGCAATCCGCCACTGATCTTCGAGGACGGCCACCAGCAGCGCGACTTCGTCAGCGTCCACGACATCGCCCGCGCCCTGCGGCTGGCCTACGACACGCCGGCGGCCACCGGCGAGGTGTTCAACATCGGCAGCGGCCACGCGTGGTCGATCCTCGAGATCGCCGAGCGCGTCGGCCACGCGATGGGCGTCGACGCAACGCCTGAAATCACCGGCAACTACCGCGTCGGCGACATCCGTCACTGCTTCGCCGACATCGGCCATGCGCGCGAGGTGCTGGGCTACCAGCCGCAAGTCACGCTGGAGCAGGGGCTGGCGGAACTGGTGGAGTGGCTGCCGGGTGCCGCCGCGGTCGATCGCATTGGCGAGGCGCGCGACGAGCTGGCGCGCCGGGGGTTGACGCTGTGAACGCCGCCGGCGACCACCGCCAGCAACCGTGCGGCACCGGCGCCGCCGCGGCCCGTCCCGCGGGCCTCAAGGTGGCCCGCCGGCGCGCTGCGCCCGCCGCGAAGATAGGCATGCTGGAATGGTTCTGGCTGGGCGACCATGCACACGCCGAACAGGCCATCGTCGACCTGCGCGCGCTGGGCGTCGAGCACCTGCGCTTCGGCGTTTCCTGGGCCGATTACCTGCGCGAGGCAGGGCGCGAATGGTACGACTGGCTGATTCCAAAACTGGCCGCCGAGTTCGAGCTGCTGCCCTGCTTCCTGTACACGCCACCGTCGCTGGGCGAGGCCGCCAGCACCACCTCGCCGCCACGCGAACCCAAGGCTTACGCCGATTTCCTCGACCTCTGCATCGATAGGTACGGCGAGCACTTCGACTACGTCGAGCTGTGGAACGAGCCGAACAACCTGCAGGAATGGAACTACGGCATGGACCGCGCGTGGACCAAGTTCTGCGCGATGGTCGGCGGCGCCGCCCACTGGGCGCGCAAGCGCGGCAAGAAGACCGTGCTCGGCGGCATGAGCCCGATCGACCCGCACTGGCTGGAGGCGATGTTCGACAACGGCCTGATGCCCTGGATCGACGTGGTCGGCGTGCATGCCTTTCCCGGCGGCTACGACCAGCCGGGCGAGTCGAGCCTGGCACGCATCGACCAGGTCGCCGCGGTGCTGCGCGCGCACGACCATCCCGCCCCGATCTGGCTGACCGAGACCGGCTATTCGACCTGGCGCCACGACGAATTCGAGCAGCTGCGGGTGCTGGCCGAGGCACAGACCCTGCCGGTCGAGCGGATCTACTGGCTGACGCTGCGCGACCTGCAGCAGCAGCGGCCCTCGGTCGCCGGCTTCCACCACGACCCGCGCGACTACCACTTCGGCATCCAGCGCGAGGACGGCACCCCGAAGTTGCTGTACCGCCTGTGGTCGACCTACGGCCTCAAGGGCGTCGCCCGCGCCACCACATGGCCGACGCGCCAGCGCAGCGACCGGCCGGTGGCACTGGTTACCGGCGGCGCCGGCTTCATCGGCTCCAACCTGTCGGACCGCCTGGCGCGCGAAGGCCGGCGGGTGCGCATCGTCGACAGTCTTGCCCGCGCCGGCGTGGAGCAGAACCTGCAGTGGCTGCAGGGGCGCCACGGTGATTCCATCGAGTTCGTGCCCTGCGACATCCGCGACCGCCACCGCCTGCGCGAGGTGGTCGAGGGCGCCCGCCAGATCTTCCACCTGGCGGCACAGGTCGCGGTCACCTCCAGCCTCGACGACCCGCTGGCCGACTTCGAGATCAACCTCGGCGGCACGCTGAACCTGCTGGAGGCGGCACGCCACCAACCGCAGGTGCCGAGCATCGTCTTCGCCTCCACCAACAAGGTCTACGGCGGGCTCGCCGACGTGGCGCTGGAGGTGGCGGGCCGGCGCTACCAGCCGCAGGACGCGGCGCTGCGCGAGCATGGCATCGGCGAATCGCGGCCGCTGGATTTCCACAGTCCCTACGGCTGCTCCAAGGGCGGCGCCGACCAGTACATCCTCGACCACGCGCGTTGCATGGGCGTGCCCGCGGTGGTGTTCCGCATGAGCTGCATCTACGGCCCGCGCCAATTCGGCACCGAGGATCAGGGCTGGGTCGCGCACTTCCTGATCCGTGCCCTGAAGCGCGAGCCGATCACCCTCTACGGCGACGGCATGCAGGTGCGCGACATCCTCCACGTCAGCGACCTGGTCGATGCCTACCTGCTGGCCCAGCGCAACATGGCCACGCTGTCCGGCCGTGCATTCAACATGGGCGGCGGGCCGCCCAACACCATCAGCCTGCTGGAACTGCTCGAGTGGATCGAGCAGTTGCAGGGCAGCCGTCCGGCGATCCGCATGGACGATTGGCGGCCCGGCGACCAGCGCTATTACGTCTCCGACACCCGGCGCTTCGCCGAGGCCACCGGCTGGCGCGCGCGCATCGCGGCGAGCGACGGCGTGGCCCGGCTCTACGCCTGGCTGCGCGACGACTCCTATGTCATCCCCAACCGCGCCAATGCGGCGCCAGTGCAGAGCCAGAACCTATGTCGATCCAGCGCGTGATGATGACCGCCGACACCGTCGGCGGCGTATGGACTTATGCGATTGAACTGGCCCGCGGCCTGGCGGCGCGCCAGGTGCGGGTGCTGCTGGTGACGCTGGGCGAGCCACCGCACGCCGGCCAGCGGGCCCAGGCCGCGGCGGTGCCGGGCCTCGAGATGCGCCACGGCGCTTTTCCGCTGGAGTGGATGGACGGTGCGCTGGAGTCGCAACCGGCCGCCGGCCAGTGGCTGCTGAAGCTGGCCACGCAATGGCAGCCGGACGTGGTGCACCTCAACCACTACGGCCACGGCCACCTGCCCTGGCCGGCGCCGGCGGTGGTGGTTGCGCACTCCTGCGTGTGCTCCTGGCACGA
This sequence comes from Rhodanobacteraceae bacterium, assembly GCA_035699085.1. Lineage (GTDB taxonomy): Bacteria > Pseudomonadota > Gammaproteobacteria > Xanthomonadales > Rhodanobacteraceae > DASSBG01. The sequence continues at coordinate 42,010 of DASSBG010000027.1, forward strand.
GCATGTGCGTGGCGCACCGGCGGGCAGCGAGTGGAACGCCTACCGCGCGCTGGTCGGCCGCGGCCTGCGTGCCGCGCCGCTGGTGATCGCGCCGACCGCCGCCATGCTGGCCGACGTTGCCCGCCTCTACGGGCCGCTGCGCGACGGCCGGGTGATCCACAACGGCCGCCGCCCGGACGAGTTTGAGCCGGCACCCAAGGAAGACGCCGTGCTCTGCGCCGGGCGCCTGTGGGACGAGGCAAAGAATGTGCGCACGCTGGCAACGGTGGCGGGCGACCTGCCCTGGCCGGTGCGGGTCGCCGGCGAGATCTGGCACCCGCAGGGCGGCCGGGTGCACCTGCGCCACATCGTGCCGCTGGGCCGGCTGACGCCCAAGGCGATGGCCCAGGCCTACGCCAAGGCGGCGATCTACACCTTGCCTGCGCGCTACGAGCCGTTCGGCCTGACCGTGCTGGAAGCGGCGCTGTCGGGTTGCGCGCTGGTGCTGGGCGACATCCCCAGCCTGCGGGAACTGTGGCGCGGCGCCGCCGTGTTCGTGCCCCCCAACGACCCCGCGCGGCTGCACGCGGCACTCGCCCAGCTGATGCGCGAACCGCTGCTGCGCAAGGCCTGGGCCAAACGCGCCGCCAAGCGCGCCCAGCGCTACAGCGCGCAGCGCATGGTCGATCACTATCTCGACGTCTACGCCACCAGCACGCGCGAGGAGGTGCATGCATGCGTGTCGTGATGTTCTACCACTCGCTGTTGTCCGACTGGAACCACGGCAACGCGCACTTCCTGCGCGGCGTCGCCAGCGAGTTGGCAGGGCGCGGACACGAGGTGCGGGTGTATGAGCCGCGCGGCGGCTGGAGCCTCGACCACCTCGTGACCGAGCACGGCCTGGCACCGGTGGAAGCCTTCCACCGCGCCTACCCGGGCCTGACCTCGCGTTTCCACGAGCCGGCGGAATTCGATCCCGATGCGTTGCTCGATGGCGCCGACCTGGTGCTGGTGCACGAATGGAACGCACCGCAACTGGTGGGGCGCATAGGTCGGCACCGTCGTGAACATGGCGGCTACAGACTGCTGTTCCACGACACGCACCACCGCGCGGTCAGCGAGCGCGAGGCCATGGCGCGCTACGAGCTGGAAGACTACGACGGGGTGCTCGCCTTCGGCGAGGTGATCCGCCAGATCTACCTCGAAGCTGGCTGGAGCCGCCAGGCCTGGACCTGGCACGAGGCCGCCGATGTACGCGTGTTCCACCCGTTGCCTGATGTCGAGCGCCAGCACGACCTCGCCTGGATCGGCAACTGGGGCGACGACGAGCGCAGCGCGGAGCTGCACGAGTTCCTGCTGGAGCCGGCCCGCGCCCTCGGCCTCGACGGCACCGTGCACGGCGTGCGCTATCCCGCCGCCGCCCGCCAGGCGCTGGCCGATGCCGGGCTGGACTACCGCGGCTGGCTGGCCAATTTCGAGGCGCCGGCCGTGTTCGCGCGCCACCGCGCGACGGTGCACGTGCCGCGCCGGCCCTACGTGCGCATGTTGCCGGGCATCCCGACCATCCGCCCGTTCGAGGCGCTGGCCTGCGGCATCCCGCTGGTCAGCGCGCCGTGGCCTGATGTCGAGGGCCTGTTCGAGGCCGGCCGCGACTACCTGGTTGCCGAGGACGGTGCCGCCATGCAGCGCCAGCTGCGCGCGTTGCTGAGCGACGCCGACATGGCTGCCGAGCTGGCGCGCCACGGCCGCCAGACGATCCTGGCCCGGCACACCTGCGCGCATCGTGTCGACCAGTTGCTGCAGATCGTCGGCAGCTTGCAGCCCGCGGCGGTCGAGGAGGCGGCGGCATGAAATTCGCCTTCTTCGGCTCCAGCCTGGTATCGGCCTACTGGAACGGTGCGGCCACCTACTACCGCGGCCTGATCCGCAACCTGCACCGGCGCGGACACCAGATCACCTTCTACGAACCCGACGCCTTCGAACGGCAAACGCACCGCGACATCGACGACCCGCCGTGGGCCGAGGTCGTGGTCTACGGCGTCGCCGACCAGACGCCGCTGCGCCGCGCGCTGGAGCGCGCCGCCGCCGCCGACGTCATCATCAAGACCAGTGGCGTCGGCGTGTTCGACGCCGAGCTGGAGGCCGCGGTGCTGGAACTGAAGCGGCCCACCAACCTGGTCCTGTTCTGGGACGTCGATGCGCCGGCCACGCTCGACCGGCTGCAAGCCGGCAACGACGACCCGCTGCGCGCGCTGGTGCCTCGCTACGACCTGATCTGCACCTACGGCGGCGGCCAGCCGGTGGTGGATGCCTACACCGCGCTGGGTGCGCGCCACTGCCAGCCGATCTACAACGCGCTCGACACCAGCACCCACCACCCGGTGGCGCCCGATCCGCGCTTTGCCGCCGACCTCGCCTTCCTCGGCAACCGGCTGCCCGACCGCGAGGCGCGCGTCGAGCAGTTCTTCCTCGCCGCCGCCGCGGCGCAGCCCGGCCGGCGCTTCCTGCTCGGCGGCAGCGGCTGGGACGACAAGCCGCTGCCGGCCAACGTCGAGTACCTCGGCCACGTCTACACCCGCGACCACAACGCCTTCAACTGCAGCCCGCTCGCGGTGCTCAACATCAGCCGCGAAAGCATGGCGCGCTACGGCTACTCGCCGGCCACCCGGGTGTTCGAGGCGGCCGGTGCCGGCGCCTGCCTGGTCACCGACCACTGGTGCGGGCTCGAGCAGTTCCTCGAACCGGAGCGCGAGGTCCTGGTTGCCCGTGACGGCGACGAGGTCGGCGCGCAGCTGGACGGGCTGGACGCCCAGCGCGCCGCGCGCATCGGCGGCGCGGCCCTGGCGCGGGTCCGCGCGGAACACACCTACGCCCACCGTGCCGCGCAACTGGATGCGCTGCTGCAGGGCACCGACCGCGCGGCGGTCACCACCGCAGACATGGAAGCAGCCTCATGAACATCGTCATCATCGGCCTCTCCATCACCTCATCCTGGGGCAACGGCCACGCCACCACCTTCCGGGCGCTGGCGCGCGAGCTGTCGGCGCAAGGCCACCGGGTGGTGTTCCTCGAACGCGACGTGTCCTGGTACGCGCAGCACCGCGACCTGCCCAACCCGCCCTACGCCCGGGTGCACCTGTACCGTGACCTCGACGGCCTGCGCCGCGGCCACGCGCGCCTGGTCGCGGCCGCCGACGCGGTGATCGTGGGTTCCTACGTGCCCGAGGGCATTGCCGTCGGCGAGTGGGTGCAGGCCACCGCGCGCGGCGTCACGGCCTTCTACGACATCGACACGCCGGTGACGCTGGCCGCGCTGGACCGTGGTGAATGCAGCTATCTGGAGATGCGGCTGATCCGCAACTACGACCTGTACCTGTCGTTCACCGGCGGGCCGACGCTGGCGCGGCTGCAGCGGGAATTCGGCGCACGGCTGGCACGCGCGTTGTACTGCTCGTTCGATCCGCGCCATTACTATCCCGAGACGGTCGACGAGACCTGGGACCTCGGCTACCTCGGCACCTGGAGCGCCGATCGCCAGCCGCGCGTGGACCGCCTGCTGCTGGAGCCGGCGCGGCAGCGGCCGGAGCGGCGTTTCACCGTGGCCGGCGCGATGTATCCCGACAGCATCGACTGGCCGGCCAACGTCGAACTGTGCCAGCACATACCGCCGCACGAGCACCGCGGCTTCTACAACCGCCAGCGCTTCACCCTCAACGTCACCCGCGACGACATGCGATCGGCCGGCTGGTCGCCCAGCGTGCGGCTGTTCGAGGCGGCTGCCTGCGGCACCCCGATCATCTCCGACACCTGGCCGGGCCTCGACGAGCTGTTCGAGCCGGGCCGCGAGATCCTGCTGGCCGAAACCAGCGAGGACGTGCTCGGTTACGTCGAAGGCCTCTCGGAGGGCCAGCGCCGCGCCATCGGCCGGCACGCGCGCGAGCGGGTGATGGACCGCCACACCGCCGCGCACCGCGCTGCGGAGCTGACCCACTGGCTGATGGAAGCCAGCGAGACCAACGCTGCATCCGCAGCCTGAAGAATTCCGCAATGAACGCATCATTGAGAACGCTGCAATCCCGCGGCGCCGGCGAGGGGCCGCTGGCGCGCAACATCCGTCAGCTGGGGCCATGGTTCCACAACCTGCACCTGCGCGACGGCGTGCAGACCGCGCCCGACCACCCGCTCGGCGATTTCCCCGCCTGCAAATGGCAGCGCATGGCCGGCTGCCTGCCCGAGGATCTGGGCGGCTGGCAGGTACTCGACATCGGCTGCAATGCCGGCTTCTACAGCTTCGAGCTGGCCCGCCGCGGCGCCCGCGTGACCGCCATGGACCACGACGACCACTACCTGCGCCAGGCCTTCTGGGCGGCGCGCGAACTCGACCTCACCAGCCGCATCGAGTTTCGCCACGGCGACATCTTCGAGCTGGCCGGCAGCGAGGAGCGTTACGACCTGGTGTTGTTCCTCGGCGTGTTCTACCACCTGCGCTACCCGCTGCTGGGGCTGGATCTGGCTGCCGCCGCCAGCCGCAAGCTGCTGCTGGTGCAGAGCCTGGCCACCGCGGCGCCGGCCAACGAGATCGACACCGCCGATCCCGGCTTCGCCGGGCGCGACGCCCTGCGCCAGGATGGCTGGCCGAAGATGGCTTACATCGAGCACGAACTGGCCGGCGATCCAAGCAACTGGTGGGTGCCGAATCCGCCGGCGATGGAAGCCATGCTGCGCTCGGCCGGTCTGCGCATCGCCGCGCGCCCGGACGAGGACAGCTGGCTGTGCGAGCGCGGCGCCAGCGCCGACGCCGCCGACTGCCGGCTGCAGACCACGTTGCGTCGCCTGGGCGTGCCGCCGTCGCAGGACCAATGAGCCGGCGCCGCGCGCGCTGGCGTCACCAGTTGATGTGCAGGCGTCGCAACAGCTTGCCGGCCAGCCAGGCCGGGCCGATCAGCAGGTAGGCCAGGTCGGTCAAGAAGGACGGCCGCTGCTGCTCCAGCGCATGGCCGATGAACTGGCCAATCCAGGCCAGCACGAACACCGCCACCGCAAGCCACAGCAGGCCGCTGCCACCGAGCCAGCGAAACAGGCCTTCGCTGAGCAGCGCCGCGGCGCTGAAGACCGCCGCCATCGCCAGGCCGATGTTGCGCGACAAGCGCTGGTAGAACAGGAAGGCCAAGAACATCGCCAGCGCCGCCCACAAGCCGTTGCGCCCCAGCCACGCCGGCACCGGCACCACCCACAGCATCGCCACCACCGACCACAGGATGGCCGGCACGCAAACCCAGTGGATGGCGCGGTTGGTCGGGTTCTGGTGGTCGCGGCTGTAGCCGCCGAACCAGTCGTTGATGTCGCGCATCGCGCTGCCTCCTGCGGCCACTGTAGCCGCGCCGCCATTCGCCGCACAACGCGGCCGGCGAAGGGGGTTCCTGCAGTACCGCGGATTTGCCGGTCAGGTGGCTCGGCCGGTGAGCCGTTTGAGGGCGTCGGCGTAGCGCGCCGCGGTGCCATCGATGACCCGCGGCGGCAATGCGGGGCCGGGCGCGCGCTTGTTCCAGTCGAGCGTGTCGAGGTAATCGCGCACGAACTGCTTGTCGAAGCTCGGCGGGTTGCTGCCGATGCGGTAGCGGTCGGCCGGCCAGAACCGCGACGAATCGGGCGTCAGCATCTCGTCCATCACGTACAGCTTGCCGTCGGCATCGGTGCCGAACTCGAGCTTGGTGTCGGCGATCAGGATCCCGCGTTCGGCGGCATAGGTGGCTGCGTAGCGGTAGATGGCCAGGGTCGCCGCGCGCACCTGCTCGGCCAGCGCAGGGCCGACCAGCTCGACGGCGCGGTCAAAGCCGATGTTCTCGTCGTGCTCGCCGCTGGCGGCCTTGGTCGAGGGCGTGAAGATCGGGTCGGGCAGCTGCTCGGCCTGGCGCAGCCCGCTGGCCAGCCGGATGCCGCAGACGCTGCCGTGTTGCTGGTATTCGCGCCAGCCGGAGCCGGCCAGGAAGCCGCGCGCGATCGCTTCCAGCGGCACCGGCGTCAGGCGGCGCGCCACCACCGATCGCTGCGTGTAGAGCGCCGCGTCCGTCCCCGCCGGCAGCACCTCGGCGACGGCAGTGCCGGTGAGGTGGTTGGGCACGAGGTGGGCCGTGCGGGCAAACCAGAAGTTCGACATCCGCGTCAGCGTCTCGCCCTTGCCCGGTATCGGGTCAGGCAAGACGACGTCGAACGCCGACAGCCGGTCCGACGCCACGATCAGCAGCCGCTCGCCCGGCAGCGCGAACACGTCGCGCACCTTGCCCCGGTACACGCAGTCGAGCGCAGGCAGGTCGGCGTGCTTGAGGCAGGTCGGCACGGGCAGCTCCCGGGTGGCGGCAAACAGGCGCGCATTGTAACGGCCGCGATGGGGGGCTTGTCATGGCTGCAACCGGCCGTGCGGTAGAATCGCAGCCCTTTACCCCGCAGGACCGGCATGAGAACCGTCTGTCTCGCCCTCGCAATGGGCGGCCTGGGCCTGGCGCCCGTGGCCGCGGCGATCGCCAGCCCGCCGGCGGCGCCCGCGCGGCTGGGCCTGTGCGCCGCCTGCCATGGCCGCGACGGTGTGGCCCAGGTGCCCGGTGCGCCCAACCTCGCAGGCCAGCGGCTGGACTACCTGCGCAACGCGCTGGCCCAGTACCGTGACGGCCGGCGTGACAACCCCGTGATGCGCAGCGCCATCGGCCCGCTCAGCGACGCCGAGCTCGACAGCCTGGCGCGCTGGTATGCCGCCCAGCCTCCGGGCGGCCGACCCGCGGGCGGCGACCAGCACTGATGGGCACGCTGATCGGCGCCATCGCCGGCCTGTGGCTGGGTCACGGCTTCGGCGGACTGCTGCTGGGGGCGCTGTGCGGCTTTGCCTTCGACAGCTGGCGGCGCATGCGCCACGTGGCGCGGCCGCGGCCGCGCGCCAGCGCGGATCGTGGCTTCGTCGAGCCGCTGTTCGCCCTGCTGGGTGCGGTGGCCAAATCCGACGGCCGCGTCTCGGAGCGCGAGATCGCGGTCGCCGAGCGGCTGATGCAGCGCATGCAGCTCGACGCCGGCTGGCGCGCCCGCGCGGTTGCCAGCTTCGATGCGGGCAAGCGCCCCGGCTTCCAGGCCGCCAGTGCCATCGAGCAGCTGCGCCGCTGGTGCGGCGGCTACCGCGACCGGGCGTTTCCCATTCTCGACGTGATGGTGGAAACGGTGGTGGCCGAAGGGCCGCCGACGCCGGCCAAGCAGGCGCTGCTGCGGCAACTGGCGGCGGCGCTGCGCATCAGCGAAATCGAGCTGATGATGCTGATGGCGATGAAGGGCCATGCCTGGAGCCAGCAAGCCGGCGCCGGCCCGGGCGCCCGCCCGGGCGGCCGCGGCTACGTGCCACCGCGGCAGGCACACCAGGGCCCCGATCCCTATGCCGTGCTCGGCATCACCCGCGACGCCGACGACGCGGCGGTCAAGCGCGCCTACCGCAAGCTGATGAGCCAGCACCACCCGGACCGCCTGGGCAACCTGCCGGACGACCTGCGCCGCCGTGCCGAGGAGCGCGCCAGCGCGGTCAACGCGGCGTATGACCGGATCAAGGAGCAGCGCGGGTTCAAGTAGCGGGGATTGGGGATTGGGGATTGGGGACAGCATTGTGACGCCGGGGACCGGGGACCGGGGACCGGGACCGGGGACCGGGGACCCGGGGACCCGGGAGCGAGCGTGCTCGCGACCACACAGACGGCGCCGCCTGACGAGGTCGCCTGCACGCAGGCTCCTGCAGGGGCGCGGGCGCGGGCCGGCCGCTGGCGTCAGGGGCCGGCGGCACCCTTGGCGCGGGCGGCCTTGACCTGCTCGGCCGTCACCAGCTTCGCCTTGTTGCCCCACGACGTGCGCTCGTGGTTGATGATGTCGGCGATCTGGCTGTCGTTGAGCGTGCCGGCGAACGGCGGCATCACGCTGGGGTAGCTGACGCCGTTGATGGCCTCGCCATGCAGGCCGTGCAGGACCACCTCGATGTGCTTGGCCGGGTCGGGATCCACGACCGCTGGCGTTCCCTTGAGTGGCGGGAACGCGCCCGGCAGCCCCATGCCGGTCGCCTGGTGGCAGGCCTGGCAGTTGGCGGCATACAGCGTCGCGCCCCTGGCGGCGTCGAAGCTGTAGGGGCCGGCGGCCTCGGCCGGCGCAGGCGTCGGTGGCGCCGCGACCGGTGCCGCGGTGCTCGGCGGTGCGGGGGTGACGAAGGCGCTCTCGCCGGCCGGCGCCGTACCGGCCGCGCGCACGTCGAAGATACCCTGGGCGCCGATGATCGCGTGGGCCATGTCATGATCGACGAAGGCATACTCTCCAGGCTGGGGAATGACCAGGTCGAAGACTGCGCCGGCGCCGGGCCCGACGGTGTAGGTGGATACGCCACTCAACGCGTGCCCCGGGTCGCCATCGGGATAGACGGCATCGAAGATGGCACCAATCACGTGGAACGACGACCACAGGTCGGGGCCGGCATTGACGAAGTACACGCGCACGCGCTCGCCGGCGGTGACCGGCAACGGATGGTCGCGGTACTGGAAGGCGACGCCGTTGAACACCACCTCGTCGGGCTGCTCGGCCTTCATCCGCTCGAAATTGCCGCCCATCAGGCTGCCACTCACCTGCTGCGTGTACCACTCGCCCTGCACCAGCACGTAACTCTCGGCCGCCGGCGGCAGCGGCGTCGCCGGGTCGACGATCAGCGCGCCGTACATGCCGTTGCCGATGTGCAGCAATACCGGCGGGGTGCCGCAATGGTAGAGGAACGCGCCCGGCGTGTTGGCGACAAAGGAAAACGTGAGCGACTCGCCGGGATCGATGTCGACGTAGTGCAGGCTGGGCGGCGTCACCGCGGCGTGGAAGTCGATCGAGTGCTGCATGTGCCCGTGATTGGTGAAGGTGACGTTGACCGTCTGGCCCTGGCGCACATGGATGGTCGGGCCGGGCACGCTGCCGCCGAAAGTCCAGGCCTGGTATTGCACGCCGCTGGCGATCTCGACGGTCTCGTCGGTGGCAATGACGCGGACGTCCATGCTCGGCCCCGGCTCGGCCGGCGGCAGCCGCGCATCGCGCGCGTGCACGAGCTTGCCCTTGGCCAGCGACAGTGGCGAAACGGCGGCGGCCGCCGCCGACGGCGACGGCGCACGCACGTTCAAGGTGCTGTAAAGGCCACCGACCAGGAAGAACACCAGCAGCGCGATGCCCAGCAGCGCGCTCGCCTGCACGCCCCATGACACCGGGTGCACGACGCGCGGCGGCTCGTCGGCGCGCCATTCGGCGATCCGCCGCCAGCGCGGCCAGCGCCGCTCGATCAGGTAGTCGAGGCTGTAGGGGCTGATGCCGGCGCGGTAGTTGATGGCGATCAGGGCGATGAAGATCAGCACGTAGGCGATGGCCGCGCCCATGTTGGTCGCGCCGACGGTGTAGGGGCCGCCGAAACCTTCGGCGGTGCTCCAGATCAACAGGCTGAACAGTGCGCCGGCGACGTACAGGCTCTTGCGCGCCACGCCAAGCAACAGGCCCAGCGCGATCAGCGTTTCGGCGATGCGTGTCAACCAGATGAATACGCCGGCGTGCGGCGTGACGATGGCGATCCACATCGCGAACCACCAAGCGGACCAAGCCGGCTGCCCCTGCGCCGCGTTGTGCAGGTAGCCGACGTAGTGGTCGGCGAAGCGTGGTGTCCAGGTGAGCGCGGCGTCGACCGCCCAGATCAGGCCGAAGGCCACCCGCAGCGCCGAGCCCAGCATCGCTGGCCAGGCCTGGGAACCCGTATTGTCGTGCTGTTGCGCGTTTGACATGGCTCACTCCTGCAGGTTCGCACTGACTGTAGCGAAGTTCGGTGACGCAAACCATTGACCTGGATCAAGGGCGCTCGCAGCGCGCGCTGCCGCCCGCGGCATCCCGGCACCTGGTGGCGAACGCAGCCCGGGCCGGCAACCCGCCCGGCATGCTGGTTACAATGGACCCAGCCTCGTCGATGGGTCCCGCCATGCCAAGGCAACACGCCGTGATCGCCCCGTCCATCCTGTCCGCCGACTTTGCCCGGCTGGGCGAGGACAGTGCGGCCGCACTGGCCGCGGGCGGCGACTGGCTGCACTTCGACGTGATGGACAACCATTACGTACCGAACCTGACCATAGGGCCAATGGTACTGAAGGCGCTGCGCGATGACGGCATCGCCGCGCCGATCGACGTACACCTGATGATCAAGCCGGTCGACGCCATCGTGCCGGCGTTCGCCGAGGCCGGCGCGACCGTGATCAGCTTTCATCCCGAAGCAACCGAGCATGTAGACCGCAGCATCCAGTTGATCAAGGCGCATGGCTGCAAGGCTGGGCTGGTGTTCAACCCGGCCACGCCGCTCGACTACCTCGAATACGAGCTGCACAACATCGACCTGGTGCTGGTGATGTCGGTCAACCCGGGCTTCGGCGGCCAGAGCTTCATCCCCTCGGCGCTGGACAAGCTGCGCCGCGCCCGGGCGATGATCGACGCCAGCGGCCGCGACGTGCGGCTGGAGGTTGATGGCGGGGTCAAGGCCGGCAACATCGGCGAGGTGGCAGCGGCGGGCGCCGACACCTTCGTCGCCGGCTCGGCGATCTTCAAGTCGCCGGACTACGCGGCCGAGATCGGCGCCATGCGCGAGGCGATCGCCGCCGCCACGACGCGCACCACCTGAGCCGGCCACGCCGCGGGCGTCAGCGGTACATCAGGTTGATGCCCGCGACCATCACCACCAGCATCAGCAGCGTCAACGGCAGGCCGACCCGGATGAAGTCGCGCGTGTGGTAGCCGCCGGGGCCGGCGACGATCAGCAAGGTCGGGCTGGCGCTGGGGATCAGGAAGGTGTTGGAGGCCGACATCGCCACCAGCAGCGCGTACATCGCCGGGTTGCCGCCGGAGGCCAGCGCGATGTTGATGGCCATCGGCACCATCATCACCGTGGCGCCGACGTGCGAGATCACCTGCGACAGCAGCAGGGTGAGTATCGAGATGCAGGCCTCCAGCACCCACGGCGGCATCGCGCCGAAATAGTGCAGCACCTCCTGGGCGATCCAGGCGGCGGTACCGGTGGCATCCATCGCCCAGCCCAACGGGATCAGGCAGGCGGTGATGAACACGGTCTTCCAGTTGATCGCGGTGTAGGCCTCGTCCATGTTCAGCACCCCGGCCAGCAGCATGCCGACCGCGCCGATCATCAAGGCCACGCTGAGCTTGAGCTCGCTGAACAGGCCAAGGCCCATCGCCAGCGCGAAGAAGCCGATGGCGTACCAGATCTTGCCCGGCCGCTGCTCCTGCTTGGGGATCGCGGTCACCACCACGAGGTCGCGGTTCTCCTGCGCCAGCACCAGGTCCTGCCAGCGGCTGTGGATCACCAGCGTGTCGCCGGCGCGCAGCGCGACCTGGCGCACGTCCTCGCGGAACACCTGGTCGCCACGGTGCACTGCCAGTACCGACAAGCCAAGGCGCTTGCGCAGGTGCAGGTCGCCGATGGTCTGCTTGATGAAGTGCGAACTCGGCGGCACCACGACCTCGGCGATGCCGGTGCGGCTGGGGTTGAACATGTCGCCCAGCTGCCGCAGCCGCGGAGCCAGCCGGCACAATTGGTTGGCGGCGAAATCGCCGACGGCCTCGCGCGGGCCCAGCACGCCGAGCACCGTGCCCACCCAGATCATCTGGTCGGCCGGCGGCGCCAGTCGCGCCTCGTTGCCGTTCTTCATGGCGAGGATGAGCGGCGCGTCGTGCAGCTGCTCGGCTTCGCCGACGCTCATGCCGACCAGCGGGCTCTCGGCGGTCACCGTCAGCTCCAGCACCTCGCCGCGGATGCCGTAGACGTCGGCGAAGTAGCTCTCGGTGCGGCCCGGCGTGACGCTTTGCTTGTCCTCGCCGCGCGGCAGCAGGCGCCGGCCGATGACGGCGAAATAGGCGACGCCGACGATCAACAGCGCGATGCCGACCGGCGTGTTGGCGAACAGGCCGAAGGGCTCGATGGTCTGCGCGCCCGGCGGCAGGTTGAGGTTGGCGTTGGCGACCAGGTCGTTGAGCAGGATCAGCGGCGAGTTCGACACCAGGGTCATGTTGGTGCCGGCCAGGATGCAGAAGGCCATCGGCAGCAGCAGGCGCTTCAGCGGCACGCCGGTGCGCGCGCTGACGCGGCTGACCACCGGCAGGAACAGCGCCGCCAGCGCCTGGCTCTGGATCACCGACGACAGCGTGCCGACGGTGGCATTGACCGCCGTGCCCAGCCGCGACTCGGCGCCGCCGGCGACCTTGAGGATCAGGTTGGCCGTCTTGGCCAGCACGCCGGTGCGGTCCAGGCCGGCGCCCATGATCATGATCGCCATCAGCGAGATCACCGCGTTGCCGGCGAAGCCGTCGAACAGGCGGTCCACCGGCATCAGGCCGGTGATCCCGATCACCACCACCACCAGCAGCGCCACGATGTCCGAGCGCACCCACTCCAGCACCAGCATCATCAGCGTGAAGCCCACCAGCGCCAGCACGAGCAGCATGTCGGTGGTGAGGGTCAGGCCGTTGTCCATTGCGCGCGGGCTCAGTCTGCCGTGGTGCGATCGTAGAGAAGATCCCACACGGCGTGCCCCAGTTTGGTGCCACGCCGCTCAAAATGCGTCTCGACCCGCCAGGGCGGGCGCTCGGCGCCGCGGCCCGGGCCCATCCGGTTGCGCCACTGCGGCGAGGCCTCCAGCACCTCGATCATGTGCTCGGCGTAGCCGGCCCAGTCGGTGGCCAGGTGCAGCAGCCCGCCCGGCCGCGTGCGTTCGGCAAGCAGCGCTGCGAAACCGGGCTGCAACAGGCGCCGCTTGTGGTGGCGCTTTTTCGGCCACGGATCGGGAAACCAGATGCGGGTCTCGGCCAGTGCCGCCGGGGCAATCTCGTCACGCAGCACCTCGACGGCATCGTGGCGGTACAGCCGCACGTTGTCGCTGCCCTGCGCGGCCAGCGCGTTCATCAGCCGGCCGACGCCGGGGCCGTGGACCTCGACGCCGATGAAGTCGCGCTGCGGCTCTGCCGCCGCCGCGTGCGCCAGCGCCTCGCCGTTGCCGAAGCCGATCTCCAGCACGAGGTCGGCGCGGCGGCCGAACACCGCGGCAAAGTCGCCCGGGGCGTCGCCGCCGGGTTCGAGGCCGTAGCGCGGCCAGTGCTGGTCGAAGGCGCGGCGCTGGGCCGGCGTCATGCGGCCCTCGCGCAGCACGAAACTGCGCAGCGGGCGGCGGCCGGCGTGCTGTTGGCTGCCCGGCGCGCCCACCAGCGCGCTAGCCGATCAGGTCGTCGACGGGACTGGACGCCGACGCGTGACGCTTGCGCGGGATGCGCCCGGCGCGAAAGGCCAGCCGGCCGGCGACCACCGCGTGGCGCATGGCCGTGGCCATGCGCACCGGATCGCGGGCCAGCGCGATGGCGCTGTTCATCAGCACGCCATCGCAGCCAAGTTCCATGGCCAGCGCGGCGTCCGACGCCGTGCCGACGCCCGCATCGACGATCACCGGTACCTTGGCGTTGTCGACGATCTCCAGCAGGTTGTAGCGGTTCTGGATGCCGAGGCCCGAGCCGATCGGCGCGGCCAGCGGCATCACCGCGGCACAGCCGATCTCCTCAAGGCGTTTGGCCAGGATCGGGTCGTCGCTGGTGTAGACCATGACGTGGAAACCGTCGGCCACCAGCCGCTCGGCTGCGTCCAGCGTCTGCACGACGTCGGGGAACAGCGTCTTCGAATCGCCCAGCACCTCCAGCTTGACCAGCGCGTGGCCGTCCAGCAGCTCGCGCGCCAGACGGCAGGTGCGCACCGCCTCCTCGGCGGTGTAGCAGCCGGCGGTGTTGGGCAGGATGGTGAAACGCTCGGGCGGCAGGGCGTCGAGCAGGTTGGGCTGGTCCGGGTCCTGGCCGATGTTGCTGCGGCGGATCGCCACGGTGACGATCTCGGCGCCCGCGGCGTCACTGGCGCGCCGGGTCTCGTCCAGGTCCTTGTACTTGCCGGTGCCGGTCAGCAGGCGTGACCGATAGGCGGTGCCGGCGATGGTCAGGGCATCGTCGGCAAGCTCGATCGGGGGCGCGAAAGTCATGTGCGGAGAGGCGTGCGTGCGAAAACGCTATCGTAGCGCATGGCGCACGCAACGCGCGCCATGCGCCGTAATCACATGGACTCGCCCCCGGCGCATTAGGCATCTGGTGCCAGCGGTGGTGAGATGTCACTTCCACCGAAAATTGCCGGGAGCGAGCCCATGAACAAGGTTACGACGATCGGGATTGATTTGGCCAAACACGTGT